>CAYUHX010000007.1:0-50257 GCA_964444705.1 uncultured Gammaproteobacteria bacterium | reverse complement strand
TTTTGTCCTTTGACTTAACACCCCCCCCATCAGCCACACACGAGGTTTCCATGAAGAAGCTGGTCACACTACCCGTTCTGCACCCCATGCTCGAGCAGCGTCCCACTAAGCGAGATGACTGCCGGAACGGGCCTCGTCCCTGTCCATGGGTAAGCTGCCCGTTCAACACGTTCATCAAGCAGATCGACAGCTTGGGCCGAATCATTCGACTCGTGCCCTACAGCACACCAGAAGATGCCAACCCAAAGACGAGCTGCCTGCTCGATATCGAGGAAGCGACAGGTCTCACGCTCAAAGACGTGGGAGAGTTCTTCAAGGTCAGCCGGGAACGTATCCGGCAGATTCAGGAAGAAGCACTGGGCAAGCTGCGAGACAACGCTCATGTTCAAAGCGAACTCAAGCCCTTCCTCGAGAGCGACCCCACCCCCGGCAAGAGCCGGAACGAAGAGACTTAGTCGCCAGCGACCCGACGCTAGTGTGCAAATAGACTTGATGGGCCGCCTCTCTTGAGAAGCTACCCATCTTATTTTTCTAACTATATTTGGAAAGATAAGATGCTTCTTAAGAGATAGATATAAAAAAACAGCCGTACTTTATTTAATAAGGCTGTTTTTTAATTCCTAAGGTAATTTCAAAAAATAGTGCAACTTTTTAACGCCTAAACTAAATCCTAAATCTTGTATTGCCTCTACCCAATTTAGAGTTCTGAAATCGTCCCGTAGACCCCGCCAGGAATTTCGCGGAAAAGTAATCCACCTTGGATTACTTTTTTGTTTATAAAACAAATACTCCAAAATTAAATAGTTAACACCCTACCCCTAGACAAAAAATTTATAAATCTATCAAAAATGATATATTAAAAATAATTACCTCCCTCCTTTTCTTTGGAGGTTTTTTTATTATCACACCAGCAGCCAAGGCACTCATTCAACCAAGCACCGCTGTGCTAACAAACACAAGCATGCCCTCAGCCGGACTCAGCGCTCCCCGACAACTCTACGTCACCGCCACCGGTACTATTATGGTGGTGAATGCGAGTAGCCAAACCGATGGAAAATCAGTTCGATTGTACGGAGAAGGCAGTAATATTCCAACCATCTACAACATGTCAAACCCCACTTCATTGGGCATGGTACAAGACCCAAATACTGGCAATATCTATGTTTCGACGTATACTTCAAACAGCATTATAAAAATTGCATCTGATGGCACAACATCCACTTTCATAACTGGTTTATCTCGCCCTGAAGGGCTTGCACTCAATGCTGATGGCAGCAAACTGTATGTCACAAATCCGGGAGGGTCAAATGTAAAAATATACTCCACTGCAGATGGAAGTTTATTATCCACCGCAAATTTGTCTGGTTCCCACATTCCTTATCCTATTGCAGTTGCTGTTGATAGTGATGCTAATTTTTATGTCGTCGATCATCGTGGGACAAACCTCGCGGCGGTGACCGGTACCGCCCGAGTCATCAAATTTGATTCCAACAACAACTCCTCCGTTTTTGCCCAAAATTATGTTGACCCCACTAATGCCAACACGGCCGATACCCCCTCTGGAGTTGCCGTTGACGCCGCTAATAATGTATATGTGCTTGTTGAAGGAAGAAAAGCAGGTGGCAGTGGGAGTATCGTAAAATATGACTCATCTGGAAATTTTATTGAACTCTTTCGTCCGAGTAGTCCGAATACACTCAATAAAATTTCTATTGGTATATTTGTGGCTAATGATTACAAAATATATGTTAGCGACAGCACAAACAATCAAATCATCTATTATGCCCAGACGTTAGACGCGCCAAGCAGCCCCGTTGTTTCTTCAACCGGTGGAACAGTACATCTGTCTTGGACGGCCATTCCAGACACCAGACGAACTTCAGTAATGATTAGACGCAGCACCTCTGATTTCCCCACCTCAACCAACGATGGAATTCTTGCCGGTTCATCTACCAGCACCACATTTGACGACACCGCTCCAGCTGATGGCACTTACTACTACAGCCTTTTTTCAGTTGATACCTTGGGCGAATTTAGCCTCGCCGCAACAACATCAATAACACTCAATTTTATAGCACCAAGCGCACCAGCTTTTTTTACCGCCTCAGGCAGTGGCACAACTGTTAATCTTTCGTGGACTAACCCCGCTGATATTGATTTTTCCAGTATCACTATTCGCCGTAGTATATTCGATTTTCCTACCTCAACCAACGACGGCACTTTAGTAAGCTCTACTATTACAGGGACGTCTTTTTTGGAAACAGGTCTCGCTGATGCCACTTACTACTACAGCCTTTTTGCTGTTGACACCAGCGGTAATTATTCCTCAGCCGCTACAGCTTCGGTAATCATTGATACTGTAGCGCCCTTAATCTCTGCAGTCACTTCCACCCCACGCACGACTAGTACTCTTATCGAGTGGACAACAACTGAAGCAGCGTCATCACAAATCTTTTTTTCAGCAGATGCTAATTTTGGTTCCTCAACTCCTCTCACTGATACTGGTAACGACATGACCACCTCCCACAGTTTAACCCTGAGACACCTTCTTCCCTGTAGTATGTACAATTACAAGGTGGTATCTCTTGACAATGCTGCTAACGCGGTAACCTCAAGTGCCACTGTTTTTACCACCACCGGCTGCACCGGCGGAGCTGCTATTTTAGCATCTGCCAACACCCCTATTTCTACTTCCGTCTCTAGCTCAACCCAGCTCACGAGAGGTGCACAAAGACTTTCGCTTACCACACCGATCAACTTTACCACTTCCTCATCTCTTGCCAGTTTTCAAATCAAAGCCTTCGACAGCACCACCATTCTAGCCAATCTTGGAAAACCACGTTCCAATCTTACCACTGTCGGTAGCACGGTTTTTGACCTTAAAGCGCTCATCGACACTCAAACCATACTTGATTCGTTCGCGTCTCCCCTTACCATTTCTATCACCTACACCGACGAAGATGTGGTAGGGCTTGATCTTACTACACTCACTTTGTATCACTACCACGCCGATACGTGGTCTCCGCTGAGCGACTGCGCAGTAAATACCACCAACAAAACTGTCACCTGCACTACAGACAGCTTTTCAATCTTTGCACTATTTGGCAACACAGAAACAATCACCTCACCGATTACGCGCACTGACACTTATGGTGGTGGTGGCAGCTATATCTATGGCTTTGGTTGTTCTGATCCAAAAGCACTCAACTTCAACCGCTATGCCTCGCCACTTTACCCGGGGCACTGCGATTACCCTGAATCCAAACCAATTATTCCGTTCTCCACAACTTCTTCTCAACCAAATCTTCCCACCAAACCAGAAAACTTTTTTTTCAAACGAACGCTCCAGCTTGGCAGCATTGGTGCTGATGTACGGGCACTGCAAATTTTCCTCAACACACATGGATTTATCGTCGCCAAAAAAGGCCCTGGCTCCTTCGGAAAAGAATCAGTGGTATATGGCCCGGCCACATTAAAGGCCCTCGCCCTTTTTCAAACTAAATATGCAGATCTTATTTTAAAACCACTTCATCTCAAACATCCAACGGGTGTTCTTGGAATTGCCACACGAAAAATAGTAGAAAAAATGATGGACAAACCTTTTTAAAAGCCTGCATAATGAAATAAAATTGAATACTATTGGTAATAAAGTGAGTACTTAACTCCACAAACCTGCCCGCAACTCCCATGGGTAAAAAAAATCAAACGCTTATTTCTTCCTCAGAATATTCTACACCACTGTTGAGACAGCCTCTTTTTTTGGTGTACCTTGGTCTAAGCATTCTTGTAAGCTCGGTTGCCACCCTCGCTCTTGATCGATATGTGCTCGCACGCGCTACCAACCACGCTTCCACAAAAAAAATAATTGACCCTCTTCGAGAAAACTCTTTTCATGACAAGGGATACTCCTTTATCAATCCCCTCCTTGCCTGCGCCGTAGCTGAAGACAAGCAGCCTCATGAACTTGTTGAATTAAAAAATAAAATCAAAAAACTAGTTGAACAAAAAATTAATTCCCACGATGCAGATGCTGTTTCTGTCTATTTTGGAAACAACGGCATGTGGCTAAGCGTCAATCCAGACGAAACATACTTTCCAGCCAGTCTCATGAAAGTACCGACTCTTATCGCCTATTTTAAACTAGCCGAATCTGACCCACAGGTGCTACAAAAAAAACTATTCTACTCAGACGAATCCGATCTCAATCAAGAACAACATTACAAACCAACAAAAACTATGATTCCCGGGCATTGGTATACTGTCGAAGAACTACTCGAAAGACTCATTGTCTACTCAGACAACAACGCAGTCACCCCACTCATTAATAATTTTAATAACGATCTTCTTCTTGAAATCTACAGAGATATTGGCATTGAACTTCCTCTCAAAGCAGAAGGTGATTTTATGACCGTTAAAACCTATGCCAACATTGTCAGAATACTCTACAATGGCACGTATCTAAATTGGGAAATGTCAGAAAAAGCATTGCACCTACTTTCATTGTCAGAGTTTCCGCCAGGAATTGCTGCTGGTATACCAAGCAGCACCCCGCGGGCACAAAAATTTGGTGAAATTGACCTTGGTAATCTTAATCTTAATTCTCAAAAAACAAAAGAACTCCACGATTGTGGCATTATCTATTTCCCCGAACATCCCTATTCTCTTTGTATCATGACAAAGGGCACTGATTTTAATGCCCTAGCCACCACCATAAAAGAAGTCACTGCGCTCACGTATACCTTCATGCAAAATAAATATCCCGCTCCTTAAAACTAGTTTTGACCCGTCGTTTTCTTTGTATCACAATGCGTTAATCCCCTAACACGGTTATGAGATAAAAATTCTCTCAATCTTTTGTTATCTCTATTTCTCACGTCGACTTCAGGTCGATTTTTTATTTAAAATAAGCAAAAAAATAACTACCATACCTTGACAAAGACGGAAAAATGCGCTATAATGCTACGATTTGCCTTCTGGCAGATTAAACAAAGAAAGAAAGGAGGGTGCATGAGAAAGCTCGTCAAACATTTTGCGCCCTCTAAACGGGGCATGTCGACGGAGCGACAAAATCGCCTACTCAAAATCCAACGCTGGATTTCAAGAGTGAGTTGGTTTGTGCTCGCTACTGTACCAGGAGGAGTGGTGGTGGGACCAACAGTTCTCATAATCAACTCCGCAGTGCTTTCTTCCTATCCATTGGGCAGGAAGGCGCTGAAAACGGTCTTGGTGGCGATCGTCCTGAACGCCGTAATCTCTACTAAGACCCTCCCCCGCCCCTAAAAGGTTCGTGGCACACCTTGCGCCCCGCCGCGCCAAGCCACCCCTCTCGCTTCAAGCGATGAAGAATCCTCTCCATAGCTTAAAACGAGAATATTAAAAAAACCGGATGTTTTAATCCGGTTTTTTATTTCAATTTTTTGATTTAAAACGGAATGAAGAAATATTACTAATAAATTGAGAGAAATGTTCAGGATCACCTCGAATCACTAACATTGTTTTATCTTTTTTATCAGCTGGATACACCAACAATTCGTTATAAGAAGAGGATGTAATTATCGTGGGCGCATGTGCTACCGATACTAAACCAAACCAAAGAGTAGAAGAAGAAACCGGTGGTGGACCACGTTTTTCACGTGCAATTGAAAACCAACTGTCTCCTTTGATTGAAGAAAAAATGGTTTTTTCTAATTGATGTGTTACCTGCCAATTGCTTGGATAATGAAGACTAAAATAGGCAAAACCATCTTCTTGATAGGCTACCTCAACGGGTTCTTGCTTTAATTCATTCATTATTTCTTGACGAAGCTCAACCTTAAGCTTGCTCACCTCGAGAGCCACCGCGGATTGCACAGCTGCCTGAGAAGGAAGAGAGGCTGCCGGAGAGCTGGCACAGGTATACCCAGCCAAAGACACCACAAGCCCCACAAAACCAGCTACTGACAAGGCTTTAGACAACACAGCTGCAGAGAAAGAATTGAAGGAAAAACCAATTTTCTTTTCAACGCGAGAAAGCATATTTTTAAGCGCGGATGTGCCATAACTTGGAGTTATAAATCCATCAATTTTCTCTTGGCATAAAAATTCGATTACATCACTATTTTCCAATGCCGCATCACCCTGCACAATAACTACTTTTTTAGCCTGGTGTATACGACGAATCAATTGTCGAATCGTGTTTTTTATTTTTTCTCCATAGTGCAAAACGGCATCAAAACCTACAATCACGCCTTGAACCAAAGAAAGATTTTCTAACGACAGCGATTCAGTCTCCACACCTTGCTCATGCTGTAAATAAAAAGGACTTTCTTCTTCCGATAAGCCGGCTTTGGTAAAAATCTCGCGAGCGCTTTGTAGTGAAGTGTCAGATACCTCAAGCCGCAACGCCACACCAATCGATTTTGAAAGGCCGTACACTTTTTTTAGATACACCAACATCTGCGCATAGAGCGTCAAGAGAGTTGTAGAATTTTTTTTCAACGTAAGAGGTACTACGATTTTCTGCTCGGGAAAAAAATGCGTGACATACGCGATTATATCTACCAAACGAAAAAATGCTGACTGATCCGCATTACCAATATGAGTCCACCCTGATTTATTTTTTTTAGACGCTACCTGCTGAACAAGAGCTTCAGAAGTAGTTTTTAAAAGAACTTGATAAATAAACTCAGGGTTAAGAACTATCATTCCCCCCGCAACTCCCTCCGAAAAAGAAGGAGATTCAAGTGGGTTTATCAGCTCCATTCCCACCAGACGTAACGCATTTGAACGCACTGGGGCTAGTGTACAATTTTCAAAGGGAATCGCACCTTTGTATATGGCACCCTCTTCTCTGCCTGCACAAGAAACGGTAACTTCTTCGCCATTTTTAAAAAGTTTCGTTGCCCGGGCAACACCAAAAACGGTTGGTATACGAGAAGCTTCACACACGAGTGCGCCATATCCATTTTTGTCAGCATCTTCAAGTATAACGGCTGCTGCACGTGACAGTGCTGCAGCACACCCTGGCGCCAGAACTCGCGCCACCACCACCTCACCTGGACTCACTAACCGATAGTGAGCCGGAGATGCCACAACGCGCACGGGGCCTTGACCAATCTGACGCCCAATTTTTCTTCCTAGTGCAATCGGAGTAACCATGGTATCGACGAATCGAAAATCAGTTTGTGTGGCCTGCTCAAGTGACATCTTTCTTTCTGAAAGAGGTTGCAATCTCGTAACGTACCATGCACCTTCAGCGTTCGCTACACAATCTATTTTCCATTGCTGATTAGTTTTTTCTTCAAAAGAGCGTGCGCAAAGAGCCAATTTTTGAACTTCTTCACGAGATAAAATCCATTTAGATTGACCAGCTTCAGAGGCTACTATGCATGGATAAGAGGAAGAAAGAGTATCTTTAATTACACAAATACGTTGAACAACGCTATTCTGCTTATTTTTTTGTACCTCTATCTCAATTATTCTTTTTGATCCTGATCGAGAATCATACGTACGCACAACAGCACGCAGCCCCTTCATAGGCCTACCCATCTCTGGAATTAGCTGGATAACTAAAGAGATTCTTTTTTCACCAACAAGCCCCTTTCCTTCTACTGACATTAAAGCTGAGATAGAAAAAATCTCAGCGTACGCTCTCTTGATTGAAGCAATAAAAAGAGCTTTTGAATCAAGAGCCAGAGTCACTTCTTTTCTAAATATATTTCGATCACTAAGCACTATTGAAACCGTACCTTGCAGCACAGCTTTCTCCTTCGCTTTATGACGAGATGAAAAAGAACTTAATTTTTCAAAAACCAGACCCAACTCTTTCATTACTTCCGGAGAAAAATTTTTCTTTAAAAATAAGGTACGTAAATTTTTTAAACGATCTTGGTGTAGGAAAGCTTCCTCAAAATCAACTCCCTTCAAAATAATACGAATATTTTTTTCCAATTCTTTGGGCGCAATAAGATCATCACACACCTTTGGTAAAAGTGTGCAACTCACAGGTGCATACACTTTTTTTTCAACCAATACATCACTAAGAATACTTCGCACGCTTGGAGAGGCAAAGTCTTCTTCAATTAATGGCATTCCTTTTTCTTCCCATTGAATATACATAGCTCCTCTATGGTAACACACCTACAGTACTTTTAAAAATTCTTCTTCTCCCCAAATCGGAATACCCAAACGGGATGCTTTTTCTAATTTTGAACCAGGGTTTTCACCGGCAATTACTGCTGTTGTCCGACTGCTCACCGATTCAGAGACATCGCCCCCACGCTCTTTTATTTTCTGTTTAATTTCATCACGACTCATGTTTGGGAGTGTGCCAGTGAGCACGAACGTCTTGCCAGCCAAGATACGTTGAGTTGTAAGCAAAATCTTATACGGAATAATATCGACACCATTTTGCAAAAGTTTTTTCACAAAATTTAAAGCTACCGGATCAGAAAAATAGGCAACTATCGCTCGAGCTACTTTATCCCCAACCCCATGCATAGCCTGTAGCTCTTCTTCTCCAGCACGCATGAGTCGATCAAGAGTTTGAAAATGTGCAGCCAAATCTTCTGCTGTTTCTTCACCCACATGAGCAATGCCAAGCGCGGCAATAAATCGTGCTAAAGTAATTTTTTTTGCACTCACCAGTGCATTCACCAAATTCTCTGCTGATTTCTTGGCAAAACGCTCTAATGGCTCAAGGTCACCCACCGTAAGAGTAAACAAATCAGCCGCGTCTTTAATCAATCCTGCTTCCAAAAGCTGTTCCACCACTTTTTCACCACAATGATCTATATCAAATGCTTTTTTACTTACAAAATGAATGATTCTTTCTAACTCTTGCGCATAACACCGTGGATTTGCACAATAAAGTGCCACACTTTCTTCGCTGGTGGCTGGAATCCGTTTACCCACAGCACTACCACACACCGGACAATGCGCCGGTACTTTAATTTCTTTTTCATCACCATTCCTAAGCTTTGTAAGCACCCGAATGATTTTAGGAATAATATCACCCGCTTTTTCAACCACCACCGTATCACCTTCTCTTAAGCCAAGCCTTTCAATCTCATCAAAATTATGCAATGTCGCATGTGTCACGGTGGTGCCAGCCAATTTCACCGGCTCAAGCAACGCAACCGGTGTAAGGGCTCCCGTTCGACCCACCTGCACATATACTTCTTTTACTTTTGTCGTTCCTTGTTCTGCGGGAAATTTATAGGCGATTGCCCAACGTGGTGCTTTGCCGGTAAAACCTAAGACTTCTTGATATTTTTTTTGATTAACTTTTACAACCACGCCATCAATCCAAAATTCTTCGCCCTGTCGTCGACGTGTCCAATCAGCATAGAAAGAAAAAATGTCCTGCACAGATGTGCATACCTGCCAATTATGGTCTGTTTTAAAACCGAGCTCGCGCAAACGAGCCAACTCTTCAGCTTGAGTGGCTGGAGCATTAGCGCTCGAAATATCATAGGCCGTAAACGATAATTTTCTCTCGGCCACAATACGCGCATCAAGCTGCCTCACCGCTCCTGCTGCAGCATTACGAGGATTGGCAAACAAAGCTTCATTTTTCTTGGCTCGTTCTTCATTAATTTTCTTTAACATAGTGCTTCCCAACCAAATTTCACCCTCCACAATTATGTCAACAGGTGCTGAAAGCGTCAAAGGAACACTCTGAATAGTTTTAATATTTTGCGTAATATCTTCACCCACTTTTCCATCACCACGCGTCGCAGCAAGCTTTAACTTGCCCCGTTCATACGTGAGTACGGTGTGCAGACCGTCGATTTTCAATTCACACACATAATCAAGGTCAGACGGTCGCATGCCAAGCTGCTTCTCAAGCATCTTTGTGATACGTTCTTCCCAATCCTGGATATCCTCTTCGCTAAAAGCATCATTAAATGACCATTGCGGAACCACATGAACGGTTTTTTCAAACTTATCAAGCGGTACGCCTGCCACTCGCTGTGTTGGAGAATCAGGCGTCACAAGCTCAGGATGATCGTTTTCAATGGTGCGAAGTTCGTGCATAAGACCATCATACATAGCATCAGTCACCTCAGGATCATTAAGCACGTGATAACGATAACGCAAATCATCAATTTGAGCTCTCAAACGTTCTATTCGTGTGTGTATTGTCTGAGGAGTTCCCATACTTTTTAACCTTTTAATAAGCTCAAATACCAGGTCAACAAAAAATTACCACTATAAAGAGTTGCTACTGTTGCCAAAGAAAGAAAAGTACCAAAAGGAACCTCTGACCCCAGAGTCTTCTTTTTAGTAGAAAGAAGAAACAACGCCCAGAGTGCCCCCAAAATATATGCCAAAAATAAACCTACGCCAACGAGTGGCCACCCCAACCAAACGCCCATTAAAACTCCCATTCGTACATCTCCACCACCAATCCATCGACCGCGAGAAATCAAAAATTGAGCCAAAAAAAACCCGCCACCCACTGCACCGCCAAGAAGTAATGTTGGCAACGAATACACTAAAGAATGATTGAACAAAAAACCGATAATAGTTCCGAGCCAAACTAACCCTGGCAAAATGATTTTATATAATCCATCATATACAAAAATAACTATTAAAAGCACTACAAAAAAAATATCTCTAAAAAATCTAATTGTATCAAACGACACTTGGTTGACATGGTAAAAAGAAATAAGCAGAAAGGCAACTGCGGTAGTTAGCTCTACCAATGGATAATGCCACGGAATTGGATGATGACAAATTCGACATTTTCCTCGCAAAAACAGATAGCTCAGAAGCGGAATATTGTCATACCACACGATTTTGTGCCCACAAGTGACACATATGCTTCGACCAGCCACCACACGAATATTTTCGTACGTGCGCCAAATCCACGAATTCAAAAAACTCCCTAACACCAGGCCGAGTAATGCCACCCAAAAATAAAGCGGCCATCCCAAAAGAAAAAAAGACATACCACTGATTTAAAAACAAACCCTCCCAGAAATCTCTACCTCCAAAACCACAACCTCTATCTTAATGACAAATCCTCCTGGAAAACCAGGAGGATTTGGTCATTAGAATTCTTATTGTCCAATTCCGGCGGGGGTCAATTTGATTGTACTACTCAATCCATTTACCGTACCTTCTAAGGCTGTAGTAATGGTGTATGTACTTGTTCCGACAGAGTAGACATACGATCCGGTTCCTGGGTCACCAGGCACGCGAGCCATATATGGGTTAGCGCAATTGGTGGCTTGCCATCCAGCTGAATTCAAGCACGCCCAGTTGCCTGCTCCGAGGGTACCATTTTGACTTGGGTACGCGTTTTGATCGGTGAAATAGAGCTCCAAAGCGGTCTGCATTTGTTTCAAATCAGAAACACGTTTCGCGTCTCTTGATTTCAAACGCGCTGAGCTAAGCGCCACCACCGCGAGAGTGGAAAGCAAACCAATAATCGCGATAACTACCAAAAGCTCAATTAAAGTGAAACCTTTCTTGTCCATGTTTTCACCTCCTCTCTATTATTTGCCAATAATCGACTCATATATGCAAAACTTGTTTTACTTTATCAACAATTTCTGAAGGTTTAAAATGTGCCTTAATTAAATAATCAACCGCGCCAGCCTGGAGACCTTTTTCGACATCATCTTTCTGTCCCAAATTAGTGAGCAAAATAACGGGAATAGCGTTCGTGGTTGGGTCGCTTTTTAATTTTTCTAATACCGCAAAACCATCTAATTTTGGCAAAAGCACATCAAGCAAAATAAGATCAGGTTTTTTTCTTTTGGCATCCTGCAAACCTTTTTCTCCATTCTCAGACAAACTCACTTTCATTCCTTCCATTTCAAATTTTTTCTGATAAATACTTGCCAAAAAAGCATCATCTTCAACGAGCAGTACATGAATTTTTTCTTTTTCCATAGCAGTAAATTAATAGTTTACATTAAATGAGAAATCACGCCTTGATGTGTTCTTAGGTTGCACCCATACCTTTTAGCGCAAGACCAATAGCCACCGACATGCGCGGACCAATACTACTTAAAACGGGTTTTAAACCTTCCTGATACACCACCCTCCCCCACGGATCACCTAAATAACATTTCACCTTAAAATACTCAGCAATATACTGTGCCAAATAAGGCAAATAAGCCCCGCCTCCAGTCAAAATAATTTTTTCTGGATGTTTCCCTTCATTACCAGTTTGCCGTAAATACATGTCAAAACTATATTCAATCTTTTTTATAATCGGATCAATAACACTAAGAAACAACTCCGTAAATAGCTTTGAACCAAGAGGAGTTTGTCCTGGAGAAGACAAAAGATGATCGAACAAATCGCGCTTTAATTGTTCGGTCATCTCAGCGTCTGCCCCCAAAATATCTTGCAAAACTTTATTTATTTTTACTCCACCAGTTTCGATACTTTGGTGTGCAATCGGCTTTGTGGCATCAACAATAAAAAAATTAGTCCGCTCTGCGCCAATATCTACTAGCATGCTCAACACTGCATCTCGGCCAATAAGCGATCGAGAAAGTGCTACTGATTCTGGCTCAAGTGCAAGCAGTCTCAAACCAGCCCGCTGAAAAACTTTAGAGTAAAACAATACCAACGAACGCGGCACCGCATTCACCAAAATTTTAAGCACTTTACTTTCCGGCGGACTTGGCAAAATTTCATAATCAAGAGCTGCTTCTTCAAGCGGATACGGTAGTAATTTTTTAACTTCAGATTTCAAAAAACGATCCAGCTCTTCTTTTTTAACTAAAGGTAACGTAACAAGCGTATGAAACACGGCAGATACCGGCAAACTCACTACAGCAGTTTTTGAAATAACCTTAGCCTGTTTGCACACTTCCTTTATGAGTTCAGCGTAACGAACGATACGTGCTTCATCTTTAGATGGATCAACTGTGGTTGCTGCTTTTACCGCATTTTTGTCTTCGGTACGAATTTCAGGCGTTGTCGAAGAAGATTCAGGTAACGGCACAAACAGCTCGTGCACATCATGGTAGCCAGAAGAAAAACCGTAGGTAAATAACACTGGACGTTTTTTTTCTTCTTTTAACTCTACCAATTTAATTCCACCAGCCCCAAAATCAATTCCTAATTGTGCTTTTGGCTTAGAAAAAAACATACCGTGGAAACAAAGGTTTTAAAGTCCTTAGTCCTTTATTAAATAATCAGCTGTCTTTTTTGCCTGAGCACACTTTTGGCGGCTCTCAGCACTTAACGGCCACCCTCAAGTATAGCAAAAAAGCGCCGCAAAGAACAACCTCCTGTTGATAAGTGAGCGATAATTAGTTAAACTTACCCTATGTAAGAAAACCTAATCGCACCTATGTCTCTTCATCTCTATAACACCCTCACTCGAACCAAAGAGATCTTCACTCCAATTCGTAAAGATTCCGTGACCCTCTATACGTGTGGACCAACTGTATACCATTTTGCCCACATCGGCAATCTTCGTACCTATATTTTTGAAGATATTCTAAAAAGAACACTCCGCGCGAACAACTACGAGGTTAACCACGTGATGAACATAACCGATGTCGGCCATCTCACCAGCGATGCGGATAACGGCGAAGATAAAATGGAAAAAGGAGCCAAAAGAGAAAACAAAAGTGCCTGGGAAATTGCCGATTTTTACACCACGGCCTTTAAAAAAGATCTTACAGATCTCAACATCATATCTCCCACCACCTGGTGTAAAGCCACCGACCATATTGCCGAGCAAATTGCTCTTATTAAAAAATTAGAAGACAAGGGGTTTGTCTACAAAACCAATGATGGTTTGTATTTTGATACCACCAAACTACCTGATTACGGCAAGCTAGCGGGTCTCAAAAAACAAGAATTGCGCGCTGGCGAACGCGTTGAACTGGGTGAAAAGAAGAATCTTCACGATTTTGCTCTTTGGAAATTTTCTCCTCCCGAAGAAAAACGTCAAATGGAATGGCCGAGTCCGTGGGGAATTGGCTTTCCGGGCTGGCATATTGAATGTTCTGCCATGGCTGAAAAGTTTCTCGGTCAACCGTTTGATATTCATTGCGGCGGCATTGATCACATTCCTGTGCATCACACCAATGAAATCGCTCAAAGCGAAGCGGCTGAAGGAAAACCACTGGCCAACTATTGGCTCCATGGTGAATTTTTGCTCATAAGTACAGAAAAAATGGCCAAATCAGGAGATAATTTTATCACCCTTCAAACCCTCAAAGATAAAGGAATCTCCCCGCTCGCCTATCGCTTTTTTGTACTCCAAACCCACTACCGCAAACAACTCACATTTTCTTTTGAAGCCTTAAAAGCTGCAGAAGCAGGTTTACACAATATACACAGCCAAATAGCTGCCCTTGGAGACGCTTTTAAACTAAACTCTAAACCAGATACACAATTTTGCGAAAACTTTATTGAAAAAATAAATGATGATTTAAACACACCACAAGCTTTAACAATACTACAAAAAGTATTAAAATCTGACTTACAGAGCGATGACAAACACGCAACTCTTATGTTTTTTGATCAGGTGTTAGGTTTAGGTTTTGATCAAATAAAAAGACAGGGAAAACTAAAAATGCCCGTGCTAGAGATACCTGAACAAATCACATCACTTATAACACAACGTGACGTTGCCCGCGCAGCCAAAAATTGGTCTGAAAGCGATCGGCTGCGCCAAGAAATCGAAGCAGCCGGCTACCAACTACAGGATCACGAAGGAGGAACGACAATCGTTACTAAATCATCAGTAACCACACCATAGGCGAAACCCCCATTGGTGTGGTATACTTATTCTTGATATGGTTAACAAAGAAATCAAAAAAAATTATTTTCGGGAAAGTGGTGCTGTCGAGCACGACAGCAACGACGGTCTCGATACGTCGTCCCCAAAAGTTGAACTTCAACCTCTTCCTGAGCAGGGCGAACCCACAAGCGGCGAAAAATCTGGTGGTGGTGAAAAAGAAGGAGCAGGAAAAAAAACCACCACACCGGTGCACCCACGCCATCACAAACCACTACCCCCCTCATCAAAAGATGAAGTGGCAGTTAAAATTGAAAAAGTACTTGAAGAAGGACTAAACGACTCATTTCAACGTCTTTCACCAGTCGCCAAAGAAGAATTTAAAATCCGGGGCGAAGAAACAGCTGTTAAAATCCGAGTATTACTGAGTGCCACACATGTAAAGATCAAAAAAATTTTTACCCTGATTCTGAATTGGCTCAAACTTCTTCCCGGCATAAACAAATTTTTTCTTATCCAAGAGGCTAAAATTAAAGCCGATAAAATTTTGGCGTTGAAAAAATAATCATACCTGCATGGACATCGCCTACTTTAAAGATCTTTTCCTGTCTTTTGTTGATTACCTCAACCAAAATCCTTTTTTCTTCTCTCTTCTACTCTACGTTCTAATCGTCATGGGTTTTGTTGGTTTTTTATACGTGCTAAAAGCTATTTTTCATGCACAGAATAAAGAGGGTAAAGCTTTTCACCGCACTATTCTTCTTATTAAAGTTCCAAAAGAAAAAAAGAGTGAAAGTCAACAAGCCGCTGAAGAAAATATCAATCAAGTGCGTGAGCAAGTGGCAGTGGCTGATACCCTTTTTTCAGCCATTGCTGGTTTGAAGCCAGAAAAAGGAATTGCGAAATGGTTTTTTGGTCGCAACGACCATGTTTCTTTTGAAATTGTTGTCAAAAATAACAAAATATCCTTTTACGTGGCCATGCCAGAAAAATTGAAAGATTTTATCAGCCAACAAATTCATGCTCAATACCCCCATGCGGAAATCACCGAAGAACCAGACTATAATATTTTTCAACCTCAAAGCTATGTAGTGGGTTCATATTTATGGTTCAAACATAAATCAATCTTCCCCTTTAAAACATACAAAAAAATGGACTCTGATCCCCTGCTTGCCATTTTAAACCCGCTCAGTAAAATCGGTGAAACCGAAGGTGCTATTATTCAATACATTGTACGACCCGCTTCGCCTCACTGGCGCAAACAAGGTGTGCATTTCATTCGTGATATTAAAAAAGGAGAAAAATTTGAACACGTAGCAGAACGCGGGTGGTTTTTGCGTGAACTTGGAAAATGGCAAAAAGTCTTCGCCTCCAAGAGCAAAGACAGCGAAGGGCACAAATACCAACTCACCCAGATGGAAGAAGAAATGATCAAAAACATGGAAGAAAAGATGAGCCATGGCGGACTCGAAATCACTATTCGACTCGTGAGTTCTGCCGACAGTAAAGAAAAAGCTCAATCTAATCTTGAAAATATTATCCACTCTTTTGGACAATATAACGTATATCGCTACGGCAATTCATTTGGTGCAGCTATTCCGAAAAACCCCGAACGGCTCATCAGCGAATCTATTTATCGCAGCATGCGCGAAGGATTCTACATGGTAGCGAACACCGAAGAGATGGCAGGATTTTGGCATTTACCTAACCCCCACACCGAAACACCCCACGTTGATTGGCTTGGCGCACGCAAAGCACCACCGCCAGCCAATATGCCAACCGAAGGAATCATTCTTGGTCGCGCAGTGTATCGCGGTGAAGAAACGATTGTCCGCATGAAACGAGCCGACCGTCGCCGCCACCTTTACACCATTGGTAAATCGGGTAGTGGTAAATCTGTTTTTATCCAAAATTTGGCGGTGCAAGACGTGCTTAATGGTGAAGGTGTCTGTGTCATTGATCCGCACGGTGATTTTGTTGAATATGTTTTGCAGCATGTGCCCAAAGAACGCGCTGATGATGTGATCTATTTTAATCCGTCTGATGTTGAGCGCCCAATTGGTCTTAACATGCTCGAAATTCGCACTGAAGAACAAAAAGATTTTGCTACCCAAGAAATGATCGCCATTTTCTATAAAATGGTAACTGACCCTTCAATGATCGGTCCGATGTTTGAACATCAAATGCGTAATGTGATGTTAACACTGATGGCTGATATGGAAAACCCGGGCACTATCGCTGAGGTGCCACGCATGTTTACCGACGACACGTTTGTGGCCAAATGGAAGAAAAAACTGAAAGATCCCGTAGTGCGTGCGTTCTGGGAAAAAGAAATGGCCAAAACTTCTGATTTCCACAAATCAGAAATGCTCGGTTATCTCATCTCAAAAGTAGGCCGTTTTACTGAAAATGCTATGGTGCGCAACATTATCGGCCAGTCGCACTCTGGTTTCAATTTCCGCGAAGTGATGGATCAGAAAAAAATATTACTTGTCAACTTAGCAAAAGGGTTGGTTGGTGAAATTAATGCCAACCTCATGGGTATGATTATTGTATCAAAACTCCAAATGGCGGCTCTTGAACGAGCTTCTATGGCAGAAGATAAACGTAATGATTTTTTTCTCTACATCGACGAATTCCAAAACTTTATCACTGATTCAATTGCTACTATTTTATCTGAAGCCCGCAAGTATCGTCTAGAACTTATCATCGCCCATCAATACATGAAACAGCTTGAAGACAATAAAGGCAAAACTGCAGTGCGCGACGCAGTGCTTGGTAACGCAGGCACACTTGTCACCTTCCGTATTGGCCCAGAAGACGCCGAAGTGTTAGCCAAGGAATACGCCCCTGTTTTTAGCGCCTACGACCTCATCAATGTAGAACAATTTACTGCCTATTCTAAATTATTGATTGATAATACTGCTGCCAAACCATTTAATATGATGACGTACCCACCACGACCTGGCAACAAAGAATTGGCTGCAGCCATCAAAGAGCTTTCTCGCCTCAAATACGGCCGCCCACGTGAAATTGTTGAAGCCGAAATTATGGAACGGTCACAACTCGGCGTTCCTCGGGCTGACAATCTCGACCTTAGCGAAGCTACCCTTTAAAAGTTCCTTCATCAATGTATTATACGGAACTAGAAACTTAGTATTAGGAACTTTTATGACTACTATTTATCGCAAGTATCGCCCCCAAACTTTTGCCGAAGTTGTCGGCCAAGAACACATCATCACCACCCTCATGAACGAAGTTGCTGGCGACCAGCTTGCTGGTGGCTATCTTTTTTCTGGTCCGCGTGGCACTGGAAAAACCACTCTCGCCCGATTACTCGCCAAGGCAGCCAATTGTTACAACCGTGAAAAAGGAAAATCAGAACCATGCGAAGCATGCAGCTCGTGCCAAGAAATTACCAGTAGCCACAATATTGATGTCATCGAAGTTGATGCCGCCTCACACACGGGCGTTGATAATGTGCGCGAACATATTATTGAAAATGCCCAATTCAAACCAACTAAATCAGCCTACAAAATTTTTATTATCGACGAAGTACACATGCTGTCAACGAGTTCATTTAACGCGTTGCTTAAAATCGTTGAAGAACCACCCGCTCACGTTATTTTCATTCTCGCCACCACCGAACTTCACAAAATTCCGGCAACGATTGTGTCACGTTGTCAACGTTTTGCTTTCCGAAAAATTCCCTACGAAACCATGCGCGAACGATTAGAAAAAATTTGTGCAGCCGAAAAAATAACTGTTGAAAAAAGTGTGCTTAATCGTATTATTGTCAAAAGTGAAGGCTGTCTTCGTGATGCCGAAAGCCTGCTTGGGCAAATTTTCTCTCTCAATCTAACCGAAATAAAAGAATCTGACACCACTTTCATTCTTCCTTCTGCCGACAACAACACTATTTTTGCCTTTCTTCAAACCGTGCTCACTCCAGATTTACCCGCTGGTTTTAACCTTCTTTCTACTCTTGCTGAAGAAGGTTTTTCTTTTGATCAATTTGCCCTCAACCTTATTGAAACAGTACGGGCACTCCTTATCATTCACAGCGCTGGACCACTTGAAACGGTACTTGCCCTCTACAGTCAAGACGAAAAAAACACACTTCTCAGTCTGGCAAAAAAATGCAGCAGCGCGGAGCTCGTGCGTCTGCTCGACGCCTGCGCCGCTCGACGCCGCGATATCAAAACTTCCCCAATACCCCAACTACCACTTGAACTACTCTTGGTAGAATTTTGTCTTCCTCAAGACACAGCCATAAACCCTTCAGTTAAAAAAACTGAATCTTTTTCACCACCCACCCCACCTGCTCCAATTGAAAAAAAGATGTCCGCCCCTTTAACCACCCCTCCCCCTTCTTCACAAAAACCAGCAGAAAAAATTGTCTTATCCGAAGAAGCCCCTCGCCCCGCAGCTCTTACCAGCGCACTCTCCTTGGCTGAAGCCAAGGCTGGCTGGGAAAATTTTATTCAAAAACTTGGCGAAACGAGTCACGCCCTCACCTTTGTGCTCAAAATGTGCACTCTCGAAAACGTTGAAGCGAACAGTCTTTCTATTAAAGTCCCGTACCAATTTCATCAAGAAAAATTAGCTGAATTTAAAAATAAAAAACTCATCGACACCGCTCTTTTCTCTGTCTATCAGCGCAACCTCTCTCTTGACTGTCATGTGGTGGCAGCACCAGTAGTCATAGCAGATGATTCTTCTTCTCTTCCTGAAAATGATCTTATGAATCTGGCTGCCCAATTTGGTGGTGAAGTGGTTGGCTAGCACGAGCGCCCATTTCGACCTTGACGAAGCCATTTTGTGTGCTACAATGGCCGCACCAAAAAAATATCTTCGGAGATCGTCTAATGGTAGGACCACGGACTCTGAATCCGTGTATCTAGGTTCGAATCCTAGTCTCCGAGCAGAATTGGACAAACAGACTAAAACGGTCTGTTTTTCTTTTTACTTGAGAGAAAATAAACGGTTCGCTAGTGACTTTTTTTGCTTATGTTTTTATTGCTAATCAAAGCATTTTCGATTTTTACCCAAGGCACTACTCTGGATAGGATTCGAACCCTATGATAAAGTTATTGTAATACTTTATGTTAAATGAGTGATTTTTACTCAAAAAAGTTCGCCAACTGCCCAAGTATGCGAGCTAACAAATACAATTATGGTAGAAAATATCAAAGCTGTATGTTTTGATTTTGGTGGTGTTATAGAACTGTATGAGCATGGCAAAATAATGCCAAAGATTGCGGAGCTGTTAAACGTGCCTGTTGCTGATTTCCGCACAGAATATTTTAAGAACAACCATTTAACAAATGTTGAAAATCAAAACTGGGAAGAAATAATTATTAAAACGGTTTCGAATTTTAATACGAGCATCGAGATAGAAACTGCCGTTAGAGCCATGGTACATAAATGGGTTGCAAACAAAAAACTAAACACCGAGCTCTTATCATGGTTTCCAATACTAAAACAAAAGGGATTCAAAATTGGTATTTTAAGCAATAATACTACAAAATTAAGAGAAGAAATTAAAGCAAAAGGAATACATAATTTAGCAGATGTAATTCTTATTTCAGCTGAAATTGGTTTTCAAAAACCCCACAAAGAAGCATTTTGTGCATTATTTGAAAAACTAAATGTTTTACCTCAAGAAACAATTTTTATAGATGATGCCAATAAAAGTCTAGAAAAAGCTGGTGAGATTGGCTACCATCCTATCCTATTTAGGGATAATGAGCAGCTTAAAAAAGATTTACAAAATTTTGGAATATCTTTCTGATTTCATTCATGACTCCGAATAAATAAAGTTCGCCAACTATCCAAGTATGCGAGCAACATAGTATGAACAGAGTTAAAAGCTCTGTTTTTCTTTTTGGTTGAGAGAAAAAATCAGTTCACTCGTGCCTTTTACGCACTTCTTATAACGCTAAAATTAGTGTTTTATTTTTTTGTTCTGTCCATAAATCTAGTTTGGAACAGAACTGTGTATAATCATTCTTGCATTTAATAATATAAAGAGCATCCTAGAGCATAAGTTACAACATTAATTTTTTTACATGAAAATAATCAAACCGAAAACAACATTATTCATGCTTATTTCAGCGGATGGTAAAATATCAACCGGTGATGTAGATTCTCGGGATTTTGATAACGATTTAAAAAAGATAAAAGGAATAAAAGAAGGGCTGCATCAATATTACGAAATTGAAAAAATGACTGATATTAATTCATTTAATACCGGTCGAGTCATGGCAAAAATCGGCGTTAACGACAAAAAGGAACCAAAATTTAAGTCACCGTGTAATTTTATAATTGTTGACAATAAACCACACCTCACAAAAAGCGGTGTATTATATCTAACAAAATGGGTACGTAAATTATTTTTGGTTACCAACAACAAGAACCACCCCGCTTTCAAAATGAGAAATCTAGAAAACTTGGAAATTTTATACTATCCAAAAAAAATTGATTGGATAAAACTATTCATTGACCTTAAAACAAAATACCGAATGAACAAGATCACCATTCAATCTGGTGGAAATATGAACGCAGAGTTACTTCGTGCTGGACTCATTGATCAGGTATCAATAGTAGTGTCTCCTTGTCTAGTCGGGGGCAAAGATACTTCTTCGTTGATTGATGGTTTTTCCTTGCGTAAAGAAAATGAATTGCAACATGTAAAAGCGCTGGTCTTACAAAAAGTAAAATCTTTGAAAAATTCTTATTTACACATCGTTTACAAAGTTATTTCATAGTTCGAATTAGCCAAAAAAATCTCAACTACTCAGGTACATAAGCACAAAAAATATAACATATTTTAACTCTATTTTTGTTATACCTAGATCAAATCAAAACCACATGGTATTATTTAAAAAATAAAATCCGCGTCTCATGCATGCCTCTCGACCAGACCTTAACCCAAGCATACCACCTGAAGAATTTAAAAATTATTATTGGCTCAAAGAAGAGCTAGTTTCTTTTTGCACACAAGCAAAACTTCCTACCTCGGGCGATAAAATTGAAATCACTGAGCGCATTTACTACTTTTTGACCACTAAAAAAATTAAACCTCAAAAAACTAAAAAGAAGCCCACTTCGACCTTTGATTGGAAAAAAGCTGTTTTAAAACCAGAAACTCTTATAACAGACAATTACCATAACAATGAAAATGTTCGATCGTTTTTTAAAAAACATATTGGTCCACATTTTCATTTCACCACAGTTTTTATGGAGTGGATGAAAAAAAACACCGGACAAACATTGAAAAAGGCCATCGAGGCTTGGCAAAAATTTGAAGCAGATAAAAAAGAAAATCATCACAAAATAATTGCTCCGCAATTTGAATACAATCGATATATTCGCGATTTTTTACTCAACAACCCCAATCTCTCCCTTAACGAAGCAAGGCACTCATGGAAAAGAAAAAAACTTTTACCCGGAACAAGGGAGTACAAAAAATCTGATCTAAAAATTAAATAATTAAATCTACTATGCACAAACCCATCTTAAAATCAGCAATTTTTAATTCTGTTGCTACAACCACATACATCGCTATCATCGCCTCCTCTGCCTACTACACTGGAAAACATAATGTAGGGCAAACCGACACTGTGTTCATTCCTATTTTTATGCTCATGCTATTTGTTTTTTCCGCTGCGCTTACCGGCTCGCTGATGCTTGGCAAACCTATTCTGTGGTATTTAGAAGGCAAGAAGAAAGAGGCTCTTCTACTTTTTAGCTACACCTTTGGTTCATTCTTTTTACTCACTGCAATAGTGCTTATTTTTTTAATTATTTTCTCACGCTAAATGCGCAATCTAGGAGTACACTAAATTTTCTCACCAAAAACAAAAA
Organism: uncultured Gammaproteobacteria bacterium; assembly: GCA_964444705.1. Lineage (GTDB taxonomy): Bacteria > Patescibacteriota > Patescibacteriia > Magasanikbacterales > GWA2-37-8 > CAYUHX01. Next base: position 27,687 of record CAYUHX010000007.1, on the reverse strand, counting down.
TACCATTTGATTATTACAAATGGTATTTTAATAAGTCAGTCAATTTTACCGGCTAAACGATTTCTATTCTGACTCTTTGGCTGTTTCATTTTCGATGTCACTTTCAGTTTCTTTTTTTTGTTCCTCCTCAACTTTTTTTTGCTGTTCTTTTTCTTCCTGCTTTTTTTTAGCCAATTCTTTTTCTCCTAATTCGAGACCTTTTCTATACCCTCTTTCAAGGAGTTCCATTGTTTCATTCTTACCTTGTTCGACGCGTAATTCTTCTTCAATGGCTTCTTGATTTTCCACAGCTTCTTCTTGCTCTTGTTTAAATTCTTGTTCGCGTTTTTGATCATGTTCGATTGCCTCTTGTTTTTCTTTGGCTGCTTCATGTTCAATTTTTTCTTCGTTTTCGCGAGCCTCATCTCTTTCGTGACGCAAACGATCTACTTCCTTTTCTAATTTATCTGAATTGACATGATGAAGAGATGGAATGGTCATAAACAAAAATTAGTTGTATACAATATGAATTAAAATACTCTAGAACAACGATCGTATTAGAATTGTATTTTTTAATCGATGTCTATACTTAATGACGTTGGCCTACTACTATTCTTACAATAAATAACAATTTGGTTGCAGAATAAGCTAAAATGTTCTATAGTGGCAACGAAATAAAAAATTTCTAAAATGATCTAAAATGAATAGAATTTCTGCAATTGCTTAAATCTGTAAGAAGCAGAGTCTTATTTCGTCATATAGTATGCATTTTTCCGAAGAGCAGAATTTTTTGAAAGCGTACGACGAACATGCCGACCAGCTCTATCGTTATATTTTTTTTAGGGTTTTTTCCGAATCACGAGCCGAAGAACTAGTTCAAGAGACATTTATGAAAACGTGGGAATTTCTCCAAAAAGGCAAGACCGTAGATAATTTGAAAGCATTTTTATATCGTGTGGCGGGAAATTTAATAATTGATCAAAGTCGAAAACATACGGAAGCTAGTTTAGAAGTAGTATTAGAAAATTCACCGACGCTTGAACCATCTATTGATGGCGAAAAAGTAATTCAAAAAACAATCATAAAAGAAGAAGTGCATGCGCTTCTTAATAAATTGCCCCCAGACGAGCGTGAATTGTTAATTTTACGTTATATCAACGAATTAGAACCAAGAGAAATTGCAAAAATTTTAAACATAACGGTTAATAATGTATCGGTAAAAATACATCGAGCCTTAATATTAGTACGACAATATATAAAAGTATAATCATATGCATTCGTGGGAAAGCATGGTGGCAGAAGCAAAAAAACAAGTTGAATTTGACCCTAAAACTAAGGAGACAATACGAAAAAATCTATCACTTTTCATGAGTGAAAAGCCTTTGAGCAACCCCAGATCAGATCAACGCAGAAATATACGAACTTTTTTTATTTCAAGTTTCTTTTCACGATTCAATCTAAAACAACTACAATTTGCAAGTATCATTGCTGTCGTATGTATATGTCTAGGCGGAGGGATGGTGCTTGCTGCAGAAAAAACTATTCCTGGAGATTTTTTATATATAGTTAAAACAGACGTGAACGAACGAGTGAGCAAAATATTAAGCTTGAGCACCGAAAGCAAGGCCCGTTGGGAAGCCAATCAAATAAAAAGACGACTGGAAGAAGTTAAACAATTAACTACAACGGGTCAGGCTCCTCAGCATATTGCATTCGAAGCTGCACACGCCATACAGGAACATACCATAGATGCTGACAAATATATCGAAGAACTAAAACTGAACGGTAAAGTAGTTGAAGGGAATGCGATAGCCACCCTCATTCAAAACACCTTCACGGCGTATCAATATTCCCTCTCCGAGACCACAACAATCTCCACGTCAACCTACGCAACAAATGATGCTATCCACCCCCTTCAGATAACACTACCAGCAACATCAAGCACGCGCAGTAGTTCAAATAACAATAACGTTGTCTTCACAATAAAGCAAAAAAATAGCGCTACTAATTCTAGCACCCTAGAAATAAACTCCCCTACTACATCACCCCTCATAAGCACCACACACACTGAGAGCACCTCATCAACTACTGCGAAATCTTTTGTAACATTAGCGCCAGCTCAAACACTGCTACCATCCACAACTCTTGAAATTGCAACGAGCAGTGCAAGCGGACAAGCACTATCTCGCACAGTTGAAAATAATTCTTTGGTAACAACTACTCAAACAAGCAGTCCTGCAATCGGTATAATTGCCCTGCCAGCAAAAGAAGCCTTCTCAAACGAAGTAACAACTTTTTCCATTCCTGCTATATCAAAAGAAGTAGCACCAATACGGCTCGGACTCTAAAGCACATCCGACTGATGTGAGTAACCCATTTTTTGCTAAAAATGGGTTTTATTTTTATCTGTAATTTTTTACATTCTCAATCGTCATACATAAGAGAGGTTAATTTATTTTTAACTATACGCTTTATGCTATGGACCATCGCCGTTGTATTACTCATTTTATGGGTATTAGGACTTATTACTTCATACACCCTGGGGGGATTTATTCATCTGCTTCTAGTTCTTGCAATCATAGTTGTACTCATTCGAATAATTAAGGGCGAGAAACCAGTGGTATAAAAATTAATTAATAATTTTAAAATATGGACAATACATTCAAAAAAGGATTGCTAGTTGGTGGTATTGTGAGCGCAGTGCTTCTTGCATTCTCACAAAGTAAAAAAGGTCAAGAATTAAAAGAAAGGCTTAAAACAAATATAGAAGAAGTGTATGGAGAATTAGAAAAAAAGATGCAAGATCTAGGAGAATCAACCAAAGAAGTCTATGATCGAGCGGTCGAGGCAGTGGTGACTGCATATAGCGAAAAAAAGAATCTGGCTGATGACGCAAAAGAATACCTCTCAAAAGAACTCAAAGATCGATGGAATGATGTGCAACTTTTTTATCTCTACACACAAGTTAAATCAAAATTTAGACATGCAGAAAAAATTACCGAAGCAGCCTTTAACGATGCCGTAGACGAAATAACAGAAAAATTTGGCGAGGAAAAAGAACTCGAAAAAAATGCCATCAAAGAGCTAAAAAAAACGCTTAGTGATAAATGGGAAGAATTTAAAAAAGAGTGGAAAAAAAATTAATACTCGAATTAATTGATTATTATGGAAAGAAAATTTTTCCTTCTATGTATTTTAATTGCTTCTCTGACGAGCATGGGCGCAGGCTGTTCTACCAAACTATCTGAAACCCCTACAACGTCTGCCTATGTTTCTTCAATAGAAAACCCTGTCACAACGTCAGATGATGGCTACGACACTTTGGCCGTGTCGGCTGTGATTGAACCAGGCGTCATTCAAATCAAAAGTAATTCCGGAACACTCATAACGACATCTACTCAAACGTACATGGATGCATTAAGCACATACGGTACAAAAGGTTTACGTTTTCAATTTGCTCGGTGCTCAGGAAATCCAGGATCGCTCAATATCAAAAAAGGAGTTAAATTCATGCTGGATAATCGTGATAGTCAGGCACACAAAATTGGTATTGGCAGTCAAAAATATCAACTACAAGGATATGATTTTGCCGTGGTGAGTATTACAAAAGTTGGTAGTTACATTATTACCTGTGATGGCGGAGGTTCGGCTCAAGTGGGTGTGGAGAATTAACATACTATAACAGTCGCAAGGAAAGAAGAAAAAAGGCGAAGCTGTTATAGAAAAGGAGACGGATGATGACACGGTTCATTATTCTCATCGTGGAAGACAATGATGATTTCTTTCGAGAAATCCGTGATTTCCTCCAGGAATTACTTAGCGAAAAAAGCATTCCTCACCACGAAGTAGTGATTGAACAAGCAAAAAATGCCGATCAGGCTGAATCATTTTTGAGAGGCGTAAATTTTGCCTGTTTGATTGCGGTGGTCATAGACTATCGTCTTCCGGGTAGACTCGGAACCGATCTCATTACTAAAATTAGTCCGCAGCTGACGGGGCACAGCATCCCTACTATTGGCACCTCTGTATCAGAACAGTTTATTCCGCGCCTCACCGAAGCTGGTTGCAGTGTAGGATGCAGCAAGGTTAAACTGGCCTATACCTTGTGCGAGATCGTGGTTAGTCGGCAGAAAAAAACTCTATCCTCAAAATAAGAACTTCCCACTCCACATGCTGTGGAGTTGTGGCTAGACACCTTCATCATCCGCCTCCGCTCCATCTATTAGCACGCCGTACTATTTAATTGTGAATAAAGCACAAAAAGAGCGTTCAACTGAACGCTTTTTTTATATATATCTTGTTAAGCGGCTATACATAAATAACTGATTCTGACTGGAAAAATATGCTGAATTGTGATTCTAGAGACCGCGCCTGGACTACGATTGATGAAATACGAACTCATCTTAATGAAAAAATAGATTTTGCCCATATTGAGGCAGGTTTAAAAAATAGCCAACAAATGTATGCCGCCGGCATACTCTTTCGTAAAAATAAAAGATGGTATCTAGTGCAAGGAAACTCTCGCCTGCTCGGTTGTAGAGATCTCCATCTTCGACCCAAGGTAGTGGCTATTTGAATAAACTAATGTACTGAGAAGCTACTATCAAAAAACCTTCGATAAAATGCATCGAAGGTTTTTTATATGTTTTTCGAGAAAAATCACTACCCTTATTTTATTTTTAACCCATTAATCAACGACATGGACCGAGGTAGCAAAAATGGTTTTAGTTTGATCATTAACGACCCCATAGACCACCACTCGATCCGCCAATTGTAACTCTTCAAATGTCGGTGTTATATCGAGGGGAATAACAATGCGTGTTGTGGGGCCTGTTTTAACAGTATAGGTGGTACTTTCTGTCTCCAGCACAAAACTTTGTGTGCTTGAATTAATGATGGTAATAGCCCCATCTGCATAGGCAGGCATCAAATGAAGAGACATATCTTGCAGAGTACTGACGCTGACGATGCCTGTTCTATCAAGCCAGCCAATTATGTGCATACTGTCCCCAATTGCCAAATCACTTACCATCCTTTTTTCTCCATAAGCATCAAAAATTATACTGGTTGGGTTAACAGCAACCGTCACATCTTGATTTACTGAAGAAATTGAACGAACTGCTCCTACCACCGGAGAGGTCACTTTAGTGGACCGAATCACGAGTTCTGTCACCGCTGTACTCGTCCCCATTGAGGTAAGTGTACCATTGAGGGTAAGGGGTACTGACAAAGCTTCATAAAAAATAACTTGAATGGTACGGGCAGTGGTTATTTGAGTGCTCGAATTAAAGGTGCCACTCACCCGCACTTGATTACCAACAAATAAATCGCTAAATGTAAGCGGCAAACCGTTAGGACCAAAAATTTTTGTGCTTGTTGTAGTAAGAATTGTAGCAGCAGTTGGGGTACTTAACTTAAAACTGTGTGTTAACCCATCAACTGAGGTGATAAATCCGGCTTGTTTTACCGAGCGACCGAAAAAATTCCCATACCAAGACGGGGTGCTTGTGGTTGCAGAACGTCGATCTTCATGATGATTGCTATCACCTTGAGCATGTTCAGCACTGACAATGAACGGTGAAAAAACCATTGCTGACATAGTGATAAATGACACAAGAGCTGTTCGAGAGAAAAAAAATTTCATATGAAAAAATTAATACTAAATCTGAAGAAAACTCTTCTTATGAACCTTATCTTATTATTTTTTTATACAACTCCTCGCGAAGAAATTGCTATAACGCGCTTGAATAGTTCATACTATCCCTTACAATAAATGCACGCACTTCAGTAGAATCATTGAGATGAATTCCTCCCACTGTGACAATATCACCGATGTTTAGATTGGCCGAGGTTAGCGGGTTATAAAAACGACTAAGAAGCATTCCTTGACTTATATCCAAGGAATATACTGTACCGTTACTTCTTTTTATAGTGAGCATGGTATCAGTTTTAGACATAATATTTCCTTGAACAAATACAGGACTCCAACGATGGATTATTTCTACAACAGCGGCAGCAATCACACTCGTACGCACATTCCAACTCCCCGTCACATATACCTGCTGTCCTACCACTAAATCACTAAAATTTACCGGTACACCATTTCGTTTAATACTGGTTGTAGCTGAAAGCTGTACGGTTTTTTGACCATCTTTTTCGGTCTTAAACATAAATGTATTAGCATTGGCATCAAGCGAAACAATACTGCCGTAAAACTGAACACTTTTGACTCGAAGTGAGACATCGCGAATAGATGTAGCAGTGATGGTGTTACCCTCAAGCAGACCACGTATCACCAGCTTATCTTGCAGCGCAACCTCAGAAAGATTGATGGTCGCACCTGAATAACGTGTAATTGTCGCATTGGTGGCATCTACCAAATATTCTTTCCCATTTGCAACAATCACACGCAACAAAAGATTGTTCGTGGTAGTTACCACGCCTGTAATACTCACGCTGCGAGGATTGGTTTCGAACACAAATAAATCTTTCATCCGCTTTTCATCATCACGTACTCTCTTGAAAAAATTTTTTCCAAACTCTTGCGTTCCTTTCTGAGCATCATTTACCAAACCAGGTGTTTTCACACCGTATTCATTTTGCGCCTGTGTCACTCTAGGAAGAAGCATAAGGCTCACAAAAAGAAGAGGAATAAGAAAATAATACTTCATACTATTCAATTTAATAGGTTAAGAGACTATTCTTCTCATTTTTTACTGCACTATCTTCTCGCCTTTAATTAATTTAATGAGTACGATGATGATGGCAATCACCAAAAGCACGTGCACAAAACCTCCCAATGTATAGGAGGTAACAAGTCCAAGCAACCAAAGAACGACTAACACTATGGCAATAGTCCAAAGCATAAAGTAAATAGTTAAAAATAAACTGCTTGTCTGTTATGTATGACGGGAAACAGAAGCAAAAATTACAGATAAAAAATTAGAAAATAGAAGCTAAAGAGGCAGGTTAATTTTCTATACCAACATACACTGCCAGATGATACACATCGGAGCCAATGTCAATAACAGTATTGATTACACGCTCATTAGAACCGATGTATATTGAAGTATCACAATCGACCGATGCCATTTGATACTAAAAAACTCATAATTACGGCTGCATCCTGCTCTACACAGCCTGCGCCCATGCTAATGAAGGTATCGCAGGAGCACCTAAAAATAATTTATATTAACATTGCTCCTTATAATTAAGTAACCAAACACGAAATGAGAAATTCCCTTACTGATTCAAGCCGGCGTGTTTAATCTTCTTTCTTTTTTTCTTCCACGCCATTCTCGTTCTCAGCAATTTTTTTACCGATATCATAACCCGTTTTAAAATCTTCTTCAGTAGTAGTTTCTTCATCTTTCTTGCTAGCTGTATTGGTAGTGTCAGTCATATAAAATATTAGTAATTTAAAATCTTCCTTTTCTGGTGCGATCCGCCTCGGTCGCCCAATGATTAATCTGTCCTCACCTCTACTCTCCTAGCTGTTCTAGGCACGAAGGAGACCATTAAAAATAAAAACGAGAAAAGTTGTTTGACATCATTCATTTGTCTTTAACGTATGAATAATAGTTTTAATGATCGCTTTTACAAAAGGATTATCACACTCTAATTGAGGGAAAATTTTTTTTCCATCCCGTTCTTTTTGGAGCAAGCCCGCATGGGTTAAAATTTTAATATGCTGCGAGGCAAGTGGCAATGAAATATTTAAGATGCGGGCAATACTACTTATTGAAAGCTTTGATTGTGCTGCTAAAATACGAAAGATGCGATAACGATTTACATCACTCAGCACTTTGAAAGCTGCAGCCATGCTCTTGTCGGTACTGCTAAGCAACTTACGATTACGCAAAATTTCTTGGGTACTACGCATATCTTTCACTTTAATACTTGTTTAATAATTTAACTATACACCCTTTGCTTTAAACAACCTAATATCTACGCCTAAACAGTGGATAACTATTTTACACCATTTCTACCGCTCGCTGTTACTTTTTTTTCAAAAGACTGAAACTTGCTATTTATTCATTTCTAGGCTATTCTAACTCGTTACATACTACTTAACTACTAACTATACTTTGTATGGGTGGCTTTAAATCATTTGGAAAGAAAAATTTTGGTGGTGGCAATCGTAGTTTTGGCGACCGCGGTGATCGTGGTGGTTTTGGTCCAAAACCATTTTTACACCAAGCGGTGTGCGCTGCGTGCGGCAAACAATGCCAAGTTCCTTTCAAACCTTCGGGAGACAGAGCCGTGTATTGTCGAGAATGTTTTGGTGGTCAAGAAAAAGGTGCGCAAAAAATGGATAGTCGCCCATTTACCAAAGCAAAATTTAGTGATGATAAACCAAAGTTTAAAGCGGAATGCAGCAAATGCGGCCAAAACTGTGAAGTTCCTTTTCGCCCGCTTGAAGGCAAGAAAGTGTTCTGTGCTGAATGTTTTGACAAAGGCATCAACGCTGGTGTAAAAACAGCCGGGCAATTCAACGATCAATTTATTGCTCTTAACGCGAAACTCGATAAAATTTTACACTTGCTTGCGGTACAAGAAGTTGCTTCAACTCCTCTTATCGAAATGGCAGCTGAACCAATGCCAGAAGAAAAGAAAACAAAAACAACCAAACCTGCTGCTAAAAAACCAGTGGCTAAAAAGAAAAAATAGTTCAAATCAAAACAATAAAAAAATCTACCGCTTGGTAGATTTTTTATTTATGGAAAAAACGCTGTTTTTAAGTGCTGTACTGTCTTTTTCTAAAAAAGAACGGACAAATTGTGCGCCAAGGTTTCAGTTTTCTTTTTGTCCGGCCCTGTGACCACAATGTAATTTTTGCCAGTAGTGAGCCGCACCTGCGTTTTGCCCACCAACTCATGACTATCTACTTTGCCATAATTAAAATACCAGTCTTTGTCGAGCTTAGGCTCAATGAACACCGCTACCACACTAGAATTACTCCCCCAGCCATAGCTTGAGGTAACCGCTTCTTTCACCTGAAAATAAAATACTGGCGTATTGGTGGCTATTTTCAACAGCACTGGACTTACAAAACCCGCCTCAGCTAAGAGATCTGTAGTCACTTTATACATTCCTTCTCGGTCGAGAGAAGACATGGTCAAGGAACTTGTCACCGGAGCAGTCATCACAGAGGATGAGCCCATCATGGTGCCGGTGACAACTGTTCCTCCACCGCTCAATTGGGCAGCCCGCGCTACACCCCCCGCTACCACAAAGAAAACGCCAAGCATAAAAACAAAAACGATACGTGCATACATAGAAAAAATAATTAAAACTATATGTATAGTATATAGGTATTAAAAAAAATTAGTAGTAGTGTTAGAGCGATCCGTCAAGCCTATCTTAAGAATACAATAAAAACGTGTTATGATGAATCTTCTTTAAACTCAAAACGAGTTTTTCCACCTGCCACCCCACCTTAATTTTTTAACCAAAATTTTTTCCTTGGTCCTTATTCATTTTTCTTTCAGATAGATTCCCCCGTCGTAATCTTGACAAAACCACTAGGTTATGTATACTATGTACGCTCGAAACTAATTTTTGGGTACAAAAAAACGTGAAGAACAAGACAAAAAATTTCTCACAGCCAATAGACTAGCTTTAAATAGATGTTCTGTTGGCCGTCAGTAAAAAAAACACCAGCAAGCAGGCCTTAGGAGCGCTCCAGACACGACGGCCGCTCTACTGCTTGCAACAAAATCGCGGAGGAACGACGATGAGAACATTGTTGAAACTAGCCACGGGCATGCTCTGCGGAGCGGCCCTGGCAACGCACGTGGCAGGGTGCTCTGAAGGGGTCGGCATCGCCGACTCCACCATCTACCCACCCCCCAAACCCACGGACCCTCCTGCAACCATCTCATTCTTCGGTGGGGCTCTCATGCCCACCAAGAATGGAGAGGCGTTCCAGAGCCTCTTCCCGGTGGGCGGCGTGCGAGTTGGGAAGCGCAGGGGGGCCAAGGTCAGCTCCGTCCCCAGGCTCCCCTTCAGCTGCGCCACCGTCGGTGAGGACACGGAGTGCGCCATCGCGGGTGCACTCGCCGTAAACCAACCCTACAGCTTCGTCTTCAGGCAGACTGGGCTTGCCGATCTAGTGATCAGCGCCAGCGGCACCCCCGTCAACCTCCTGACGCACTTCAAGAACGAGTTCGCCACCGGGGCATGGACCCCGTCGGTGACGACGGGCATCCTGGCCGACGGCGAGAAGCTCAACCCGACCATCGAGATGGGGTCGGGTAAGGATGTTGTCAAACTCCAGTTCGACAATGGCCGGATGTACTTGCCGGGATTCCAGGTGGAGTGGAGTGGGCTGGTCAGCCCCAGCACCTTCGAGGGGATCGACGCCAACAGTGGCATCCCCTTCACCGCCACCAAGCACCCGTAGCGGAACCGCGCGAAAGCAGCACCACTTCACGCCCCACAACCAGGTCTCCCTGCCACAACGGTAGGGGGGACATTCGAGAGGGAGACCTGGCCTCGATCATCTCGCATACTCACTTATTCAATTTAGACGCTCTTCACAGGGCTTTTTTTAATTGTTTTTTTCTATTCCACTACATTATTTTCTGGTATACTAATGAGATATGAAAAAACCTTCTCCCCTTTCTACTCTGCTTACCCCATCATCAGTTGCCATTGTTGGCGCTTCACGCGATCCGCATAAAATTGGACATATTGTCCTTAAAAATATTCTATCATTTGGCTTTAAAGGAAAAATATTCCCTCTCAATCCACACGAAACCGAACCGATTGAAGGCCTGCCCGTCTTCCCTGATTATACGCATTTACCTGAAGTACCCGACCTCGCACTTATTGCTATTCCCGCAGCCCTCGTTTTAACAGAGCTTGAAAAAATTGCTGAGGCAGGCACCCGCAATGTGCTTATTTTTAGTGCAGGTTTCAAAGAAAGTGACGCTGAAGGCCAAGAACGTGAACGCGACCTTGTCGCTCTTATCAAAAAATATAAGCTCAACTGTATCGGCCCCAACTGTTTAGGCTTGGTGAACACCGCCCACCACCTCAATGCCACGTTTGGCGAAGCACCACAAATGCTTGGAAACATTCGCTTTATTTCTCAATCAGGCGCCATTGCCTCAAGTTTGTTTGATTGGGCCGAAACCACGGGAGTGGGTTTTCAAGAATTTATTACCCTCGGCAACAAAGCGACACTTGGAGAAAACGATCTCCTTGAATATTTTATTTCCCTCCCCTCACCTACTGCACCGCTCGAGCCCGGACTATCTGCCTATCAACCAATTGGACTGTATTTAGAATCTATCACCGACGGACAGGCCTTTGTGCGCGTGGCAAAAAAAATTGCACAGCATAACCCTCTTTTTATTTTAAAACCAGGAAAATCAGCTGCTGCCCAACATGCGATGCACTCACACACGGGCGCAATGGCTAATGATGATGCAGTGCTCAATGCAGCCCTTGAAACTGCCGGCGTTATTCGTTGTGAAGGGACTGAAGATTTGTTTGATCTCGCTCGGGCTTTGTCATGGGAAAATGCACCAGAAGGTCCGCGTGTGGCGATTGTGTCCAATGCGGGCGGGCCAGGAGTAGTCAGCACTGACAGCATCAGCGCCGAAGGCCTAGAACTTGCCCCCATTGATAGTCGAACCAAAGGCCTGCTAACTGCGCATCTTCCTCGTGCAGCCAGCATTTTAAACCCCATTGACGTGCTTGGTGACGCCCTCGCTGATCGCTATGGCAATGCCCTTGAAGCAGTGCTCAAAGAAAAAGCGGTCGATGCCGTACTCGTAATTCTCACTCCACAAATAATGACACAAATTAAAGAAACAGCCGCTTTAATTGGTCAACTTTCGGCACAATACGGCAAACCAATTATGTGTTCTTTCATGGGTGGAAAACTTATCTCTGAAGGCGAAACCATTCTCAACTCATCTAAAATTCCATCTTTCCGTTTTCCCGAACGCGCCATTAAAACACTCGCCAAGATGTGGCGTTGGAAAAAATGGCAAAAAAATACCTTTTCTCTGTCAGCTGCCCCAACTATTACGGACGCTCAAATTACTGCCAGCCAGCACATTTTCCATGCGGCCAAAAAGAAAAACCAAAATAATTTGAGCAGCCTTGAAGCCGGAAAGCTTCTTAAAATATACCGCATTGACACCCCCCCAACTCGGCTTGTCAAAAATTTAAAAGAAGCCCACGCCTTTACCAAAAAAGCGCACTGGCCGGTGGTGCTTAAAATTTCTTCCCCTGAAATACTTCACAAAACGGAAATGGGCGGAGTGATTGTGAACATTTCTAATCTAAAAGAATTAACTGCCGCTTTTAAAAATCTTCAAAGCAAATTAACGTCTCCGGCTGACGCAATCCAAATTCAAAAACAGGTTGAAAAAGGAGTTGAACTGATTGTCGGTGTGAAACGCGATTCTAGTTTTGGTGAGGTACTCATGTTCGGCGCAGGCGGCACGCTCGCTGAGCTCGTGCTTGATCGTAACCTACTACTACTTCCGGCTGGCCGCGCTGAAATAGAACGACTAGTGAGCCAATCCAAAATTTTTCAATTGCTCCAAGGATTTCGCGGCGAAAAACCTTTTGCTCTTGACGCCATATATACTCTCATCGAAAACCTTGCGACTATGGCGCTTCATAACGCAGACTGGAAAGAAATTGAAATTAACCCAGCCATTGTCACCCATCAAAAAGCCTGGGCAGTTGATGGTAAGGTAGTCTTGAATTAAAAAATATGAAACCATTTGTGGTCACCCTTGGCGGCGAGGCAGGTTTCGGCATCATGTCGTCGGGTTTAACTTTTTCTAAAATTGTCACACGCTCGGGTTACCATATTTTTGACTACAGCGAATATCCCTCTATTGTCCGTGGAGGCCACAACGTGATGTATATTACGATTGCCGACGAACCAATTAGTGCGGGCCGCAGGCACATTGATTTTCTTCTCGCACTCAATCAAGAAACTATTGATCTGCATCACAATGAATTACTCAGAGGCAGTGGTATCCTCTACGACGCTGAACAAAAAATGAATGCTGATGCTCTGTCGAACCAGATTAACAAATATGCGGTTCCTTTTTATCGCCTGGCGCGTGAAATGGGAGGTTCGATACTCATGAAAAACACCGTGGCTTTGGGTGCCGCACTCGCCCTTCTTGGGGGTGAATTACAGTTTTTAAATAATCTTCTCGCTGAAGAATTTAAGGATAAACACCCTGAAGCAATCGCACTCAATCAAAGAGCGGCCAAGGCCGGTTTTGATTATATTTACACGCACTACGCAACTGAAATCCGCCACATACTTTCTCCCCGCTCTGTGGACACACTTCCACTCGTCATGACCGGTAACGACGCCATTGCCCTCGGCGCCATTGCTGCCGGCATGCAATTTGCTGCCATTTACCCCATGACTCCCACATCGAACATTCTTCACGTTCTCGCTCCGCTTCAAGAAAAATATAATTTTATTTATAAACAACCAGAAGACGAGATTGCAGCCATCATTATGGCAATCGGAGCATCATTTGCAGGTGCCCGTTCAATGGTAGCCACATCGGGCGGGGGTTTTTGTCTCATGACTGAAGGCTATGGCCTGGCTGGTATGACTGAAACACCACTCGTGATTATTGAAGGCATGCGCGGCGGACCAGCTACCGGACTCCCCACCTGGACTGAGCAAGGTGATTTACGTTTTGTACTCCACGCACACCAGGGTGATTTTCCGCGCATCGTTCTTTCGGCTGGAGATATTGCTGAAGCATTTTACCTCACCCGGCACGCATTTAACCTCGCCGACAAATATCAAACTCCCGTGGTTCTTCTCGTCGACAAACATCTGTGTGAAAATTATTTTAGTGCCGCGCCGTTTAGTGATCAGAATTTTTCTATAGACCGTGGTGCAATCACCCTCAACCCAGAACCTGACTATGCGCGCTATGCTCTGAACAAAAAAGGCATCTCACCGCGCACATTCCCCGGCATTGGCAATCACTTCGTAGCCAACTCAGACGAGCATGATGAAACAGGTTACACCAACGAATCGAGCAGCAATCGCCTGGCACAGATGAACAAACGAATGGACAAATTAAAAACATGCGAGAAAGAAGATATGACCGCACCAAAACTCTATGGCCCTGCCGAAGCTGAGCTTACGATTGTGGCGTGGGGTAGTACGAAAGGTGCTATTCTTGAAGCGCTTAAAGAATGTCCACACGTTAATTTTCTCTACTTCACCTGGCTAAACCCTTTCCCTGTCGAAGCGGTTGCTTCTCTGCTCAGCCGCGCAAAATGTATTTTAAATATTGAAGCGAACTATTCTGCCCAATTGGCGGGACTCATCAAAGAAAAAACAGGCATTGCCATTACACATCATTTTCTTAAATACGATGGTCGACCATTTTACCCCGAAGAAGTAATTAAAAAAATTAAAGATTTAAGATTAAAGATTTAAGATTCTTTATTCAAATTTTTAATTTTGAATCTTCAAACTTGAATACAACCTATGTCTTATAAACAATTTGAAGATATTCCAGTATGGCAGCAAGGAAGAAAATTTGTTAATCAAGTGTATGCAGTAACAAAAATAATTTCAAAAAAGATTTTGGCTTGATCCAATCTGAATTTAAATCTCTACACGCTGAGACCTAATCTATTTCTCGACAACTATCAAAATTTAGTACATTTCTTAATAAATCTTAAACTTTTAATCTGAAATCTTCAATCTTAAAACTGAATACGCCGAATCCCTGCACCTGGTGTCCTGGCTGTGGTGATTTTGGTATTTGGAGCGCGTTCAAACAAGCTGCTTCTCTACAAAAATGGGATACTACCAATTCGGTTTTGGTAGCTGGCATTGGCTGCCACGGACATATTGTCAATTTCATCAAACTTACCAGCTTTGAAGGTTTGCACGGCCGCGCCCTGCCACTTGCCGGTGGTATCAAACTTGCAAACCACAACTTGAATGTATTTGTATTTACTGGTGATGGCGATGGTTTGTCTGAAGGCGGTAATCATTTTATTCATGCTGCTCGCCGCAACCAAGATCTTACGGTCATTCTCCACGACAACGCGATCTACGCCCTCACCACCGGCCAAACGTCACCTCGTTCGCCGCAGGGTTTCAAATCAAAGTCAACTCCGCAAGGCAACATTGAAGAACCACTCCACCCCCTCCGCCTTGCGTTGGCCGCTGGCGCCACGTTTCTCGCCCGAAGCTATGCGGGCAATATTCCACACCTCTCGCAAATGATTATCGAAGCGAACAATCATCGCGGCTTTGCTCTCATTCAAGTACTTCAACCTTGCGTGACGTTCAATAGAATCTACACTCATGAATTCTATCAACAAAACATGTATGAACTCGACAAAAAGTATGACCCCACCGACAAAAATGCGGCTTTTCTAAAAACACTAGAATGGGACGAAAAACAAATTCCTATCGGCGTTATCTATCGTGAAGAACGACCGACCTACGAAGAACAAATTACTCAACTGCAAACAGAAACACTTTTCAATCAAGCCCCGCAACACCCACGAAAAATAACAGAACTTTTCACGCATTATCAATAATTTTTCTATCACTCTGGCTTGGTCACACACCTATGCACATCATTCTTGTCTATGCCACCAATTCTGGAAGTACCTACCTTGTGGGTCAACTCATTAAAGAGGTGCTTGAAAAAAACCATGCTATCACAGTCAAAACAGCAGCCGAAACTAATCTTGCTGATTTTAAAAAAGCTGACCTTATTATTCTCGGCTCGCCTAGTTGGTATTTCGATCATAAAGAAGGATACCCTCACGAAACAATGATGCACCTTATAAGCAAATTACGTGGAGAAAATTTTTCTTATACCAAATTTGCTATCTACGGTTGTGGTGACAGCTCATACACCTACCTCTGTGGAGCGGTTGATCATTTAGAAAAATGGGTTGCAGAAATTCAGGGACAAAAAATAGTTGATTCACTGCGTATCGACGGCTTTTATTTTGACGAAGAAAAAAATAGCCGTCTTGTGACGGCGTGGGCTGAAGAATTATCTAAAAAAATTTAGTTCACTGCAAAGACCTAAAAACAATACTCCAATCACCCTCTTTCGCAATGCGTGGAGAATCTTTATCATCTTTCTTTTTACTTTCATTAACTTCTTCCCCCTCCACCAAGGGTGGATAATGTCGTTCGCACAAATTCGTAAACAAACGCTTATCTTCTTCAGACAGCACTTCCCCTCTCTTTGTGTGTTCAACAAGCTTTTTAAGTGTTAGCAGTTCACTATCTGACAAAGGTTGGATAAAAGTATTTTTTTTAATTTCTGGCATACATATTTATACATATTTTTTAACAACCTTCGTTATTGCTTCGGCATCAATTTCTTCGTACGCAAGAAGCTGTTCCGGCGTGCCGCTTCGAGGCATACGTCGCACCGCGAGCGAATGCACGGGCGCCCCCAGCGCTGCCGCCACCGCTTCACCAATTCCACCTTCCGCATAATGATCTTCAACCACAATAACCTGTGCGGTTTCTCGCAACGCTATTTTGAGTGTTTTTATATCTAATGGTTTTACACTATAAAGATCAATCACTCGAATCAAAATGCCTTTCTTTTTTAACAACTCATAGGCTTTCAAAGCTTCATGGAGCGTCACGCCTGCGGCCACGACTGTTGCCACATCGTTCTTACTTTTTCGAAGCACTTTACTGCCTCCAATTTTAAATGTTTCGTGTGCTGAGTACAAAATAGGGGTATCTTTACGAGTGGTACGAATATACACAAGACCTTCATGCTCGACAGCACATTCTACTAATTTCTCTGTCTGCATCGCGTCAGATGGATATAGCACCACACTCCCGCGCACCGAGCGAAACAAACTCAGGTCTTCAAGCGCCATTTGCGAAGCACCATCTTCGCCAATTGATACACCTGCATGTGAACCAACAAACTTAATATTTGCTTTTGAATATTGACTCATTCGAATTTGATCCGCCGCTCTCGTTAAAAATGCCGCAAAAGTAGACACAAACGGAATCTTTCCGCGTCGAGCAAGTCCGATCGCCGTTCCCACCATATTTTGTTCAGCAATAAACATTTCAAAAAAACGATCCGGCTGCACCTTTTTAAACAATTCAGCAAAAGTAGAATTGCTCGTTTCCGCATCAAGCACCACCATCTGACGAAAACGTTCTGCTAACCGCACCAACGCATTACCATATGCTTTCCGCGTAGACACCAATTGATCTGCTTGGTACATTGGCAATTTTACATCTTTCTTTTTTAATCTTGCATCTAAAATTTTAATTTTCTCCGGCAAAGCTACTTCTCCTTTTAATTTTAAATCAACCTGTCCGAGCTCAAACAAAGCTTGTGTGAGTTGTTCTTTGGAAAGTGTTTTGCCGTGCCAGCCTTCTTTGTCTTCCAAAAAAGAAACACCCTTACCTTTCACTGTCTTTGCCACAATCATAAATGGCTTATCCGCACGAAAGGCTCTTTCAAACACTGCACTAATCTCGATTGCATTATGACCATCAACCAACCCAACCTCCCAACCAAACGCTTCCACCTTCTTCACATAATCATTCACATCATGCCCGTGCATAGTCTCTCCGCGCTGACCAAGACGATTGACGTCAATGATTCCAATTAAATTAGTAAGTTTATAATACGCAGCAAGTTGCATCGCTTCCCACGAAGACCCTTCAGCCATTTCACTATCCCCAAGAAGTACAAACGTACGATAGGGCGCCCGATCAAGATATTTCGCATTCAGTGCCATACCCACACCAACGGACAAGCCTTGCCCGAGCGAACCAGTAGCGGCTTCGGTATATGGAAAATCTAAAGTCGGGTGACCCTCAAGCCGACTGCCAAACTTGCGCAACGTCATCATCTCTTTATCAGATATTTTTCCTGCAGCCGCATAGAGCGAATATAAAAGTGGGGCCGCATGGCCTTTAGAAAAAATAAGTCGATCGTTATTTATATATTCCGGCTTATTTAAATCAGCTTTGAAAAAACCCCCAAACATGAGCACTGTCATCAGATCTGTGGCCGATAACGACGAAGTGGGGTGGCCAGAACCAGCACTGGTGGTTGATGTAAGAATGTGATAACGAACTAGACGAGCGAGCTGTTTAAGATCATTGGTCATACAAATAAACAACAAAGAATAAAAGATGGTTACACCATCCACACCCTGTTTCTGATTGCCTCTTTATAAATATACCACCGCCGCATAAATAAATATACTGGCCATTTACACAAAAACAATCGCCAATCTTTTTTACCATGATATAAATACCGTAACCATAGCACCGGAATGAGCACAGGTAAAAACAAAAAATACATATAATCTCGCGGCTGAACGAATAAACCTGCCATAACCGGTGGTCCAAAAACTCGATACTGCTGAGGATACTTCTTCTTGAGAAGTGGCCACACCGCTGCATTTCTCGCCGAACGAAGCAAACTTGAGATGGTCCAATCCATGGCCTGGTGATACACCACCGCTTTAAGCACTCGCGTATAATTAAACCCTGCCGCCACCGCCCGAATAGCCATTTCCGAATCTTCGTTATTATAATAAAAAAAATTTGGATCAAAACCACCGCATTTTTGAAACACCTCTTTACGATACGCCATATTGCACCCCATCGGCCATTTTGCTCCAATGTTTTTTACCAACCTTTCCGGAAAGTAACCACGATAACCCTCCGCAATATAAAAAGTCTGCCCCATCACCAACCCTACCGAATCATTTTTGAAACCAGCAGCGAGGTGGTGCAACCATTCTTTGTGTGGCACACAATCATCATCAGTAAATGCCACCACAGTATGCCGCGCTCGTTCTATGCCCGTATTCCTAGCCAAACTTAAACCACAATTTTTTTCATGGTGAATCACTTTTAATTTTGGGTGTTGCAGATTATCAAGATACTCACGCGTGCCATCCAAAGAGCCATCGTTCACGACCACAACTTCATACTCCAGGTAATCAAGGTCCAATAATGCCGGCAGGCTCTTATTTAGATACGCCAAACGATTATATGTGCATAAAACCACAGAACAAGCGATGCTATCCATACACTAAAACTAAAACCTAATAATTATGCACTGCACCCTACCAGCTACAAACTGATCAACTCCAACTTAAGCCAAAATTGACTTCTTGGCAAGAACATAGTACGTTAGTTTAGTCTTACTGAAACGCTTTCATTCTCTTAGCTTTTCACTGCCATGGGTACTTTGATTGACGGCAAAGCCATCGCTGAAAAAATCCGCGTGCGAACCGCTGAACGCGTCGCGCTACTTAAAAAACACGAAATTATCCCTACCCTAGGGATAATTTTAGTTGGAAACGATCCTGCCTCAGAAATGTACGACCGTATGAAAGGCGACGCTGCTATTAAACTTGGCATGAACTTCATTCTTGATAAATCTCCAGACACCATTACTGAAGAAGCCTTAGTCGAAAAAATTAAGAACCTCCAACAAAAAAATCACCTTTCTGGGCTGATGATCCAGCTTCCTCTCCCCGAACATCTTTATACCAGGGCAGTATTAAACGCCATTGATCCTGCAATTGATGTTGATTTTTTAACTGACGTGAATCTTGGCCGCCTTATAATGAATACTCACCCTCTTCTCCCCCCCACTCCTGGCGCAGTCATCTCTATTCTCGAAGAATTGCAGATTGAACTTTCCGGAAAAAATGTCACCATTGTAGGAATGGGAGCACTCGTGGGCAAACCGCTTGCAATCATTTTAATCAACGCTGGTGCCAGTGTGACTACAATAAACAGCCGAACTAAACAAGTAAAAGAAAAATGTCTTACCGCAGACATCATCATCACTGGTGTCGGCAAAAAAGATCTTTTACGCGGCGATATGATCAAGACAGGCGCCATTGTGATTGATACTGGCATTAGTTTTGCTGAAAAAAAAGTTTTTGGAGATGTGTGCGTCGCCGAAGCTCTCGAACATGCAAGCTTTGTCACCCCCACCCCCGGCGGCGTGGGGCCAATTACGGTTGCTCGACTGTTGTGGAACACACTTCTCTCAGCTGAAAAAATACACGGTTTTTCTTAAACTAATCACACGAGTTTATGCCACACCAAATCACCGTCATCGTCGGCGCTCAATGGGGCGACGAAGGCAAAGGAAAAATCACCGATTTTTTCGCACGCGAAGCTGACTACGTGGTGCGCTACCAAGGCGGCAACAATGCCGGACACACTCTGGTCGTCAACAATCATACCTACAAACTACACCTGATGCCCTCAGGTGTTTTATATTCACACACTATTTCGGTAATTGGGAACGGTGTTCTCGTTGACCCTAAAATATTACTCGAAGAAATCACTGAGTTACAAACTCAAGGAATTGAACCAAAACTACACATTAGCGAACGTGCCCATGTGATTATGCCGTATCACATTGCAATGGACGAAGGTTTGTCGAAACACCAAGGAGAATTGGCAGCTGGCAGCACCAAACGCGGTATTGCCCCAGTTGCTGCAGACAAAATGTACCGCCACGGCATTCGCGTTGGCGACCTGCTTGATCCAGAATTATTTAAAGAAAAGCTTACTGTCGCTTATAATTTCAATACTGCTATCATTACCAATGTCTTTAAAACCCCCTACAAGATAACTATTGAAGAAATCTATCAAGAATACCTCACGTATGGAAAAAAATTAGAAAAATATATTTCCGACACGGAGGTAGAACTCTCTACTGCATTTCGCGCTCAGAAAAAAATTCTGTTTGAAGGAGCGCAAGGTATGTCGCTTGACCCCGACCATGGCATGTACCCCCACACCACCAGCACCAACAATGTCGCTGGCTATGCCGAAGTTGGCAGCGGCGTTGGTCTCAACTGTGAAAAGAAAATTATTGGCGTCATGAAAGCCTATGTCAGCCGCGTTGGGGTGAGCCCGTTTCCTACCGAACTTCTTGACGATGACGGACAAAAACTACGCGACAAAGGGAATGAATACGGCACCACCACTGGCCGACCCCGTCGCGTGGGTTGGCTTGATTTAGTGCAATTGCGACAAACAGTACGCGTAAGTGGATTAACAGATTTGGCGATTACAAAACTAGACATTCTTGCCGGTATGGGAGACATCAAAATTTGCACTGCCTATGAATTAGACGGTCAAAAAATTACGGAAATGCCCGCAAGTTTGAGTAAAATCAGAGCTTTAAAGCCAATTTATCACACATTGGCGGGTTGGCAAGAAATGAATAATGAAATTGTCGATAGTTTAATTGCAGCTGGATACGAGGGTTTACCAACTGCTATTAAACAGTTCATTTCATTCGTGGAACAAGAAGTGAATTGCAAAATTTCTATCATTTCTTTAGGACCAAAACGAGAACAAACGATCGTGCGTTAAAAAATGTAGTCTCACACTTTTTTATTAGGAAACTAGAAAAAACCAACTACATATGGCCGTCGAAATCATTGATTTTTCGAAGCTAACTCACACTGAAATAAAAGAAATACTTGAAAAATATCGTCTCGGCTTAAAGGTGGAAGAAATTTTAAAAATTCAAAACGAAATTCTGAAAAGACCTCCGACGTTAACCGAATGTGTTCTCTGGTCTATCCAAGGTTCTGAACACAGCTCGTATAAAAGCAGCCGTCGCCACTTAAAAAATTTTTTAACCACTGCACCCAATGTGCTGGTTGGTGTGGGTGAAGATGCGGGTATTGTGGAAGTAGCTCGTGATAACAATGGTCATCGTTACGGTATTGTGATGAGCCACGAATCACACAACAGCCCATCACAAATCGTACCATACGAAGGAGCGGCTACTGGCGTTGGTGGCAATGTCCGCGATGTGGCCTGTATGGGAGCTAAAGTTATCGCCAATGCCGATCCATTGCGATTCGGCGACATTTCCAAAAACAAAACCAAATGGCTCGCCGATGGTGTCATCGCCGGAATTGCGGGATACGGCAATCCAATTGGTGTGCCCACCATTGCCGGTGACACTTATTTTGACACGAGCTACGATGCCAATTGCCTCGTCAACGTGGTAACCCTTGGCGCCTTGCGTGAAGACGAAATAATCCACTCCTACGCCCCTAAAAATGCTGTTGGGTATAATTTAATTCTTGTTGGCAAACCAACTGATAATAGTGGTTTTGGTGGTGCTAGTTTTTCCTCAGTGATCGTAGATGAAAATAAAAAAGAGGCCAACAGTGGGGCTGTGCAACAACCGAATGCCTTTCTCAAACGACATTTGCTCAAAGCCAGCTACGAACTTTTTAAAATTCTAAAAACCAAAAACCTCATCGACCAAGTTGGCTTTAAGGATTTAGGTGCTGGTGGCATTGCCTGTGTCTCGGTGGAATTAGCTGATGCCAGCGACTATGGCGCTGATATAAATTTAGACCTCGTCCCCACCAGCTTGGACAATCTCTCTCCTGCAGAAATTTTATGTGCCGAAACTCAAGAACGGTTTATGTGGGTGGCGTCACCAGACGTAACCCCACTTATCCTCGAACATTACAACAAAACATTTGACTTGCCAGCTATCGCAACTGGCGCACAGGCAAAAGTGGTGGGAACTATTCGGGCTGACAAGAACTACATTGTCACATTCCAGGGAGAAAAAGTTGTAGATGCTCCCGCCAAAGAAGTGACGAGAGGACTTTCATATGATCGACAATTTGTTACGCCGCAACTAAAAACTATTGAACCACTTATTCCAGAACCAATCTCGTATAACGAACTATTTCTCAAAATTCTTTCACACGAAAACGTCGCCTCACGCGAACCAATTTATGAACAGTACGATAAGAATGTTCAGGGTACTACGATAATCGAACCCGGAGAAGCTGACGCCGGAGTAATGCAACCGTTTAAAGATGAATCGTATCCGGCCGAGATTCGTGCCACCGGTATCGCACTCTCGGTCGATCAAAATCCACGCTACTGTCTAATTGATCCCTACTGGGGTGGCGTAAATGCCGTTGTGGAATCAATGCGAAATGTAGCAGCGGTGGGCGCCTATCCAGTCGCACTTACTGATTGTCTTAATTTTGGCAACCCTGAAAAACCAGACGACATGGGAATATTTATCGAGGCCGTGCGCGGCGTCACCGAAGCGCAAAAAAGTATTCATTTAGAAAAGTATCCCGATGCACCTATTCCAATTATTTCAGGCAATGTTTCGCTCTATAAACCCGTTGCACCAAGCCCTATTATCGCCTGTCTCGGCACTCTGCCCACCGCAGCAGCAGCCATTACCATGCATTTTAAAAAAACTGACTCAGTCGTATGTATGGTGAGTGAACGCCAAGACGAATGTGGCGGCAGTGTATATTACCAAACACAAAACCAACTTGGTTCCAATATTCCTAAACCTAAACTTGCGGTAATTGAAAAAGAATTGCGCGCACTGACTGAAGCAATCCAAAATGGATACATACTCGCAGCGCACGATATTTCTGATGGCGGCATTGCCACCACCCTCGCGGAAATGAGTTTCAAAAATGAAATTGGTTGTGACATTTTTATTCCTGGAGACTTGAGAACGGATAAAAAACTATTTGGAGAAACCGGCGGTTTTGTGTTTGAAGCAACAACAGAGGAAAAAGAAAAAATAGCTGCAATCTTTAAAAAATATGATGTCGTTCTTTTTACCATAGGCACAACCACCTCTCTAAAAAAAATAGCACTAAACAAAGTTATTCAACTTGATTTAGTAACTGCAAAACATGCATGGAAAAATGGTTTACGAGAAAAATTATAATCTCATATGAAAAAAATTAACTACGCCAACAGTGGCGTTGATTACAATTTTCTAGACCCCATAAAAAAATCTGCTCAACGTGCCGCTGCTTCTACTGCACAATATTTAGTAAAACATTCCGCCTCAGAAATTACTGCCACGCGAGGTGAATCGGCTTTTGTATGGAAACAAGGACGTGTACATATGGCCTCGATGATTGAGGGTCTTGGCACCAAAAATTTGGTAGCCGACGCCATGCAAAAAATAACAGGAAAAATTTATTATAAAACAATTGGTCATGATACAGTGGCAACAATCATCAATGATTTAATTTCCGTCGGAGCCACCCCTCTCACTATTTTTGCTTATTTTGCGGTTGGTCATAGTGATTGGTTTAAAGACATTACACGCGCACACGATCTCATTGCTGGTTGGAAAAAAGGTTGTGATGAAGCGCGTGTCACCTGGGGCGGAGGTGAGACGCCTAGTTTAAAAGATATTATTAATCCAAATAGCATTGATTTAGGAGGTTCGGCTGTGGGAATCATTCAAAAAAATCGCTATGTATTAACTGAAAAAAAACTACGTTCTCACGACCGAATCGTCCTAATTAAAAGCAATGGTATCAATACCAATGGAATTTCTCTTGCGAGAAAAATTTCCGACCAATTACCCGCAGGATATTCAACAAAACTCTCAAATGGAAAGATGTATGGGGAGGCGTTGCTCACTCCTACCCACATATATTCAAAACTACTTCAAGATCTACAGAGAGCACATATTGATTTGCACTATGCTTCAAATATTACTGGTCATGGTCTGCGCAAAATAATGCGTGCTCGCGGAAATTTTACCTACACCCTAGAACATATTTTCAAACCTCAAGAAGTATTTGTTTTTATACAAAAACATTCGAACGCATCTGATTATGAAATGTATCAAACTTTTAACATGGGACAAGATTATGCTTTATTTTTGCCAAAAAAAGATGTGGCAAAAACTCTAGAAATCATCAGACAATGCGCGTTTACTGGTCTTGATGCTGGTTATATCCAAAAAGGTACACGGCAAGTACTCATTAAGGAAAAAAATATTGTTTTTAACGAAGAAACGTTGAACATACGATAAATATGCCACACATCGCCATCATTCAATTCCCTGGCAGCAACTGCGAAACCGAAACGCTGCGAGCCGTGCGTAATGTCAACATGTCTGCCGAAGAATTTTCATGGAATCGTCCGCCAAATGATTTAGTTACGTTTGATGGCTACATTATTGTTGGCGGTTTTTCTTATGAAGATCGTTCCCGCTCCGGCATCATTGCCGCGCTCGACCCCCTCATCCCCTATCTCAAAAGAGAAGCTGAGAAAGGAAAACCTGTCTTAGGAATTTGCAACGGGGCCCAAATTTTGGTGGAAACCGGACTCGTGCCTGGACTTAAAAATTATGCCGTAGGCATGGCGCTCGCTGAAAACAAACGAGTGCAAAATGGCCGTGTTCTCGGCACTGGCTATTACAACGCTTGGGTGAATATGAAACTCTCGACACCACCCCACCATACCGCCTTTACTCGCTGCTTTGAGGAAAATGAAATTATGAGCGTTCCAATTGCTCACGGCGAAGGGCGTTTCATTATTCCTACAGAGCTGCTTAAAGAAATGCAACAAAATAAGCAAACCACCTTTCGCTACTCTGACGAACAAGGAGGCACGAACGACGAATTTCCGACGAATCCGAACGGGGCCGTTTACAATTTGGCAGCCGTGAGCAACCCCGAAGGAACTATTCTCGCCATGATGCCACACCCCGAAAGGCGCCCCGATATGGGCAGGGCATTTTTTACCTCAATGAAAGAATATATTATTGATAAAAAAAATATTCCAAAAAAATCAGAACTCATCTACACGCCTCCACAAGCAACTACTCCCCTCTACCAACTTCCTAAAAACGCTTTCACCATAACTACCCAACTCATTATTACTGACAACGAGGCAAAAACAGTCGAAACCACGCTAAAAAAGCTTGGTCTAGCAGTCGGATTAGAAAAAATGACACAATGGGAAATGTGCACAGATGATCAAACTGAACACAGCACTCTTCCCCAAAAAATTATTTCTTCTGGTGAATTATTTAATACCAACAAGGAAAAAATTATTGAACCAAAGACCGACAAAGAATCCATTTTGTTGTTAGTGCGGTATAAAGAAGATTTTGCAGGGCAACAAAAAAAGCAGTCTCTTAATAATCGTTTTAATACAACCAGTATAAACTCTATCAAGAAGGGATTGCTCTGGAAAATAACTTTTGAAAATGGAGACCGAAAAGATACATTAGAAAAAATAATAAAAAGCACTATTCTATTTAATCAGTTTAGTCAGGAATGTTTAATTTATTCCTCGTTTATTACATAAAATTCTATGAACTACGAAACACTCATCCGTGCAAACCTGAATAATTGTCTAACGACCACTGATTTTAAATTCGGTACAAAACGAGTTGGCAAAGTCAGAGACTCCTACGAGCTTCTCGATAAAATAATTTTGATTACCACTGACCGCCAAAGCGCCTTTGATCGCGTGTTGGCTGCCATCCCCTTCAAGGGGCAGGTGTTAAACCAAACCAGCGCGTGGTGGTTTGAAAAAACTAAGCATATTGTGCCCAATCATGTCCTCGCAGTCCCCGATCCAAATGTAACTGTTGGAAAAAAATGCCACGTTTTTCCCGTAGAATTCGTGGTACGCGGCTATATGACTGGCAGCACCGACACATCGGTCTGGGTAAATTATCAAAAAGGCATGCGTGATTACTGCGGCAACATGTTGCCAGAAGGAATGAAAAAAAATGAAAAATTTGTACAACCACTTATTACTCCCACGACCAAAGACAGTGTTCATGACCGTCTAATCAGCCCGAAAGAAATTATTGCGGAAGGACTCATGAGCCAGGCAGATTGGGAGTATGTGAGCAGCAAAGCACTTGAATTATTTATTTTCGGGCAAAAAATTGCAGCTGAGCATAGCCTTATTTTGGTGGATACGAAATATGAATTTGGCAAAGATACAGACGGCATAATTCGAATTGTAGATGAAATGCACACGCCAGATTCTAGTCGCTATTGGATTGCTAATTCCTACGAACAGCGTATGGCAGAAAACAAAGAACCAGAAAATATCGATAAGGAATTTTTACGTCTCTGGTTTAAAGAACATTGTGACCCATACAACGATGCTATTTTACCCGAAGCGCCACAAGATTTAGTCATAGAATTATCAAAACGCTATATTCAACTCTACGAAATGATAACTGGGGATCACTTCATTTTTCCGAAGGTAACGATGCTGGCGTCCGAACGAATCTATCTGTCACTCACAGAATATAATGCTTAAATTATTTTTTATGAAGACAATTCTTATTTTAGGCTCATCGTCTGACGAAGCTCATGCCAAAAAAATTACGGACAAGCTAAGCGAATATGGTATTAATTTTGAACAATATGTGGCTTCGGCGCACAAACAAGCAACTGAAGCCTTGTCGATTTTAGAAAAATATAAAAATGAAAAAATCATTTATGTGACCATTGCCGGGCGCTCAAATGCTCTTTCCGGCTTCGTAGCTGGAAATTCTGATAAAGTTACCATCGCCTGCCCACCCTTTGCCGACAAAATCGACATGATGGTCAATATTAACTCAACCTTGCAGATGCCGAGCAACGTGCCGGTGATGACTATTCTCGAACCTGCCAACGTGGCGCTCGCTATCAAAAGAATTATTGAATTATGACTATGTCTCTCACCGCTCTCTCACCGCTCGACGGCCGCTACAAAGAAAAAATTAATCATCTAAGCAAATACTTTTCCGAAATGGCACTCATGGAGTATCGTCTCATGGTCGAAATAGAATATTTTATCGCCCTCAGCCTCGAAAAAAAAATAAAAGAATTTCCACCGCTATCAACAAA
>CAYUHX010000006.1:0-57904 GCA_964444705.1 uncultured Gammaproteobacteria bacterium | reverse complement strand
TTTTTGAGAAGTTCTTCTGCGTGCGCCAACTGATCAAGATCAATGGTGTGTGAGCTAAGACGTACGGTCAGGTGATCAATCGTTTCGGTGTTGGAGAGCGTGCTATATATATTTTGGTACATAAAAAATGCAGCAAAAAAAGCACTTACCCCTAAAATGAGAATAAGGAGGAGAATAAGGACGCGCCAAAATATGAACGGTGTTTTATTTATTGACATAGACACTAATTACCAGCTGTAACGTGGTAGATGGGCTTTGTGTGATGGGGTTTGAAAAAAACGGTGACCAGTGCAACTCTTCAATAGAAATAAAAAAGCTGGACCGCTCAAGATCGCTTAAATATGCCAGGGTTTCACCATACCCTCCAACCACCGAATAACGAAGCCTCATTCGCTGGTTGGTGGTTTTATTTAAATTTGATTGATCTATTTTTTGCTCAAGATGCCTCGCTGCCGCCAATCGTTCGAGCTCAGTAATTAATTTGAGTTCGTCACTACTATGAAAAAGATGTTCATTATAGAGAGCAGCACTTTTTTTAAATGTACTCATTTTTTTGAGCGTTAATCGCACCGCCAATGATTGCGCGTATTTTCTTTCAAGGTCAGCCCGCAACGCATTTGTTTCAGCATTAATATTTTTAATTTTTTGTACTGTTGGTCGAATAATAACAAATAAAATAATAAGCACCGCGCCTATCAAAAGTGCTACCAACCCAACAATTTTCTTTTCCAATGAAAGTTTCATAGTGTTTAAACCAACGCCACATTATTGCACTAAATATAACCGCACTTCGTATAGCACATCCTCTTTTTGAAAAAGATCGGTGAGCGGCACTTCTACACGCGCCACGCCTGGTACTTTCTTGAGTAACCCCTCTAAAGCAAGAATATCAGTGCGTGTTCGAGCTGTGCCGGTGAGCGTCAATCGTCGACTTGTTTTTTCAAAATCAAGCGCACGCACTTTGATCCCCGGAGGCAGCGCACTAAAAACCGCCGCAAGCACGGGAGTAATTGGAGAAAAATCCTTGCTTGCCAGCTCCACTTCTTTCACGGTGTTATTAATGTATTTTACTTCACTATTAAATGATGAATAATCATGATTTACAAGAAGCACGCTTTCGGCAAGGGTTCCGTATTCACCGACGAGCATCCACCAACCCCACAAAAGTGCTGCCGCAATGCCAGCTACCGTGATAATAATAAGTCCGAGAAGGTGTTTTACAAACAACAACACCACCAGATCTTGGAGTTTAGTTTTTTTAGTAGGGGAAAGCAGGTTAAGAGTCAACAACATATCAAAAATCTTTTAGATCGGATGAAAGGCTGCCCGAATAGCCAAGCCAAAAGCTGAAAAAAGTTCAAGACCGCTGTCGCTCGGCAGCTCTACCTGACTAGAACGAGGGATGGCCTCCCACCACGTTTCAGCACGACGGGTGGGAATTTTAAGGTGGTGTGATAAAAGTGTATCAATATTTTTAAGATACGCACTCCCACCCACCAACACAATGTCAGTAATAGGACGAGCGCCCTCAAAATGATCTTGATAAAATTGACATGTTTTTTTAATTTCTTCTACCAAAAATTTGGTTTCAGCAGCCACACAGCGTAAGTAATTTGGATCAGGTGCGTCATAATAAAGCCCTTGCATGATTTTTAATTCTTCCGCAGCAACACTATCAATATTAAGGCCCGTGGCCAAAGCTGCAGTCACCCTATCACCTGAAAAAGAACAGGTATTGGTAAATTGCACATTACCTTGGTCAAACACTATAAAACTAGACCGCACTTTACCAAGATCAATAATGAGTTCAGCGCCTGTCGTAGTTGAAAATGGAATAAAGGTCAGCGCGCGCACAATTGATAACGCTTCAATTTCAAGAGCAAGCGGATTCAGCCCTACACTCTCAAGGAGATAGGTGTATGAATCTGCCACAACGCGCGACACTGCCCCCACCAACACTTGTGAGCCAGTAGACGCGCCTTCAGTTCCAGGTGTGGTGGTAGCAAACCAATCAATATACGCATCATCAAGTTCAAACGGCAAATGTTTTTTTACTTGGAGAAGTACCTCCTCTTTGGTGAGGTGGGCAGGCGGCGAATCAATGTTAATAAGCTTTAAAAATGTTTTTGGTTCAGGCAAATCAGCAACAACCCACGGTGTCGTGATAGGGCGTTGGTCACCTTCACCCCCCAGCAAAATGAGTAATTTTTTTCTCACTTCTTCAGGTTGCTCAATCACCCCTTGCACCACTGCCCCGGGCGGAAGTGTGACAGACCTAAATTCACGAAGAACAACTGAATCGCTGCGCGACAAAAGTGGGGGCGGCTCAAGACGCACCAACTTAATCGAAGCATCTCCGATATCAAGACCAAACGCTTCAGAAAATGGATTAGATAAAAACATAGAACTTTTAAAATCCTTGCACAAGCGAATACATCGGCAAAATAACTGCCACCGCCATTCCCGCAACCGCAACACCCATTCCTAAGATAATAACTGGTTCGATAATGGTGGAAAAGTTGCGCATAGTTGTGTCAACTTCGTTTCCATAGTACGCCGCGAGTTCTCCCAACATTTTTTCTACTTGACCAGATTCTTCTCCCACCATAATCATCTGAGTCACCATGGGTGGAAAATGCCGCGGAAAACGAACTAAAATATCGGAAAGGGTTTGTCCTTTTTTGAGCGCCTCCGCCACCAAAAACAATTTTTCTCTATACACCACATTTGTTTGCACCTCGGCAGTAATGCGCACTGCATCAATAATTGGAATAGCACTTTGAAGAAGCGACGACAGAGTAAGAGTAAAACTTGCAAGATTAATTTGTTTAATAATGCGCCCCGCAATAGGTAAATGCAAGTTAAACGCGTGCACCTGGCGACGCACTCGCGGTTGTTTTACTAACCACACACCAAGAAAAGCGAGCGCCACAAGTCCCACGAGCACAAATACACCATCGGCCGCCACAAACTTTACAAGCGCCGATAAAATACGCGTTGGTAAAGGTAAATCAGCGTGAAGCTCATCAAAGGTACCGATAATTTTAGGCAACACAAACACCACCATTTGAGCAGCAATAGCGAGCATAGCAGAAAACACCACCGCCGGATAAATAAGCGCCCCATGAATGCGGCTGGTAAGCTCATTACTTTTTTTCATTTGCTCGGCAATTTGCGAAAGCGCTTGTTCTAATTTTCCCGATTCTTCACCAGCTCGAATCATGCTCACATAAATGCTTGGAAACACTTTAGGATAGGCATCGAGCACATCGCTGAGCGGCTGACCTTTTTCTACCTCATTTTTCACTTCAGCAAGAATTGCGCGGAGGCGTTTGTTTTCTACTTGTTCGCTCAAAATTTTTAATGCGCCCACTACCGACAATCCCGCTTTTACCATCACTTCAAGATTGTGAACAAACAACATCTTCTGCACAAAAGGCACACGAATAAAAAAATCGCGCAACCATTCTGTTATTTTATTTCGCTCTACGAGAGAAATCTTTTCCTCAGAAGTCATATCAGAAAATATTATTCTTTCGTCACACGCAAAACTTCGCTGATAGTGGTGATTCCCAGTTTGGCCTTCACCAATCCATCTTGAAGCATAGTAAGCATGCCGTGCTCGACCGCATATTCTTTAATCATCTGCGCATCCGCGTGTTCATTTATTTTTTTAATCAGTTCTTCGTCAATATCCATAATTTCATAAATACCCACACGTCCTTTATACCCCGTATCACCACAACGATGGCACCCCTCTCCTTTATAAAAAATCATTTCATCCAATTCTTTTTCTTCTTCTTTCAAACCAGCGTATTCTGAAAATAGGGGAACAATTTTTTTAACGTCAAACAATTTAGCAAGTTCGGCCACAGCCGCTTTATCGAGTTTGAATTCTTTTTTACAAAACGTACAAATTTTACGCACCAAACGCTGGGCCATGATAATGTTAGCAGTATACGCCACCAAAAAGGCGGGCACACCCATGTCAATAAGGCGAGGAAGTGTGGTTGGCGCATCATTCGTATGAAGGGTGGAAAGCACAAGGTGGCCAGTCATAGCAGAGTTGATGGCAATATCGGCGGTTTCTTGGTCACGAATTTCTCCCACCATAATAATGTTGGGATCTTGACGCAAAAGTGAGCGCAACCCCGACGCAAAGGTAAAACCAACTTTGGGATTCACCTGACTTTGGTTAACGCCCGCGATGCGATATTCAATCGGATCTTCAATGGTTGAAATATTTACCCCCGGTTGGTTTAGAATACCAAGAATGGAATAGAGTGTCGTAGTTTTACCCGAACCAGTTGGCCCAGTCACCAAAATCATACCATGCGGTTTTTTGATTGCCGCCTCAACCAACGCTCGTGGCTTTTCTAAAAAACCTAGCTGATCGAGAGTAAGTGGTTTGGCACCCTCGTGGAGCAAACGCATAACAATTTTTTCACCGTCATATACCGGCAAAACTGACACCCGAAAAGCTAAATGTTCATCTTGAATCTGAATCTTAAAACGGCCATCTTGTGGCACCATGTGTTCGTCGAGTTTAAGATTAGCCAAAATTTTTACCCGTGCAGTGAGGCCATTCTGCACCGTCTTTGGGAGCGTCATGATGGCTTTCAAAATACCATCAATACGATATCGAATAATCATTTCTTTTTCCGCGGGCTCAATATGAATATCAGACGCACCTTCATACACCGCATGTTCCAAAATAGTATTTACGATATTCACCACCGGAATTTCTTGTGCTTCTTTTTTAAGATCGCCGGTCGGCGCCACAACAGTTGAACCGTCTTGAATTATTTTAAGATCATCTTCGAGCTCGGCATGATAACGACGTAACGCATCTTTTAAGTCACTCAATGTTGTTATATAAATCGAAACTGCCAACCCGGTTTTTCGTTTTAAAAATTCGACCGTCTGCAAGTCGGTAGGGTCAGTCATGGCAAGTTTGATTTCATCATTCTCACGATCAAACGCAATTACCTGATGCGTTCCCGCCACTGGCGCTGGAATAAGATTAAGTACGTCTTTTTTTATTTCACGACCCTTAAGATTAATAAGAGGAACCTTAAGCAGGCTGGCTGCTTTGGTATACAAATCAGTTTCGTCGATAAGCCCATCAACAACAAGCACCTCTTCGAGTTCTTTATTAAGCTGTTCAGCCTTAACTTGAGCATTCTTCAGCTGCACAACCGAAATAGGCAGGCGATACAACGAAATGATTTTTTTCAGTGTAGGTAACGTAAGCATACGGGACGGATGATTTGATCCCCCTAAAGAAAACGCTAGTATACCACATGGTTTAAGAAAATTAAACGCATTTTAACCTTTGAACTAAACGCCGTACATCTCTGTTGACTTTTTCCTTTCATATGATAGGATAGGCCCTACATTTAGCCTTTCGCATGGCATCGTGCTCTGCTCCAGCAACGACGCCTTTATCTTAATTTATCAATCCCTTAGGCCAACCGCCTCGTTCGCTATGAAAAAATACGAATTATTTTTAGTTTTACCCGGAACTTTAGAAGAGGGTGAAGTACAGAAAAAAATTGAAGAAATAAAGAAATTTGTCGAAGAAAACGTTCAAGAAGCCACTCTTTCTTCTCTCGGCAAAAACCGTCTTTCCTACCCTGTAAAACAAATTCGCTACGGTTATTTTTATACCATCACCTTCTTGAGCGAGGGCGCAAATGTCACCACTCTACGCGCTAAACTAGCCCTTCGTCGTGATATTTTGCGCTCAATTATCACTCATTTCAATGTCGAACTTTCACCAGTTCAAAAAGCTGCTTATCTTAACGATGACGCTGGTTTTCGTGCAATCAGTTTTAATGGCATGACCCTTAAAAATAACAACGATGACGTCGAAGACGCCCCAGCGCCAGCTCCTGCGCCAATCGTTCGTGAAACTGAAGCTCCAAAAATGAAAGTTGAGAAAAAAGAAGAAGTGCAAAAACCAGCTGAAAAAACCAAAGAACCTTCCAAAAAAGAAGCCCCTTTGCCTCCCCCTCTCGCGAAAGCTAAAGAAGAAAAAAATCTCGATATGGATGAAATTTCCGCAAAACTAAACAAAATTTTAGATGGCGAAAATATCATCCCGGGCGTCTAGGTGTGATTGGTAGGAATGAGTTGGCAGTTTGCAGGTTCTTCCTTCAACACTTTCGACACCCTACCGGCTACTAGCTAACTCCTAATTCCTAAAATATGGATCTCAATCGAGTGATGTTGATCGGACGTTTGACTCGCGACCCAGAACTCCGCAGTCTCCCAAGCGGTCGTTCAGTAGCAAGTTTTAGTCTGGCCACCGGCCGCGTCTGGACAGATACAAATGGTCAAAAACAAAAACAGTCTGAATTCCACAACATTGTACTTTGGGCGAAACTCGGAGAAATTGCTAACCAATTTCTACGCAAAGGCTCTAAAGTGTATATCGAAGGACGCCTCCAAACCCGCGATTGGACTGGCCAAGACGGCATCAAGCGCTATCGAACCGAGGTGGTGGCCGAAAACATGATCATGCTCGACGGCCGCTCAGGTGGCGACGCCACGGGCCCCGCTCCCACATTTTCTTCTTCAACCGCCAACGAGCCTTTCTCCTCTTCTCAACCCGAGGAAGTAGTAGAAGAAGAAATCAAAGTCGAAGATATTCCTTTTTAATTTTATCCTTTTAACCTCAACTTCCCCCCTTATGCAGCACAAAGAACAAAAAACACGCTCTTGTTTCTATTGCACCCACCCCCAAATGGTGGTTGATTATAAAGACAAAGGAACTTTAGGCCGTTTCGTATCTTCCTACATGAAAATCGCTCCTCGCCGCCGCAGTGGTCTCTGCACCAAGCATCAACGCCAGGTGTCTACTGCCATCAAACGCGCCCGCCAAGCAGCTCTTATGGCCTACGTTTCTCGTTAAAATTTTCTCTCTACAAAAGCGTGTAATGGTGTGGGAAAACTGTCTTTCCTCTCACTATTCCACGTTTTTTTATTACTGCTTTTATGTCCACTTGGAAAGAACTGCGCGATAATCCACGCTTGTATACTATTTTTGCAACGCGCAGTGCCATCATTCAGTTAATCCGCCAATTTTTTTGGTCGAATGATTTTTTGGAAACTGACACGCCGGTGGCAGTACGCTTGCCCGGGCAAGAACCCTATCTCAATCCGATACCACTTGTTTTTCACGAACCAAATGGAGCCGCTCATTCGTTTTTTCTTCACACTTCACCAGAATTTGGGCTTAAAAAATTACTCGGCGCTGGTTTTCCTAAAATTTTTTCAATTACCAAATGCTTTCGTGACTTTGAAGACGTGGGAGAGACACATAGCACCCACAACACCGAATTTACGATGATGGAGTGGTATCGTGCTCCTGGTACCCTAGAGGAAATTATGGACGATACCGAAAAATTGTTTAAATACGTTGGACGCCATTTGAAGAAAGACGCTTTGGCGTATCAAGGTAAAAAATTCAACCTTCATGAAACATGGGATCGTGTCACCATGCGTGAATTGTGGCACAACTACCTTGGCGTGGAGTTAAACGACCACCTTACACTCGAATCGTTGCAAAAATTAGCTAAAAAAAGACACCACCCTTTTGCCCTAACCGATGAGTATGAAGATCTATTTTTCAAAATTTTTCTTAACGAAATCGAGCCACATTTAGGTAAAGAAAAGCCTTTGTTTGTGTACGACTATCCCAAACGAATGTGCTCACTGTCGCGCACTTCAGCCCAAGACGAGCGCTACGCTGAACGATTTGAACTCTACGTTGGAGGGCTTGAACTGGCAAACGCCTTCGGCGAACTCACCGACGCCGCCGAACAGGCGAAACGCCTCCAAGAAGACCACGCGCTTCGGCAAAAATTGGGCAAAACCACCTGGCCAGTTGACCCTGATTTTATTGCCGCTCTCGACTCAGGCCTACCTCCGGCCGCCGGTATTGCACTAGGAATAGACCGTATGATAGTATTATTTACCGAGGCACGAGATCTTAACGAAGTAATCTTTCAATCTGTGCGCGACCAACTGAGTATCAGTATCTAACTTTCTAATAACCATTCTATGGCTTCTACGAGTGATGTAAAAAAGGGGATCGTTATCCGCCACCAAAATGACTTATATGTGGTGGTTGAATTTCAACATGTAAACCCAGGTAAGGGAGCAGCTTTCGTGCGCACCCGCATGAAAAACCTTGGTTCAGGCAAAGTGATCGAAATCACTTACAAAACCAGTGAAAGTATTGATGTGGTGAGTGTTCAATTTCAAACCATGCAATATCTATACAAATCCGGTGACAATTTTGCGTTCATGAACATGCAGTCATATGAGCAAGTGGAAATGAATGGCGATTTGGTCGGAGACGAAGCTAAATATCTCAAAGAGGGTCTAGACGTGATAATTGGTATCTACGAAGAACGACCAGTGAGTTTACAGCTGCCCAAAAAGATTCAATATACAGTGGTGGAAGCACCCCCAGCAGTGAAGGGTGACAGCGCTTCCGGCAACGTCACCAAAGAAATCGTGCTCGACAACGGTCTTCATATCCAAGCACCCATCTTCATTAAAGAAGGAGAGGAGATTTTAGTAAATACCGAAACGGGCGATTATTCTACTCGGGCTTAATTTTATTTCAACCCAAAAAAAGCCCGTTGATGCTTTACGCTTAAAAAGGCCAGACACTCCTTGTGTTAAAAATGGCAAATATTTTTTTTTCTGTTATTATATACTCTCCTTTTTAAAAAAGGAGAGGTACCATGAAACTGTGCATCGCTGCAATCTGTGTGCTTTTTAACACGACCCCATACCACCTTACTAGTGGGGTAGAAGTGGCATGGGCAGAAGGGGAGACGACCGCTCTTTTGGAGGATCGGCCGCCGCCGCCGCCGTCTCCACCACGGAGACCGAAGGAGAAAAAAAAGTAGGAGCGCTGGCCCCACGCGATACTATCGTGTGGGGCTCCGAAATACTATTTAAAAATCTTCACAATCTAACAATTACTACCTTTAATTAATATCACCACGATTAATCGTGGTGATATGGCTAGAGAGAGGAGTCGCCGACCCAGCAGCCGACCCAGCAGTAGAGCTAGTCTAAGGGGGACGGCGACAAAAAAATCGCGGAAGGCAGGGTTCGAACCTGCGACGGTGGATATGTGTCCACCACTCTGCCAGCTGAGTTACTTCCGCTTAACTATGACTATCTAAACATAAAAAGTATTTTGGTGTCAATAATGAAGGTAGAAAGAAAAAACCACCCTATTACAGGTGGTTTTTGCAAAATTTAACTTTCTTGTGGACCTAGGCAGAATCGAACTGCCGCTCCAGCAATGCGAATGCTGTGTCATACCACTAGACCATAGGCCCATTTTCATTTTCTACACACTTTTTATCAGACTTTAATAGAAAAGTCCAGCTACCACGCAACGTCGCCTGTGCCCCCAGCACGAATCGAACGCACATCTCTCCCTTAGGACGGGACTGTTCTATCCATTGAACTATGGGGGCAATAAACTGCCCGCAAATCTAATATAAAAATAACCCATCTCACCCGCCCAGCGCAAAAAACATAATGGCCCGACCACACCGCCAAGAGTATACTAGAAAAAAATAACGACTCAGTTTTCTACTCATTGCACAAAAGTTTTTATGCAAACTTTTTTTCTGATTCTCGTTGGCATCCTCCTTCTTGCTATTGTAGGGCTGATTGTGGCGCTCTACAAAAAACTATCCGACGGACAAAAACCAAAAGAGGGTGAACAAAATCTTTTTGTCATGTTGCAAAACCAAATTCAAGATTTAAGCCGAATGGTTGACCAAAAAATTTCCGATACTCATAAAACCATGAATGAATCGAATCAAAATTTAAACAAGACGATTCAAACCCAATTTGGCCAAAGTGTGAAAATCATCACCGAAGTCACCGAAAAACTGACAAAACTTGATGAAACAAACAAGCAGGTGGTGGGTTTTGCCACCCAACTCCAAAGCTTAGAAGATGTGCTTAAAAACCCTAAACAGCGCGGCATACTCGGCGAATATTATTTAGAAAATGTGTTAAAAAATGTGTTGCCTCCTGGCAGTTTTCAAATGCAATACAAATTTCTAGATGGTGATATTGTCGACGCGGCAGTGTTTGTAAAAGAAAAAATTATTCCGGTTGATTCAAAGTTTAGTCTTGAAAATTACAATCGCGCCATTGAAGAAAAAGATCCTGCAATAAAAGCTGAGCTCGAAGCTCTTTTTAAAAATGATCTCAAAAAACGCATTGATGAAACAAGCAAATATATCAAACCAAAAGAAGGCACCATGGATTTTGCTTTCATGTTTATTCCTTCCGAAGGAGTGTACTACGATCTACTAATAAACAAGGTTGGTGCGCTCAAAGTTAACAGCCAAGCGCTCATTGAATACGCCTTTAAAGAAAAACGGGTTATTATTGTCTCGCCCACCAGTTTTCTCGCCTACCTACAAACAGTGATGCAAGGC
Organism: uncultured Gammaproteobacteria bacterium; assembly: GCA_964444705.1. GTDB lineage: Bacteria > Patescibacteriota > Patescibacteriia > Magasanikbacterales > GWA2-37-8 > CAYUHX01. Next base: position 47,414 of record CAYUHX010000006.1, on the reverse strand, counting down.
CTCCGCGCGTTACAAATTGAAGAATCTGCCAAAGAAATCCGCAGTCGAGTTGAAGAACTAGGAAAACATATTTTAGCGTATGATGAGTACTTCAAAAAATTGGGCAACAACCTGTCAACGACGGTGAATTCATACAATACCGCGGCGAAAGAACTAGGCAAAATTGATAAAGATGTAGTAAAAATAACTGGCAAAGAAAAAAAGATTGAAACGATCCTGATCGAAAAACCACATCTTGAAGAATAGTTTTAAGCAATCCTACTATGCGGGAAGGCGACTCAAGAAGATCACTCGAAGCGACCGAAAACAACCTACCCAACGAAGATGATGTTGTAGAATACAGAGATTTGAACGGAAAAGAACTGGTGGGTGAGGAAGACTTTGTAGAAAAAATAGAACAAAATATTTTAACCCACGAACTTTTTCAAGGCGTGCTGAATAAAGGAGATTTGTTTGATGGGTTTTTTCTAATCCTACATTTTGGCCTTGACGCAACCTATTTTGAAGAATGGCGAAAACGTATGTGGTCTGTCATGGAAAAATGGCAAACCGACCAAGAAATTCCACCCTACAAATTCAACGCCAAAAAATTAGCTGAGACTCTGCTATCGATAGACCCCTCTTTTTTTAATACTGAATACAACAATAAGGAGATAATGAAAAAATTTGGTGCGGGAATCTCTCTTTCCTCCATCCACACCTGGACCAAAGACGCTCTTACCAGACTCAAACAATTTGCTGATCCAACATACAAACCAGAGCCGCATCACAAACCCACCAAACTCGAACAATTGCAGAAAAAACGAGCCACCTCCCCACCAAAAGACCCTGACCCGCATCTTCAACACTACGAACTAGAAATAAAAAAGCTCAAACAACAGATAGACCAGGTTGTCAACGAAAAAGAATTTGTCGGCCGAACATTAGTATACTTCGTATTAGAAATAGAACCGGAACCAGTCCAGGTGTATGTGGTTAAAGATTTAAGCTCAAACTACAGCTCAGCCGCGATGACAAAAACAGAACGAATGTCTCGTCAAGAAATTAAAATGTCTTTTTACGCTTTTCCAACCACACCGATGGAAGAGAATGGCTTTAAACAACGACTTAGCGACCAATTGTTTGAATTTCTTTTACATCATCCTTAAAAAGGACATCTTCTTGACTTTTTTCAGATTTCAACCTAATATATAAAAACCTTCGCGCTCTCGATTATTTTTATTTTTCAATTCATTTTTAAAAATTATGCCTAATAAAGCTAATGCCAAAAAATCTCTACGCCAAAGTATCAAACGCGCCACTCTCAACCGCACTCGTAAAGATGCGTTTAAAAGTGCCGTCAAAAAAACCTTAAAATCAACCGCCCATGCTGAAGCAGTAAAATTAGCGAAAGAGGCTCAACAAGCCCTCGACAAAGCAGCCAAGCATGGCACTATCAAAAAAAACACCGCCGCCCGAAAACTTTCTCGCTTGATGAAAAAAGTACACGGTCTTTCTAAAAAGAAATAGTTTTTCTTTTTTATCCACCCGATATGCTTTTCATATCGGGTTTTATTTTATGCCCCACACAAACTCGGTGGCTTCAGAAAAAATAAAATTCATTGATAATTTTATTCTCCGTGATTGGCCAGCCAGTGAAATTAACCGGATAATTGAAAAGGTGCTCCTACCTTCTCTCGCCACACTTGATTCAAGCGAAGAAAATTTAGTTGAAAACATTCTAAAAAAATCCACATCCAAAAATTTAGCGAACTCTTTCCTCAAAAAAAGAAATTGCTTCACCCTAGCTCTTTGGCCATAGCTAAGATGTATAGTCTAGAAAATATACTCGCGTGGGGCCCTGATTTTACACACTTTGCCGACTGGTTCGCAAAACGCCACGACCTAGAAGCGCTTGCTATTGAAGCCGATAGCCTCACCTCTACTATTGAAAAAACACTCAAAGACGCTGTCGAAAAATTATTTATACGTCTTCAAACAACAAAAAAAGAAGATCGTCAAACAGAAATGTGGGACATAATGATGACCACCACAGAACACCTCTCTACGGTTATTTTACCTTCAAAATGGGCAGAAATGTATAAAGAAAAAACAACAGAACGAACCGAGGGACAATTTCACCCGTCCGCTTCTTCATCAGAACAAATTCGTTTATAACGAACACACCAACCGATCAATGAGTGCCCCTTGGCTGCCGGCACCTGTTTTTGTTTTTATTTCAATCTGAAGAAGATCGTCATATATTTTTTTAAGCACGGCGGAAGAAAATCGCTTTGCGTGTGGTAAACTTTTTTTCACCACAAAAGGATGAAGACCAAGCTCTTTAGCCAAAAGCTCCGGTGAACTGGCATCAGTGACCACATTAAGCATAAGCAAAATACGAAACTGGCGCACAAGCATCGCAAAAATATACCCATCATCTTCACCTGCATTCCGCCGCACAGCGAGAAGCTTGAAAGCCGTCTTGCGATTTCCAGCCACCACAGCATCAACTAGTGCAAACACTGTATCATCAATCTTTTCCTCCAAAAAAAGCTGCACATCAGCCAGTGTTATTTCTCGAGCAGCTTTTTCTTGGGAGGAAGGCAGTGTATATGCCACAAATTGATCTAACAGACCGTTCAAACGTGCAGTATCACCCTCCGCATGAAGGGTGAGAAAAGCAACGGCGTCACGTGAAATTGTGCGGCGGCGATGATTAAGTTCTTCTTTAATCCAAGCGCTTAATTCAAGACCTTTCAATGACTTAGCTTCAAAACGATACTTTTGGGTAAGCAATATTTTTTCGAGTTCTCCAGCTTCTTTTATTCTGCTTTTTGCTTCTCCTTGCCAAAAAATAATCACATTTGTTTCAGGAAAACGATTCTCGACCACGCGCTCAGCTATGTCTTTTAGCACCTCTTTACTACTGTGTGCGAGCAGATTTTCAAGCACCACCAATCGTCGTTCTGCCAAAAAAGGCATTGCATTCGTTTCACTTATTATTTTCCCCAAAGTTTCTTTTTTTGCATCCACAAAAACACTGTTATACCCACCCGGATCACGTGTCTGTCTAAATTTTTCCACCTGCTCTTTTAGATAACGACGACTACGAAAAGCATCGTCACCGTAAATATAAATTATCATATGAGGCCATAATACCGCCGCTGGAAGAGAAAGGCAACCTGTGGTATAGTCGGTCAAATTCTAACTATTTTCTTGCTATGGAGACACCTCTTTTCAAAACAAACATTGCCATCCTCGGTGCCGGTCTCGGTGGATACGAAACTTTTCGTTCTCTTGCGAAGCAACTTAAAAAAACTGGGCTTTCCCACACAATCACCCTGATTGACGCTCACACCTATTTTACCTTCGCCCCCATGCTCCACGAGGTGGCTTCAGGATCAATCGAACCAAGCCACTGCACTTTTTCTCTCCGAGAAATTGTTGCAGAAACACCCCACACTTTTTTGAACGCGACAATTGAACATCTCGATCCAACAAAAAAAGAAATTATCACCAGTCGGGGAACTGTGTCGTATGACTATGTGGTGGTAGCGCTTGGAAGCACGGTTAATTACTTTAACACACCAGGCGCTGACACTTTTTGCTACAGCGTACGCACCTTGCCAAAAGTCCTTCGCTTACGTAAAAAAATAGTTGCTTTGCTTGAGAGCGGTATATCCACACTCGCACTCACCATCGTTGGCGGTGGTTATACCGGAATCGAGCTCGCGGCACAACTACAATATCTTGCCCTTCACGATCTTAAAAAACTGTATCCTCACACCAAACTAACCATTACTGTTCTTGAGGGTACAAGCACTATCTTGAACAACCTACCCACGTCTGTCCAAATAAACGTCAAAACAAATTTGGAAAAACAAGGTGTGCTATTTCGTCTCAACGAACAAGCCAAAGAAGTGCGTGAAAAAAGCCTACTTCTCGCGAACGGCCAAGAGTTGCCGAGCGATGTTACCATTTGGTGTGCGGGTGTTGAAAATGTGGCCGGCCGCTTCTTATCAGAAACATGGCACGAAAAAGGTCGTATTAACGTAAATGAATTTCTACACCACCCTCTTGATTCAACGCTCTATGCGGTGGGAGATATCGCTCGTTTTTCTAACCAAAATTCTCCTCAACCCTGCCCACAACTTGGTCAAGTAGCAGCCAGGCAAGGACAATTTGTCGCAAAACATCTCATAGCGACGTTACAAAAAAAATCTATTGCCCCATTTCATTTTACACTAAAAGGAATGCTCATACCTATCGGCGACTGGTATGGTGTTTTTATTATGGGCAACATAGTGCTATTTGGCCGCTTGGCCTGGTGGCTACGCCGCACCGTGTACGTGCGTTCAATGCCTGGGTTTGCGCGCAAAATACGCATTATTCTCGACTGGACATTGCGTAGTTTTGGGTTTCGGTATATAATCGACACGGAAGAAAATTAGCTTAAAAAATATTTATTTATAATTCACAAAACCTATGATGATGTGTGCTCATAAAACTCGCTGCTGTCCTAAAATGGACGCCTGGGGACTTCTCGCTTTGCGGGTTGTGGTAGGAGCTATTTTTATTTACTCTGGCTACACCAAACTATTTGTGCAGCCCACAATGGTCGCTGGCATGTTTTCAGGCTTTGGCTTTCCCGCTCCTGCTTTTTGGGTATATTTAGTTGGTGTCGCTGAACTCCTTGGTGGTTTAATGGTTTTGCTTGGCGTCTATGCACGCATGGCAGCTATTTGGCTTGGTTTCATCATGGTTGTTGCACTTGGCCTCGTCCATGCAAAAGGTCCTTTTCCAGGCATGTTTTTGCCCCTCACTCTCTTGGGTGTCTGTTTGACCTTAATGGGAGTTGGCGCTGGCGATTTCCGTCTCGTTCGCCGCGAGTGCTGCTGCTCAAAATGCAAAGATGCAGACACGTGTGGTAATGAGAAAAAAGAAATGGGCGGCTGTTGTGGCGGTGGTGAGAAAAAAGAAGGTGCTTGCTGTAAAGATGAAAAGAAAAACACAGCAAAATAATTTCTTTGTTTTTTAAAAAAACCTCCCGTTAGGAGGTTTTTTTATTTTGTGACAAGAAAAAATCAAAACACTCTCACTCATTTTTCAATGAACGGTAAACTTTTACCCAAAATTTTATTTCTTTTTTTCAGGCATTTGCACAGGACTCATCGCTTGCCAATTTGCACCCGTTTTTACTTCTACCTTAACCGGCACATGCAAGGTCACCACCCGCTCCATCACGTCTTTCACCATTTCGCCAAGCTCATACACATGTTCTTTCACCACTTCAAAAACAAGCTCATCATGCACTTGTAATAAAAGCGGTGCTTCGCTGGCTAAAAATTTTGTCTGTTCTTTTTTAAGAAATCGATCAACCTCAATCATGGCCAATTTAATAACGTCAGCGAGCGTCCCTTGAACTGGATGATTGATGGCCATACGTTCAGCAGCACTGCGCAACTGAAAATTTTGCGCCATAATATCTGGCAAGTAACGACGGCGACCAAACAATGTTTCAACATACCCTTGAGTTCGCGCTTGAACAAGCGTCTCTTCCATAAATTTTTTTACCCCGCTAAACTGCTCAAAATATTTCGCGATAAATTCTTTTGCTTGCCAATGAGGCAGGTGCGCCCGCCAACTCAAGCCATATGTGCCCATTCCATACAGAATTCCAAAATTTATTTCTTTGGCTGCATAGCGCATTTCTTTTGTCACTTCCTCTAAAGGCACGTTGTTAATAGCAGCCGCGGTGGCAGAATGAATATCGAGCCCCTGATTAAAAATTTCAGTCATCCGTTCGTCTTTGGCAAGAGATGCCACAATTCTAAGTTCCATCTGCGAATAGTCCGCCGCCAAAAGTACACTCCCGGGCTTGGCTACAAAGGCTTCTCTAATTTTTCGACCAAGCTCAGTTCGAACTGGAATATTTTGCAAATTTGGATCAGAACTAGAAAGCCTTCCTGTTGCCGCTACTGCCTGATTAAAACTAGTATGAATACGCCCAGTAACTTTATGAATCAAGGAAGGCAACACATCCACATACGTATTTTGCAACTTACAAAGCTCTCGATATGTCTCAATTTTTTCAATAATGGGATGCTGTCCGTGCAGTTTTTCAAGCGATTCGGCTGAAGTAGAAAGACCTGTTTTACCTTTTTTTAAACCCTCAGCAGGAATTGCCATTTTCTCAAACAACACCTCTCGAAGTTGGATTGGTGAGGCAATATTAAATTCTGTTCCACTTAAAGAATAAATCTCTTTGGTAATATTGTCGATATCTTCTCGAATCTCACCTGATAATTTTGTCAGTTTTTCTCGATCGACCAAAATGCCCGCAAGTTCCATATTGCCTAGCACTGGTATAAGTCCCATCTCAATTTTTTCAAACAATTCAAAGTTATTTGCTTCCACCAACTTGGCACGAAGCAAGGGTACTGTTTCGTGAATAAGCCCAAGTTCATAGGCTGCGGTGCGCGCATCTACACCAAAAAGGTTGGTCTGGCCAAGGTTTGGCGTTGTCTCTTTACCCAATATTTTTAACACCACACTTTCAGCATCATGCGCCCGACTGCCAGGATTAAGTAAATAAGACGCAATCATGCAATCAAAAAGTTTGTTTTTAACTTCAATCTGCGCCGTGTGCCACAGAATTTTTAGAAATTGTTTCAAATCATGCCCCGACAACTCAATCGATTTATCAGAAAAGATTGTTGCGAGCTCCTTAAGCCAGGGCTTCTCCACCCAAAAAGAGGTATCTTTCACCACCACTACCACTCCTTGCAACACCGCTACGAGCACATCAGAATTGTTGACGAGCGCTCGACATGAGAATTGTCCAGATGTCTGTATCAAATTACGCAAGGCCAAAACATCTTCTTTGGTTTTAATTTCCACAAACGTCATTGATTTTTTGCTGCTCCGCACGCTTTTTGGTACTGCGGTGTTGTTTTTGACACTAGGTATTCCTTTTTTTAGGGCATCACCCTCAGTCAATTCAGGAATTCTTTTTAGTAAAGAAACAAACTCCCATTTCTGAAACAAAGAGATGATTCTTTCTCTATCGAGTGGTTTTAAACGACACTTTTCCAACTCAAACCCCAAATCTGGAACTGCCAAATCAATAGTAGCAAGTTCTCGGCTAAGGTGAGCGCTTTTTTCACCCTCTTCCAGTTTTTTAATCACTCCTGGTTTAAATAAGCTCGCCAAACGATCTTTATCTTTTTTCAAAAGCGCATACACCGCCGCCAAATCACCCACTTTCTGCAACAACTCAGTGGCAGTTTTTTCGCCAATCCCCGGCACGCCTGGAATATTATCCGAAGTATCACCACGCAACGCCTTATAATCTATCACCAACTCAGGTCCAAACCCAAACCTTTTTTTTACTTCTTCATTATCATACACGACCACGTCGTTTAGCCCTTTGCGCAAAGTATAAACCTTCACTCCTGGCATAACCAGCTGCAATGTATCCATATCACCCGTCACAATATATATTTCGAGCTCACTCTTTATTTTTCCTTTTTCTTTGCACTTTTCAACAATCGTTCCAATCACATCGTCGGCCTCGTATCCTTTCTTTTCAAAAATAGGAATACCCAGCGCCTCCACCACCTCATGCACCAACGGAATTTGATCATACAAAGCCTGGTCTGCTTTTACTCGTTTACCTTTATAATCAACAAATTTTTCGTGACGAAAGGTACCACCCGCCACATCAAAGGCTGCCACTATATATGTCGGTTTTAGATCCCGCCATACCCGAAACAACATTGAAACAAAACCATACACCGCGTTTACCATTACACCCTCTTTGGTGGTGAGAGGCGGAACGCCGTGATAAGCCCGATGAATAATCGCATTGCCGTCGAGTATGATTATTTTTTCCACACGTAAGCTCTTCAAATTAATTAATTCTTTTTTTCAAAAATGATCTAATTCTCCCTATTTATCTTTATCATGGTAACATACCCCTCCCTTGAATTAAAGGATTCAGCGTGTTACTCTATCCTTCGGAAAGTTTCCAGTCTTTTGGTCGCGTCGCCAAGCAGTAAGGCAGGGGTCTGCAAAACCCCCATACGTGGGTGCAATTCCCACCGCGACCTCACATATCTTTCTTCTGTCCACAAAAAGCCACCTTTCATGTGGTTTTTTTTGTTTTTAGTTCAAACTTTCAAAAATTAAAAATAATTATCCCCAATCACAGTTGTTTATCCACCGACTTATCCACAGATGTATATATTAATGTATACAAATAATAGCCTAGGTACCATATATTGTTTTTAAATTAGCAAAAAAACAACCATTTCATTTTTTGTCTATACTATTGTTGACAAAGATTTAAGTTGTTGATAAACTAATAAGGTAGTTAACAGTTAACTACATCGCTCGTTAGACAACCACCAAGACGAACTACTTATATACAAGTTTGAGTATCGGATTCGCTCTTGCCCTCTTCACAAAAAGAGCCAGGCAAAGGTGAACCCGCAACTCCTTGTCCGGTATCCCCAATCTTTTTTCGCAAGGACGCCTTCACGGTTTACTTGCAACGGGGTTCTACCCTCAAGTGGTCGTCGGCTTCAATTCTGCTTCGCTGCAGTAACAAAAGGCACTTGTGCCTTCTCGTTCTCGCCTAGCAGTTTAAGGCGAGATTTCGATGTAATCATATTATTGCGAGTATCTCGCCTTTTATTTTTTTTAAAATTTGACTTTTGCGCCTTTTTCGCTATACTAACCATATACTTCCCGCTCTCACTACCACTGTCTTTCCTATTTTATGAAACAAGCAACGCCCTCTACTTCCGCTCATTTTTCAATTGATTTTTTGAAAAAAATCAAAGCACTACTTCTTGCTGACCAAGCTCGTTTGGAAAAAGAGTTAGTAAGCCTAAGTTCTGATGCGAGTGGGCAGCCAGCCCGATCGGGTGTTTCTTTCCCAAAATATGGTGACGAAGAAAGTCAAAACGCTCTTGAGGTGGCTGAATTTGAAGCCAATCTTTCAATTGACGATTCGCTCAAAAAAGCCTTTCGTGATGTTCAATCTGCTCTGGCACGCCTAGAAAAAAATAATTTTGGTGTCTGCAAATATTGTCTTAAGCCAATTTCAGAAGCACGTCTTTTGGCTCGACCCACTTCAAGCTCCTGTGTGGAGTGCAAAAAGACTATCACTCAAGAAGCTTAAACGCTTCTTTTTTTATGTACACAACCTCTCGTTTTCGTTTTTTGTGTCTACTCGCTGGTGGGGGAGCTCTTTTTTTTATTGACCGATTCATTAAAAACCAAGCTCAGTTCGCCTGGCTCCAACCAAAACTTTTCACCCCTTGGCTGGGCTGGGAACCATTCAAAAACCCTGGTATTGCTTTTGGCTTACCAATTCCCAACCCTCTCATCATCACACTCACCTTTCCCATCATAATTCTGGTAGGAATGCTTCTCTTTCGATCTTTCCACGAACAACGTAGCGCGCTGCATGTCTTTGGATTGGTTTTAGTATTCTTCGGCGCTTTCTCCAACCTGCTTGATCGGTTTTTTTATCACTACACTATTGATTATTTTTTACTATTTCGAAGCGTATTCAATCTTGCCGACATCTGGATTGTTGCCGGGTTTGTGCTATACTTTTTGCAAGAAAAAAAGGCCTAATTTAATAAAACACTGCGGGCCAACACAAATTACTCTATGTTTCTCAAACTCAACTCGGGAGCAATTTTGGGGCTTGACTGTGTGTCCGTAGAAGTTGAAGTTGATATTACAAAAGGCCAAAGTGCTTTTACTATCGTTGGGTTGGCTGATACTTCAATCAAAGAAGCAAAAGATCGAATTCATTCAGCACTTAAAAATTCTGGTTTTTCTTACCCCTTTAATTTTCGTATTTTAGTAAACCTGGCGCCTGCCGCCCTCAACAAAGAGGGTCCTTCTTACGACCTGCCAATGGCGCTGGGTATTATAACCCTCAGCAACAACCTCCACATCGATCTTTCTGACGCTCTGGTCGCGGGCGAACTCGGGCTCGATGGCACAGTGCGCCACATCAACGGCGTACTTCCTCTAGCTCTTTATGCAAAAACAAAAGGCTTCACCCGCTTGTTTGTACCTGAAGTTGATGCAAGCGAAGCTGCCTTGGTTGAAGATCTGGTTGTCTATCCGATAAAAACACTCCGGCATTTGCTTAGTCACCTCACCGAAGAGTCGCCCATCACACCATTTAAACGCGTACCACATACACACAACCCGACCCAGGACTACGCCCTTGATATGGCCTTTATAAAAGGCCAGTCTTTTGCTAAGCGCGCCCTTGAGATTGCCGCCAGTGGTAACCATAATATTTTAATGAGCGGACCACCGGGTGCAGGAAAAACACTCCTCGCCCGAACACTACCCTCTATTTTGCCACACATTTCCTCAGAGGAAGCGCTTGAGGTAACTAAAATTTATTCTGTTGCCGGACTACTTTCACAAGGACTTATTTCTGAACGCCCGTTTCGCGCACCACATCACACCGCCTCTGGTGTGGCTTTGGTGGGTGGCGGCCGCTTGCCACGACCAGGAGAAATCTCCTTGGCTCATCGCGGTGTTTTGTTTTTAGATGAATTTCCGGAGTTTCCACGCTATGTCATTGAAAATCTACGCCAGCCGCTCGAAGACGGCACCATCACGATTTCTCGCGCCCAAGGAACACTCTCTTTTCCCGCACGTTTTATTCTTGTGGCCAGCCAAAATCCTTGTCCTTGTGGTTTTCTTTCTGACCAAGAGCACCCTTGCACTTGTTCAGCCGCCCAAGTTGGGCGTTATCAGAAAAAAATGAGCGGTCCTATTTTGGATCGCATCGACTTACACGTTGAAGTGCCTCGTCTTAGTTTCGAAAAGCTCTCTACGACAGAGTTGTCTGAACCTTCTTCGCACATTCGTGCGCGCGTTGAGGCAGCGCGAGAAGTTCAACACACTCGTTTTCGCCAACTTTCCATTTTTACTAACAGCGAAATGGGGACAAAAGAATTGCGAGAGTTTTGCCCACTTGATGAACAATCTTACGAATTGCTTAAAATTGCCACTTCCCAGCTCCATCTTTCCGCTCGTGGTTTTAATCGTATTTTAAAACTCAGCCGAACGATTGCAGATTTGGCGGGCGAAGAAGCCATCTCTTCAAGCCATATTGCTGAGGCGCTCCAGTTTAGAACCAAAGAGGTGTGATTTTTATAACGCAGCCATCCTCAGTTCTTCAGAAGAAGGAATTGTTTTTTCAGGTAAAATTTCCACTTCGGCTCGATGGACACCAAACTGCTTTACCTTTTTCTTCGTTTGATCGTCAAACCAAATATCGAAATTACCACATCCATAACGGGCATTCATCCGATCTTCGATCGTAAAAACCTTGTCACCAAAAATAGCGGGAATTTTAATTTTAGTTCCAAAAGAAAGACAGTTGTTGGCTACCACACCATCATAGACCTCTTTATTTGAAGCAGTGGTAGAAGGAGAATCATCGGTCTGATCTGGTGTGCTTGAATAGGCGGTAAGAACTGCTGCACGAATGGTTCGAATTGGTTTATTTATTGGCGTAGAACTTGGAGCAGAACTATTAAATGCCAACGTCTTAGAAACAGGTGTTGGTTGCGGCACTGTTTTAACAACCGCTGCGGTAACTGGCGTCGAAAAAGTCGGCCAGGCCGCCGCTTCTTCTTTTTTTACCATCAAAAAAGAAGGTTTAAGCAAGAGTGCAACCAAGAGGAACATAAGAATTCTCTGCGCGAAGGGAAAAGAGCCTTCTTCAATCGCTGCGTAAGAGATGTCTGTAGTCATATCGAATTTTTTCAATTAAAAAAGATACCTTGGTGGTATCGTCGGAGCGCCTTTTTGATTTTCAAGATTTTATCATATAATCAGCTTTTTGTCAATAAAAAACGACCGATAAACAGTTAAAAAAATTGCTTTTTTGATGAAAAAACCGTATACTATAGCCACTTTAAGCTACACCCAGTGCCCCCTCCTTCCAACCAATTTTATCGCTCAAAACGGGTCTATGGCGACCTAAAACCTCTTTCGCCCCGACCAAGACCCAAACCGCCTTCAATTTCTCGCTTGAAGCCTTTTTTGGTTCTTTTCTTTGTTTTGAGCGGCCTTCTTTTTGTTGCCTTTACGTTGGTGATTGGCTACACCCTCGTCAACTTGCCTGACTTCAAAAATCTCAACAATCGCGAGGTGGCTCAAAGTACTAAAATTTACGATCGCACCGGCACCCACATACTCTATGAAGTGTTCCAGGATCAAAAAAGAACCGTGGTGCCACTTGCACAAATTTCTCCCTGGGTACCAAAAGCCGTCATCTCAATTGAAGATCGACTTTTTTATCAGCACAACGGTATACGACCAATTAGTATTGTGCGAGCTGGGGTAAGTAATCTCTTAGGTCTTAGGTCGGGCGGTGGGGGAGCCTCCACCCTTACACAACAGCTTATAAAAAACGCTCTTGTTGGTAACGAACGAAGTTTGCTTCGCAAAATCAAGGAGGCTCTTCTTGCCCTGCGAACTGAGAAAGAATACAGCAAAGACCAAATCATGGAATTTTACCTCAACGAAATTCCTTTTGGCTCAACCAACTATGGTGTTGAGTCAGCGGCGCAAAGTTATTTTCATAAAAGCGCGAAGGATTTGTCTTTGGCCGAGTCAGCGGTGATTGCAGCACTCCTTAAAAAACCAAGTTCCTACCTTAATAACCGCGCCGCTCTCCTTGAACGACGCAACCTGGTACTCCGTCTGATGTTTGAACAGGGATATATTTCAGAGGTGCAAAAAAAAGAAGCGCAACAACTCCCACTCACTCTGTCGCCCAATCGGGGAATATTTGACGCGCCGCATTTTGTGACCTATGTTAAAAAAATATTATCAAATCAATTTGGCGAACAACTCCTCGACACCGGCGGTCTCAAAGTCATCACCACACTTGATTATGATTTACAAAAAAAGGCAGAAACGATTTTAAAAGAAGACAGCGCTCGTCTTGCTAAAAAATACAACGCCAACAACGCTGCGCTCGTAGCTCTCGACCCAAAAACAGGACAAATCCTTACTCACGTAGGCTCGCTCGATTACACGAGCAGCACCATTGATGGCGCTTATGATGTGGTGACTCAAGGCGGCTTACAGCCGGGCTCGTCTCTAAAACCATTTATTTACACCGCTGCTTTTGAAAAGGGCTACACGCCAGATACGGTGCTCTACGATACGGTTACTGATTTTAACAATTATGTTCCTCACAACTACACCGGCCTAGAATACGGTCTTGTTACCATGCGAAAAGCACTTCAGGGTTCACTTAACATTCCTGCGGTTAAAACAATGTATCTGGTGGGGATTAAAGAAAGCTATGATTTTCTTCGACGGTTTGGATATAAAAATCTTAATGAAGATTGTCAGTTAAGTATGGTACTTGGGTGCGTCGAGATCAATCTGCTTGACCACGCCGCTGCCTACGCCACACTGGCAAATAACGGCACCTATCACGAACCAATAAGCATTTTACGAGTGGAAAACCAAAAGGGCGAGGTGCTTTTTGAATGGAAACCCAATACAGGAAAAGAGGTTGTTTCTCCTGAACTCACAGCGACTATTTCCAACATTTTGTCAGACAACAAGGCGCGTTCATATATTTTTGGTGAAAAAAACAACCTTACCTTACCCGATCGACCAGTGGCAGCTAAAACTGGTACGACTCAAAAATATCGTGACGCCTGGACAATGGGGTATGTTCCTTCGCTCGTGGCAGGCGTGTGGGCTGGACACACTCCTGACAGACAATCAATGACAGCGGGTGGAAACGACTTGGCCGGAGCTATCTGGAATCAATTTATGCGCGCCGCTCTTAAAAACACTCCGGCTGAAAACTTTCCTATCCCTCCTTCAAACACGGCTACAAAACCCGTTTTACGTGGCACCGATGGTGGAATTAAACTTTTTATCAATAACCTCACTGGAAACATATCTTTGTCTGCAACCGGCACAGAGTTTGTGACAGAAAAAACGTTTTTGCCGCCACATGATATTTTACACTATGTTCAGCGCGATAATCCGACCGGCCCTGCTCCCGAAAATCCAGCGACGGATCCACAATATACTAATTGGGAAAAAGGCTTGCAAGATTGGGCAACCCGCCAAGCAGCCGCTGGGCAAACAATCGTTTTTTCTGAACCACCAAACTCATACGATAACGCTCAAACAAGCGATCTTTCCCCCACAATTGATTCCCTCTCTCCGGGTGAGGGAGCGGTGCTCACCAACCGACAAATTACCATTTCTTTTTCTGCAAGCGCCCCTCGTGGCGTGGCAACAGCCAAAATTTCTCTTGATGGCTCAGACCTTAGCACCCTCACCTCACCACCGTTTATTTTTTCTTATTACGCTCAAAAACTTGCTCCTGGTTTCCACCGTTTAAAAGTTATCGTGAGTGATGATCTTGGCAACACTTCAAGCAAAGAGATTTCGTTTTCTTTAAATACACCCTTTGACCCTCCAAGTTTTGACTGGGTTGATATTTCACCCCTTGCTGTTTCTACAGAGGATTTTCCCCGAGCTATTTATATTAATCCGTTTCGTTGGGAAGAAACAAAGGATCTTCAAATTTTTCTCACTTCTGGAGGTGTCAAACGTCTTATTTTCACTTTCACTCCAAAAGATGCCTCTCTGTTTAATCAAAAATTGTTTTTTACCTGGAAACATTCTCCTGGTGTAGGAAATCATACCCTTACCGGTGTTCTCACCGACAAAAACGGAGATGTCGTAGAAAAAAACCTTGAGATAGAAATAAAATAACCCCCTTATAATAGGAGGGTTATTTTATTATTGTTAGAAACTATTTATTGCCTTACAGGCATGATGATATACTGCAAACTTTTGTCTCCAACTGGGGTTAAAAGACAAGGGCTTTCACCATTAATAAGCTGAAGTTGGCATTGTTCTGTTTTAATGATGTTTAAACCATCTAAAAGATACCGGTGACTTAAAAAAATACTATTTTTTTCACCTTTAATTTCAGCTTCTACACTTGACCGGTGTTCGCCTGTTTGAGAAGACGCTGATGCCAGTTCTAAAAAGTTTGTTTCTGGTTCGGCGGTGAGTGTTACTGCATTAACCCCACTCGTCGTGAAAAGGCCAGCTGCTTTGATTTCTTTAATAAGGTTGTTCACCATAAGGGTCAAAGAGGTTTTAAACTCTTGAGGGATGATCTGACGATAATCTGGATACGTGCCATCAACCAATCGAGTAATGAGCTGCACGTTGTTATAAGAAAATGATGCCTGATTTTCACCAAGCATAATACGAACGTTTTTTTCTTGTTCAGCACTATTACTGGCAACACCAAGAATGCGTTGTAGTTCTTGGGCGGTGCGTCCAGGTAAAATTAAACGTCTTTCACCTGTTCCTTGGAGAAGGGGAATGGTTTTCTCTGCCAATCGATAACTATCAGTGGCTGCGAGCACCACTTTTCCTTCTTCGTTTATGTTAATTCCACAAAAAACACCACTTAATTCCGGACGAATATCGTTTTTGGCCACAGCAGGTAATACTTGCGACAACCCTTCTTTAAGCACCTCTGCTGAAATAACAATTCCTTGACCTGTTTCGAGAGTGGGAATGATAGGAAAATCTTCAGCCGATACTCCTTTTATTTTTGTAGAAGAAGAACCACATTTTACTACCAACTCATTTTCTACCAATTCTAAATCAACTTTATCGTGAGTAAGCAGCCCGACAAATTCTGCGAGTGTCCGCGCTGGAACAGTAAAGGTGCCAGGATCATCCGTTTTAGCACGGATAGTGGCGATAAGGGCAATTTCAAGATTAGTTGAGACAAGTTCAACTTTTTGTGTGTCTGCCCGAAGAAGAATGTTATTAAGAATGGGCAAGTTAAGATTTTTTCCTGCCGCCGCACTGGTAAGGCCAAGAGCAGACGACAAGTTATCCCGAGTACAGGAAAATTTCATAACATGTTATCTAATAAATAATATAATAATCATAATAAGGGAGTGGATAAGTGGGGATAACGTGTGGATACATGAGGAAATAGCAGAAAATGAGGGAAATGAGGTGTGAGAAACTGAGGGATAACCTGGGGATAAAAAATGAAGGTTGCGGATAAATAATTTTAGACAGTGGAAAACAGGGTGGTTGGTGGGGACAACTTTGAGGGAAAAATAGGGTTTATCCACCGCTTATCCCAAGGCTATCCACAGGTTATAAACTGTTAATGTAGAGCCGTTGTTTGATTGCGTCAATTTCTTGTTTAAGTTGGAGATCGTTTTCTGACTCCTTTTTGATTTTTTCATGCGCGTGCATAGCGGTGGTGTGGTCGCGCCCGCCAAGTTCTTCGCCAATGGTGGGGTAAGACATTTTGAGCTCTTCTCTTAAAAGGAACATGATAATTTGTCGTGGGAGCGCAAACCGTTTTTCACGGCTTTTGCCTAAAATTTCTTCGCTACTGATAGAATACATTTGACACACTGTTTGGATAAGTTGAGGCGGGGTGAGGGTGCTTCGAATGGAAGGAGAGTCGCTGCTGCTTGAAAGGATGGCTTTGACTGATTCGAGAGTTGGTTCGGAATTTTTTAGCTGATGAAAAACAATGATTTTGTTAAGCGCTCCTTCAAGTTCACGAATGTTGCTTTGAATGGTGGCGGCAACAGTTTGCAGAATTTTTGGTTGCAGAATGAAATTCTTTTCACTGCATTTTTTTTGTAAAATAGCCGTTCTTGTTTCAAAGTCTGGTGGTGCGACGTCAGCGATCATACCCCAACCAAAACGCGATTTAAGACGGTCTTCAAGTGCGGGAATGGCTTTGGGTGGGCGGTCAGAGGTGAGGACCACCTGGCGATTTTGTTGATGAAGTTCGTTGAAGGTGTGAAAGAAGGATTCTTGAGTACGATCTTTTCCGGCGATGAATTGAATATCGTCAATAAGTAGAAGGTCGATGTCACGATAGCGTTTTTGAAATTCTTTCGCAGCACCTTCTTTAATGGAAGAGATGAAATCATTGGAAAATTTTTCTGCGCTGACATACACAATTGAAATCGCAGGGTTTTTACGGCGAAGCTCGTTGCCAATCGCTTGAAGAAGATGGGTTTTTCCAAGTCCCACTCCACCATAGATGAAGAGAGGGTTATAGGAAACCCCAGGTCGAGACGCAACCGCTTGGGCGGCAGCGTAGGCAAGTTCACTTCCTTTTCCGACCACAAAAGTTTCAAAGGTGTATTTTGCGTTGAGGGTAAAGGTGCCACCGTTGTTTGGGATGGAAGGTTTTGGAAAAAGTTCGTCGTTTTCAACTGGTTCGGGTTGTTCAACAAAAACCGCCGGTTCTTGTTCGGCTGGCTGGTTTTCGGCGGGGGCGTTTTTAAGACTGTCGACGCGATATTCTAGTTTTTTGACAGGTTTTTGAGTAATGCGTTCGAGTGATTGAATGATGGCGCGATGATATTTGTTTTCAATCCAGCTTTTGGTAAAGCTGCTTGGAACACAGAGCATGACGACATTCTCATTAAACGTAAAAATACCGGTATTTTTAAACCAGGTATTAAAATTTGCTTTTGAAATGGAAAGTTCCAATTCTGCGAGCACGGCTTGCCAGATTTCTTGGTTAGTCATAGATTTTTTAGTGACTTCATACTAGCATACTTATTTTTTAATGAGAAATAAGCAAAGAACAAGACTGTAGATAACTATGTGGATAACCTGTGGATAACTGTGGATAACTCAACAAAGGCGTAACTTGTTTTGACAAAAACAAAAAAGTGCTTTATACTGATCTTTAATCTGATGTTTTAAAGACATTGGTTTGCCTTTTAAATTACTCTCGTATGTCAACCAAACGAACCTATCAACCAAAAAAGAAAAAAAGAATGAAAACCCACGGTTTTCGAGCGCGTATGAAAACCAAAAAAGGACGTGAAGTTTTGGCGAGACGCCGCGCAAAAGGGCGCAAAAAATTAACTGTTTCAGACGAAAAGAAAGGAAAAAGTCTGAGAAAAAGTAAATAAATATTTGAATTGAAAAAAGCCCGCCAGCGTCAAATGGTGGGTTTTTTATTCAGAAATATGATATAGCACGTATGTTACCCGTGGCGAATCGGTTGAAAAAAGTGCGAGATTTTAACTTGGTTTTAAAATATGGGCGCTGGACAAAGGGCGATTTTTTAGATGTTAAAATTCTTTTTTTGCCTAAAAATAAAGATTTTTTTCCAAAAAAAGTGAATCCTGTATTGTTTGCAGAGCAGTTATTGGTGGCATTTTCAGTGGGAGTTAAAATTTCAAAAAAAGCGACAGAACGAAATCGAATTAAGCGTCAGTTGCGTGAAATTGTGCGTATTTGTATTAAAAAAAACGTGCTACAAAAAAGAAATTATATTTTGATTGTGGCAAAACCGGGTGTGCGCACTAAAAAATATGCAGAAATAAAGCAAGAATTAGATGGTCTTTTGCGCCGGGCGGGCGTTTTGGCTGCCGCTTTATGAAGGAAAACCAAAACAAAATTATTTTTTTGATTGGTTTTATTTTAAAATTACCCCAACGTTTGTTTGTTGGGATGGTGAAAATATATCAAGCAACTCTTTCGCCGGATCATGGGTTGTTAAAACCCTTTTTTCCACAGGGGTATTGTCGATTTTACCCGAGCTGCAGCGAGTACGCTGTTTTGGTCGTACAAAAAAAGGGATTTTTGCGTGGAGTTTTTTTGGTTGCGTGGCGAATTTTACGTTGCAACCCTTGGAGTAGAGGTGGGCTAGATTTTCCTAAAGAAAAAAAGAAAAAGTTAGGTTAAAAACAAATCAATAATTTTTTTTCGACTGTGGTTTCCTCGAAAAATGGTGATTTTGTTTTTGGAGACATTAAAGGCTTTGCTCAAAAGAGTGATAAGCGAAGTGTTGGCTGCGTCTTCAACAGGCGCTGCGGTAAGACGGGCGCGATAAGAACCGTCGGGCAAAGGACCGAGTAGTTCATTTTTTGAGGCTCGTGGCACCACTCGTATTATTAGCCGCATAGATTTAAGAAGAGAATAGAACGATTTTTTGGAGCCTTAAAATCTATCAGTTGAGGTGTGGTTGCCAAGTTGCGGTGAAAGAGAGGTGAGAGGGTGTCTAAGCAGGACGAACAATCTTTTCTTTAAGGAATGCAACCACCTTTTTGTTTTGGAGGGTGGTGGCGATGGTATTGAGGACCTCGGGGCGTTTCACATTTTCTTGTACTGCAGAATCATCGGGATATGTGGCTTTAATTAGTTTTACTTCGGCATCAATTTCTTCTTTCGAAACACTAATTTGGTTAATTTTGGCCACTTCTCTTGCGACAAGGGCTGCTTTGGCACGCTTGATATCTCCTTCAGCAAAATCATCAAAAATTTCTTTTTCTGTTTTTTTCAAGTCTTTAAGGTATTGCTCAATGGAAATGCCTTGTTCATCAAGAGAGTGTTTGAGTTCGTAGAACATTTTGTTTTTTTCTGAGTTGACGACCACTTCTGGAATATCGGTGAACGTGGTTTTTTCAACCAAGTTCTCAAACAGAGCCGCTTCAAAACGTTGATCATCTTTACGTTCAGCTTCCTTGGTGAGGTTGGCGGTGAGAAGTTCGATTAAGGTGGGTAAATCTTTTTGTCCCAAGGCTTTTGCGAACTCATCGTTGAGCGCACTGTATTCAACCTGAAAAACATCGTTGACCTCGATTTTGAAATCAATTGATTTGTTGGCGAGATGTTTTTGGTAATGATCCTTAGGAAATTTGAGAGTAAATTCTTTGGTGTCGCCTTTTTTGAGACCCACCAATTCTTCAGCTAAACCGGGAATATAATGTGGTTCATTGAGGTAAACTTGGTGGTTGGGTGCTTGCCCGCCTTCGACTGGCACGCCATCAAGAAACATTTCAAGTTTAATGGTGACTTTGTCTTCTTTTTCTGCCGCACCGGATTTTGGAGTCTCTTTGGGCTGCATTTTGCGGAGGTTTTCAAGCGCAGCGTCAACTTCTTTTTTAGTAATTTCAGTTTTTTTAAAATCAACTTTGATAGCTGAAAGATTAGGAAGAGATAAGGTTGGTAATAAAGCTACCGCGGCCACAAAAACCAAATCGTTCCCCGGAGCAAATTTTTGTAAGGTTATTTGGGGAGTGCCGATTGTATCAAGCTTTTCTTTGCTGATTGCTTCAAAATAAAAATGTTCCACAATTGATTGCATGGCTTCTTCGAGAATGCGCACTGCACCAAGCTGTTGTTTTACTGCTTCGTAGGGTGCTTTGCCAGGACGGAAACCATGAATGGCGGCCCGTTCTGAAAGGCGAACGGCAGCTTTTTCAAGATTTTTTTGATAATCTTCTGGGGAAACGGTGATGGTGAGTTCGGTGGTAGATTGCGCAGCCGGTTTAATTTCGTAATGCATAGCAAAAACAGAAATATTAAGGATAAGAGGCTGCTATTTTAGTTAAAAATGGGCGGAGTGTCAAATGAAAGGCCGAAAAATATCGTTTTGACAAAAGATCGTTTTTGGTTGTTTTTTTGCTTAAAATAGCCTCAACTAATGTGTTGTAGTAGCCAGAGACGAGGAAAAACTTTTTCGTGCTTCAAGCTTTGAAATGAGCCCTGCCACTTCTTCTTCTGTTTGCTGAAGGTTGCGTAGTGTTTTTGGGGCTGGTCTGCCAAAATGAGTTTGAAACATTTTTTCAAGGGTCGCTAATCTTTCTTCGGGAGAATGAGCTGGGTTGTGCGAGCCTGGTTTGGAGGCGGAAAGGTCTTTGCGACAAGCGATAAGCTCTTTAATGAGGTGAAACCGAAAACGAAATTGGGTGATGAAACTATCAAGGGAGTTTTCTTTGTTGGCTGGCTCGTGAAAAAGCCTTTTTTCAATTTCGGTAGCGTTTTTTTCAGCAGCACGAAGGCCTTTTTCAGCCTCGAGGGTAATTTTTGATTGAGTTTGTAGAGCGGTGTGCAACGCCTTTTCAGCTACAGAGGGTGCGGAAGAAAGGCCGTAACCCTTTTTTAAGTGCATAAGGCGAAGCTCTTTAAATATTTTTTCTTGTTCTAAAAAAACAAACCGCAAAGCGTCAGACACCGCAGTGGCTTCGTGATATTCTTTAAATAGTTGGTTGTAGCGAGAAATATCCTCGGGAGTAGGATTTCTTGGCGGTTGGTCGTGTTGGTAGAGGTGAGAAGGAGTAAGCAAAGGATGTTTTGGAGAGTTAAAATCTGTTTTTTTCATAATGATTGTTAGAAACAACTCGTGATATGGTATCACACCATAAGCACCTGATGAAGAAAATGCAAGGGGTCTGGGGCGAGCTGTTGATAGTTGAAAGAAAATAAAAAACCCGCGAATTCGCGGGTTTTTTGTGAAAAGAAGATTTTTTAACGGAGGAGTAATCCGACGATGAGTAGGGCGACGATGTTTGCTACCTTAATCATTGGGTTAATTGAAGGACCGGCAGTGTCTTTGTAGGGATCTCCGACGGTGTCGCCGGTGACGGCAGCTTGGTGTGCAAAGGAGCCTTTACCACCATAATTTCCTTTCTCAATGAATTTTTTGGCATTGTCCCACGCAGCACCACCGGTGGTCATAGAGATGGCGACAAAAAGCCCGGTGATGATGGTGCCCACAAGAAGACCACCCAGTGCTTCTTTTCCTAGAATAAAACCAACTAAAATTGGCGCGGCCACTGGAATAAGGGAGGGAATAACCATTTGACCGATAGCGCCTTTGGTAACAATATCGACTGCTTTGGCGTAGTCTGGTTTGCCGCTGCCTTCCATAATGCCTGGGATCTCTCTAAATTGACGACGTACTTCCTCAACAACTTGGCCAGCAACCTTGCCAACAGATTCCATGAGCAATGAACCAAAGAGATAGGGGAGAAGACCGCCAATAAAAAGACCGACGAGAACTTTTGGATCGTTGATTAAAAATTTAACAGTTGAAGGGAGTTTGTGGGTGTAGTCAGCAAACAGCACGAGTGAGGCAAGACCAGCACTGGCGATGGCATAGCCTTTAGTGACTGCTTTGGTGGTGTTACCAACCGCATCAAGTGGATCGGTGACGGCGCGGACGCTTTCGGGAAGACCAGCCATTTCAGCGATGCCGCCGGCGTTATCGGTAATGGGACCATACGCGTCTATGGTAACCACAATGCCGGTGAGAGAAAGCATACTAACCGCAGCGATGGCCACACCATACAGTCCAGCCAAAGAATATGCGCCAAGCATGGCAGCCATGATACAGAGCACAGGAAGTGCGGTTGATTTCATAGACACCGCTAAGCCAGCGATGATGTTGGTGCCATGACCAGTGGTGCTCGCTTTTGCAATGTGTTGCACGGGGGCGTATTTGGTAGAGGTGTAATAATCAGTGAGAAGAACCATGGCAAAGGTGAGAAGAAGCCCAATCACTGAGGTGCCATAGAGGCCTAGCACACTATAACCAACTAAACCTTGGAGTAACCACTGGCAAATGGGATAAAAAGCAACCAAAGCAATAGCGCCGGCAGCAAAAAGACCTTTGTAAAGGGCGCCCATGACGTTTTGTGATTTTCCTAAACGAATACAGAGCGTGCCGATGATTGAGGCGATCATAGAAACACCGCCTAAAACCAAAGGAAACACCACAATTCGTTCATTGCCAGGGAAGATAAGACTGCCGAGGATCATGGCCGCAATGGTGGTGATGGCATAGGTTTCAAATAAATCAGCTGCCATTCCTGCACAATCACCCACATTATCACCCACATTATCGGCAATAACGGCTGGGTTGCGTGGATCGTCTTCGGGAATTCCTTTTTCTACTTTACCCACTAAATCAGCGCCCACGTCGGCTGCTTTGGTGAAAATACCACCACCAATACGTGCGAAAACAGAAATTAAACTACCGCCAAAACCAAGGCCAATAAGTGCATTTAAATCGCGACCGCTAAGCAAATAAAAGACCGAGACGCCAAGCAAACCGAGCCCGGCAACCAAAAGACCGGTGACAGAACCACCGCGCACCGCCATTTGCAGTGCTGGTTTGAAACCGTGTTTAGCTGCTTCCGCGGTGCGAACGTTGGTTTTGACCGAAATATTCATACCAATGACACCAGCCAAACAAGACAGTCCGGCGCCAACGAGAAAGCCAAGAGCGGTTACCCAGTCTATAAAAACCCCCATGATTATAAAAATGAAAAGGGCTACCCAAGCCACAGTTTTGTATTGACGGAGAAGAAAAGCTTTAGCGCCTTCTTGAATGGCGCGAGCGATAGCCTGCATGCGCTCATCGCCACTACTGCTTTTGAGGATAAGCATGATGAGTACGATGCCATAACCAATGGCGATGAGGGCTGGAAATACCGCCCCAAGCAACACCGTTAACATATTTTTTAATAAAATTAGCTAAATAAAAACCCTTTAACAGGGGTTGATGATTGAAATTGACTTCATATTATGGTAAAATAAGCCTTTAGTCAAGGTATGAAATATCGATTTCTTTTAAAAATTTTACGAAGCTTTATTTACCTCAAACGTTTTTTGTGGTGGATAGGAGCTGGTTTAGGCCAGCAGGTAGGCGCTGTTTTTTCAAAAACATGGTATGCCATCGGGGTGGTGCACTATGCAGTAGGCAGTCGCTTAAAAAAATGGGGCTTGGTGTCGGGGGGCCGTTCATTTTTTGAACGGGGATTGTTGCAACTCACTGGTTTGGGTGTGGTGCTTTTTTTTGCTATGCCGCACACCAAGCTTTTGGCACTCAATGATGTTTTTTTACCTGGTCAAAACACACTGGCGGCTAAAATAGCCGGACCAAGTGAAGAGGTGAGTTTAGAAGAGGTGAGTGCTAGTGAGCGAATCGCAGCCGCTGAAGATGCGGTGCAGCCGCTACTCGGGCAGCGAATGTTGCCAGAAAATTATTTTTTAGATGGGGGAGAAAATGAAACAGTGATTGATCGTGATTTGGCAGGCATTATGGCTGGTGGAACAGCCTTTTCAAAACCGATTATTTTGCCTGAGGCTGTTCGAAAAAACGGCATGCGCACGCAAGTGATGGAGTATGTTGTTGAATCTGGTGATTCATTAAGTGGTATTGCTACTCGGTTTGGTTTAGGTGTAAACACAATCGTGTGGGAAAATAAATTAGGTCCAAGGAGCATCATTCGTCCTGGGGACATTTTGCGAATTTTGCCGACGAACGGTCTTGTGCATGTGGTGCGTCGTGGTGATACCTTTAAGAAAATTGCGTCGCTCTATGGTGTGACGCCAGAAGAAATTATTGCTTTTGGTGGTTTTAAAGCTGATGGAACAGATTTGAAGGTTGGGGAACAGATTATAGTGCCAAACGGCACTAAGCCTGAAGAACGCCAGCCGGTTCGGGTGCCGCGAGTGTCGCCGACAAACTATGCAACACGAGCAGTGCCGCCACCTTCACGACAAAATCCGGCTGCTTCTGGTTTTATTTGGCCATCGGGAGCGCATTACATTACGCAATATTTTGGTTGGCAACACAACGCTATTGATATTGCGGGGCCGTTTGGCACACCCACCTATGCGGCTAAAGCCGGGGTTGTGGAAGTGGCGCGCTGTGGTTGGAACACGGGGTATGGTTGTTTCGTTATCATTGATCATGGAGGTGGTGTGCGCACATTGTATGCGCATCATTCCAAGTTACTTGTTTCACCAGGTGACGAAGTAGAACAAGGCCAAACCATTGCGCTCATGGGCAACACTGGCAATGTGCGTGGGCACACGGGTATTCACCTTCATTTTGAAGTAATTATCAACGGTCGGCGCACCAACCCGCTCGGATATGTGCGCTAAAAACGACATGTTAATTTTGTGATGAAAAAAGTGGATAAAATCCATTGACACAAAGAGTCCCCATATATATTTTAAGCGTGTTTTTAAGCTTACAATATATGAGGAGGGAATTTACATGGTTTTTAAGTGTGGTCGTCGGAAGTTTTTTAATTTTTGCCAAAGTTTTTTCGGCGAATAGCGACATCATTATAAACGAAGTGGGAGCAGCGCCTACCAGCACCCACGAATGGATAGAACTTTGGAACAAAGGCTCTGAGCCGGTTGATCTTAGTGGATGGATATTTTGGGAGGCAACCACCAGTCATCGGCTTGCAGCTACAAGTAGCGACGCGGTGCTAGCTCCGGGCGAATATGCCGCGATAGTACAAAACGCGAAACAGTTTAAAATAGACCACCCTGATTTTGTTGAATCAATTTTTGATTCTTCGTGGGGAAGTTTAAGTGAAGACGGAGAAGAAATTGGGCTTAAAGACGCTGCGGGAAATTTTATTGAACGATTTACCTATACCTCAACTAAGACCACTTCGCTTGAACGGCGCAATCCATTTTTAGAGGATTATTCAAGCGCTAATTGGGTTTCTCATCCAAGCAGCAACTCACTTGGGAAAGTGAATGCTGCTTTTTTTGTAGACAGCACGTCAACGATTTCTACCAGCACCCTCGCCCCTACCTCAACAACCATCACCTCAAGTTCTGAATCACAAGAAGTAGCAACGACGACTATTAACACACCAACAACCACCGAACTTGTCAGCACAACTGCAGAAAATTTTTCTACCTCAACGTTGTGGGAGCGGGTGGTGTTGAATGAAATAGTGTCTGATCCGGAAAGTGGGGCAGAGTGGATTGAGATTTTTAATACGAACACAAGTAGCCTTGATCTTGTTGGTGGTACGCTTTGTGATGGTCGAGCTGGAGACTGTACAATTGCCCCGCTTGTGGGCAGGTTGTTGCCGCAAGATTGGTTGGTAGTCTTTTTGTCATCTAGTCACCTTAACAACGACGGTGATAGTGTTTTTTTGAAAGATCCGAGTGGTCGTGTGGTAGACAGGGTAATATATGGCAGCACGCTTGCGGCTCCTAAAAAATCGCAGGCGCTTGCGCGACGAAATGATGGTAGAAAAACAGGTGACGACCAAGCTGATTGGGCCCTTACCACCGAATTAACGCCTGGGGCAGCAAACAAGATAACGCTGCCAGCGGTGGTCGGAAGTTCTTCTTCACGAAATACTGCTGCGTCTGGTGCCCTGGTTCAAGCAGCGAGCAATCCTTCCACAAGCACATATGTGTACAACAGCGCTTCTGCAACCATTTATGTAAGTGAAATTTTCCCCAACCCTGCTGGAGCTGACGAAGAGAAAGAATTTATTGAGCTTAAAAACAGAGGCGCGTGGAATGTGAATTTGTTTGGGTGGAAATTAAAAGTTGATAATAAACAGTTTGCACTTGGTGGAGAGATTGCACCAGGAGAATGGAGGGCATTTTTTCGCACTACCACTGGTCTTGTTTTGCGAAACACAGGCGGCAGTCGTGTTGAACTAATTGGCCCTAACAATACGCTTGTTGATGGGGTGGTGTATAGCACAGCGACTGAAGGAAGTAGCTATGCGCGTACTACGAGCAGTGAATGGATGTGGACACGTCGAGTTACTCCAGGAAAAGAAAACCAAATTAACTCTCCACTTGAGGCTGGTGTTGTGTGGCGAGCGGTGGTGCCAGAGGTGGCAGAAGTATATGAAAAAATACTGTTTGATGCCGATGATTCAACTGATGCGCGTGGTGGCGAGTTATCGTTTCGTTGGGATTTTGGTGATGGTACCACGGCAACAAGCAGTGTTGTAGAACACTCTTTTTCAACAACAGGTACATTTGTGGTTGCGCTTACCGCGAGTAGTAGCGCAGGCACATTTGATGAAAAAAATTTTGTCGTGCGTATAGGTTTGGCTCCGCCAATATCGACAGTTTTGTTTACCGAAGTGTTTCCGTATCCGGCGAGCAAAGATGATAAAGAATTTATCGAACTTACCAATGTGGGTACGAGCACAGTAGTGATTGGTGGGTGGCGTATCCAGAGCAAAAGCGGCAAAGAGTTTGTGTTTCCTAAGAACACCTTTCTCCTTCCTGCTGGTGTGGCAACGTTTTATTCGACGGCCACCCATCTTACGCTTAACAACCAAGGGGACGGATTAGAATTGCGCAATGCTGACGGTGGTTTAATTGATGGTGTGTTTTTGCCTCAAGCTGTAGCAGGTAAGAGCTATGCGTTGATGGGTGGGGTGTGGGAATGGCTTAACACGCCAACGCCAGGAAAAATAAATGGAGAAACAGAAGCGGGTGCACAAAAAGAACTGTTTAATTTTCTTGGTGAAGAAAAGTCGACGGGGCGTGTGCGTGGAGGGAGTCAAACGGTGGCACCAGTCACCTTGGGGGAAGTGCGAGCGCTTCCAAAAGGAACAAAAGTATTTTTTCATGGTCGGGTTGTTGCGAAGCCGGGTGTTTTTGGGGTGCAATACGCCTATGTCGGCGATGAAACAGGTGGCATTGCGGTGTATATGCATAATAAAGATTTTCCTGCGCTTGTCGTGGGTCAAGAGGTGACTGTGTTTGGTGAAATTTCTTCCGCGGCGGGCGTCGTGCGAGTTAATGTAAAAAATAAGAATGATATTCATGTACGCGCTCCCACAAGTACGCTCACCTCAATTGTGGCGACAGTGGCAGAAATGAATGCCGACCGATTGGGAGCCTTGTTTAAGACTAAGGGTGAAATCACAAAGGTAAAAAGAAACGGATTTTATCTCGACGATGGTGAAGAGGAAATTTTTGTCGTACTTAAGACGGGCACCGCTCTCGAAAAAACAGAATTTAAGGAAGGGTCTGAAGTGGAGGTGACGGGTGTTTTAGAACAAGGAAAGGCTGGTCTGCAGCTTTGGCCGCGAGGGGAGGACGACATACATATTATTGGGTTAGCCGCTGCTTTTGAACAAAAAAAACTTTTACAGAAAAATGAAAAAGATCGAGCCGTGGCTGATCGCTATTTGACTGCCACCGCGGGCGGCATCACCACCTTGTTGTTTGGCCTTTTAGCGCGAGCGCGAGGAGTATTTTTTCTTGGTGTAATAAAAAAAGGTGGACAAGTTGCTTTGAATATTTTGCGAAAAACAAGAAGTTGAGTGTTTGTCTGTTTGCGGGTATACTTTGGAAACACATTGTTTTTAACTTTATTGTATGAAAAAAGCATGGATTATAATTTTGGGAGTGTTAGTTTTGTTGGGGATTTATGGTTTTACTGCATATAACACCATGGTTTCTTCGGCTGAAGCCGTGGGTGGCCAATGGGCCCAGGTGGAAACGCAATATCAGCGTCGGTTTGATTTGATTCCAAATTTGGTAGAGGCAGTAAAAGGAGTGATGAAACAAGAGCAAGGTATCTTTACCGCCCTTGCTGAGGCCCGCACCCGTTATTCTGGTGCGCAATCGGTAGACGAAAAAGCCGCCGCCGCTTCGGGTGTTGAAAGCGCTTTAGGTAGACTCCTTGTGGTGGTTGAGAATTATCCGCAACTAAAATCAGCAGACAATGTACAAACCCTTATGGCGCAAATTGAAGGAACAGAAAATCGAATTAGTGTGGAACGAAAACGATATAATGACGAAGTGCAAAGGTATAATATTCAAGTGAAACGTTTTCCGGGTAGTGTTATTGCCCGCCTTGGTGGTTTTAAAGAAAAGTTGTATTTTCAAGCGACGGAAGGCACAGAAAAAGCACCTCAAGTGAAGTTTTAATTTCGTACCCATTATGTGTTTGAGACGTTTAGCCGCAACAATTTTTTTGGGAGTGTTATTATTTTTTCCCCCATTGACGTGGGCGTACTCAAGCCCAGGAAAGCCGGTGGGGTTTGTAAATGATTTTGCGGGAGTGCTGACGCCAGAACAGCGTCAACAGATCGAGGTTGGTTTAAAAGAATATACACAAAAAACAAGTAACGAATTGACCGTAGTTACCATCACCAACCTTGGTGGTGACACCATAGAAAATTATATTGAAAAGTTGTTTAAAGAATGGGGTATAGGAAAAAAAGGAAAAGATAATGGGCTTCTTTTTTTGGTTTCAAAAGACGATCGAAAAATTCGTCTAGAAGTGGGGTACGGCTTAGAAAGTGTTGTTACTGATGCGGGTACAGACAAAATAATTCGCACACTCGTGGTGCCGGCTTTTAAAAATGGTGACTATTTTAAAGGAATCAGCGACGGCACGAGCGCCATTATGAAATTATCCATGAAAGAAAATTTTTCAGGCGACAGTGCTTCAACAACCACGGTGACCACCGAAGAAAATCGTTCACGCGGTCGCCTGGGCAATGTGTTGCCACTTATCTTTTTTGGACTGTTTGGGTTGGTGTGGTTTGCTAGCATGCTTGCTCGTTCAAAATCCTGGTGGGCTGGCGGTCTCACGGGAGCCTTTTTTGCCGTTATTATTGGTAGGTTTGTGAGCGGCTGGCCGGTGTGGTTGGCGGCAGCAGGTTTTGTGCCTGCAGGTTTATTGTTTGATTTTTTAATCTCACGCGCCTATCAAAACAGCCTTAGTAAAAATAGCCGTCCACCGTGGTGGGCGGGTGGTTCTGGTCGGAGCAGTTCATGGGGAAGAGATTCTGACGACGATCGTGGTTCAAGTAGTAGCTTTGGTGGGTTTGGTGGTGGCTCCTCAGGTGGCGGTGGTGCGAGTGGGAGTTGGTAAGGCCTGTCTTGAAATTGAATTGGGGGTGTGTTAACCTAAGCCAATCACATTTGTTGGTTGGTGATACACCCCAATTCAAATTATAAAAGGAGAGGTGGCCGAGTGGTTTAAGGCAACAGTCTTGAAAACTGTCGTATCGCAAGGTACCGTGGGTTCGAATCCCACCCTCTCCGCAGCTTGCAAAAGTGAGCTTAATAGACCACTTTTGTTTTTTTAAGGGTATTTTGTTAGTTTTGACGAAGGAATTTTCTTTGATAATCAATAAAAAAGTACGCACGCCCCTGTTATGAAAAAAGCACTTCTTTTTATAGTTTTCGTTTTTCTCAGCGCCTTTGGTGCTCTTAAAACGAGTCAATATTTTGCGGACAAAGCTTCTGCGCGAACAGATTGTTTAAAGGAAGTACGTGGGGAAGAAATAACATATCACTGTTCGTATGATTATACGAAAGATGTGTTTTTTATATTGTATTCTCTTACGGCCATTACGTTGTATTGCTATGTAGTTTTTTTGTTGTACGACACATACATCAAAATACAAAAACTTTGGATAAGATCAATTTTTGATGTGATTGCGTTCACGCTGCTTCTATTTTGTATAATATTGTTGATTTTTACTGGATTTATGTATGGAGTATACTACTAGTTACGAGAGCAGAAACGACACAAGATTTTTTTAAAATAGTTAAAAGTTTAAACAGATTTTTTAGCTTAGCCAATTCAATATGACTGAAATAAAAAAAGAAGGCGGAAAAGCGTCTTTGTCTGAAAAATTAGTGTCCGATTACCGTCGTCTTCAGCTGGGAATTAAGGAACTACCTCAAATAGGTACGTCAGCTGAAATTTTAGTGCCCTTGCTTCAAGAATTACTTCGACAAGCAGAAGCGACGGCAAAACTAGAAGCCGAGCTGCGTGGGGAAAAAGAGTAGGTACCTTTGTTTGTGAAAAGAAGGAATGTTTGGTAGTATTAGCAGCACGTAGAAGTTACTATTTTTAAAATATAACTATGAATTATTACATCGCCGCATTAAAGAAATATGCTGTTTTTGACGGCCGGGCTCGTCGAGCGGAATATTGGTACTTTTTTTTGTTCAACTTGATTATCCAAACCATTCTCAGTATTCTTGATACGCTTATTAGTAAAGCGGCCTCAATGGACATTGGCGTGCTTCTCGGTCTTTATTCATTGGCAGTATTTATTCCTGGTCTTGCACTTTCGGTACGTCGCCTGCACGATACTGGGCATAGCGCATGGTGGTTGCTCATTGGTTTGGTGCCGTTTGTGGGGGCAATTGTTTTGTTTGTTTTTGTTCTTCAAGACAGCCAACCAGGAACCAATCAGTTTGGTCCTAGTCCAAAAGAGGTGAGTGCAACCTAGCTTTTAGAAAAAAAACAAAAGACCGTTACGAGTAACGGTCTTTTTTAGTAGTAGCGGGGTGATTTGGGTTGATTTTTTTTAATAAATATGAAAGTATACGAGCTAATTTAAGTAGCCAAGCAGCTTAATTTTTGAGCAGGTGGAGCGATAGTTAAAACAAAATATGTTTTCAACTAGCACAAAATGCATACGAGTGTGTGGGGTCGGGGCGATCTTTTTGGCGGGGTTTTTTCTGTGGTCAGCAACTGTTTTAAATAGCAATCCCACTAGCAGCCAGCCACACACGGAGGCGAAAACAGAGCGCACGAGGAGGCCAGACGGTGAATGGCCAGAGCTGCACAATAGCTATTATCATTATGCCGTACAGGTTCCGCCGGGAACAAATGTGTGTCATTCGATAAGAGAAGGCCGAGGAGAAGATTGTGAGACGCGTATTTTTGAAGACCAGGAGGTTGGTAAAAATGATACCATTCAAGCCATTTTGCCACCCCTCGGTGGGTTGGAAATTCGCGCCGTGCCCAACAGCACCACGTTAAGTGCGGTGGTATATGGTCAGCGTTCGCTCGCGCTCAATCGCCGCTATAATCCTGACGCGCGCTATCGGGGAGAGAAAAGATTGAAGTTTGCAGGAAAAGACAGTTTTCAGTTTGTGGCCGTGAAGCAATTTGAAGAGCGCGGTGGCGCTATAAACGAGGCTGAAACTTTGGTGAACGAGCCACAATTTTTTCAAGAAGCCAGCGAAGACAGACGATTTTCAGAGCCGCACCGGGTGATTTATTTTGATCATCAAGGGTTTATGTTCCGGATTATTTTCCCAGAAAAAAATACCACCACCGAGCGGCTAGTGCGCAGTTTGAAATTAGAATAAAAAAGAAAGTGCCTGAAAAAACACAGTGTATATTACAGGCAATTAGATATGGAGAGGTGTCAGAGTGGTCGATCGTGCGGCTCTCGAAAAGCCGTGTCCCGCAAGGGACCGAGGGTTCGAATCCCTCCCTCTCCGCAAATATCGTGCGAGCACGATGTAGTAAAAAATAGAGCTTTTTCAGCTCTGTTTTTTTATTTACAGAACGGCATAATTTTGATAAACTTGTAGTAGTATAGTTTTATATATTGCTATGAAAAAAGAAAGGTCTAAAATTGGCGAGAATATTAAACGATTAAGGCTTACTATTGGAATGTCTCAAGATGCTTTATCAAAAAAAGCTAATTTGGCTTTTCATACTATTTCAAAAATCGAATCTGGTTCAACCCCAAATCCCACGATCGAAACGGTAAAAAAAATTGCGGACGCATTGGGCGTAACCCTTGATGATTTAATGAAATAAATATGGCTAGAACATCCTCAATCAAAAATCTTAAGAAAGCAAGGAAAGCAAAAAATGACGAGTTTTATACTCAGTACATTGATATTCAAAAAGAGATTGAAAAGTATTTAGATTATGATCCTGATACTTTTCGTAACAAGGTAGTATATTGCAATTGCGACGATCCGTTTGAAAGCAATTTCTTTCGTTATTTTGTTCTCAATTTTAATAAGCTAGGACTAAAGCAGCTTATCACGACAAGCTACAAACCATCGCCTGTTGCCAACACGCAATTAGGATTATTTGGCGATGACAAGACTCTTTCAAAATCAAAAGGCCGTCCTAAGATAACCGCTAACAAATTTATTATCAACGAAGTGCACGATATAGATGGAGACGGTGAGTTTAACTTGAAGGATGTTGCCAAGCAGTTAAAAGCAAACAAGAACAATGAATGGGCACCTCTAGATGGTGACGGTGATTTTCGTAGCGATGAATGCATAAATTTACTTAAGCAATCCGATATTGTAGTAACGAATCCACCATTTAGTTTGTTTCGTGAATATATTAAACAACTTTTTGATTATAATAAAAAATTTTTAATTATTGGTAACATAAATTGCCTCACTTATAGAGAAGTATTCCAGAAAATTAAAACAAATAAAGCATGGCTTGGTAATGGAATGGGAAGATGGATTTCCGGATTTATTGTTCCTGAATCTTACGAATTGTATGGATCAGAAGCTCGAATAGATGAAAATGGAAACAGAATTGTTGCCACAAATAATTGTTTATGGCTTACCAATCTTGACCACGGACGCCGTCATCAACCATTGCCCCTTATGACAATGGCAGAGAACTTAAAGTATAGTAAACATAAAGAAATTCGAGGTAAAAAGTCATATGATAAATACGATAATTACGATGCCATAGAAGTACCTTTTACTGATGCAATACCAGGTGATTATAAAGGTGTGATGGGCGTGCCAGTTACGTTTCTTGATAAATACAATCCCGAACAGTTTGAAATATTAGGAAATTCTAATGTGCGAGGAGAACGTGAGCATTTAATGAATCATGTTCAAAGTGCGACGGATTGTACTTATATAAATGGAACTCCACAATATGCTCGTATTTTAATTAAACTAAGAAAAGTTGAGAAATAATATGGAAACAATTTTAAAAACTGATATTACGATCAAAGATATATGTGAAGGGTTCGTCTATAATGAACTTCAGGGTAAAGGTTTATTTGGTTTATCCGGGAAACTCGTTATCCAGCCGCCGTACCAGCGTAATTTCATTTATGCTGAAGCAGGAAAAGAGGCGACAGTGATCGAATCAATACTAAAAGAATATCCAATAGGTTTAATTTATTTCAATAAAGTTGGCAAAGATAAATTTGAAGTTTTAGACGGACAACAGCGTATCACCAGCATCGGACGGTTTATTGCTGATAAATTTCCAATTAAAGACGAAAACGGAATGCCTCAACATTTTAGCGGATTGGCACCTGAAAAACGAGCAAAGATTAAGAATACGAAATTGACAATTTATGAATGTGAGGGTGAGGAAACGGATATCATGAACTGGTTTGAAACTATTAACATTGTTGGTATTCCACTGAATGAACAAGAAAAGAACAATGCTGTTTATTATGGGCCATTTGTAACTCTTGCAAAAGAGGAATTCAGTAATAATTTAAATGCTAATATTCAAAAATGGAGCGCATATATAAAAGGAAGCGCTAATCGCCAAGATTTTTTACACGCCGCCCTAGACTGGGTTAGCAAAGGTGATGTTCGCGGGTATATGAGTAAACATCGCAAGGATGAAAATATTAAAGAATTAAAAAACTACTTCAACACTGTTATTGATTGGGTTTCCAGTATATTTAGGGACGTAGAAGATGAAATGTGTGGTCTTGAGTGGGGACGGCTTTATGAAGAACATCACAATAAGTCTTACGACTCATCTAAAGTCTCAAAAAGCGTGCAAAAGCTTTACGGCGATCCTTATGTTAAAAACCGAAAAGGTATTTTTGAGTATATTCTTGGTGGTGCGAAAGATACTAAGTTGTTAGATGTTCGAATTTTTGACGAGGCAACCAAGAGATCCGTTTATGCAAAGCAGACTAAGGAAGCTGAAGTTAAAAAGAAATCAAATTGTTCACATTGCGCTATTGGACATGATGCTAATAAAGAAAAGATTTGGAGTTTTGGTGAGATGGAGGCCGACCATGTATCAGCATGGAGCAAAGGCGGTGCTACTTTAGTAAAGAATTGTGAGATGTTGTGTAAGACCCATAATAGAGCGAAGGGTAATCGATAAAATTTGTTTAGCTAACTTCAACCGATTTCCTACTCAACCTAATCTCGCTATTCAGAGCACCAAATAAATTTCGTTTTTCCTGATCATCGCCTTCTTGCAATAAGAATTTAATATAGTTTTTAACATCGACATCCTCTACGTCGATGTTTTGTTTTATGCCAGTCGTCATGGTTTGAAATTTTTTAAATCTAATTATTTCCGCTATTCAAAAATTGGTGATAAAAGATGTTGTGCCGTATGCCGATAAAAAATCGCCGCGACTAAAAAAGTCGTAAAAAGATAAGGTAAATCGAACACCGGTATCTTTGTTTTGTGTCGTCAGCAATTAAAGGCCGATACAGGTAATCGAGTTGTCGTATTGCTAGGAGATAGTGTGACTATAAAAGAATATGGCCCACGAATTAATGGTGTCAGAAAACTGCTGTCAAAAAGTACTAACCCAAATCACCACCCGATTATTCCAGAAGAAGGAGACGAAGTTCAAGGAATAGTTCAGGAAGTACTCAAAGATAAATAACCCAACGTCAAACAACCCCCAATCAACAAACCTTCAAACTTCTCATACAAAATGACAGAAAATGTGTGGAGGTAAAAGCGTGATAAAATAGTGATATGAAGGAGAAAATTTTATTATGAAAAAAAGTTTATTTATAATCAGTGGGGTATTCATACTACTAATTGTTGGGTATTATTTCATCTTGCTATATTTTTTAAAACCAAGGAATACTCTTCCAGTGAATTCAGTACCGACGAATGTGATTCTTTCCGGTGCGTATGTGTGCGTGCCGTATTTAGACAAGGCTAAGGCCGCACCAGTTGAATGTGTTTTTGGTCTAAAAACGGACGGTGGGGAATATTATATGGTAAATTTTGGAGCCACGGCCAATGCGATGACAGAATTTCAAAATGGTGCTCATATTAGGGCGAAAGGTTTCGTAGTCTTGAAAGAGGCTTTAAACACCGACCAGTGGGCGCTATACAACCTGAAAGGTATTTTTACGATTACTGAAAAATATTAAAACCTGCTATAGTACAGTGATGAACTTTTAAAATAAGTATGATAGCAAAAATTTATCAAATAATATCTTTCGGCTGGGGGCTTGTTGCTACAATGTATCTTCTCGCGTTTCTGTTCGGCTTTATCTATCGGGCGATTTTGAAAAAGTTTGCAAAAAATTCCCCCCATGGAGTGGTTAAAAATATTGGCAAGGGTGATCGTTTACTCCGTCTTGCCATCAGTGTCGGATTGCTGGTGTGGGCAATAACGACCACCTGGAGCCCTATACTTATCTTTTTTTCTGGCTTCGCATTCTTTGAGGCGATATTTAGTTGGTGCGGATTTTATGCTGCACTTGGTAAAAATACCTGTCCGTTGAGATAACATTATTTACGACCATCAAAATCACTAGCAAGCGTGTCGCAATCATGGCGGGCTGGGAATATGTGTTAAAATAAACCAACCCTATGAACACCTACACCTGGTACTCACAACTTATCAAGCCAACCTGGGCGCCGCCAAGCTGGCTTTTTGGGCCGGTGTGGACGGTGCTGTACGCGATTATCGCTATCTCTTTTGGTACCGTTTTTTACAAAGCATTCACTAAGCAGATTCCGTGGATTGTGGCCTTGCCGTTTGCGCTCAATCTGCTTTTCAATTTCGCTTTTACCCCAATTCAATTTGGACTCAAAAATAATTTGCTTGCATCAATCGATATAGTGCTCGTCGTCGGCACGCTCGTTTGGGCGCTCTATGCTTTGTACTCTTTTGGCCTTACTCACCATATTGAGACTGGCGCTCCCATATACGCGTGGATCATTTACGCCAATATTCCCTATCTTTTGTGGGGCACATTTGCCACCGGTCTACAATTAACCATAACATACTTAAATAAATAATATGTTTATAAAACTGCACGCAGTTGCACTACCAGTTTTCTTTGCAATCGACATGGTGTGGCTTGGGCTTGTGTCCAATAATTTGTATCGCTCGCAGATTGGAGCTCTATAGAAGAGCATTAAGGTGAAATGTTTTTAAAAAAATGTTAATTAAGCAATTTGATTATGGCAACAATAAACCCCCACATTAACTTTAATGGAAACGCCGAAGAAGCTTTTATTTTTTACAAATCAGTATTTGGTGGTGAATTTGCAGACGTCGTGCGGTTTAAAGATCTTGGAAGTTCAGGTTTTCCGGTGGAAGAAAAAGAAGCGAATAAAATTATGCGAATTGCATTGCCCATTGGTCAAAACAATGTGCTAATAGGCAATGATATTCCTGAGTTTATGGGAAAAGTAGATGAAAACGAAAATAGATCTAAAATTTTAATCAGTGCCGAAAGCAAGGAAGAAGCTGATAGGTTGTTTAAGGGTCTTTCAGAGGAGGGACAGGTTGAAATGCCGATGGATAAAAGCCCTTGGGGCTCATATTTTGCCATGTTTAGAGACAAATATGGCATTGAATGGGAAGTGGAATATATTTCGAAATAGTTTCTCGGCGCTAACAAAGCCTTCGTTTCTGTGGTGTAACCACGGCAGCCCTTTTGGGGTATACTACTTTGAGTATTAAACATTAAGCACAGCTCTATGAAAAAGAAAAAAGTAGTCATTTTTGCCATAATGTTCGCGTTTTTAACTGCCACTTGTGGGCTTGCGAGCGTAGCGGTGGCAGCTGGAGGAGTTGAGGTTGAAGCCGTTGTGGAAGCGCAGGCGCAAAACAGAGAAGTGTTGCCGGGCGACGTGCGCGCAACACAAGACATGGAAATAAAAGGAGAAATGAGCAAAAGCGCCACTCCTAGTTTGGGTTTTTGGCAGCGAGTGTGGAATTTTCCACGGGCAGTAATAGAAAAAATCAGAGCTTGGAAAACAAGAATGGATGCTAAAAAAATTGATACCTCTCAAAAAAATGAAGATCGGAGGTATAACAGAGAAGAACGGAAAGAGTTAGAAAAAGAGAATGAGCAAAAAGAGGTAAAAGAAGACAATGATTCTTTGAAAAACAGACCGCTTGTTCGACGGGGACAAAATACCATTATTACACTTGCCGATAATCACCGCACGCTTACACTGGCTGTGGGTGATCGTTTTTCTCTTAATTTAGGCGAGGGTTTTGATTGGGAAATAAATTTTGACACCACTGGCCCAGTAAGTCGGGTTAAAAATTTAATGCTGATGCGCGGGGTGCAGGGTGTGTATAGTGCCGACCGGCCAGGAACTGTGCAGTTTACTGCACTTGGTAACCCAGTGTGCCTTAGAAGTAACCCGGCGTGTGCCATGGCCAGTATCTCATTTGTGCTCGATGTGGTGGTCAAAGGAGTGAAAAACACCCCAGAGGTGTGTGCTGATGTGTATCAGCCGGTGTGCGGCACCATTGAAGTGCAATGTATCCGAGCTCCGTGTCCGCCTCTCAAAGAAACTTTTCCCAACCGCTGCGTAGCAGAGGCGCGCAAGGCCACCGCTATTACTGAAGGAAAATGCCCAGAACCGGCTATTGAAAATAAGGTGCAGCTAAACACCGGTATTAAGGGAGAAATTAACACCATGATTAAGTAGGTTTGAAAGCCAGTTTGAGCCATTTTTAAAGACCACACCCCATTGTTAAGAACAGTGGGGTTTTTGATTTTGAAAAAGCTCTAGAAACAGCTATACTGTAGTGGATAAATAAAAATTTAAAACAAGGCGTAAAATAACGAGCGATATGACACTTAAAAGTCAAAACAAGACAATTCCAACAAAAATTTCTGTCCAACGTTTTCTTGAGTCGGAAAAATTTTCTCTCGCAGAAAAGAAAGCCGCCTTCACATTGGTAGATCTCTTTGAAAAAGTGACGAAGAAAAAGTGTGTAATGTGGGGCAAAATTTTTGGTTTTGGACAATATCATTATAAAAGCAAAAGTCGTGAAGGCGAGTGGATGGCCACCGGCTTTGCTCTGCGCAAGAATGCAATCACCATTTATGTGATGAGTGGTGTGCAAGTTCAGCCTGAAGAATTGTTTAAGAAATTAGGTCCGCACTCATTGAGTGGTGGGTCGTGTCTCTATATTAAAAAATTAGAAGATGTAGATTTAAAAATTTTAGAAAAGATTGTCAAGAACGGTTTTCAAGAAATGAGTAAAAAAAATAAAATAGTTTGATTAATAAAAAAGTTATGGAAAAAATTAAAATTGAAACAGTGATAAATTCAGATAGTGAAAAAGTGTGGAAACACTATACGAACCCGGAAAGTATACGAGGGTGGGCTTTTGCGAGCGATGATTGGGAATGCCCCTATGCGGAGAATGAAGTACAAGTTGGAGGTAGGTTTTTAACCAGAATGAGCGCAAAAGACAAAAGTTTTGGTTTTGATTTTTCCGGAACATACACCGATGTGCAGATAGGAAAAAAACTGGCGTATGTGATGGATAAACCAGAAAACGAAGCGGTGGCGAGAGAATGTACGATTTATTTTGAAGAGAGTGGTGCTGGGCAGACAAAAGTTATAATCGAGTTTGACCCAGAAAACATGAATCCAATAGAAATGCAAAAAAATGGTTGGCAAAGTATTTTAAATAATTTTAAAAAATTTGTTGAAATTAA
This sequence comes from uncultured Gammaproteobacteria bacterium, assembly GCA_964444705.1. Classification (GTDB taxonomy): domain Bacteria; phylum Patescibacteriota; class Patescibacteriia; order Magasanikbacterales; family GWA2-37-8; genus CAYUHX01. The sequence continues at coordinate 8,318 of CAYUHX010000006.1, read as the reverse complement.
TTAAATGTATATATATGAAAAAATACCTGGACATCGTTTTAAAAGTAGTATTAAGTCTTATTTGTATTATGCCGGTAATGGGGGCGCTACATGTGTTTCCTGCACCAACTGCCGACATGTATGGCAACCCCGAGGCTTTTTCTTTTGTGCAACTTTTGATGGGAGGAGCGGCATATATTAATTATATGATGGCGTTTGTTTTTTTACTGTCGGTTGTTCTTTTGTGGATAAAACGCACCGCACTCGCGGCTTTGTTGATTTTGCCTATCACCCTAAACATAGTAGGGTTTCATTTGTTTCTTGATAGCGGATTATTGAACGCCGGTTCTATTCCTGCAGATGTGTTGCTGTTGCTTAATCTTTATTTTTTGTGGCAAGAAAGAGCGCGCTATGCATCTTTGCTTAACCCTTCAAAATAAAGGGTACAGAGTTTTAGTTCGTAATTAAATAGCATGCAAAAAATTACTCCGTTTTTATGGTTTGAAAAAAACATGAAGGAAATTGTTGATTTCTATAGTTCGGTTTTTCCGGGCACACAGCTGAAGGGTGGAGGTGAGCTTGAAAACACTCCTTCGGGAGCGGTGCAAATGGCGACGATAACTATTTTTGATACTGATTTCAGTCTCATGACGGCTGGCCCATATTTGCCGTTTAACCCGACTGTTTCGTTTATTATTTCGTGTGCTTCACCAGAAGAAGTAAGTGAGTTGTGGCACAAAATAGCTGTCGGCGGAAAAACGTTGATGGAGCTCGGCACATATCCGTTTACAGAAAAATATGGCTGGACACAAGATAGGTACGGCGTGTCGTGGCAGATCATGTATTCAACCGGTTTAAAATCAGCACAAAAAATTACCCCGACCCTCATGTTTGTTGGTGCAGTGTGTGGGCGGGCCGAAGAGGCGGTTAATTTTTATACCTCCGTATTTCACCATTCAAAAATAGAACACGTGCTGAAGTATGATGGCACCGAACCAATGAATGATGAAAAAGCCAAAGTAAAGCACGCCCAAATCTCAATTGAAAATTTCGATATCGCTCTTATGGATGCTGGGGGAGAACGTCCATTTTCTTTCGAGCAGGCAATTTCTTTTGTGGTAAGCTGCGAAACGCAAGCGGAGATTGATTATTATTGGGATAAACTAAAAGAGGGTGGCAAGGAAATTCAGTGTGGGTGGCTAAACGATAAATTTGGTTTTCCGTGGCAAATTGTCCCCACAGCTATGGAACGTATGATGAGCACTGGCAGCAAGGAACAAATTGCACGGGTGACGCAGGCTTTTATGAAAATGAAAAAATTTGACATTGCGACGTTAGAAGTTGCTTTTAAAAGTTAAGTAATCAGTGTATGCAAAAAGTAAATGAAAAAGAGTGCGCGCAGGGTAGTTGCGAAAGTTGTCTTATGCCTTTTGCTAAAGATGTGGGTGTGCGAGAGAATGAAAAGTATTGTTCGCTATGTTTTAAAAACGGAAAGTTGTGCTTTGAAGGAAGTCTAAAAGATTTTCAAGAAGTATGTCGAAAAAATATGATAACAAATGGCGGAATGCATCCCTTAAAAGCGTGGTTTTTTTCTAAGATGATTGCTTTCGCGCCGAGGTGGAAGAATAAATAACGAGACGAGTGCACAAAATAGCTATACATTTTGAGATACATTTAAAATAATTCTTTTCAAATATATATGCTCTCAATACATTTTGCAGCAGTGGCGCTCGCAGCCGTGGTAGCGTTTGTTTTGGGTTTTTTGTTTCATGGGCCAGTGTCGGGAAAGCTTTGGATGAAATTGGCACAGATTAAACCCACCGGGAAAGAGAAGATGTCTGATATGTACGGTAAAATGTTTTGGAATTTGGTGGTAAATTTTGTGACCGCCTTAGTGATGGCGGTGCTTTTTTCATTGGTATTTACGTCAGCGCTCATGGGGCCAGCAACGTGGTTTCGCGGAGCGATTATGGGGGCATGGTTGTGGTTAGGGTTTCTTGTGACCTCGTCTTCAATCGAAGTTATTTGGATGGGAAGAAATTGGAAATTGTGGCTTTTTGAGGCCGTGTGTTCGCTTGTGGTAACTGCAACAATGGGGGCAATCATTGCCGCATGGTAAGGAGTATGAAATCAGGTTTAAAATTATATATGGATGTTAAGAAACTTGCCAAAGGATCGTTGCACTCCATTCCGGCTGATTTTAAAAAAGCGTTAATCACTTCTGAAATTGTTCAAGCAGCGTGGAAAAAAATAACGCCATTGGCACAAAATGAATGGATTTGCTGGATTACATCGGTTAAAAAACCAGAGACGAGAAGTGCGCACATTGAGCGCGCCTGCAACGATTTGGCTACAGGTAAACGTCGGCCATGTTGTTGGCCAGGCTGTCCGCATCGGGATAAAAAAGCTTGAGTACGTGCGGTCTTAAACCGAAGAGATGAGTTTGAGTATTGTTTAAACATACATCATGTTAGCGCAGTTAAAAATTTCTCAGTGTGTACTCCTGCTCATGACTTTTTATAGTTGTTTGCTTGGTGTCATTTTGTATCGAAACGACTTCAATCTTAATAGTTTTATTTTATTAGGGGACGCCTTCACCACAAAAGAATTTCCTTTTAAAAAAATAAAAATTTTGAACAATTCAAACGGGTATGATGGCCAATTTTATTATCGTCTTGCCCTTGATCCTTTCACGAATAAAAAAACAGATTTTGGTATAACGCTAGACCAGCCAGCCTTGCGTCAACAGAGAGTTTTGTTCCCACTATTGTCTTGGGCGGTGTCTTTTGGGAGGGGCGAACTTGTGCCTTTCGGAATGCTTTTGATAAATATCTTTGCTTTGGCAGGATGCATTTTTTTCTCAATCAAACTCGTGCGCGGCCTTAATCAGCCTCTTTGGTGCGTGCTTCCTTTGTGTCTATATCCAGGTTTGTTAATTTCGCTCACAAGAAATCTTACCGAAATTGTTGCTTTGTTTTTATTATGTGGCGGACTTTTTTTTCACAATAAAAACAAAAATTTTTTGGCAGTTACCTTTTTTACCTGGGCGTGTTTGGCAAGGGAAACCACCCTTGTTTTTCCCACAGTTGTGGCAGTGTATTATTTTTATCTACGTTTGAAAGGCAAACTCGATTCCGTGGTCGCGCCGCTGAATGGTGTGGCGAGGAGTAAAGAAAAAATCACAATAGGTTTGTGTGCTGCATTTGCCCTTCCCTTGGTTGTTTATTTTATTTGGCAAGTAGTTTTAATGAGATTGTGGGAGGGCGCTCCTTTGGTTGGAAATTATAATCTCAATCTTGATATACCGTTTAAAGGTTTGGGGTACGTTTTTTATTTCAAAACACTCGCAACGAAGTTAAGAATTTTTGAAGTAGCATATTTGTTTGGAGTAATAGGATTAGCAGCGATGAATTTTAAGAAAAATTCAAACTGGCCACTGAAGTTGACGTGGATTTTGTATGTAATTCTTTTTTTCTTGTATTCTAAGTGGATCTGGGCAGAAGATTATAGTTTTTTTAGAGCCTGCAGTGAGCTTTTTATATTCAGTTATATTTTAGTGCTAAGTGGTGGCAGTAGGCGTGTTAAAAAATGGTTTTTTTATTCAACCTTGGCCATGACGGGGCTTGTGACGTTAAAAGTTCTTATTTAAATGAAGTTGTGTGTGAGTATTAAAATAGGTTCAAGAAAAAAGATGAATAAATTTGCGCTGTATGTCCACAAAACAATCAACCATTGATTATATTTTAGATCAACTGGCGCCGCTTGAAACTGTAACCGCACGAAAAATGTTTGGTGAGTATGCACTATATTTTGAGGGAAAGGTAGTGGCTCTGGTGTGCGATAATACGCTCTATGTAAAAATAACTGAACCAGGAAAGGTGTTTCTAAAAAACGACTATGTAGAGGGGTTTCCTTATCCTGGAGCAAAGGCAGCAATGGTGATGGACGGCAGCATGATTGAAGACGGAGAACGTCTTTGTGAGTTGCTGAAAATAACAGCAGACAATCTTCCGTTGCCAAAGAAAAAAAAGTAGCGTTTTTACTGTGTTTCATTTTTCACTGAAACTTATTTCAGAAGTTTGGCTTTATCCGGGTGTGGCAGGGTGGCATTTTGTGTCTGTGCCTAAAAAGGAGGCAACACAGATTAAAGAATGGTGGGGGAAGAGAAAGAGGGGGTGGGGAACTATTCCGATCGTGGCCACTCTGGGGGGTAGTGTGTGGAAAACATCTTTATTTCCTGATAAAAAATCAGGCGGGTATCTGGTACCCATTCGGGCCAATATTCGAAAAAAAGAACAGGTTGAGGCCGGAAAAAAAGTGTCGTGGTCTATAGAAATAACGAAGGAGTAAGCAAAAAACCACGTGCATAATTTTGAAATAAATTTCTTTGAAAAAGGTAGTATACAGAAGAGTTGGCAATTTTTATGAGTAGTGTATACTATCAGCTGGTTAAAAAATTAAGTCTAATTTTTAGATACATATGATTCCTCGCGAAAAAAATCTTCCCAATTTTGTCGCATTGTTTGTAATCGCCCTCCTCGCCGTGACGGTTTCTGGTTGTGGTACACCAAGTAATGATAAGACTGTACAACCTACAAACAATGATGCAGCAGCTGGGGGGACAGTTGAAGCCGGCTCTTTAACCACTGAGGATTCTCAAATGGCCGCGGATGAAGGGTTTACTTCTTCGTCGGTAATGGAAAAAAAGACAGAAGAGGGGGCTGCGATGGTGGCCAAACCAACAACAAGTAGCACAAAAGCATCAGAGTCAAAGACTACTTCTTCACCCGCAGTTGCGCCAAAAAAGACCACATATAAAGATGGTAATTACTTGGCCAAGGGAGACTACCGTTCCCCAGGCGGCAGTGAAGACATTGGTGTTTCGGTGACCTTGAAAGATGGTGTTATTGTCGATTCTGCAGTGGAAGTACATGCAACATCACGCATTTCTAAGCGCATGCAAGAGGTTTTTGCTGATGGGTATAAACAGTATGTTATCGGTAAAAAAATTGATGAGGTGAGTCTCAGTAAAGTTTCTGGCTCTTCACTTACCCCTGCTGGATTTAATGATGCGCTCGTAAAAATTAAGGCTCAGGCTAAGGGCTAGCATGAAGGTTGCTTCTACAGCGCTTGAGTTTGAGGCCATAGGCACACACTGGGTGATAGATTTGTATGACTCAAGTACGCGCGCCTTTGAGCTTTTACCGCTGATTCAAAACAGAATTTCTGTTTTTGATAAAGTGTATTCTCGTTTTCAGCCAGATTCGTTAATAACCGCAATCGCCAAAAAACCAGGGCTTTATGCGTTTCCTAAAGATGCGGAGCCCTTGTTTTTTTTGTACCAGAAATTATATCAACTCACCGGAGGAGCTTTTACACCCCTGATTGGGCAAGTGATGGAAGACGCAGGATACGACGCTCATTATTCTTTGGAATCTCGAAAACTAGAGCCGCCGCCAACGTGGGAAGAAGCGATGGTGTATAAGGAGCAGCACCTCACCACAAAGAGGCCGATTGTGCTTGATTTTGGAGCGGGTGGCAAAGGATATTTGGTAGATTTGGTAGGAAAAATGTTAGTCGAACAGGGTGTGTCATCTTTTTGTATTGATGCAGGGGGAGACATTTTATATCGACACAAAGATGCTGTTAAACTTAAAGTGGGTCTCGAAGATCCAGATGATGTCAGTTGTGTGATTGGTCTTGCTGAAGTGGAGAATGCCAGTATTTGTGGCTCGGCCGGCAACCGCCGCACGTGGGGTGAATATCATCACATTATTGATCCGCGGACACTTGATTCTCCTCGTCATATTTTAGCAACGTGGGTGGTGGCAAAAGAGGGTCTTGTCGCTGACGCGCTCGCTACCGCACTATTTTTAGTTCCAAGTAAAGTGCTTCGCACAGATTTTTCTTTTGAATATTTGATTATGTATGCGGATCGATCTGTGGAAACTTCAAAAAACTGGAAAGGTGAGCTGTTTGTTGAGAACACGTAGTCGATGTTTTTTATAGCAGTATGTTATAATTTCGGGTAGAAAATAGTATACTTTTTAGCTAGGTGCGTATGTCTTTGGAGCGAGGGAAAAAACCAGAAATGCCTTTGTCTACAGGAGAACCAAATCAGGATCGTCGAACTTTTATGCGCACTGTTTTTGGTTTAGCGCTGGTGGGGGCTGGCGCTCGGGCCTACCACGAAGTTGATAAAAGACAAGAACCAGAAAGAAAGAAACGCGAGCTTGAAAATGAAAAAAACAATATACGCCGGGCTATTGATAGTGGAATTGAAGTGGCAGAAAAAAGTGTACGACTCACCAATGAATACAATAGTGGTGTAAGACAATTGAAAAAATTAGGTAAGGGTGACAAGGAATATAAGGAGTTGGATGAAAATTTAAAAAAAGTGTGGGATGAGCTTGATAAACTGCCTTCAAGAAGACAGGGGAGCCGTATTGAAGCATATTTAGCCGAGGCAAATGTGTATGCCAAAAAAGTGCGTGATAACGAAGTAACACTTGCTGCCGTCGCCACACTGTTTTGTTATCTTAAAAAATGGTTGGGACACGAATCAAAATATGCGGCGGAATATCAGCACAATTTGGCCGCAGGCTATGTGCGACTAGAAAAAATTTCACCCGCACTCATTGCTCAAAAACTTGATGTGTTGACTGATTTTTTTGAGCGTAAAAAAATTCCTAAAGAAAATTTACGACAAGAGGATGTACTCTATTATTTGATAGACAATCAATTTGATTGGTCGCTTGATGCGGAGGGAATGGAAAAATTTTTTTCGCAAAGATGTGTGCGTTGGCGAGAAACACCGGCCACACTGTTGCCAAATAAGAAAGAGGAGGGAAGTGTCTATTACTATGCGCACAACAATGAACTGTCCGCGTTTAATGTCTTTGAATTGAACCGTATTCGTCGAGTGGTGGAACAAATACACGACCCTCATTTTAAGCGCTATTTATTTGCGGAACGAAATCGCGATTTGAAAGAACGGGATACAGAATTAGGTGGGCTTATTCCTTTGCCAGAGCAGGGCAAGTGGCTTCTTGATTTTGTCCCCGAAGAAAAAAGTCGTAATAATGGGTATGTTAACACACCACTGCAAACAGTACTGCGACCAGCTTTTTTGATGGAGTATCATTTTCATGCAACACAGTTGCGTGAAGAAGATAATCCGATTGGCATTGGGCCGAGTTATGGTGATGCGGGTGGCGTCTTTCCGAGCGCGGTGATTACCTCATTGAATAATAAAGAAATTGCGGTTCATATCTACGTGTCGCGTAGCGATGGCACTTTAGGTTTTGGAACGGATTATTATGGAAAAGTTGATGTGGTGTCGTTAGGAGTGGTGCAACTTTAAACAGATTGGTAAAAATGAACATGGTGTGATATAAGAAAGAAGAAAAGTAGATTTTAATGTATAAACAAAAAAACGATATGTCTAATCGCGTTGCGCATTTTGAAATTCATGCCACCAACCCTGAAGCGACAGCCGCTTTTTATACTAGCGTGTTCGGCTGGGAAATTAAAAAATGGGAAGGTGGACAGTTTGAGTATTGGATGGTGATGACGGGGAAAGAAGGCGAACAAGGGGGTATTAACGGTGGGTTAACTCGCCGTATGGGCCAAGGGCCGGTCGATGGCCAGGCGGTGAACGCATATGTGTGCACTATTATTGTTTCTTCTTACGAAGAATATGCAGCCAAAATTGAAGCAGCGGGTGGAAAAAATGTGGTGCCTAAAATGGCGCTTGTCGGAATGGCTTGGCAGGGATATTTTAAAGATCCGGAAGGAAATATTTTCGGTCTTCACCAAATTGACCACAACGCCAAGTAGAATGGTGTTTAAAAAGAACACTCGGTTATTGTGCCGAGTGTTCTTTTTTTGCAGAGAGAAAAAGGAAGAGAGGAATTTCTTTTCGAGCCTTATTTTCAGCCTCAGCCCGGGGACCGGCCGGAGTGTTTTTATGCGAATTCCATTCTTCCAAGCGGGTGACAAAGAGGCCGTGTTTGGAGAGAAGTTTAAAATAGTATTGGAGCGGACGATGAAAGGTGATGGTGACGGGGTTGTTTTTGAGCCCGGGATGCATATCGATTTTGTGTTTTGATTCTGACAAGTAACTATCGATACGGCGATATTGAATTTTTTCTTTTTCATCCCATTCCCACGAGCTTTGTTTTGGCACACGAAAACAAGGGTGAGTGAGAACGAGCGCCACACTTCCGCCTGGTTTTAATAAACGACTGCACTCTTGAAAGACCGCTCCAACCTCTTCAATGTTTTGAAGAGCAAGAATAATGGAAATAAGGTCGAAAGATCGTTCTTTAAGAAAAGAG
>CAYUHX010000005.1:0-61770 GCA_964444705.1 uncultured Gammaproteobacteria bacterium | reverse complement strand
TTGGTTAGAGCATCTCGTTTACACCGAGAGGGTCAGGGGTTCGAATCCCTTGGCGTGCACCAAACGCAAAACAGAGATAAAACTCTGTTTTTTGTTTTACACAGCCATTTGTATACCAACAAGAAGTTGAAGAATCTGTAGAGGGTCAAGGGTTTGAAGCTCAAGATTCTTGGGTGCAAGCCTTCATTGAGGGAAATTCTATTTGGCCGCAATCTGGGACGGCCATGAATGGTTTAGTTGCCGAAGCTTTGGTAAATAAACCGCCAGCAGATTGGCAACAAATTAAAGACTCATATCTTTCAGATGTTCAAATTTCTACGATTGGGCATTTGATGTCGGCGATGCACCGTGCTTCGCAGATAGATGTCGCTACACCACAAACGGTACACACATTTGATAATCCTACAGTACGAACATTGCCTCCCGAACGATTTCAAAGATTGTGGTGTGATACTGTTGATCGAACTCTCAAATCTTTGGCTAAATATGTGGAGCTTAGCAAAAATTACACGCTTGTTCTGACAGGCGATCCCGTTACCACGCTTAACTATTTTTTTGCGAATGAAAGAAACAAACCAGCTATTGATGAACTTGCGTTAATACTTAAAAAAATGGGTGAAGTGTTACATGGACAGGCAATGACAAGAGTAACCAAGGAGTTGAGAAAGTCATACACTCGTGAAAAAGGGCCCCAGTATGAAACTCCTGGTTTTCAAAAAGATTTACAAGAAGCATTGCAAAAAGAAGCGGCATAGACTTTTATGTCCGAAATGCAAGCAGCTTTACCACAGGTTGACAAAAGAGTGCTGAATCAATTTTTAATGACTGTAGAAGCTAGATAAAGAGTGGTTAATAAGGTACATTTTAAGGAAATTTAATTCCATAAAAAACCATCGGATTATTCCGATGGTTTTTATTAAATGTGTATAGTACTTTACTCGGCAGCAACCGCACTACCTTTTCGTGACCCTTGGTCGTCTTTTTTAAGCACGTTATTAAGACCTGGTTGAGAAATTTTAATTTCTTTTTGAACCGATTCATCAGTAGCGGAGAAAAGTATTTCTTCAGTAAGATTAAGGTTTTTACCAATTTGTTCCAGTGTGGGAGAAACAGCAAGTTCAAAATAGATACCCGTTCGACTTTGGGGTGGCAATTCTCGATAGTTCCAAGAGAGCATTCTCGTCTTTTCATCAAAGGCAAGTGAAGGACCAAGAGTAATGCTTTGTTTGCCGGTGAACGAAACACCTGCAGGAAGTTTAGTTTCAAACGAAGCGTTTTTAAGCGGATTAAGGGTGGTAAACGCTTGTAGTAGAATCCAATATTTAGTGGTTTCTCCTACGTGTGGTGGCAAAGGACCTCGGCCAAGCTGGTCTCCTTCTGGTGTGTAGTAGCGCACATTGGTGTTCATGTGAAGCTCGCCTGCCACAGGAAGTCCTACACCGTTTCCTGGAATGGTGTAGGATTGATTTTGTACAGATGATGTTTCACCTTCTAAGATTGGGGTGATAACAAATGAAGTGTTTGGTGGAATGGCAAGGTTGGCAAAAGAGGAAACCAATTTAAGAGAAAAAGTGGCTGAGTCTTCGCTTTGTGGAGTGCTGTAGGCAAGAGCGGTACGGGCGGTGTGATCAAGAATCAAATCACCATTCTCGATGTAAGCCCCATTAAGGCTGGCTGTGGCTGGTAGATCGACTAAAGGTGACGAAAAATGGACACGAACACGTAAATTATTGAGCGCAATAGTTCCATTGTTTTTCCAACGCACTTCGAGTGGAATGAGTTGGTCGGGTTCAATATAGGTGGTGGAAGAAGTGAGGCGAAGTGTTGCCTCAAATTCAGGGTGCAAAAGAGTGAAAGAGCGAGTGATCTTTTCTTGCGGAATCGTGTGGCCATTCACGCGGGTATTGAGAGAAATAAAAGCAGCAGGTTCGCCGCCATTTATCGAAGAAAGTGTCAAAGTGCCGGTGACCATGCGGGTCTCTTTTGCTTTTAATGAAAATGAAGTGAGATATTCTTCTGGCAGAATAAAATCAGGCACTGAAGCACGAATCACCAAATCAGATTGTGGTTCGTTGCTGGTGTTAACTAATGTGATCGAAAATGGAATTTGTTTTTGAGGAAAAGAGGTGGTGGCAATTTGCCAATCCATGCGTAGCACACTTTCTGGAAGAAGTGCAGTGAATTGAGATATCTTTTGTTCTTTGCGGGTAGAACCTTCGGGTTGATAGGTGAGAGTGGCGGTAAAATCTTCTTCTTGGCGAGGTTCTGTCCAGAAGTGACCGTATAGTTCGGAGCGTCCACGAGCACCTGGTTCAAGGGTGTGAAGGTTAAAAATTGAATTAGAAGAAAAAACACTTTCGGGAGTGCGGGTGCGGTCAATCAAAAAACCTGGCGGTAAATGAACTGCGAGGGTTGAAGAAGTAAGAGGGCGTGTGCTGCGATTCGCATATTCAAAGGTGATATGGACGAGTTCGCCGCTTTTGATTCGATTTTCACCAATATTCATGGACAAATCAATGAATCCTGTGAGTCCGGGTCTCCAAAAAAAGAAAAAAAGTGAGCTGATGAGTAGAAAAATGGCAGTGGCTAAGAGTATAAGGTCGAATACGAAGAGTTGTTTGGCGTGAGAGTAGATGCCGTGGTAACGAGTGTGGTAATGTCCGTGAAAAAATTTGTATATCACAGCAAACATAATAAAAAGGTAAGAAAATTATATCTCATTATATAAGTACTTGAAAAAACATGTCAATGAGGCACAAAAAAACACCCCTCTTATTATTACAAAGATGGGTGAGGCAAAAGAGTTATGGGTGAACAATTTTTTTATGGAAGAGTGGTGTTTGGAGAAGATTTGATACTTTTTGGATTTGGAGAGAAAAGGGGGTTTTTAATTTTCCAACGTTCTACAAACTGCCCAATACCTTTTTTGCTTAGTTTGTTTTGCACGGTGGTGTGGCGTTGTGACCATTTAACTAAACTTTCGAAATTTAGTTTGTAGCGACCTGAAACCACGACATAGGTAACTTCTTGAGCTCTGATGGCTCGACGAATAGTTTGTGTATTAACTCCAAAAAGCCTGGCTGCTTCTGATACAGAAACTCGGATCATTTCTTTGCCTTCTTCGGTCAAATTATTCATAATTGTCTAGATTAGCTTATACAATTTTAGCATATTTAGAGGGTTTTGTCAATGGTTATACGAAGGTCAAAATTTTTTTTGTCTATACTTGTGTAGACAAGCGTGGGACGCATTTTTTAATGAACAATTCTTGATTATTGATTTTTTAACTATAAATTCAGAAGAGTTAGGTATATTTATGCTATACTATAAATAAATTCATTGACCTTAAGTCTATTTTTTTGGTAAGCTATGAATCTCAAAGTGTGAATCTCAGGTGTAACACTTTTTACTTTTCTTCGTCTTCTATAATGACTACGCTCTCTGAAAAGATTCTTCTTTCCAAAATAAGAATCAATAATGATCCTGAAGCCTTTGGCCAGTTGTATGATTTCTATGTAAAGCGAATCTATCGCTTTGTGTATTTTAAAGTACGTCGGTCTGAAGATGCAGAAGATATTACCGCTGATGTTTTTCTTAAAGCATGGAATTTTCTTCAAGAAAAAAAAGAGGTAAAAAGTTTTAGTGGGCTTCTCTACCGGATTGCACGCAATTGCGTTATAGACTTGTACCGCCGTCGTGCTAATCAGCCAGAAGTTATTACGATTGATGAAAATGGCGGAGAAGAAGAAAAACGAGAAGTAGGGGATCAAGGAATTTTTTATGAAAAGCTTGATGCGAAATTAGAAAATGAAAACCTGCTCAAAGTGCTTAAAAAATTAAAACAAGAATATCAAGAAGTAATTACCTTAAAATACATTGACGAATTAACCATTGAAGAAATTGCTGAAATTGTAGGAAAAAGTAAATTGACTGTACGAGTAACTATTCACCGCGCACTAAAGAAAATAAAAGAACTTGTCGAGACGCAGCTATAAAAATATATGTCACGAGATTTAATCAGACAATTAAAAAAATTACGTAACACGAATGTGAGTCCTCGCGAAGAGTGGGTGAAAGAAAATCGTGTTCTTTTGTTATCGTTGATTAAAAATACCCTTCCATCAAAAGCGAATAATCACACTAAAGGTTTATTTGATTTTTCGTTTTTCATCCATTTTTTTGCTGGTCCTTGGTCGTTTGTCACTGTGCGATCTTTGGCGGTGGTGCTTGTTATGGCGGTTGTCTTTAGTAGCACAGTACGTGCTTCGTATGCTGCTTCTCCAGGCGAAAAATTATATGACCTTAAAATTGCTCTTGAACGTGCACAGGTAGTGCTCACTGAGCAAGTAGGAAATCGAGAAGGAGCTAAATTAAAGAAAATAGCTTTGGCCAAAGAAATTGCCTATGATACTCGAAAAATAACGGCGTATCCAGAAAAAAAACAGCACGTTCCTACCGCCGTTTCATATCTTAAAAAAGCCTTAGAAGATGTAAATCATGATTTGAAAGATAAGAATTCACCACCTCTTGCGGTAGAGGCAGTACAAGAAACTGAAGAAATTAAATCACTCATCAAAGAATCAAAACAAAATTTATCTGAAAGTACTCCAACCACTTCGGATGATCTTGCTAAAAATTTATCCGAAACAACAGAACTTGCTAAAGATGTGCATTTGGCAGTGGTGGGAGCGGTTTTGACCGGAAATTCTTCTTTGTCTGGCGATGTGAAAAAACAGATCATTAGCAGCACACTCCAAACAGTGGCCACCGATGCGGTTGAATCAAAAAAAGGAGTAGAAGATGTAAGTTTACTTGTGAGTCAAGCAGCTAAGACTCTTAAAAACGACCTGACAAAAAAAGAAGAGCTTGCTCTTCCTACTACTACTAAACAATTTAATAGTGATTTGTTGGCCGTAGCCGCTCAAACCAAAGAAGCTGCCCAAGAAGCTGGTGATGCCACACAAAAAGTGGATAAAAAAATAAGTGAAATTAAAAATTTTATTGCACAGGGACAAATTGAAAAAGCAATCAGTGGAATTGGCGAGGCAAATATTGCATCAAAAGCTGTTGAAACCATTTATAAAGATACTATCACTAAAGTACAAGTTATTTTACCTGCGGTTGTTCCTGCGGTAGGTGTTCTTAACACCATGAACGCAGATAACTCCACCAGCACCAACAGAGAAATCGCGGCTGCAGCCAACACGATGATTTCAGCAGTTACCTCTTCAATTAATGGTGTGGTAACTTCAACGGCTACTAATAGTCCGGCTATAATGGGAGGAGTTATAAAAATGATAAATGTTGAAGGTGCTTTAAAAAACAATGGGTCAAGTACTGCCTCTTCCGGAGTAAATAGTTTTTTGATAAAATGAGCTGAATTCCCCTCCGCACCAAACCTAGAGTCTTAAGACTGTATGTTGCGTGGGGAGGGGAAACAGATTATTGAAGCCAGTGCTTAAAAGTCGAAGGTCCATAAGGATCTGCCTGGCTAGTTGTATGTCACGCCATCGTGACAGGTGCTCTTTTTCAAGACTGAATTTTCATATATCAGCTTGAAAAGAGTTTAAATAATTATTAATTATGAGTAATGTTACTAATTTAGGAAGAAAAGCCTTTAGCACTTTTGTTGCTGGAGTTACCATCCTTTCTTCTGTCGGCGCCAACGTGTTGGTGGCTGGACTCGTGAGTGCTGCAAGCACAAACTGCCCAGCAGATTTAGCCGTCGGAAGTCAGGTTCAGGTTCTTGAAAAAGATTCCAACGGAAAAGTTGTCTATCGCCATCCTGCTATTTATGTAGTAGGTGCTAACAACGATTTGTATTACTACTACGGTAGTACACAATATTGGTCATGGAACAAAGCAGAAAAAGATGCGAATGGTAACAACGTGTACCACTTCTCTCCTATTTCACGCGCTTGTTTCAACGACTTATCAGTTCCAAAAGCTTTTCCAGCTGGCGTGAACTTTCGTCCAGGCAGCACTTTGGTCAACCGACCTGCTGACAAAGACACCCTGTATGCTATCTTGCCTTCAGATGGTGTAGTTGCCGGTACTCGTCTTGCAAAAATTACCAAAGAAGCCGCTCAGACTTTATATGGAACACCATTACCAGTCGTCACCATCGATGATGCTGACTGGAACAACTACAGTGCTGCTGGCCGTGTTGCCGACATCACTGAAGCCAAACCTCACGAAGGTATGCTCGTGAGCAATGGTGGCAAAACTTGGTATGTTGACGCAGGAAATGTTCTCCGTGAAGTAACCAGTGATGGTATGGTAGCCAACGGCTTCCAATCACGCTATGCACACATCGTTACTGATAGTATGCTTGTTGGTTACACTAAAGGAGATGCCATCATGTCTGTATGGAGTAAATCTACTGACAAAACTCAGGCTTGGGTACGAGCTTCCTCTTCCCCAACTACTCCTACAACTCCTTCAGGAAGTGCAATGGTAAGCCTCGCTGCTGACAATCCAGCTGCTATGGGCATCCCACAAAAAGCCACCGGAGTAGACTTTTTACACTTTGTTGTAAAAGCCAATGCCGGAGACTTAACTCTTAACGACCTTGTGGTTCATCGTATTGGTCTTGGATCTTCCAACGACCTCGCATCTGTGTATGTATACGATGGTAACACCCGTCTTACGAGTGGCCGAACAGTTGCTTCAGATACCAACAAAGTTACCTTTAGCAACTTAAAAATCGCCCTTAAATCAGGCGAAAGCAAAACACTTCGCATCGTTGCTGATCTCGACACCACCAACGCCGGCACTGGCGATGAAGATGGTTTTGAGGTTGTGTCAGTCAACGGCGCTTCTGTGACTGGAGTAGTAGGAAACATCATGAGAGTTGGTGCTTCTTCTGTATCAGCGGTTACCGTTGATAACTCTGGATCAACCGGTTCTATGCGTTTAGGAGCTTCTCAAGCAGAAGTTGCTCGCTTCACTGTTAACGCAGGAAGTGCAACCTACGACGTAAAATGGACCGGCATCACTCTTACCAACGGAGGATCTTTGTCTAACAGTTACCTTTCTAACCTCAAATTATTTGTAGGTGGAAATCAAGTAGCTGCTACTCCTTCAATGACTGGAGACAAAGCAGTATTTACTTTGTCAACTTCTACCGTTATCACCAAAGGTGACAGTAAAACAGCTTATGTGTATGCTGACATCTCAGGTGGCCGCGTAAATGACAATGTTAAATTCTACGTTGATCAATCTTCTGATGTACAGCTCTGGGACACCCAATACAATGCTGGTGTTAACCTCACCAACAGTTGGTCTACCGGAGATCAGACTTACACTGTTACCGGAGGAGATTTGACTTTGGCTAACAATGGTCCTGCTGCAGGAACAATTGCACGCAATGTGACCAATGTTCAGCTCCAGAAATTCTCTTTCAGTGCAGCAAACAACATCACTGTCAAGAGCACCAAAATTTGGGTGTACTTACTTGATGCAGCCGGAGTGGTTAACACCACTTCTACCAACTATGACTTAATCAAAAATGTTAAGATCGTAGATTTGGATAACAACAACCAGGTCTTGGTTGGACCAGTAACAAACTTTGGTACCGGAACCACCCAAAGTGGCAATGGTTACTATAAAGTATTGACTGACAACTTTGATATCAACGCTGGTCAAACTCGTCACTTAGCAGTAGTTGCAGATATTGACAGTGCAATCACCACCGGTTTCCAGGTATTTACCAAAATCGATTGGAGTGGCACCAACTACGTTAAGTATGTTGACAACTCACAGTATGTTGACGCAAGTAACATTGTGCCAAACACTTTGACTGGCAACAACATGACCATCAATGGTGCTCAATTGACCATTACTCGAGTTACTCCTCCAGCTTCTGCCAGCGTTGTAAAAGGCGCAACTCAGCAAGCTTTGGGCTTACTCTTGACCCCAGGTACCTCTGATGCTGTTCGCGTGACCAGCATGAACGTGAGAGTGTATGCTTCTTCAACCGCATTTACTGCGTCACTTGATGGAAGCACTGCAGGTAACACCGCAGGTAACACTGTAGTGAACACCGTTTCCCTCTGGGAAGAAGGTGCTGCAGCCCCTCTTGCAACTCAAAACTTAAGTAATCTCTCTGGAACCATTGGTTCTGGTGGATATTACTATGTCACCTTCAACAACCTTAACTACACCGTTCCAGCTGGAGTTGCTAAAAAACTCATCGTTTCATTCGGTTTGAAAGATTCCATCTCTGCTACTACCTATACAGCAGCTGATGTTCTCCCAAGCACCGACATGAACTTGGAAACTCTTGAAGGTAAATCAGTGACCAACAACAGTAGTTCACGCGTGAACGCAACTGCTGGTTCTATTACCTATCTTACGGTAGGAACTGGTGGAAGCATCACCATCGCTGTTGATGGATCTACTCCAAAAGCTGATAGTGTTGTATCTGGTTCTGGTCCTGTGACCTTTACCACATATAAATTAACTCCTGCTCAAGAAAGCTTTTTCTTGAACGGAGTTGCGTTAGCTTTGAACAGCACCAACTATACACGTGATATCGATAAAGCCTTTATCACCTGTAAAGATAAAGCTGGTGCCACTCTCACAAAGACTTTGTCTTTTGACAGTACTACTGGTATTGCTACTTTAACTAACGGTCAGCTTGGTTGTTATCTCCAACGAGATCAAACTAACCTTATCACCGTAGGAGCCACTTTGACTACCATCAACGGAGGCGCTGCTTCTGGAGATGCGGTTAAAATTGGTTTCGACAAAGTTAACACCGGTTTGCGCTTCTCAGCTGGAAGCACTCTTACCAACTCCTTCATCTTACTTGGTGAATCTTCAAACACCACTTACTATGGAGCGAGCAACAGTTTGACTTTTGATGGTTCAAACATCAATGCTCAAACTCTCTACAAGACACGCGTAAGTGTGGCTGAAAGCGACACCGTTTCGCCTAGTCATTCAACTAAAACACTAGATCCAGTTGGTGTATTTACCTTCACTTCACAAGCTGAACCTGGTTCTTCTCAGAACAGTGTTCTTGGCATCGTGACTGTGTCATTGTCTGGCAGTTTGATTGCCAACAGTGCAGGAAACAACACCACTACTGTTTACTTGTACGATAGTGCCACTCCTGATGCTGCCCACTTGATGGGTTCAGCTACCGTTTCTGGCCTTGACACTGGAGCAAGTAATAGTGTTCAAATTGCATTGACTGCCAATAACGATTTCACAGGTGCGAAGAAAGTGTACGTAGTAGTTGACACCACCGATACTGATTTCAGTGATACCACCAACAATGAGAAATTAACCACTCAATTGGTATCATACAATTGGAACGATGGTTCAACCACAGCAACACCTGTTGCTGGAGTGCCTTTGTTCGGCCAGACTTATAGCTACTAATCACTTTTGCTTAGCAAAAGTAGAGAGGTTCCTATAGTGAAAACACCCCCACCGAGAAATCGGTGGGGGTTGTTTTTTTATTGGTCTCTTGTATACTAGCGATTGTTATTTAAGTGCATGCTATGTTTAAAAAAATTTCTATTTCGCATTTTTTTATTATTAGTGCAACCTTGGCAGTATTTTTTTTGCCACTAGTAGTTTTACCGCATTCAGTCTTCCCATTTATTTTACCTAAAGCATTTTTGTTGCAATTTTTAGCAATAGTGGCTGGTCTGGCTGCTTTTTTTGGTTTTGTGTATTATCCAGGTTTCTTTAAACTGCGCAAAAGTTTCATTCCATTACTGGTTTTATTTTTTTATGCAGCCATTTTTTTGTCAGCGTGCTTGGGTGTAGATTTTTGGCGAAGTGTGTGGAGTAGAGGAGAACGCATGGTTGGTCTTTTTGCCTTGTTTCATTACCTGTTATTTTTTATTGTTTGGGTTTATTTTCTCACTAAGGAAGAATGGCTAATGCTTTGGCGCTGGTTTGTTCGAATTGGAATGCTGGTGCTGCTTCTGGCTATTGTTCAGCTTATTTTTCCTCAGTTTTTATATAATTTTGGTTCAGATCGAGTAGCTTCCACACTGGGAAATCCCGTGTATCTTGGAAATTTTGCTCTTTTTCTATTTTTTTCTTCGGCATGTTTTTATTTTTCTTTTAAAAAAGAAGATATTCGCCGATGGGAGTGGTTGGGTGCGAGTTTTTTGAGTTTGTTTATTTTGTTCAACACTCAAACCCGTGGTGCTATTATTGGTCTTTTAGCGGGCATAGTAGTGACTGGTGGAATTTTTCTTTTAGAAAAAAATCATTCCGCTTTAGAGAAAAAAGTAGTGAGCTGTCTTATCGCTTTTGTGGTAATGTTTCCGGTTGCAATTTTAATTATGGCATATTCGGGCGTAACACCCCATTTGCCAGTGGTGAATAGATTTGTGTCTGCGATTAGAGAAGATTCTACTCGTGTTGTTTTTTGGAAAATGGCTTATCTTGGTTGGAAAGAGAGACCGTGGACAGGTTGGGGATGGGAAAATTTTTATGATCTCGCCAACGCTCATTATTTACCAGAGCTTTTGCGATTCGGAGCCCATGAAGAATGGGTAGACAATGCACATAATACTGTTCTTAACACTCTTGCAACGACTGGTATTATGGGCGTGGTAGCATATGTAGCGCTTTATGGCGTGTTGTTTTTTGTTCTTTTTAAAAAATACTACACTTCGACTTCTGCAGAGCGTGTGTTTGTGTCTGGGCTTATTTCGTTTTTAGTTGCGCACTTTGTGGCGAATTTGTTTGCATTTGAAGACCAGGTGTCGTATTTAACCTTTTTTTGGGTAGTTGCTGGTGCAACACTTCTTTCCACACCAGAACGTGAGCCATTAATCATTCCGTTTTTTCACAAAAAAGAACAGTATCTTGGAGGGAAAAATGTAACCAGTTTGGTGCGGTTTGTGCTCAGCAGCGCGATGGTGGTTGGAAGTATAACTCTGTTGTATCGTTTCACCTTTTTACCCGCTAAAGCGGATAATCTGGCGGCTGAAGCAACGACCAAAGCCATGGTTGATTTCAAGCAATCTCTTGTTGTACACGCGCGGGCGATTCAAATTCCCAATCCGTATGTAAGTGATATTTATTTAGATTTCGGGCAATTTTTGCTGACATGGCTTAATCAGCATCCAGATTTTCCTTTTAGTCAATATCGTTTACTATCGCAAGACATGTATCGTGTTGGTGTTTCAGATCTTAAAAAATATTTAGCACTCTACCCAAAAGATGTGCGTGCGGCGGAGGTTTTAGGGAGAAGTTATGTCGATGGGTATGACTTTTGGCAAAATCCAAAATATTTGATGGAAGCTGAAGAATTTTATACCACACATATCATTCCATTTAGTTCTAAACGTCAAACTATTTTATTTAGTTTTGCACGTGTTAAATTTCTGCTTGAAAAAAAAGATGAGGCGCTAAAAATTGCGGAGACAGCACTCAGTGAAGATCCACAGGCATCTCGAGCACAAATTCTATATGCGTTGCTCCTGACGCAGGCTGGTGAAAAAGATCGGGCGGCAGAGCATTTTATTAAAGCATTCGTAGAAGGATATTCGTTTAGTCAAGAGGAAGCGGTTGTGGCGTTTCCTCTTATGGTGGCTCAAAATAAGGCAATGGGTGAAGAAATGATGAAAAAAACGTTGGATAGTACGAATAGAATTAATAAAAAATTAATCCAGGAATATATTGATTTTTTAGTTGCAGACAAAAGAATAGAGGAGGCAAACAGGCTAAATAGGGCTTATTTCTCAACAAATAATAACTAAGTTATCCACATAGGACATTAGATTAAAAAAGAATGATGTGGTATACTTTTTCTAAATTTGGAGAAGGAGGGGGGTAAACAACCGCATAAAAATATATGTGGTTTTTTATTTGACTTATTAAGCAGGGTGCTCTACACTAAACTCAATTTTATTAATGAATTATCATTTTTAGTGTGAAAAAAATTCTCGAAACTTGTCTAAAAATTTTAGCATATGGTACTTTTTTTGTACCATTATTAGTATTTCCTTCATCATTTATTTTTCCTTTTATTGTCCCTAAAATTTTAGTATTTCGTTCATTGGTTGAGCTCATGTGTGCGGGATACTGCGGACTTTTAATTATCAACTGGAAGGAATATGTGCCAAAGAGAACAAACTTGACCATTGCAGTTGTTCTTTTTTTAGTTAGTTTTTTACTGTCTACTTTTTTTGGCGTTGATTCATATCATAGTTTTTGGGACAATCATGAGCGTATGTTAGGACTTTTTACCCTAGCTCATTACGTAGTGTATTACCTCATGATAACTAGCCTTTTTAAAAACTGGGCTGACTGGAAGAGAGCTTTGAATATTTTTTTGATTGCTGGTTCGGTTGTGATGGCTATTGGTGTGTTGCAGGTATTTTTGCCGGATTTACTTTTGAATCAAGGTAGTTTGCGGGTAGCGAGTAGTCTTGGTAATTCAATTTATGTCGGTGGTTATGGACTTTTTTTGACTGCTGTTTCGTGCCTTCTTCTTCTAAAAGAAAAAACAATTGGAAGAAAAATTGTGTATGCTTTGGCGGGGGTGTTGGCGCTATTAGGTTTGGTGTTTAGTGGCACTCGCGGCTCTATGCTGGGGCTTGTGGCTGGTATTATGTATGGTGTAACTGTGTATTCTTTTGTGTTAAAAGAATATCCAAGGGTACGTCATACACTTTGGATTAGTGGGGGAGTCCTCGTTGCGCTTGTGGTGTTGCTGTTTTTTAATCGAGATTCAAATTTTGTTCATCGCGTGGTGATTCTTGACCGTACTTTTAATACCTCATTGAACGAATTGGTTGGTGGTCCTCGCATTATCGCTTGGAAGATTGCCCTAGAAAGTTTTAAAGACCACCCTTTGTTTGGTTGGGGACCAAATAATTTTTTCTATGCGTTCAATCAGCATTATAACCCTCGTTCGCTCGAGTTTGGCTATAGTGAAACTTGGTTTGATAATGCACACAACATTTTAGTGAATACATTGGCTGTGCAGGGTGTAATCGGCCTTGTGACCTATATAGCCATTTTTGTGGTGGCAATTTGGATTCTCTACTCAGCATATGCCAAGAAAACGATTGATGCCCACATGCTGGTGATTGGAAGTGTGTTTTTGATTGCACATTTAGTACAAAATATCACAGTATTTGAAAACCCAACCTCGTATTTATACTTCATGTTTTGGCTTGCTTTTATAAATAGCGTTTCTTATAAATCATCCACTTTTTCTCTCAAGGAAGATGTGCTTAAAAAAATTATACCTGCGTCAGCTGATGCGGTGTGTGGAACTGGAACACTCGTAGTTTTGGGGGTGGTAGGTTTTTGTGCGGTATTTATTTTTAACCTGCAACCTGCGCGGGCCAATACTAAAACATTACATACTCTTGTAGCTTTGGGACAAAATCCAAATGAAGCGTTTATTTCCATGCAAGAGGCGTTGGCTTTTAGTTCTCCTCATATTGATGATATTCGTAATGATATTAGTCGTGGAGTATATAGCTTACTCAGTAATAATTATCAAAAAATAGGTAAAGAAAAAAGTAATCAAATTTTGGATCTTATGATTCTCGAGTTGGAAAAAAATTTGGTACTTCACCCACTTGATGTTCGTGTTCATTTGAGCTTGTCGCAACTAATGCAGCTTGGTCTTCTTATTAATAATGATCCCAAGTATCTTGCAAAAAGTGAATTTTATTTAGAACAAGCGCTGGCTTATTCTCCGCGTCGACAACAGCTTGTTTATAATTTGGTGGGAGTGAAGGCTCAACTGGGCAAATGGCAAGATGCGGTGAAGCTTCTTGAGGCAGCCATTTCAGATAATCCACGTATTGCTGAAAGTTATTGGCGGTTAGCATATGTATATAAGATTACTCAACAGTTACCAAAAGTGGATGAGGTAATGCTTTTGGCGAAAAAGAATGAAGTTTTATTTACAGATCAAGAAAAAAACATCTTGAAGCAAATTGGAATTAATAGCACCACTCCGATTTCTTCAACAGTTAAATAATACGTTTTTCATTTTATGGACATGATTGATTTTTCAATAGTGATACCAGTCTACAATGAAGAGCGACGAATTCCTCCGCACATTGATGAAATTTTTAACTTTTTTAGATCAAAAAAATTGAGCACAGAAATCATTTTTGTGAATGATGGTTCGCGTGATCGTACAGAGGAGGTGCTGCTTGGTTTCAAAAATACATATGAATTTGCTCTTGTGAGTTATCCTTTGAATAGAGGGAAGGGTTATGCAGTGCGGCAAGGCGCTTTACATGCACGAGGAAAATGGATCATTTTTTTTGATATTGATCTTGCTACGCCACTTACTGAATTTGATCATCTGCTCGATTTTATGAATCCTGATGATCAGATTGTTGTTGGTAGTCGACGGCTTGCGTCGTCTGCTATTACAAAAAGCGAATCATCGATACGCACTTTTCTTGGCCATGGATTTACTAAGATTTCAAATTTTTTGGTACCAGGAATTACCGATTTTACCTGTGGTTTTAAAGCATTTTCAAGAGAGGCAGCTGAAATTATTTTTCAGCGTGCACGCATTGATCGTTGGGGGTTTGATACGGAGCTTTTGTATATTGCCCATCTACATGGTTTGCACATACGTCAAATGCCGGTAGTTTGGGCTCATGACGCTGATTCTAAGGTAACTGTCTGGAAGGCAGTGGTGAGTTCGCTTAAGGAGTTGTTTGAAATGAAATTTAATCAACTCATGGGATTATATCGTTAGGTATTATTTGTATGGAGGTTGCTGAATATCAAAAAATGGAAAAGATAGAAAAAAATCATTGGTGGTTTGTGGCAAAGAGAAATTTTTTGAAATATACGCTTCGTAGGTTTTTCTCTTCTGGTGAAAAAAAACGAATTTTAGATGTCGGCTGCGGCACGGGGGCCATTATTGATTTTTTGCAGCATGAGGGCTATGAGGCTGAAGGGGTTGATATGAGTCAAGATGCCTTATCATTTTGTCGTCAAAAAAAATTGTGTGTAAAAAGTGGTTTAGCAGATGCGTTAGAATTTCCTGATAACTACTTTGATGCTGTGCTTGCCTGTGATGTGCTTGAGCATGTGAGTGTTCATGAGCGAGCGGTGGTTGAAATAAAGCGCGTGTTAAAGCCGGGTGGAATTTTTATTGCGACTGTGCCTGCACATCCTTTTTTGTGGTCATATCATGATGTGGCTCTGCATCATGTGCGGCGCTATACTAAGGCAGAATTTAATAAGCTATTGAGCACTGCGTTTGTGAATGTTGAAGTACAGTGGATTCATTGTGTGATTTTGTTGCCGGCCATTTTTGTTCGTTTATTTCGCCGAGGGGTGGTTACTCAGAAGCAAGAATCAGATGTTCGACCAGCAAATTCACTGATAAATATACTCATGAAAAAAATATATTTTTTTGAAATTGCTTGGTTTGCGCATTTTCGTTCATTGCCGTGGGGTCTTTCACTTTTGGGTGTTGCTCAAAAAAATAAATAATGTATGAAACGCTTCATCTGTAAATGGGCGTTGTGGTTAGGTTTGGTGGGGTGGGGAAGTGCCGCTTTGGTAACCCCCATTATTTTTTTTCATTTCCTTAGTCAGAAAGAGTGTTATTTTCTTTCCGCCTGGCCAACCTGTGTGCCTTTCAATGACTATATCCGTGCGGGCCTAATTGGAATCTTTATCGTATGTATAAGTGCTCTTTGGTTTTTTTTCTCTAAAAATAAGGACAATAATTTTTTTGTTGGAGGTCATAAAAAAATGATTTTTTTTGTTGTGTTGTGTGCGTTTTTAGTAGTGCCGTTCTCTTCAGGAGATATTGAATATTATTTCAGCAGCGGTAAAGCAGCTGCGGGTGGTAAAAATCTTTATACGAATTCATGGCTTTTGGAAAATCCTTTTTTTTCTCCACCACAATCAAGTTTTACGTACGGAAGTATGTATGGACCACTTGCGATTGATTTGTTTAAAATTGCTTATTATATAAGCAGTGGTTCAATGTGGTGGTTTATTTTTTTATGGAAAACCTTCATGGTTTTTATGTTCGTAGTTTTGGGTTACGTTATTGAACATGTTTTTTTTAATGACGATTTTTTAACTTCAGAACGTCGATTATATATCCAAAAAATATGGTTTTTACAGCCGTTATTGTTGTGGGAATGGATAGTGAATGGACATTTTGATAGTGTATGGCTTTTGGCGTTAAGTGGTTCTTTTCTTGCTGCAAAAAAACACCACTGGTGGCTTGTATTTCCTTTGCTTGCGCTAGGTGTATGGGTTAAGTTTATTCCCGTATTGCTCGTTCCGTGGTTTTTACTTTGGTGGTGGCAAGAAATAAAAAAAACAAACTGGCAACGGCAGATTGTGCAGTTGGGTCTGGGATTTTTTTTAAGTTTTCTTGTTACTTTTGTTGCATGGCGGCCATATTGGGTAGGGCTAAGAGTATTTGATACATTAATAACGCAATCAAAATGGGCGGTGTCTAGTCTCTTTGCAACCTTTTATTATTCATTAGAATTTATCAGTCAAGCACTTGGAGTTACATTTTCACATCTACTACTTACCGGATTGGTGCACGGTATGGTGGTGTGTATTGCAAGTTTTTTGTTGTGGCCTTTGGCGAAAGAAGCATGGTTAATTTTTCGTCATCGTGTTCATTGGTCGTCACAGAGATTTTTTACAGCTATTCTCATCACTTTATTGGTATTCCTGTTTGTATGGCAAAAATCATTTTGGCCTTGGTATGGAGCGTGGGTTCTACCCCTACTAGGTGTTCTTTTCGTGATTTATGATGAGATTCTCTTCGATCGTTTTGTCTTATTCCTTGGTATAGCTCCACTTGGTTTTTATGTCTGGCAAGCATTGGCACATAACAATGTGTCACATTTGTCTTTTTTTTGGTGTATTTTTTTAACTATTACCGTCTATCCGCTTATTTTAGTTTTTAAATGGAGATGTATTGCATATGTGGTTAATTAACACAATCAATAAAATGTTGCACACGAAGTCGGCGCGAGAAGTACTGTATGTATATTGTGGTGCGCTTTTAAATGGTATATCGTTGTTTTTAATCAATGTAGTGCTCGGACGTTCGCTTGAAAAAACAGCATTTGGAATTTTTTCACTTTCTTTAATTGCTTTAAGTACCGTGGCAGAACTCTCTGATTTAGGTCTCAATGGTGGATTGCTTCGATTTGTGCCGCTTTATCTCGGTCTTAAAGAAGAGATAAAACTTAAACAGCTCGTAAAAACCATTTGGCAATGGAGAGTAGGACTTTCTGTCCTTTTGACGGTGGGTGGTGTGGTGTTAAGCGGAGTTATTGCGAATGGTATTTTTAAACAGCCCGTACTCGCGCCTTACATAGCATTTTCTTTTTTGGGCGTGGGAGGGGTGGTACTCTTGGGGTTTGTTACTACATATCTTCAAGCCACGCAACAATTTTTGTATAATGCCACAATACAATCGGCCAAAGGGCTGGTGCGATTACTGTTTGTTGTTGGGCTTATTATGACGGGGGTGCACAATATTTTTGTCTATCTTTCGGTCTATATTGGCATTCCTTGGATTCTTTTTCTTGTCACCGTGCGGGTATTGCCAGCTTCGTTTTCTAAGGTAAAAATTGATTCTGCTTCAAAAAAACAACTTCATCACACTTTGCTCCGGTTTAGTTTTTGGCTCACCATTTGGTCGTTGTCGGCAATTGTGGCGAGTCGAATTGATCAGGCTATGCTCAGTCGTTTTTTGGGGCTGGAAGAGGTGGCAACTTATACAGTGGCCTTTCAGTTTGTGTTTGTCTATTCGCTGGCTTTGCAATCAATCACTGCAGTGTTAACACCCAAAATAAACGCACTCACTACTGTGCCAGAGGTGTGGCTGTTTGTGAAAAAAATAATGCGCTGGCTCGTGCCAACCACGGTTTTGGTCGCACTGTTTATTTATCCTAGTCAATATGTGGTGCGCTGGTTGTTTGGTATGAAATATGCACAGTCACTCCCCATTTATTTGCTTCTCAGCTATAGTATGCTTATAAATTTTTTGGCGGCGCCGCTTGGACTCATTATCACCGTCTTTAATCGTACCGAACTGATAGCTTTTTCTGGCTTCCTTCAATTATTGCTTAATATAGGGCTCAGTTATGTCCTTATTCCACGTTATGGCAGTTTTGGCGCTGGCCTTACTTTTCTTGTTGGCATTGGAGTCTCACAATGTTATACTATGGCCTGTTCGTTCTATTTATTAAAAACACAGCCATTTCCGACCAAATAATGTCTTTCTATGCAGTCGTACTCTGTAGTGCTTACTCAAAAGAAGTTTATTACCCCAAAAGTCATCGAACTTCGTTTTGAAAAACCAGCGAGATTTTCGTTTGTTTCTGGAGAATATATCCAAATTAAAGTTCCCGACGGTGCACAGAGTGTTTTTCGCGCCTATTCAATCGCCTCGGTGCCCAAGGACACAGAATTAGTTTTTTGTATTAAAATAGTCAATGAAGGGTTGGCTACTACCTATCTTTCGAGACTCGAAAAAGGCGACCGTTTAGAGCTGCGCGGCCCGGGCGGTGATTTCCGCTGGTTGGCCGGGGCGCCTGGCTATTGGTATGTGGCAGCGAGTGTGGGCATTGCTCCGCTTTTATCCATGATCCGTCACCAGCTCGAAGATCTTAAAAGTTCAGAGCCCGTGTATTTACTTTTTGGAGTACGTTCCGAAGCTGATATTTTTTGGATTGACGAGCTTGATCAGCTGGTAAAACAATTTTCCCAATTTTCGTATTCCGTCACGCTTTCTGAACCTTCCGCTGATTGGCGAGGACTCAAGGGGCGAGTTACGGATCATCTCGATCGTGCACCACATGCGTATCATTTTTATTTGTGTGGTGCTGGCGGAATGGTTAATGACGTGCGTATGTTGCTACAAAGCTTGGGGGTTTCGCCTAAACAGATTCAGGTAGAACTATTTTAACTATTCTTAAAGCCTGGATATAATATATGTTGTCTGGTGTTACCGCCCATTGTACGGTTAAAAACGAAGAATACTTTGTTCAGTATGCTTTGCGAGCTGCCCTTCCATTTGTGGAAAAAATATTAGTCTTTGATACGGGTTCAACTGATCGCACCTTTTCGATTGTTGAAAAATTGGCACAGGAGTTTCCTCATAAAATAATTTTGGAGCAAAAAGGACCTTGTGATAAAAAAAGGCATACCGCCCTTCGTAATGAAATGATTGAGCGTACCGATACTGCATGGTGTCTCATTCTCGATGGCGATGAAATTTGGACTCGGGAAGGTTTCTGTGAGGTGCAAAAGGTCATCAAAGAGGGAAATCCAAAAATTGATTGTCTGGTCGCACCTTTTTATTTGTGCGTCGGTGATGTATTTCATTATAGTACACGTGGTAAATACCGAATGTTTGGCCGGGAAGAGCATTTTTCCCCCAAAATATTCAGAAAAAAACCGGGCATGCACTTTGGTGGAGACTATGGTGAGGGTGATTTTTTGGTTGACAGTACAGGGTCAATTTTTTATAATGAATACAATACTCATTTCCTTAAAAATAAATTTTGGCATTTGTCTGCGCTTAATCGTTCCTCTCGTGATGAAGAGGTGACACTTGGTCGTCACAAAGCCGTGATGACCTATAGTCTCAAATGCTTGGGGATGGGTTTTTCAATTCCCACCAACAGTCAATTTCCCGAAGTGTTCCAGGGTGCGGCTGATCAGCGGCTTGAGCCATTGCCGCTCCTCTGTTCTTGGCGCAATTTATACGCACTAACTCTTGCTAAATGTCGAAACTTCTTTTTATAAGACCAGACAGTGTTAAGCAGTTTGCCTTGCTTGGGCCACCTTTGGAATTACTTGAATCAGCTGGTTTTTTGCAAAGTCGCGGCCACGAAGTGGTCATTCTTGATTTTTTGAATAATCCTAAAATTCCATTTACCGCAGAAACTTTAAAGGGGTTTGATTTTGTGTTAGTGGCGTATTATTCCATGAATCGGGTTCATGCATTAAAAATAATCAAAAAAATTAAAAAATATAACCCTACCATGCTCGTGGTCGCCGGCACTGTATTTAACAACGATTCGCAAACCACCACCATGTGGCACCACGTTTTAACACACATTCCTCAAATTGATATCTGCACCATTGGCGAATGTGAATACACCTTGGCTGACCTGGCAGAAAAAAAAGAGTTAAATAGTATCCCTGGCATTGCTTATCGTCGTGAGGGTAAAGTAGTAAAAAATAATGATCGGGTGCCTGAGAAAAATTTAGATGTTCTTGGCGCTCCGGCTTGGAATTTAATTGATTTTACACATTACCCCAAAGGCGAGGGAGTGTATAATGGCATTGATCTTAGCCGTGAGGTAACGGTACCAGTGCGTTTTTCGCGAGGCTGTCCTGGGTCGTGTAAATATTGTGCACTCTGGTGGGTGTGGCAAAAATGGCGCACTAAAAGCGGTCTTGCCATGTTTAAAGAAATTCACGATTTGTATATGCGCTACGGTGTGCGTAATTTTGAATTTCGTGATGATTGTTTTGGTGTCAATAAAAAAGAATTAGAAATTTTCTGCGACGAAATCATTCGCTCGGGCATTAAAATTGCCTTTTTAGTGTCTTCACGCGTTGATGTGATCAGTGAAGAGTATTTGCTTATAAAACTTCGCGATGCTGGTTGTTATAATATTGCCTATGGCGTTGAAACTGGTTCTCAAACCATTCTCGATGAATTTAATAAAGAGGTAGATGCCGAACAAATGAAAAAAACGTTGCAGTTAGTAAAGCGTGTGGGACTTAAATTTCACGCACTTATGATTGTGGGGTCACCTAAAGAAACTCCTGAAACCATTAATGAAACTATTGATTTTTTGAATGCTGTTGATCCAGATAGTTTTTCTACTGCTGGTGGGCTTCTTATGGTGCCTGGCACGATGTATTATAATCAGGCGGTGCGTGATGGTTATATGAAAGACGATTTTTGGCTCAGTAATAAATCGTACAAAGCAGATTTTAGTGTGTTTTCTAAATTTCGTTTATTTATTTTTACCCAAGCCGTGCGCAATCGCACCAAAATTATTGATCTTAAAAATGAATACTCTTTCAAAAATTACGTTCTTTTTTTTGGAAAAGAAGTATTGCATATGATGGGATTAAAAAGAGTAGCTGAATGGGCAGCGCACAAACTTTTAGAACTTAAACAAAAACGAGCGGCCAAAACAACTGTTCAGGCTGTAGGTGTGTAATGTATTCTATGATTTCTGTTTGTAAACCAATTATTGGACAGGAAGAAATTGCAGCTGCGACCGCGGTGCTTCAATCTGGTCAATTGGCTCAGGGGGCGCGAGTGAAAGCTCTTGAAGAGGCGTGGTCGGCATATTGCGGCACTCATTATGCGGTGGCGATAAATAATGGTACTGCTGGTCTTCATACGGCTCTTTATGCAGCAGGCATTGATCGGGGAGACGAAGTAATTACTACTCCATTTACTTTTGTGGCCACGGCGAACGCCATTTTAATGCAAGGTGCACGACCGGTTTTTGCCGACATTTCGCCTGACAATTTTAATCTTGATCCCAAAGAAGTGGAAGCAAAAATCACTCCCAAAACCAAAGCCATTTTGGCTGTTGATTTATATGGGCAAGCTGCAGACTATACAGCGTTAAAAAAAATTGCCGAAAAAAATCATCTGGCACTTCTTGAAGACGCCTGCCAAAGTATTGGTGCTACACAGTTTGGCCAAAAAACTGGTGCACTTGCTGATTGCGGTGTGTTTTCGCTCTATGCCACTAAAAATATTATGTGCGGCGAAGGAGGAATGGTGGTGACGAATAGTGAAGAATATGCCAGTCGTGCACGCATGTTTCGTAATCAAGGACAGTCTGAAGTCGGGCGTTATGATTATCAAGCGTTAGGGTATAATTATCGATTAAATGAAATGCAAGCAGCTATTGCTTTTGAGCAGTTAAAAAAAGTGGATAATCTTAATGAGAAAAGAAGATCGAATGCCATGCATTTGGCCGCGGGTTTGGTTGATCTTCCAGGAATAACACTGCCATCTATTCGAAAAGAAAATCAACACGTGTTTCATCAATTTACGATTCGAGTGTCAAATCTTTCTGAACATTCTCGTGACGGATTGTTTGAATATCTTCGCACGCTGAATATTGGTTCTGGGGTATACTATCCAAAACCATTGCATCTGTACCCACATTTTGCTTTCCTTAATCAAGGAATAGGCACGTTTCCTGTTGCCGAACAAGCAGCGAAGGAAGTGTTGTCGTTGCCAGTACATCCATCGCTTTCAACCACTGATTTAGATTGTATTATTGATGCAGTAAAAAAATATGCCTCGACCTAAATGTGCGGTTATCGGTGTGGGGAATATGGGAAAAAACCACGTACGCACGTATGCCCAGTTGCCCGAAGTAGAACTTGTGGCTGTTTCTGATATTAGTGATGTGCTTCGAACCCAGGTAGGAACAGAATTTAATCTGCCGACATACGCTTCATATCAAGAGATGATTGAGAAAGAGTGCCCTGAATTAGTTTCAATTTGCGTGCCGACAGCTCATCATTTTGCAGTAGCAGCTTATTGTCTTCGGGCAGGGGTGCATGTGCTCGTTGAAAAACCAATCACTCTCAACGTCGTAGAAGCACAGCAATTAGCTGAAATTGCGCAAGAAAAAAATCGATTGTTGTGTGTGGGTCATATTGAGCGTTTTAATCCTGCTGTACGCAAGGTAAAAGAATTAATTGACAAAGGTGAGCTCGGAAAAATTACGGCACTTATCGCTCGACGTGTGGGAGGATTTCCTCCACAAATTAAAGATGCAAATATTGCAGTTGATCTCGCGATTCATGATATTGATGTAGTGAATTATCTTTTAGGTGAGTTGCCGCAGGAAATTATGGTGCATAAAGAAAAAAATCATATTGAGCAGCGCGAAGACGCAGTTGAATTTTTTCTCAAATATCACAGCGCTTCTGCGTACATTCAGGCAAATTGGATTACGCCAGTTAAGATTCGGAAGCTTACTATTACTGGTTCAAACGGTTATTTAGAAATGGATTATGTTACTCAGCAAATTGAATTTTACAAAAGTAACTTTGAAAAATTTAAAGAGCAGATCGGTGATTTTTCTGATTATATTTTACGTTTTTCTGATCCAGATAAAATAGTTATTTCAGTAGCCAAAAAGGAGCCGCTGAAAGAAGAATTATCTTTTTTTATTGGTCTGGTTATTGAAGGTGGTTCTTTTGATCCGTCATATGCCATTGAGGCACTTAAAATTGCCTCTTACTAAAATAATATGCCCTATTTTATTCATCCAAGCGCACTTATAGCCGACAATGTTCATGTCGGTGAAGAGGTAAAAATATGGCATTTGGTTCAAGTGCGAGAAAGTGTCCATATTGGTGATAATACGATTGTTGGAAAAAATGTATATATTGATTTTGAGGTAATGGTGGGAAAAAATTGTAAAATTCAAAATAATTCTTCGCTGTATCATGGTGCAGTACTTGAAGACGGTGTATTTGTAGGGCCACACGTGGTGCTTACCAACGATAAAATACCGCGTGCCATCACTCCTGAAGGTGCCCTCAAAGAAGCTGATGATTGGCAGGTGGAAGGTGTTACCATTAAATATGGTGCGTCAATCGGGGCGCATTCGGTGCTTTTGCCAGGTGTTACGATTGGTAGATTTGCAATGGTTGGTGCAGGTTCGGTGGTCACTAAAGATGTGCCTGACTTTGGTTTGGTTGTTGGAAACCCTGCTCGTTTAATTGCGCGAGTAAATGAAGCGGGAAAAATCGTTGAAAAAATAGGGCTTTAAATAATATGGAAGGTTTGAGCTTGCTTTATCCGGTATATAACGAAGCTGAGATTTTACCGCATACACTTCTTCGTACCAAAGAATATCTTGCAGCACAAGGTATTTCTTTTGAAATAATTATTATTGATAATGGCAGTACTGATGATACTGAAAAAATCATGGCATCTTTTGAAAGTAGCGAGATTCAGTATGTACGGTTGTCTGAAAAAGGATTGGGTCGAGCAATTCGAGCAGGCATTCTTGCTGCACGTTTTTCGCTAGTAATGTTCTATGCCATCGACGTGCCGTTTGGTTTTGAAATAATCGGTAATTCGCTTGCGAAAGCAACTGAGGCTGATATTATTATTGGTTCTAAGGCTCATTCAAAAAGCATTAATCACGCCCCTTTTAAACGTAAGTTTGTTTCTTTTTGTTTTAATTATTTACTCCGTTTGTTTTTTTCAGTTTCAGCTGGTGATACGCAAGGTAGTTTGCTTTTTAGAAAAGAACGAATTATTCCATTGTTGCCACACGCGACTGCGAATGATGCTTTTTTTTGTACGCAACTCATTATGTATGGTGAGGCAAGCGGTCTTTCTGTAGTAGAAATTCCCGTACAATATGATACGCCGCGAGCAGGCTCAAAAATACGAGTGATGAAAGATGGGCGCTCTATTTTGTCGCAAATGATCATTGAATACACCACTTTCAAAAATTTTTTGCACAAAAAACAAGGTCGTTTTCCTTCAAAACATTGGGGTGATTTGAAAATTTTTATTTGGGCATTGTTTTTTTTCGTATGTGCAAATAGTGCAGCTTTTGTGGCATTTCATGGAAAAGAATCTAATTTGGTGGGGCCGCGTCTGCGCTACAACCCCTCCTTGCGACAAATTAATGCGACTATTTCTGCTATTGAACACGATCCAAAAAAGAAGATTGTATTTTTGGGCGGCAGCGTGCTTTGGGGTTCGACCTTAAAAAATTATCAAGATACTATTCCTTTTTTATTTTCCAAAAAACTAGATTCTTCACGCTGGAGCGTGTACAACCTTGCGCTTAATGCTGGGCGGCCACTTGATATACTCCTCCTTCTCAAACGTCTACAAGGCAAAGCTGATGTAGTGGTGACTGATATAAACTATCAATTTTACGAACCGGAATTCAACCAAACTGCATCCACTGACCCTAGTGCTTTTATTCGTATAAAAGCACTGGCCGAAGAAACGTATGCCCATGACGGCATTATTACTCCTGAAGCTGATACGTGTCTTCAAAAAAAAGGTCTTGATCATTTTTTTGCACCAACGCTTGAAAAAAAAATCGAATCTTTTTTTCTCCGTGCACTGCCACTACTTACGTATAAAGATGATATTAACTATTTCTTTTTTAAAAAACATTTTTCTCAGGTATTGCAAGAATTATTTAAAATGTTTATGGAACTGGCTAAAGGCACGAAACCTTCGTTTTCAGCATTGGTAAGCCCCGAAGAGGCCTTGCAGACACAAGCTGAAGTAACCACATCTTCCGGAGAAGTGTTTGCACATCATTTGTTGGATGAAGAGCATATTAATTTTTGTCTTACAAAAGCGCTCGCACAGTATGGAGCTATGCAGGCGACGTCAACATTTATGGCATATCTTATGCCTCAGAACTCGGCGGTGCTGGGTTCTTTTGCGAGCGATCCTCTTTATGTAGGTAACAATACTAAGATTATTGGTGTGTTTGAAAAAAACGGTATTGATTTAAGTCACTCTCTGTCAACCACTTCTTTGTTTGTAGATGCACATCATTTAAATTCACAAGGCGCTGTTTATTTTACTGATATTTTGTTTGCACACCTGCGCGAGTATATGCCGTATGCTTTTTAATAGTTATCTTTATTTTGTTTTTTTGGTCGGTAGTCTTGGTATTTATTGGTGGTGTATTCCTGCGAAGTGGCGAGTGCACGCTTTAATTATTTTTGGAATTATTTTTTATGCCTCTTATGGCGGACGATCGCTTTTTGAGGTTGCCGTACTTGCTGCCATAGTTTTTTTCTTCGCGAAAAAAATTGTACGCACACGGCGACGTTCTGATCTTGCTGTTGCCGTTTGTTTTTTGGTGTTGACTTTGTTGTATTTTAAGTATGGTACTTTATTTACGGCAACACTCCGTTCAATTGGTGTTGGCGTTGGTTTTAGTGCTATTGTCATGCCGCTCGGTATTTCTTTTTTTACGTTTGAATTTATACACTATTTGGTTGATGTCTATCAGCAAAAAATTTCACATGTTCGTTTAAAAGATTTTCTTTGTTTTAGTTTATTTTTCCCAAGTTTATTGTCTGGCCCAGTAAAGCGTTATGAATCATTTAAGCCACAATTAGAAAAAATCGTATTTGAACCGCGATTTTTGTATTATGGTGTTAGTCTTATCGTACTTGGGTATGCGCAAAAATATCTTATTGCAGATAATCTGGTGCCACTCACTACTGATTTAGCACATCCGATAACACTTTATTCGCGAATGGCTGCATTGCGCCAATTATGTGTATATTCATTTCGAATTTTTTTTGATTTTGCTGGTTTAAGCAATATTGCTATTGGAAGTGCATTACTTTTTGGAATCAATATTCCTCAGAATTTTAACGCTCCATATCTAAGTA
This sequence comes from uncultured Gammaproteobacteria bacterium, assembly GCA_964444705.1. Taxonomy (GTDB): domain Bacteria; phylum Patescibacteriota; class Patescibacteriia; order Magasanikbacterales; family GWA2-37-8; genus CAYUHX01. Next base: position 35,355 of record CAYUHX010000005.1, on the reverse strand, counting down.
TTACATTAACTGATTTTTGGAAACGTTGGCATATATCTCTTTCGTCATGGTTTAAGGATTATGTATATATTCCGCTGGGCGGTAGCCGCACAGGTGAAATGGCGATGTATCGTAATATTTTATTTACATTTTTATTGAGTGGTTTTTGGCACGGTGCGAACTGGACGTTTGCGCTTTGGGGTTTATGGCATGGGTTAGGGTTGTGTCTTGAGAAATGTTTTCAACGTTATTTACCACAGCAAAATTCCAGCTTTATTAAAAAGATCTTATCAGGTGTGCTTACATTTAGTTTTGTGTCAATTGGTTGGTCTTTTTTTGTTACCGAAAATATACATGATGCTTTTTTAATTTTGAAAAAAATTTTTTAATTTAAAATATGTATGTTAAGGCGAAACAATTGATTATAGGTTTTTTTCTTGCGCTCATTGTTATAGCTATTTTATTAGCATCAACTGGCAATTCAGAGATTTTTATTTATAATAATTTCTAAAATTTTGTGTTTCATCAAACGCTGCTAAAAAAAATATCATTGGTAGCATTGTGTGTGATCATGCCTGTAATTCCTTTTTATTTTGCACATCATTTTTTAATTTTATTTTTATCAAGTAGCCCACGCAACCCATTGATTGTCTATGGGTATATAGGGAGTGTGGCATTGTTGTTGGTGTGGTATGAAAAATTTGTCGAGCCAAAAAAAATAGTTTTGGCACCAGTCTCAATTTTGTCAGCTCAAAAACCTTTTAAATTAAGACGTGATGCAGTGTGGTTCTTTTTTTTATTTTTTCTGACTGCTTTTGTGATAGGATATGCCACTTTATCTTTAATTGGCGAAACCGGATTCATGCGAGAACAGGGTTTGTTTTGGGGGAGTATTGTGTCTATACAGCATGGTTTGTGGCCAAACGTACATTTTTATTTTCCCTATGGTTTTTTACCAATTGTGTGTGCGTGGGGGTTGACCTTCCTTTTCGGCAACAGTGTTATTGCTACTTTAATACTCAAAATAGCACTTGATAGTTTGGCTTTATTTTTTGTCTGGCTGACGTTGCGGATGGCGAAAGTGAACACTTGGAATAGATATTTTTTTATTGTGTGGAGTATCATTTTATTTCAGTCGCTTTTTTTTAGTCCAGCCTCTATTCATGGTACCCTTTTGCGCCCACTATCAGCACTTTTACCTTTACTTTTTGCTGCTTTGGCACTTGAATACCGATCGTCAATTTTTTTTATTTTGAGTCAAGTAAGTCCGATTTTTGTTTTTTTAATATCTCCAGAAACAGGTATTGTAGCCGAAGCTTTGGCGCTTATTTTGTGGGGAATATTGTGGTATGCGGAAAAAACAAAGGGCATTGTTACGAATAAAAAATGGATCATTTTTGCGTGGTATGCGTTGCTCGGTGTGTGTTTTTTTTATTCTCCACTCACTCCTTTTTTTAAAAATTCTTTTCAATATGCTCGTTCGGTGGTGGGTGGCTTGGTTGAGTATAATCTACCAATTTTTTGGCCTCTCTTAAAAAAAATTTTAATGACACACAGCTTGGACGGGGCTGGTAAATTGGTGTTTAGCGGTTTATTTTATCTCTATCTTTTTCCGTTAAGTATTTTTTCTTTTTGGGCAATTAAATGGCTGCTCTCTTTTATTAAAACTAAACACCTAACTGTTTTTGAGCTTGTTCTTTTTTCTTTTATCATGCTTGCCTTGGGGTATTTTTTTAAATCACTTGGTGGCGCAACTGGGTATGCATATGAATCGCTTACGTTAGTGTTTGTGCTGCCGGCCGCCTATCTTTTGTTTATTGAAAATCGAAATGATCCATTTCATTTGATGGTAGTGGGAATTGTAGGGCTATATGGCCTTGTAGGCGTGCTTGTATGGGCATTTTTCTTTTATCGTTTTGACGTGCATAGCACCACAAGAACTGAACGTTGGCGAGATTCTCATTCACAGGTTTCTTTCTTTTTTCCACCCGAAACAGTTGCTCTTATTAATGCCTTTCAAGAGAGTGTTTCTGAATTGCCTACATCTGCAAAAATACTCATTGTCTCTGAGGATGCTCCGGGGTTATATTATATTGCCAACCGGCCAAATTATTCTCGCTTTGCCAATCCACTTTTTGTCTTTTCTACTTCTACGCGACAAGAACTATTGTCTGACATTCAGCAGCAGAATTATGATGCCATATTTTTTTTCAAAACCACTGAACCCGCAATTGTGGTGGCTGAAAATTTTCTTTATCCTAAACTTACTCACTACGACTTACGTGAGGAAACGCCTTACTTTAAAATGTATCTTTTTAAGAAATAATTATTGCTGTTTTTGAGTAAAAATGGTACTATATAGCCTATATGTGTGGCATTTTTGGAGTAATTCAACGCCGTGTTCCGATAGACCAAAAGGTTTTTCGCGATATGCTTGGCGCCATTGTACATCGTGGACCCGAAGATGAAGGATCTTGGTTTGGTGTGCATAAAAATGTTGCCTTGGGTCACCGACGCCTAGCTATAATTGACCTTAGTCCGCTCGGTCACCAACCTATGCAGACGCCCGATGGGCGTTTTTCAATTACCTTTAATGGTGAAATTTATAATTATCAGGAAATTAAGCAAGAATTAGAAAAAATTGGTTGGCACTTTAAATCACAAAGTGATACAGAAGTGCTTCTTTATGCGTTTGCTGCCTGGGGAGCTGCGTGTCTTGATAAGCTTAATGGCATGTTTGCTTTTGCGGTGTGGGATGAACAAGAACAGCGTCTTTTTGCTGCGCGGGATCGACTTGGAGAAAAACCATTTAAATATTATTTTGATGAAAATTGTTTTGTTTTTGCATCAGAGCTAAAAGCTCTTTTGGCCTATCCACAGGTCAAAAGACAGGTTGATTGGTCTGCGGTTGATTTGGCATTGACATATCGCTATGTGCCGGCGCCAGCCACAGGGTTCAAAGGAATTTTTAAGTTGCCCGCAGGACATTATCTTGAATGGCATGAAGGACAGTTAAAAATTAAAGCCTATTGGCAACCAAAAAATTTTGCTAAAGTGAGAGAAAATCTGGATATCACCACTCTTAAAAACGAACTCTGGTCACTATTTAAAGACGCAGTGCAAAAAAGAATGATCAGCGATGTGCCAGTAGGAGCTTTTTTAAGTGGTGGGCTTGATTCGAGTTCTGTGGTGGCCGCCATGGCCGAAGTTTCTTCGCGGCCAGTTAAAACATTTTCAGTGGGTTTTAAAGATCGCCCTGATAGTGAAACACCTTTTGCTAAAATAGTTTCTGATCGTTTCAAAACAGAACACACGGAAATTATTATTGATCCGCAGGTAATCACCATGTTGCCAGGTCTTGTGGCGCAGTATGAAGAACCATTTTTTGATAATTCTGCGGTGCCAACCATGGCTATGGCCGAACTTACCAAACCACATGTCACGGTGGTTTTAACAGGTGATGGGGGAGATGAGTGTTTTGGTGGTTATCCGAATCATTCTTTTTATGCACATCTTTTGTCGTATCAACGGTTGCCGTCGTGGTTTTATCAAAAAGCGGTTCCTTCTTTTTTTTCAGCTGCAGCCAAGCTTACTCATAGTCGTGCGATAGGTAAACAATGGTATCGTTCAGAAATGCTCAGCCATCCAGCTCTTCAGGCATATGTTGATTATTATGGTATTTGGCAAAAGGAATTTCACGCCAGCCATTTTTATCTCACTAAAGAAGATTTATATACAGAAGAATTTAAAAAGCAAATTGACATTTCGGCGGCTGAAAAGATCATGGAGGAATGGCTGGGTGCAAATGAATTAAAAAAGTATGGCGCCTCAAATCAAGCAATTTTAGCGGATATTGTTTCACGCCTCAGCGATGATTATTTAATGAAAGTTGATTTCGGCGGGATGCGCTATGCAATCGAAACTCGTCCACCTTTTTTAGACCATCGATTGATTGAAAAATCCCTTAGCCTGAACCAAAACCTTAAAATTCATGGAGGCAAAGTAAAATGGATTTGGAAAGAAGTGATGAAAAATCGTTTACCAGAAACTATTCTTACTCGTCGTAAAATGGGATTTGGTATTCCTATTGGTGACTGGATGAAAAAAGAAATGTACCCCTATGTGCGAGAAAAATTACTGAGCAGCAACACTCCGCTCTATCAATTTTGTCGAAAATCAGTTATTGAGCGTTTAATCGAAGATCATAAAAATGGATTGGCCGATTATAGCAATCATATTTGGTCGCTTTTACTTCTAGAAGCGTGGTTAGAGAAATTTTTTTCTGTATGAGTAGTACCCGAATCAAAGTGATGCTCGCCACAAACATCATGGGGCTTGGTGGGGCTGAACGCACTGTGCAAACTGTTGCGCGGTATCTTAATAAAGAACAGTTTGATGTCACTGTGCTTTGTATGGAAGCGGGTGGTGGGCGGGTGGAAGAACTCGTGCAGGCGGGTGTTAGGGTACTTGTGGGAGATGGCAGTATCGAAAGTATCAAAAAACTCTGCCAACCCGGAGAGGTGGATGTGTTGCACTTACAACGAAGTGGGCACATGGAGCCGTTGCATACTGCGGTAGTGGAGTACCTTAAACCAAAAAAAATGATGGAAGTGAATATTTTTGCTTTTACTGATCCTGTATTAGGGCCGCGTTTTGATCTGCAAATTTACAAAAGCATGATGATGCTCACTGAGCGAATTTGGAAAGGCAAAATTCCTAGAGTAATTAATCCCTGGCTGCGCGAACGTGTCATCTATAACCCAGTTACTGTTAATTATTTTGATGCATTTAAACTTTCAAAAGAAGAAATAATCGCCAGGCGTAGCGCTCTTGGTCTTAAGCCTAATGATTTTGTGCTTGGTCGTATTGGTCGTAATGATCCGGTAAAATGGGGAGACCTTATTTTATCGGCATTGCCTGCGTTAGTACAAAAAATTCCACAGGTAAAATTTGTGTTTCGTACTCTGCCCACGGCGCGTTTGACCTGGCTTAAGAAGTGTGGTTACTTAGACCGGGTGGTAGTGCTTCCCGAGACCAACAATGAAGCTGAAATTGCTGCCACGTATCAGCTGCTCGACGTCTATGTGCATCCTTCGAGACGAGGAGAAGCTTTTGGTAATACCCTGAATGAAGCCATGGTGTGGTCTCTTCCGATTGTGGTCGAAAATACACCTCATTGGGATAATGGACAGCTCGAACAGGTCGATCATGGCAAAACTGGCTGGGTGGTGAGCACTGTGTCTGGTCTTGTGAGTGCGATTGAGGACTTGGCAAAAGATAGAGATGCGCGAATAGCATTCGGCAGGGCAGGACGAAAAAAAGTCGTGGAATTCTTTGATCTCACAAGAGGGGTTACCCAATACGAATTAGCATATCGCCAGCTTATGGGTTTGATAGATGAGAAAGATTTAGCAACACTCATTTTTCCTTCGGCAGAGACGATACTATCTTTTCCAAGTTGGTATCAGCACCAAAAAAAAATAGATATAACGCATCCTTCGCAACCGTTCTGGGAAGTAGCACATTTTATCGCCAAATGGCGTTGGCGCTTAAATGATTCGCTTACTGCTCGCGGATTTATAAAAGGGGTATGAAAATAACTTTTGGCACGGTCGCATATCATGAAGAAAAAATGATTAGTCGTTGTTTAGCAAGCGTAAAAGAAGTGGCTGATGAAATTATTGTCGTGCATGACGGTCCTTGTGAAGATCGCACGCTTGAACTAGCTGCTACATTTGGCGCAAAATGTATTGTTGGTCCTCGGTATGGAGGAAGTGATCCGCATCGTCTTGCTATTTTAGAAGAAGCTAAAAATGATTGGGTATTCATGATTGACGCCGATGAGTTTTTGTCACCTGAGCTCATTGCATTTTTAAAAACATGTAATGAAAAGGTGCTCAGTAATTATGGAGCAGTAGCTTTTAAATGGCCGCTTTGGAATGGAAAAAAAGCTATCACCAGTCATAATTATCGACCGTGTTTTTTTAATCGAAAAAAATGTTGGGCAATTGGATTGCATAATTTTTCTATCCAATCTATTGGGCCTATAGCCAATTTCCCCTATGTTCTTGCTCACGAGCCGAAAGAAAGCAAATTGGGGTTGCCTGCATTACCCAGATTAAAAAAACGAGTAACACGCGATGCAGTACAATATGCTTTAGGATATGAAGGGTTAAAAAAATATAACGAAAAAATTATTCCAGAAACATTTAAACATTGGTTGTCTGCATATTTATCGTATCCACTCTTGTATGCAGTAATCAACTTTTTTAAACATTTTATTGGATCATATCGCCATGTTTATTTAGATGGCTTGGCAGGTTTTCTTGTAAGCCTGCAGCTAGGGTTGTATCAATTTTTTTTAGGAATTACCTTATGGAAAATCACTCGAAAATCAAAGTAGCATTGGTGCGGGGCGATAGTTTGAACGAATGGGAGGGTCGCCAGTGGGAAGATCTTGGTAATGAATTTGACATTACTGGTTTTTGTAGTCAAAAAAACTTATATCCTATATCGGGACTTTCTTTTCCGGTAACTCATCTGGCTACCAGTACAGATAATCGTCTTCATTCGCTTTGGGATCGTTTTGTGCATGGTAAATTTCAAGCGATGCGGGGCCTTGAAAAAAAAATACAAAATTTTCAAATCGCGCATACTTCAGAAATAAGCTATTTTTATACAACACAAGCGGTACGTGCCAAAAAAAATAATCCGGCACTTAAAGTGGTAGCTACGGTGTGGGATAACAGCTTTGGGCGTTTTGAATATAATTATTGGCCAGGTTTTGGTCAGCCGCCAGCATTTTGGCGAAAAAAAATTGAGTTCATGATAAGAGAAAATGTGCGAGGAGTTGATCTCTTTTTACCTATCACTAAACTTTCTGCTGAACTGCTTTACGAACAGGGAGTGCCAAAAGAAAAAGTCGTTGTACTTACTCCGGGAGTTGTGCGCGATGAAGTTAATACCTTTTCTGCAGCTGATATTGTATCATCAATTGGACTAAAAGATAGTGAAGATGAGCTTTATCTCATGGTTAATCGTCTCGTAAAAGAAAAAGGAGTTTACGATATTCTCTATGGCTGGAAATTATACCTCGCTTCTTTTTCTATCATGCCGCAGAAGTGTCTGCTTATCATTGGTAGTGGAAAAGAAACAAATAATTTAAAACGATTAGTAGATGAGTGGGGTTTGCAAAAACAAGTTCGTTTTATTGCACGCATGCCGAATCAAGCCGTGCGTTCTTTATATTCAAAGGCTAAGTGTTTGCTTCTCGGCAGTTTGCCAGGACCATTGTGGCAAGAGCAATTTGGATATGTGCTCGCTGAAGCTATTTCGGCAGAATGCCCTGTAATTACTACATATTCCGGAGCTATTCCAGAGGTGGTTGGCGGGGCGGGGGCTCTATGTTCACCTGGTAATCCGGTGGCTGTGCGTGAGGCCTTGCGTTCTTTTGATAATGCTGAGATATATGCAAAGATTAAACAAATCTGTCGCGTGGAGAAGCAAAAATTTGCGGTGATGGATTTTCGCAGTAAATTAGTTTCGCTGTATCATTCTATAGTGTAATCTTATGGATTCGCTGTTATTGTATTGTCCACATTGCCACGAACGTTTGCGGGAAAATGAAATTGAAGCACGTTGTGAAAAGTGTCTATTTCGGCTTAAAAAAAAAGACGGAGTATTTGTTAATGAAACAGTGGTAGTGGAAAAAGATAAAAGTTATTACGACAGCATTTACACTGATGCACATGGTCAAAAATGGGTGCAGGGGTTAAATCGAAAAAGTATTTTAAAACAGTTTTTAGAATTTATCAGTCTCAGTTATCGACGAGAACGTTTTTTTAAAAAACATCTCCAAGGTAAGGGGATGCGGATTTTAGACGTGGCTTGTGGTGCTGGTCGAGATTATTTTGCCGAGTACGGCTCGGTAGTTGGAGTTGATCTTTCCTTCGAGCCGCTTACCATTGCGAAGCACCGTTATGCATGTGTGCTGCAAAGCGGGGCAACTAATTTACCGTTTGCGGATGGCATATTTGATTATGTGGTAAGTTCTGATTTTTTCGGTCATGTGCGGGAGCAAGATAAAGATGCAATTATTAAAGAGATGTCGCGCGTGCTTAAACCCGGTGGTAAAACTATACACATTATTGAAACCGACAGTAGCAATTATTGGTTTCGTTTTGCTCATCGTTTTCCTGATTTGTTTAAAAAATATTTTATTGAGCAGATTGGTGGGCATGTTGGGCTCGAACTTCCAAGTGCATGTGTTGCGCGTTTCGAAAGGGCTGGTTTTAAAGTCAGTGTTGCAGAAAAAATTTGGGGACTTATTTGGCCAATTCAAGATTATGCATCTTTGTTTAACAATGAGTATAAAGAAAAATCAGTAATTGTTCGAATGGTGGTGGCGCTGTCGAACTGGCTCAGTGCGGTAAAGTTGGTTCAAGTGGGAGTAAATATTTTTCTTAACCCACTTAATCTAGTTGTTGAATATTTTACTTCGCTTGATCACAGTCAAGGACTTATGCTGGTGGCGGAAAAGCCTCTCTTATCGACAACTTCTGCAATTTCAGTATCTCCCTATTCTTTCTCGAATGAACCAACGGGCACTCACCAGTTATTGCTTAATGAAATAACACCCGAAAGTACAGTGCTTGATGTGGGAGCTGCTGATGGTTATCTAGGAGAGAGTCTTATTATTCAAAAAAAATGTCGTGTTTTTGGTATTGAACCACACGCGCAAGGTGCGGCTGAGGCTGTGCGTAAAGGCTATGTGGTATGTGTGCCCACTTCAGTTGAGGAAGCATTAAAAGATCGTCGTTTGAAGGAGGAAAAGTTTGATTACATTTTGGCAGGCGATGTGTGCGAGCATCTTTTGAATCCTGAACAAGTACTCCGCACGTTTAAAACGTTTCTTAAGCCAGGAGGCAAATTAGTAATTTCACTTCCTAATGTAGCGCATTATTCTGTGCGAGCACACTTGCTTTGCGGTCGTTGGGATATGCAAGATGCTGGAATTTTAGATCGAACCCATCTTCATTTTTATACTCAAAAAACTGCCCGCGCTCTTCTTGCTGCTGCTGGTTGGCAGGTAGAGCGTGTGCGTCCACGTGGTGACCTTGAGCGGTGGGGGAGAAAAGTGGGATTAGAAATGGTAGGGAGAGAGTTGTTGTTTCGTTTTCCAAATTGGTGGGCAGTACAATTTATTTTTGTCGCTACTTCTTCTTAATAAATCTCTATGCAATTGGTGTCTTTAATTATCCCTACCTACAACGAAGCAAAAAACATTCCATTGCTGATTGAAGAAATTTTTTCTGTCATTGATACACACAAGATTGATTTAGAAATTATTGTTGTTGATGACAATTCTCCAGATGGCACTGCGATGGTAGTAAAGCAAATATCTGCGCGATATCCAGTTCGTCTCATTAGTAGGGCAGGAAAGCTTGGTTTAGGAAGTGCGGTGCGTGAAGGATTTGCTGCCTCGTTGCGTGAAATTATTGGTGTGATGGACGCTGACCTAAGTCACAATCCGATTATTCTCAATCAGCTCATTAATTCCTTGAGTGATTACGACATTGCGATCGGTAGTCGTTTTGAAAAAGAAAGCCATGTCGAACAGTGGGCGTGGTGGAGAAAAGCTCTTTCACTTACAGGGGTTTATTTTGCAAAGAAGCTTACTGGGGTTCACGATCCTTTAAGTGGCTATTTTTTTCTGCGTCGCAGTGTTATTGAGAAAGCATCACTTAATACAACTGGATATAAAATTTTGCTTGAAATTTTGGTAAAAGGCACCTATCAGCGGGTTGCTGAAATACCATTTAATTTTCGCATGCGTAAATATAGTACGAGTAAGCTTAATTATCGAGAATATTTTCTTTTTATGACTCAATTGATGGAATATTCTTGGTATAAACTAATGCATTAAGTATGAAGCTTAGTTTTTTTAGTACCACTCGCTTTTGGCAATATGCAATTGCTTTTAGTTTTTTTGTATTAGCGGTGTACGTATCCTTGCAACAATCGGTGTGGCTTGATGAAGGTCTTACAATTTTATTTTCTCATTATTCAATACCTCAAATCATGCAACTTGCTCAGGGTGATTTGCATCCACCGCTCTATAATCTTTTTTTGCACGCTTTGGTGGCGCCGTGGGGATCACCGATTTTTATGTATCGTGCGTGGAGTATAATCTTTTATGTTCTCAGTAGTTTTCTTTTTGCTGCGGTAGTAAAAAAGAAATTTTCATCACCGGTTTTAAATAAAAAATCATATCTTGTTGGTTTTGTTCTATTTTTGTCATCTCCTTTTGCCTTATACTATGCCACGGAAGTGCGTTCTTACATGGCGGTTGTTCTCATAGCTTTGGTGAGGTTTTGGTATTTTGATGAATTATCAGCATCTGAATCATCTTTTTCTACCAAAAAATTTCAAAAAATTGGTTATACACTTAGTTCAGTTGTCGCTCTTTATCTTTTTTATCCATTTATTTTTTCGCTCATTGCCGAAGCCTGCTATCTCTTTTTTATCCAAAGAAAAAAAATTCTTTCTTTCTTAACGCCGTGGACGGTGATTATCCTTGCGTATCTTCCTTGGATTGGAGCAGTTTTACTACACCGTTTAGCTGAAAAACCTGGACATTTTTTAGCTATCCCGTGGTGGCAAATTCCGGCTATTGTGTTTGTTGGATTTACAGGCGGTCGTGTTGCGATTACTGATCTTAATCACCTGCATCACTATTGGCCAACTATTTTAAATGCTGGCTTGTATTTTGCGGTGCTTTTTAGTGCTGTTTACTACTGGTTTAAGCAGCGTAAAAGAGATGTGTGGGTAGAAAAAGTATTTTTTTTATTTCTGGGACCATTTTCTATTTCACTTTTTATTTCTGTTATCCGTTTTCCAGTTTTTGATCCGCGTTATTATGCTGAGATTTTTCCATTTTTTTTACTTATTGTAACCAGTGCTGTTATTTCCTTGGCTGAACAAAAAAAACGACTCCAATCCATAGCTCTTTTTGCATTGATGGTGGCACATATAAGCATTTTGCTTTTATTTGTATGTGATCCATGGTACGCGCGAGAGCCATGGAAATATGTAGTACCAGAGCTTGAGGCCGAAAGTCGACCTAATGATGCTGTCGTTTTTATTGGATATAACCAACCACCACCTACTTTTTCGCTTTATAGCCGTGGTCGTATCGATGTTGTAAGCACCTATCCTGTCGGTGTGCTTCCTGAAGATTATTCGGTCATTGCGGAGTATTTAAAGACGGCACTTAATGGTCGTGAGTACATTTGGTATTCACAATTTTTAGAATGGCAAAAAGATCCAGAGAAAAAAATCCGTGCACTTATCGAGCGTGATTTTGTGTATCGTAAAACTATCGGTTTTTTCAAGGTGAAGTTTGATTTATATGAACGGAGGAAATAAAACTGCAGTAACGGTGATTATTGTTAGCTTCAACACGGTTGATTTGTTGCAACGAACTTTGGTTGCACTCTCAGCTTCTACGGTTACTCCTCGTGAAATAATAGTCGTAGACAATGCCTCAATCGACGGAAGTGGTACGATGGTGAAAAAAAATTTTCCTGACGTTATTTTAATTGAAAACAAAGAAAATGTAGGGTTTGCAAAAGCGAATAATCAAGGTGTACGTCGTTCCACCACACCGTTTGTGTGGTTACTTAATAGCGACACCGAAACTGCCCCGCCTGTTCTTGAAGAGCTATTAAATTTTATGGAAACACACCCTTCTGTTGGGGCGTGTGGCCCAATGCTTGTGTACCCCGATGGTAAATGGCAGTCGGTGGGAGGTTATTTTCCTCGACCATTAAATGTTTTTTTGTATCTTTTTCCAATCTGGTATTTTTTGCCGAGTAGCATAAAAAGAAAATTTCATTCACTTGCCCTTTACCCTCAGCAAATTCCTTCAGATGGTAAAGAAGTGGAGTATGTTACTGGTGCGGCTCTTTTACTTCGTCGTGCCGCATTAGAAGAAGTAGGCTTTTTGAGTGAAGACTATTTTATGTATTTTGAAGAAACTGATTTGTGTTGGCGTTTGCGCGCACGAGGCTGGAAATGTGTGGTTGCGCCAACTACACCGCTCATGCATGTATATGGCGGGAGTTTTAGAGGTAAATATCGTCCAGAGCGATTGGCACTATTTTTAAAAAGCCTTATTTTATTTGTAAATAAACATTACTCTGGTTTTGTGCGATATATTATTTTGGCAGAAATAAAGTTTGGTGGCAGACTGAGTATTTGGCTTAAGCAATTTAGAGAAAAAGTATGATTTCTCTTATCATCACCATTTTAAATGAACGTCGAGCTATTGAACGCTGGTTTGACAGTTTGCTGGCACAAAGTGTGTTACCTGATGAAATAGTGGTGGTTGATGGTGGCTCAAAAGATGGTACGTGGGAATTTCTTTTGCTTCAGACAAAAAATATTTCATTTTTAAGAGTATTTCAACAGCCAGGTTTAACTATCCCTCAGGGTAGAAATTATGCTATCCGTGAGGCGAGGGGAGAAAAAATAGTGGTAACGGATGCTGGATGTGTCTACGACCATTGCTGGTTTGAGAGGTTATCTCAATCATTAAAAGATAAAGAGACAATGTGGGCCTGCACTGCTTTCGGTCCTTGGCTTGAAGAAACCGATCCATTGCGCTTCTTTTTAATTGCCACCGCTACCACTCCCGCCCCACCAGAATTTAAACGCGATTGGTTACCCTCCAGTCGATCGGTGGCATTTTACCGAAAAGTATGGGAAGACGTAGGTGGCTACCCCGATTGGCTCCCTATTGGTGAAGATGTTTATTTTGATCAGCGCATTTTAGAAAAAAAAATTGTTTTACATCACGTACGTGAACCGTTGGTATTTTGGCGACCTCGTCAAACGTGGCGTAGTTATTTTCTTCAATTATTTAAATACACCCGTGGTGATGGGGAAGGTGGTCTTTTTTTATCTCGTCAGTTAATACGTTATAGTGTGTACGGTGGCTTGTTGCTCATCCCTTTTTTTATATTTCAATTCCCTTGGTTGGGGTTGTTTGTGGGCGCTGGGGCAGTTCTTTATCTCATAAAATTTTATCGTCGTTGGTTAATTTTTACCAAAAATAAGCCATTTTTTTTCCGTTTTATCGGTCTATGCTGTATTCCCGCAGTCATTGCTTTGGGAGATGTCGCTAAAATGGTTGGTTGGCCGGCAGGGGTTTGTCGACGCTTTAAAAAACAAGCTGTTCGCCCTTGAATAATCAAGAAGTAATGATATACTAACCGCACATTTTTGAGCTGTAGACTCTCGTATGAAGACCATTCTTGTCACAGGTGGAGCAGGTTTTATTGGCCGGCATTTATGCGCAGCCTTGCTTTCAGAGGGGCACAAAGTCATTTGTCTTGATAATCTCTTTACTGGATCAAAAACCGCCCTTAAATCCTTAGAAGAAAACACTTTGTTTTCCTTTGTAGAGCACGATATTGTTGAGCCGATTTATTTTTCTGAAAAAATAGATGAAATATACAACTTAGCGTGTCCAGCTTCAGTGCCGCATTATCAACAAAACGCTATTCATACACTTAAAACAAACACTATTGGGGTTATCAACATGCTTGGATTGGCAAAAAAAATGCAGGCAAAGATTCTCCAAACGTCAACTTCTGAAATTTATGGTGAACCGCTCATATCTCCGCAACGAGAAGATTATCGTGGCAACGTGAGTAGTATTGGTCCGCGGGCATGTTATGATGAAGGTAAACGTTGTGCTGAAGCACTTTTTTTTGAATATTATCGTTCTCATGCGGTGTCTATTAAAGTCGTGCGTATTTTTAATACCTACGGCCCAGGCATGGCCATTGAAGACGGTCGAGCGGTGTCTAATTTTGTGGTACAAGCGCTTCGTGGGCAAGATATTACTATTTATGGTCAGGGCACGCAGACGAGAAGTTTTTGTTACGTTGATGATCTGGTTGATGGTTTGCAGCGAATGATGACTTCAAGTAAAGAAGTTACTGGCCCTATCAATCTTGGTAATCCTGAAGAAATTACTATTAATGATCTAGCTGTTCGGGTGCTTGCCGAAACCAGATCGAAGAGTTCTCTTGTTTACAATCCTTTACCAATCGACGATCCTCTCCAACGCCGACCTGATATTTCTAAAGCTAAGGAAGTTTTGAAATGGGTACCAAAAACACCTCTTAGCGTTGGGCTTGAAAAAACAATTGCCTATTTTAAAGAAAAATTAATATGAGAATTCTTTATATTGGAGGAGGTTTTGTGGGTGCGTGCTCTTCGGCGGTAAGTGCTGACTCTGGTCATGAGACATTAGTTTTTGATATTGAAGAAGAAAAGGTAAAAAAGCTGTCGATTGATGATCGAGAGGTAATTGAATCTTGTATCCATGAACAGGGTTTAGGCGAGCTCCTTATTCGTAATCGTAGTCGACTAAAATTCACTAGCATGCTGAGTGATATTCAAGTCTTTACCAAAGAGGCGGTCGATGTGGTGTTTATGTGCCTGCCTACGCCTGAAAAAAAAGACGCTTCAGGTGAAACCGACCTTTCATATTACGAAGCAGCTGTGGAGATGATCGGTCCACTCTTGGCAGCTCGCAATGGAGGAAATAGTGCCAACCGTCTGGTAATCGTCAACAAAAGCACGGTTCCTATCCGTATGATAGATTACACCAAAGAATTATTTGAAAAACAGGGTATTGCAAATTTTGGCATTGTTTCCAATCCAGAGTTTTTAGTTGAGGGAAAAGCCATTGAAAATTCTATCCATCCCGATCGAGTGGTGGTAGGTGCTGAAAATGAAGAAGACTTTTCAATTATGAGAAAAGTGTATCAGCGATTTTATGATTCAACGAGTGTTACTTATTTAGAGGTAAATCCTTACGAAGCTGCCTGTAGCAAGCTTTTAGCAAATTTTCTTCTTTTCAATCGAGTGGTCACCGCCTATGACGTGGTCGGGCGTGTGTGTGAATATTTTCCACGTGTTAATTACGAACAGATACGAAAAATTTTGCTCACTGATCCGAGAATTGGTAGCTGGGGGTTATATGATAGTTTGTTTTGTGGTGGCAGCTGCTTTATTAAAGATGCAGGATCTTTGGCGCATCAATTAGAACAAGCTGGTTCCCATGCGACATTAATACGCTCTATTTTAGAAGCTAATGTATTTCAGCGTGATCACTTTTTTGGGCGTGCTGAGACCGAAGCAGGTATACAATGGTCAAATAAAGTAGTAGCAGTTCTTGGTGTTGCATTTAAACAAAATACGAATGATATTCGTAATTCGGGAGCAATTGCCATTATTCATCAGCTTCTTGGCGCGGGTGTTGCTCGTATTAACATCTATGATCCTGCAGCCATGGCAGAGTGTCAAAAATATTTTGCAACTGACAAAAATGACTTGTATACCCGAATACACTACGTTCAAAATGAAACTGAAGCATTGCTGGGAACTGAGGTTGCTATTTTATGTACAGATTGGCCCCAATTTAAAGGGCTTACTCCAGCCATTTTAAAAACGGTTCAGCCACCGTACACCATTATGGATGGGCGTCGTCTGCTTCAGGCAGATTTTAATGAACTTTCACAACGAGGATATAACATCATCAGCGTAGGCTCTGCTTTTATTAAAGGTAGCAGGGTATAGATTTTCTTTAATACCTAGTTTTATGGCTTCATATCTGGTTACGGGAGGGGCAGGTTTTATTGGAACAAATTTAGTAAAAAAATTACTTGAAAAAGGTCATCGTGTTTTGTCATATGACAACTACGCAAATGGTAAAATATCCGAAAGATTTATTAAAGGAGTTGAATATATTGAAGGTGATATACGAGATATGGCGGCTCTTAGCACAGCCTGCCAAGGCATTGATGGTATTTTTCATCTTGCAGCATTACCACGGGTTCTTTTTTCAGTAGCAAATCCAGAAATTACGCATGAGGTAAATGTGACTGGTACACTTAAAGTACTCCTCGCTGCCAGAGATAATAAGGTTAAAAGAGTCATTTTTGCCACATCTTCAGCTGCATATGGTAATCAATCCATCTATCCTGTAAAGGAAGATGGGGTTGAAAAAAACCCTTTGAGTCCATATGCACTGCATAAATTAATTGGTGAACATTATTGCCGTATGTTTGCCGAATTATATGGGGTAGAAACGGTTTCAACTTGTTTTTTTAATGTTTATGGTCCTTATTTTGATCCCGAAGGGGCATATGCTCTTGTTATCGGTCGTTTTTTAAAACTGAAAAAAGAAGGTAAGCCGCTTACCATTCGTGGTGATGGCACAATGGCTCGTGATTACACTCATGTCGATGATGTGGTGGCAGCTCTAGAACTTGCCATGCAAAAAGAAACTGTTGGTAGGGGGGAGGTAATTAATCTAGGTTGTGGTGAGCCGCACACAGTCAATGAAGTAGCACATTTGGTGGGTGGTAGAGTTGAGTTTGTGCCCGAATTGCCTGGAGAAGTGCGTATGACTCATGCCGACAATACTAAAGCGCGAAATCTTTTGGGATGGAAACCAACTATTTCTCTCCAAGAAGGAATTATGCGTCTTAAACAAGAATTAAATTTAATGTAACAAAAAACCTCCTTAATAAGGAGGTTTTTTAACTTTTGATGAGATTTAAGCGGTAAGTACATTCACTGACTGAGATGGTTTCAGACTGCCATCAAAACGTCGTCTTTTGCTGCGAGTATACTCCACTTTGCCTGCAGCAAGTGCAAAAAGGGTATCGTCTTTTCCTTTACCAACGTTTTTTCCAGGGTGAATTTTAGTTCCACGCTGGCGGACCAAAATCATTCCTGGTTTGATGGTTTGCCCGTCATGTATTTTAATGCCCAGACGTTGTGCTTGGGAATCACGACCATTACGTGATGAACCTGCTGCTTTCTTATGTGACATACAAAATAGCTAATTTTACAGTAAAAAAGAGATCAAAATAATCTAATAGACCAAGTATAATGAAAGAATTTATTCTTGTCAAGGGATCAATTACTTGATAAAATGTCTTTAGAAAATTATATGAATCTTTTTTTAATTAAAGTTTATTTTCGAGACAGAGTTGTCTTGTTTTCTTTCTTATTAATTTTGGTCATACAGAGTGTAATGTGGCTGTATTTATTGCGCACCATTCATCCTTCGACAGAAAATTTTTTTCTACACTACACCGTGCTTCTTGGTATTGATCAAGAAGGACCTTGGTGGAAGCTTTTTCAATTGCCTTTGGTGGGTGTGGGAGTTTGGTGCATAAATACCGTGTTGTCACTTTTGGTCTATAGCAAAGATCGCACGCTGGCACGTATTTTAGTAGGTTCGATATTATTTTTTCAACTTTTTCTCGCCTGGATTGTCTATCTTTTGGTGGGATTGAATGTTTAAGTATGCGTGCTTTTGAGAAAAAAACAACTCCTGGAGGAGACAAACAGCTTTTAGTATACCTTTTAGGATTATTTGGCTTTGGACTTATCGCTCTTATTTCCGCAACCGGTCCGCTCGCATATAGTAATTTTCATGACACCTATTTTTTTATAAAAAAACAAATTCTTTTTGGGGCTATACCAGGGATTATTTTGTTTATTTTTTTCTCACGCTTAGATTATCGAAAAATTCTAAAAATGGCTTGGCCTTTGTATATAGGAACTATCATTCTTCTTGCTGCAGTTTTTGTTCCAGGCGTTGGGGCAGTGATTAATGGTTCTCGCAACTGGATTCATATCAAAGGTTTTAGTTTTCAGCCTTCGGAAATTTCGAAAATTGCTATTATTACCTTGCTTGCCGCCTTGCTTTCGCACCGTAAATATCATTGGGATGATTGGCAATCAAGCTTGCTTCCGGTGCTTGCCATCATTGCTCCAGTGTTGCTTTTGGTGCATGACGTAGGAACATTATCAATTTTAGTGATGGCCATTTTTTTTATTCTCTTTGTGGCCGAGGTTCCCACTCGTTATTTAGTGGTACTTGGTAGTCTGTGTGTCACTGCTTTTGTTGTACTTGTAATTGCGGCGCCATATCGCATGCAACGTCTTACCACTTTTTTGCATCCTGCGCTTGATCCGCAAGGTGTGGGATATCAAATTAACCAGGCTTTTTTGGCGGTCGGATCGGGTGGTTTTTGGGGATTGGGATTTAATCAATCTCGACAAAAGTATCAATATTTGCCCGAAGTGAATGCAGACTCAATCTTTGCTATCATTGCGGAAGAAATGGGTTTTTTTGTTTCAGCTGGGGTCATTTTCCTTATACTGCTCATTGGATGGAGAGGATTAAAAATTGCCGATCGTGCTCCCGAATTAGGCGGGAAAATTTTGGTAACGGGCATTATGGTGTGGTTTATGTGGCAATCTTTTTTAAATATTGGTGCGATGGTTGGAGCTTTGCCGCTTACCGGTGTGCCGTTGCCTTTTATTAGCCACGGCGGTACGGCTCTTATGAGTATGCTAAGTGCGATGGGGATGGTAATGAGCGTAAGCAAGGCAACACCTGGTTCAGTCTAAATTTAAATTATTTTTTATGAAACTTCTTGTGTGTGGTGGAGCGGGGTTTATTGGTTCCAATTTTATTCGATACATTTCTCATCGTTATCCTGCATACACTGTGGTCAATTATGATAAATTAACCTATGCCGGCAACTTAGAAAATCTTCAAGATATTGAACGTTTACAGACGTACTCTTTTGTAGAGGGTGATATTACAGATGAAAAAAAGATTCGAGAGGTAATAAAAAAAAATGAAATCACACATGTAATTAACTTTGCTGCGGAAACTCATGTTGATCGTTCCATCCTTGATCCAAGCATATTTGTAAAAACAAATGTACTCGGTACATATACGTTGCTTGAAGTATGTAAAGAGTTTGGTCTGCGTTATCATCATGTGTCAACCGATGAAGTGTTTGGTGCGTTGTCTCCAACTGATTTACCTTTTAATGAACACACTCCCTACGATCCACGTAGTCCGTATTCTGCCTCTAAAGCTGGCTCTGATCATTTGGTCCGTGCTTATTTTCATACGTATAATCTTCCGGTCACAATTTCAAATTGTTCTAATAATTATGGACCGTTCATGTTTCCTGAAAAAATAATTCCTTTATTTATTTCTAATTTACTCGAAAATAAAAAAGTTCCAGTATATGGCGATGGTGAGCAAGTGCGCGATTGGATTCATGTTGATGATCATTGCGCAGGAATTGATCGTATTATCCATCAGGGTAAAACAGGAGAGACATATTGCTTGGGCGGAGACTGCGAAGTCACCAATCTCACTCTCACTAAAAAAATTCTTGCGCTTCTCAGTAAAGATGAATCAATGATTGAGTGGGTGAAAGATCGCCCTGGGCACGATCGAAGATACGCGATTGATTTTTCAAAAGCCACGCATGAGCTTGGGTGGCGACCATTGATAAAATTAGATCAAGGTTTGAAGGACGTGGTGGCGTGGTATGTGTCTCATCAAGATTGGTTGGAACGATGCAAAAATGGTGCATATAAAACCTACTATAAAAGGGTGTATGGTGACCCTATTTCTTAATTAAGCCTAGTAGATATGAAAATTTGTATTATTGGGAAAGGATTTTTGGGACAACGTTGTCACAAAGCCTGGCCTGATTCGGTGTTATCTGATCGGAGGATCACTTCGGTAAATGATGTTCTTGATATTATAAAAGAACACCAACCTGATGCTATTCTTAATGCCGCGGGTGTGGTGGGAAAACCAAATGTTGATTGGTGTGAAACTCACCAAACTGAAACAATCTTTGGTAATACGATCATGCCGCTTTTCATTGCAGATGCATGTCGTCAAACAAACACCTATTTACTGCACATGGGCACGGGGTGTGTCTATTATGGCTATGCACCAGATCCTTTGGGTTGGAAAGAAAGTGAATTTCCAAATCCTGTGGCAGTGTATACACGTAGTAAGTATGCTGCTGATCTAGGTTTGTCTACATATTCTGGTGTGGGAGTGGCGCGCATCCGAATGCCTCTTGATTACATTCCTTCACCCGGAAATTTAATTGATAAGTTGGCAGCTTATCCACGCGTGGTTGATGTGATAAATAGTATTACGGTAGTTGAAGATATGATTAAAGCTTTTCGAGGTCTTTTAGAACAGCGTGCCGAGGGAATTTTTCATGTCACAAATCCGGGAGCAATTCGTCATCAAGAAATTTTAGCGCTTTACAAAGAGTTGGTTGATCCATCTCATTTTAATGAATGGATTAGCGAAGTTGAATTAGTGGAAAGTGGTTTGGCCAAGAAAAAAAGATCCAATACTATTTTGCAATCAGAAAATTTGGCACGATATAACATTTCTCTCCGTGAGGTCCACGAAGCGGTGCGTGACACGTTTGTGAAATACGCTGAACTCAAGAAAAACCATTAAAATCTCGTATGGAAAAAGTATTCCCGATTGATTTGTCTGTTATTACAGTCACATGGAATTCGGCTGCGCTTATTACACCGCAAATGATTTCTGTAAAGAATGCAGTTGAAGGTCTTAACTATGAACACGTTGTGATTGACAATGCATCTACCGATCGTATTAAAGACGAAGTTCAAAATCAACCAGGTATAGTTTTTATTGCGAATGAAAATAATGAAGGTTTTGCGAAAGCCAACAATCAAGGTTTGGCTTGTGCTCGGGGAAAATGGTTGCTTTTTCTTAATCCTGATATGCTTTTAGAAAAAGTGACTCTACGGCCATTGCTCGCCTGGGCAGAGACCAAACCTCGGCTTGCAATTGTTGGTTGTCGATTGTTAAATTCTAACGGAAAAATGCGAGATTCGCATCGTCCAGCCTATTTTCCAACTTTTTTTTCGGTTTTAGGAATCTTGTTTAAATTATCGGTTCTTTTTCCAAAATTTTTTAGTAGAGGTTATCATGATGAGGAATTAGTAGGAGAACGAATTGTGGATACGGTACGTGGTTCTTTTATGCTTATGAGGCGTTCTTTTCTTGAGGAAACTGGCTTTGCTTTTGATCCACGTTATCGATTGTTTTTTGAAGATGTCGATATTTGTCGGGAGGCCCGAAGTCGTGGCTGGGAAGTGTGGTACAACCCGCTCGTTTCATGTGTTGATTATGTGGGACAAAGTTTTAAGCAAGTAGATCAACTGTTTCGTCAAAAACAATTTTTTGCAAGTGCGGTACTTTATTTTAAAAAATGGGGTTCATTTTACGAATGGCGTATTATTCAGTTTTTTAGTCCAGTTGGTTTTTTTCTGATTTGGGTTTATGGGCACATGCAAAAAATATTATGTTCACACAAATCTTTATTAAAAGACGCCATTACCCGCGACGATAGAGTATGAATCAAACTATTCCTCAGTTAGTGGTGCAATTAGTGACCTATAATGGCGCACGATATATTCCATTTTTGTGTCGTTCTTTGCGCGCACAGACGATGAAAAATTGGCAATTAATGATTTGGGATAATGGTTCAACTGACGAGACGGTACTTTTACTCAAGCAAGAATTGGCTGATGGAAATTTTACGAACCAAATAGAAGTAGCACAAGAAAATATCGGATTCGCTGGTGGGCACAACCAACTTTTTAAGAAACACAAAGCACCTTTTGTCCTCCTCTTGAATCAAGACATGTACCTTAATCCGGAGTGTATCGAAAAAATGTTTTCTTTTGCCAGTCACCACGAAAAAGCCGCCGCCGTGACTGCGCGTCTTATGAAATGGAACGTATCTGATGCCACACTTTTTTTTCATGATGAAGTTAATCTTGAAACACTAGCAACGACATTTTCTGATCAAATAGATTCTATGGGGTTAAAAGTGTTTAGAAATAGGCGCGTCATAGAATGGGGTGGGGGAGAAGATTGGAAAAATTTTTCTAAAGAAAATACATTGTTTTCAAATGACGTCGTTGAGGTGTTTGGAGTTTCAGGCGCACTGCCTTTATACTGTCGATCGGCTGTAGAAGCGGTTGCACTTGAAGAAGGTGAATTGTTTGATTCTTCTTTCGAATCATACAAAGAAGATGTTGATCTTGCATTTCGCCTTCGTCAAGGTGGTTTTAAAGCTTTTGTCTGTTCTTCAGCTGTCGCATATCACGATCGTACCACCTCTGGTGTGCATGCATCATCTAATTTGGCAACTATAATTAATAAGCAATCACAATCGGCACGAATTAAATTTTTGAGCTATCGTAATCATCTTCGATTGTTGTTTCAAAATGAGTATGGCCGTAACTTTATATGCGACTTTCCTTGGATTATATGGTATGAATTAAAGAAGCTGGTATTCTGTCTTATTTTTGATCGGGCAGTGCTTAAAAGTTTTAAAGAATTATGGCTACACCGCAAAGATATCTGGAATGCCCGATTTTTAAATAAATCAAAAAGAAAAACGTCTTACACTGATTTGCGTGCGTGGTGGACACATTGTTCTCAATACTAATATGAAAGACCTGACCGTTGTATTTCTTAATTACTGGTGTAAGGATGACATTTTGAATGCTGTAGATTCGGTAATTAAAGATATTCGTGATTCAAAATTTGCAATTCAAATTACTGTTGTTGATAACTCGCAAAATAAAGATGGTATCAAAGAAGACTTGAAAAAACGTTTTCGCCAAGTTTCATATATTGATTCTGGCGAGAATATTGGTTTTGGACGTGGAAACGTACTTGGTTTTGAAGCAACTCCAGCACGCTATTATTTTGCACTTAATCGTGACACATTGTTGCTGGAAAATTCACATACGATTGATCGACTTATTGCATTCATGGACTCGCATCCAAAAATTGGTTGTATTGGGCCCAAGCTGATCGACATGGAAGGTAATGTACAGCAGTCATGTTTTCGTTTTGATTTACGTTCCATTCTTATTAAGCCATTTAAACATTTAAATTGGGATAAAAAATATACCTGGGTAAAACAATACACTGACCGACTCCACATGGCTGATTTTAATCATCACGAAACACGTCCGGTTGATTGGGTACTTGGAGCGGCCATGATTGTTCGGCATGAAGTGGTGAAAGATTTGGGTTGGTTTGACGGCAGATATTTTATGTATCTTGAAGATTGTGATTGGTGTCGAGCTATGTGGGAAAAGGGTTGGCCGGTGTATTACGTTCACGATATCGTCATCAAACATCGCTACACACGAGAATCAGCAAAAATTCCAGGATTATTTAAAGCGCTTTATAAGAATAAATTAGCTCGCATTCATCTTTTTAGTTGGTTTAAGTTTATGTGGAAATGGCGTACTACGTATAAATACTATGGACCATTTTCCTAAAGTTGCCCTTATTTATTTATCATATCATTCTCAATCTTATTGGGATGATGTGGTGGCAAGTCTAAAAAAACTTTCATATCCACGCGAGAAAGTAGTGCTTGTTATTGTTGATAATCCACACCCGATACATGGTCTTTCTACTGCCTATATTGAAAAAAATATTTTACCATTTTCAGAAAAAGAGTTGCCACGAATCGTGTATTTGCCCCAGCAAGAAAATACCGGTTTTTGCGGCGGTAATAATGTGGGATTGCGTTGGGCCATTGATGAGGGCGCCCACTATGCGTTTTTACATAATCAAGATGGATTTTTAGCAGGAGACGCCTTGGAAAAAATGGTAAGTGCGGTCCAAAATGATTCAACAATTGGGTGTGCACAAACAACTGTTCTTCTTCATCCCGAAACAGAATGTATTAATTCAACAGGAAATAGCTATCATTTTTTGGGTTTTGGGTATATTCCTAATTTTGGAGAAAAATTTGTTTCAAAATCCTTGAAACCTTTGTCGGATATAGGCTATGCCAGCGGTGCGGCGCTTTTACTCAGAGTTGATTTACTTAAAAAATACGGTCTTCTTAATGAAGATTTGTTTGCTTACCATGAAGATGTTGAATATTCATTGCGTTTAAAAATGGTTGGTTTTCGAGTGGTGCTAATCCGTGATGCGTTCTTTTTTCACAAATATGTGTTTAGTCGTAGTCCAAGCAAATTTTATTATATTGAACGAAATCGTTACGCCCTTCTCTTGCTTTATTACAAATGGCCAACACTCATACTTTTATTGCCAGCGCTCATACTTATGGAATTCGGAATCAGTTATTTTTTTTGGCGAAATGGTTGGTGGAAAGAAAAAATTTCTGTTTGGAAATATTGGGCAGAGCCAGATCATTGGAAGTGTTGGCTTAGAGCTCGGCATCATATTCAAAAAATGAGAATTCTTTCTGATCGTGATTTGCTGCGTTCTACGGTTTCGGAAGTTTCGTTTGGAGAAAAAAAGACCCTCAACAGTCCACTCCTGCGTTATGTGGCTAATCCTTTTATGTCCGTGTATGGTTTTATTGTAAAAAACATAATTTTTTGGTAGGGTTACAAACAGTTTCCTCATTTTTGTAATTCAAGATGTATGATTAAAAAAGCAATTTTAACCGGCGGAGGTCGTGCTACTCGACTTCGACCCATTACCACCACACTTAATAAACACCTCATTCCTTTGGCTAATAAACCAATGATTTTTCATGCGATTGAAAAAGTGGTTGAAGCAGGTGTTACAGACGTTTTTATTAACACTAATCCTGGTGAAACCCAATTGCAGAAAGAAGTGGGTGATGGGTCGCGATGGGGAATACGGGTTACTTTTTTTGAGCAAGAGGGCGGTCCGCAAGGTATTGCGCATGTGGTAAAATGTGCAGAAAAATTTGTGGGCACTGAGCCGTTTATGTTTTATTTGTCTGATAATATTATTTTAGGTAGTCTGAAGCCATTGTTTGAACGTTTTGAGAAAGAAAATCTTGATTGTATGTTGGCTCTTTCAAAAGTTTCAGATCCAGAACGTTTTGGTGTACCGCAGTTTAATCCAGAAGGAACACTCGTCGATATTATAGAAAAACCAACGAATCCGCCCAGTAATTTTGCGGTGACGGGTATTTATTTGTATAAGAATAATTTTTTTACTGCGTTTGACCACATTCAACCCTCTGCACGTGGTGAGTATGAAATTTCAAGTATTCATTCCTATTTTTTAAAAAATGGTTATCATGTAGGTTTTCAAGAAATCACTGGTTGGTGGAAAGATACAGGCAAACCAAATGATCTTATTGCGGCTAATCAACTTCTTATGGAAGAAATGCCGGAGAGTGAGTTTGTTATAAAAAATTCTGAGCTCATAAAAAAAATAGGCCACGCAAAAAAAATTGGAATCGGGAGTGGAACAACGCTAAATGGCACAGTTCATATTAAAGGCCCGGTAATTATTGGTGATAATTGTGAGCTTGAAAATTGTACTATTAACCCCTATACCACCATTGGCAATGGTTCAAAGCTCACGAATGTAACTATTCGAAATTCTCTTGTCTTTAGTAATTGCAAAATTGACTCTTACAGCAATATTCAAGAAAGTATTATTGGCAAAGATACGGTGATTACACCACATGCAGAAAATGGATTTCAACGTTTAATTGTAGGTGATAACACATTAATAGAAGTTTAACGTATGGTTTTCAATTTTCGTCATGTGCCACCCAAAAATTCCCCGATTGGTTCATATCGTTTAGATGTTATTTCGTTGGCCGAAGAATGTGATTGGGAGCGTTATCTACCAATTGAAGTTCGATATATTTTTAATACCAAACCAGCATACAAAGAAAAAATAAAAAAGATTTTGAATCAAGGAAAAGCTATTGGTGTACGGAGTATTTTAAAAACACCTGAAAATGTATTGAATGCTATTCATGCCATCAGTCAGTACAGTCAAGAAAATTTTATTGTCACGTGGTTGCCCGATTTGTTGCGTGATCATAAAAAACCGATTTTTACTGCCGAAGATGTAGATCGTGCAGCGTTGCATGGATGTAATCTTGACGCGGCAGTTGAAGTTATTGTCCGTGATCGTCTGCGTTTTAAGCGTCTTGTACTCATTGATGAAGAAAATATAGGTATTTCTGAAGAGGAACAAAATCTAATGACCGAACTATCTGAAATTATTTATCCTTTGTCAATTGATTATACCGTTTTTCGAGTTATTGCTGACAACGCCAGCGAACGCACTGAAATAGCCCAAACTATTGTAAAAGCTTTGCTTTTTGTTGGTCCGGTTGCACATATTTTAGAAAAATATGCGTCAGGAATTGGAAAATTGTTTGCCGCTTCAGCTGATGATCTTTTAGGAGAAACTGCGGAATTAATGGCGTTACGTGGTTCGGGTTTTGCGTGGAAAGAACTTGCGAAACGTTCATATATTTTGGTGCCAGTCTTTGCGTTGGCCACATACGGAGCACTTTCAGTTGAGCATTTTCTCATAAATGGAAATCTGATTTTTGCTGGAGTGATATTTGGTCTTTCTGCAGTAGCGTTATCTCTCACTACTGCGATACAGTCATTATTTATGTATCATAAAAATATTATTAAGTTGTTTCAAATGGGAAAATTCAAACCACGAAGCAAGGATTCTTTGCTTCGTGTTGCTCTGCGTCAGGATTTTACCAATCCAGCCCGGCTCGGACTTCTTGTCGGGGCTGGAATGGCGCCTTTTATGGGTATTCTTGGTGCGGTTACGGGAGTAATGCATAATGGTTGGGTTTTGGCTGCTATTGGCTCTACCGAATCTATAGTGGCAGGCATAACGGTGGTTTTGGGAAATAGAATAAATGAACATCGTTTTAAGAAAAAATTATTGCGAAAAATTATTTAATTTTTGCAAAATGTTATAAAAATTACCAACCCAAAATTAGGATATATTGTCAAAAAACCCAAATTTAAGCACATTTTTTGCATTTACATTGAGCAACGAAAAAACAATACGAAAAATAAATATTAAATAGAATAATTTCTCAATTTTTTAATTTATGTGGATTTTTTTTGCATTAAGTGCCTCTTTTTTTTGGGGGTTAACGTACGTGCTTAGTGAACAAGTGTATAAAAAAATTTCTGTACTCACTTCGCTTACAATTAGCAATCTTGTCACCTGTTTGGTTTTTTTGCTTTTGGCTGCAGTGGGAGGTTTTTTAAAAAAAGATTTGAATACTTTGTATGCTTCGAAAAGTCTTCTTTCGCTTATGGCCGCTGAAACAACAGTGGCAATGTTAGCTGCACTTTGCATTGGTTTTTCTATCAGCGCAAAAAATGCAACTTTGTCTGGTTTGATTGAAATTTCTTATCCAATTTTTATTGCTCTTTTTTCATATCTTCTTTATAAAAAAAACGAAGTTACTCCCAGTGTCCTTGTGGGTGGTGCACTCATTTTTATTGGTGTTTTAATAATTTATCGGTTCAATAAATAGATAATAAAAAAGACCATTCCATAAATGGTCTTTTAGTTTGTCGGGCTAGTGGGACTTGAACCCACGACCTCATCGTCCCGAACGATGCGCGATAGCCAACTTCGCTATAGCCCGTTTGAGTGAGAGAATAAAGAGAATTTATTCTGTTTATTCCGAATGAGAATGGACTATATGAAATATAGCCCGAATAAGTGAGGAATAATTTTTCAGATGACGCAATCCAAGTTCATGTGTCGTGTGAAACTAAGGAAATCTTTAAAGTTAAGTAGTTTCATATGTGTCGGGCTAGTGGGACTTGAACCCACGACCTCATGCACCCCATGCATGCGCGATAGCCAACTTCGCTATAGCCCGTTTGAGTGAGAGAATAAAGAGAATTTATTCTGTTTATTCCGTGTGTTGAGGGCCTATACCGTAGTATAACCCGAATAAGTATGGAAAACTGAAGATAAGAATAGCACATGATTTTTTGCTTTTCAAGCACAGCGGCATGTGTTAGAATTAAATTCTTAGTTTAGCTTGTTTTGCGTATGCTTAATCTTGAACCGTTTTTTCGAGCCGCTATCAATGAAACCGCTTCAGATATTCATCTTGTGGGAGGAGAACCACCTTTAATGCGGGTGCATGGTTTGCTTAAAGAAATTGATTCCAAACCGTTTCTTAACGATGAACTTCAGGCCGCTGTTTTTAATATTCTTTCTCGGGCCCAAGAACAAACATATCACGAGATAAAAGAACTTGATTTTGGTTATGAAGTTGAAGGAACTCGTTTTCGTGTTAATTTACATCAACAAGATGAACGCATTGGACTTGCCGCGCGATTGATCCCGTTAAACATACCTTCACCTGAGCAACTTCGTTTTGAGCCTGCGTTGTATGAAATTCCCAAATTGATTGATGGATTGGTGCTTGTGACGGGTGCTACTGGATATGGAAAATCAACAACGATTGCTTCGCTGGTTGAGGAAATTAATAAAAATCGTTGTGCACATATTATTACAGTTGAAGATCCGATTGAATTTAAGTTTAAACGCCAAAAATGTTTAATTGAACAGCGCGAAGTTGGCACAGATACGCTTTCTTTTGCGAACGCGCTTAAGTATGTGCTCCGTCAAGATCCAAATGTAATCATGGTAGGTGAAATGCGTGATCCAGAAACTATTGCTATGGCCATTACCGCCGCCGAAACTGGACACTTGGTAATTTCCACATTGCATACCGGCAGCGCAGCTGAGGCTATAGAACGTATGGTTGATGTGTTTGAAGGTTCAAAGCAAAAACAAATTCTCATACAGCTTTCTTCTGTACTGCGCACCGTAGTTTCTCAACAGCTTTTGCCAACCATTAATGGTGGTCGAGTACCAGCACGAGAAGTATTAATTAACACTCCAGCCGTTGGCAGCCTCATTCGTGAAAACAATATTCCTCAAATTAAGTCAGTCATTCAAACTGGTAGTAAAGACGGTATGATTACGATGGAGAATTCAATCAAACAACTCCTTGCCGAGGGGCTTGTGAGTCAAGAGGTAGCAGACAAAAGAATGGGGAGTCGTCGGAAAATTTAGTTTGCCTCTAGCAAAGATTGCATGAATGCGGTAGATCTTATCAAAAAAATAAATATTGTTGCCAAAAAAAATAAAACCTCGGTGTATGTCGTTGGTGGTTTTGTGCGTGATTTTTTGATGCAACGTGCGCAAAAAAAAGACATAGATTTTGTCGTAGAAGGAAGTGGTTTGTCTTTTGCAAAAATAGTAGATTCTTCGCTGCAAGAGCTTGGGAGTTTAGTGGAATTTCCTGATTTTGATACGGCTCGTTATGTGATAGGTGAGGGAGAAGCTCAGATAATTCTCGAATTTGCAGGTGCTCGAACTGAGGTGTATACACAAAATTCCCGTAAGCCTCAAGTAACGCTCACTGATTTAAAACAAGATTTGGCGCGTCGCGATTTTACCATTAATGCGATGGCAGTGCCGACGAGTGTCTGGGCCGATAAAGGCGAGGTTGCTATTGAAAAAGTAACAAAAGCGTTGGTAGATTACTTTAAAGGAAAAGAAGATATTGTAGAAGGAACACTGCGAACACCCCTTGATCCCGATGTTACATTTACTGACGATCCGCTTCGTATGCTGCGAGCTATTCGTTTTGCGGCTCAGTTGCATTTTTCGATTGAACCAGCAACGCTTGAAGCAATCTATCGTAATCGAGAACGTATCAAAATTATTTCTGCCGAACGCGTGCAGGAAGAACTTATTAAAATGTGTGCGTGTACAACACCTTCTGTAGCTCTTACTTTATTATTTCAAACCAAGTTACTTGATCTTATTTTGCCAGAAATTGTTGCGCTTGATGGCGTAGAGGATGTCTATGGTCACTCTCATAAAAACAACCTACTTCATACATTTAAGGTAGTTGATAATATCGCTGAATGTTCTTCGAATGTGTGGTTGCGTTTAGCTGGTCTTTTTCATGATATTGGCAAGCCGGCAACCAAACAATTTGTGCCACGTATCGGTTGGACATTTCATGCACATGAGCATGTGGGGAAAAAAATGATGTACGCTTTGGGTCGACGATTAAAATTTTCCAAAGAGCACACTGATTATCTGGCCAAGCTCATTCGTTGGCACATGCAACCTATTAGTCTCATGGATAAAGGCATTACCGATTCAGCAGTGCGAAGGTTGATCGTTACAATGGGAGATGAAATAAATGATTTGCTCATTTTAGGTCGTTCAGACATAACTACTGGTAACCCTTTTAAAAAAGAAAAACGTCTTGCTAATTATGATTGGCTTGAAAAAAGAGTGGCTGAGGTGATTGATAAAGATAAATTGAGGGCTTTTCAGTCACCTGTTCGAGGAGAAGAAATAATGGAATTGTGTGGATTAAAACCAGGACCAACCGTTGGTAAAATTAAGAAAGCAATTGAGGAAGCTATTTTAGATGGTTTAATTCCCAATGAACACGAAGCTGCTAGGGACTATTTTATGAAGATAAAAGACGGTTTTTTGGCATCGGTTGCTGATTGGGAAAAACTGCACACATAGCAATGGTTGTAGTGCCTAAATTTTGCTAAATATTGACAAAATCCTTTTAAAATGATACATATATAATGTATTTTTGTTTCAATTTAAATAATTTAAAAACTCAAAACTAAAAATTCACCTTATGTCTTTTTTTAAAACAAAAAAATTCTATATTTTGCTTGGAGTGGTGGTGCTTGTCGGTGGGGTGGGATATAGTCAATATAAAAAAGCCCATACACCGCCGAGCTATGAAACAGTCAAAGTAGTCCGTGGTGATTTAACTCAAACTGTTGAACCAACCGGTAAAATTGAAGCAGTTGATGATCTGTCTCTTCGGTTTGAACTTCCTGGTATTATTGATTCAGTGAATGTAAAAGAGGGAGATTCGGTTAAATCTGGCACTGTGTTAGCCACCCTGCGCTTATCAGAGCTGAATGCGTCGATTGCTCAGGCAGAGGCGAACTTAAATCAACGTCTTGCTGGAGCAACGCGTGAAGACCGCACTTATTACGCGGCGGCAGTGGCGGCGGCAAAGGCAAATTTAGATCAAAGCAAAATTGACTCTCAAAATACTGTTGCAAGCGCTGAATCTGCTGTAGCAACCGCAAAAAACAATTTAAAATTAGCAGAAGGAGGAAATGACAGTCAGATTGTCCATCAAGCGTATGAGAGCGCAGCGACTATTTTACAGTCAACCCTTGGTAAACTTGATGATGCGCTGACACAAGCTGATAACATTTTGGGTGTTGATAATACCTCGGCCAACGAAGGTTTTCGTCAGCATTTAGCGGCCCTTGATACCAGTAAATTAAACATAGCAGTGGCGTATTTTAAAAACACAAAATTGGCGTGTGATGCCGCTCGACAACAAATTGCCTCGCTTTCTACCTCAAGTGATCAGTCAAAAATAGATTCAGGAATTACGAATGCAGAGCAGGCTCTTTCTAGTATGAGTACTCTTTTGCTTAGTGTTTCTGAAGTGTTGAGAGCAACTGCGCCAGTGACGGCATTACCACAGGCGACGCTTGATGCCAAAAAATCTACCATTGAAGCTACTCGTTCGAGTATTTCCTTGCAATATACAGCTGTGGTTAATCAAAGCCAAGCCATTGCAAATGCCAAAAATAGCTTAATTTCATATTCTATTGCCTATGATAAGGCGGTGCGGGATTTGGCCCAAGCACAAGCAAATGCTCAAACAGCTGTGACGCTTAAAGAAGCGGCTTATGAGCAGGCACTTGCCAACTATCAAGGCAAGATCACAACTCCACGTGAAGTTGATCTTGCTCCGCTCCGGGCAATTCTTTCGCAGGCGATTGCGAATCGAAATAAAGCAATTATTGTCGCGCCGATAGATGGTGTCGTAACCAAAGTAAATAAAAAAAGAGGAGAATTTATTTCCTCAAATGAGGCGACGATGAATTTGCTTTCTCCACACTATGAAGTAAAAGTTGATGTGTCTGAGACAGATGTGTCTAAGTTAAAAGTGGGAGATCAAGCCGTTATTACTGTTGATGCATTAGGCAGTGATGTAAAACTTTCTGGTAAGATTTTAACTGTTGATCCTGCATCAACCTTAATTCAAGATGTGGTCTATTATAAAGTACGTTTGAGTCTTGATGATTCTGATAAACCAATTAAACCTGGCATGACTGCGAACATTAGTATTACCACTAACGCACGAAAAAATGTGCTCTATATCCCTTTGCGCACCGTACGGACTGATGGAGACGAAAAGAAAGTACGTGTCCTCGAAAACAGTCAAGAAAAAGAAGTGGTTGTGAAGCTTGGGCTCAAGGCAAACGAAGGCAATGTTGAGGTGCTTGAAGGTGTTGCTGAGGGACAAGAAATTATTGTCAGTAAAAAATAATTTTTATGAGTGTCGCGACTCCACTTATTGAAGTAGCAGAACTCATAAAAGAATATACCAATGGAGATGTATCGACGTTGGTTTTGCGTGGACTTAATTTTAAAATTCAAAAAGGAGAATTTGTGGCCATCATGGGTCCGAGTGGTTCGGGCAAGTCGACGTTAATGCATATTCTTGGTTTTCTTGACACCTTAACTCGTGGTCGTTATTTATTTAACGGCGAAGATGTCAGTGTCATTTCAGACGATCGATTAGCGGAAATGCGCGGGGAAAAAGTAGGCTTTGTTTTTCAGGCTTTTAACCTGTTGCCCCGTGCCACTGCTCTTGAAAATGTGACGTTACCGCTTTTATACAGCAAGGTTGTTCCGAGTGAGCAGACAGAACGCGGAAAAAAAATGCTTGAATCGGTGGGACTGTCGCATCGTTTAGGCCATTCACCCAATCAGCTTTCGGGCGGTGAAAAGCAACGTGTTGCTATTGCTCGAGCGCTCATCAATAATCCCGAAGTGATTTTTGCAGATGAGCCAACCGGCAATTTGGATTCTAAATCTGGCTTGCAGGTAATGAAAATTTTACAGTCGCTCAATGATAGTGGCCACACTATTATTCTTGTTACTCACGAACGTGCCACCGCTGAACACGCCAAACGTATTCTTCAGATTAAAGACGGTGAAATTTTGAAAGATGAAATAGTGGAGCGTAGACAAATTGCCGCCGATAAAGAAGATCTGCTCAAATAATTTCTTTCAATGAATTTTTTTCGAAATATTTTGAATGCACTTGCTCTCATTCGCCGCAATAAAGTGCGTTCTTTTTTAACCATGCTTGGCATTGTCATTGGTGTAATGTCAATGATTATTATCCTTTCAGTTGGCGCCGGAGCGCAAAGTTTGATCCTTAATCAAGTAAAAAGTTTGGGTGCAAATTTGGTAGGAATTCTTCCGGGTAAATCTGATGATAAAGGACCTCCTGCTGCAGCTTATGGTATTGTAATAACAACTCTCACTGCCGAAGACGGTAAAGCTCTACTTGCGAGCATTCCAAGTATCAAAGCTGTTGCATCATACGTGCGTGGTGCCGACACCATCACATGGAATGAAAACAAAACAGACACAACCATTCTTGGTACTTCTGCAAGTTATTTAGAAGTAGAAGATGCACGTGTTGAGAAAGGCCGTTTTTTTAATCAAGAAGAAGAAAATGGCAATGCGCGCGTGGTGGTGCTTGGAAGTAGTGTGGCTAAAGATTTGTTTGGCGATCTTAATCCTTTGGGTGAAAAAATTAAAATTAAACGAGCTGTTTTTGAAATTATCGGTGTCATGAAAGAACGCGGCTCAAGTGGTTTTCAAAATCAGGATAACCAAGTGTTTGTACCGGTGACAAGCGTACAGAAATCACTTCTAGGCATTCGTCATGTGAGTTTTATTCGAGCAAAAATTGCACGCGCCGAACAAGTAGATAGTAGCATGGAAGCAATTCGTCAAACGTTACGCATCCGTCATAATATCGACAACCCGGATAATGACGATTTTAGTGTGCGGTCTACCAACCAAGGTCTTGATACACTTAGCACCATCACCAATGCATTACGATTTTTTTTGGCAGCCATTTCTGCTATTTCACTTTTAGTTGGTGGTATTGGAATCATGAACATCATGCTCGCCGCAGTACAAGAACGTACGAAAGAAATTGGCCTCCGCAAGGCGGTTGGTGCCAAAAGCAGTCAGATCGTCAGTCAATTTTTGATCGAAACCATTGTCATCACTTTTGCAGGCGGTCTGATTGGTATTATTTTAGGCTCACTCATTTCTGTGCTTGTTGCAGAAGTTGCTCAGAGCAAAGGATACTCCTGGGATTTAGTTATTTCCCCCATGTCAATTATTCTTGGGTGTGGAGTTTCGATTGGCATTGGCTTTATTTTTGGGGTGGTGCCCGCTCGTCGCGCCAGTAGGCTTGATCCAATGGAAGCACTTCGATATGAATAGACCAATGATTTAACTTTACTTTCTTGATGTATGCGATTTACCCCGGTTCGACTAGCTTTTCACTCACTTCGGCATCAAAAAACACGGACACTTTTAACCATGCTTGCTATTAGTATTGGCATTACAGCGGTGATTGTCATTATGGCAGCGGGCCGCGGAATTGAACGCCTGGTGATGGGGCAGCTCGAAATTTATCAATCAGACATGATAAGTATTGAAGTAAAAGTTCCAAATGGAAAAAAAGATAGCGGCAATGGTCCAGGCAGCACGGGTATTTTAATCACCACTCTTAAAGACACTGATCTAAATTCGGTTTTAAAAAATGCGAACGTGTTAACTGGATATGGCATGGTGACTGGGCAAGAAATTGTGAGTTATCAAGATCAAATAAAAAAAGTTCTTTTAATGGGTCATGGCGCGAGCATGCCGGAAGTTGAACGTTTCACCATGAAAAATGGACGTTTTTTTAGTAAAGATGAAGAAGAAAGTTTGGCTCAGGTGGCAGTGCTTGGCACCACGGTTGAAGAAAAATTATTTGGTGATGAAAATCCTGTCGGCAAAACTATTTATATCAAAGGTAAACCATTTCGTGTTACTGGTACCATTGAAAAAAGAGGCGCGGCCTTTTTTTTCGATATGGATAATCTTATTGTCTTGCCCACAAAAACCATGCAAAAAAAATTGTTAGGCATTGATTACATGAGTTCCATCGTTGCGAGACTTAAAGATGAAAAACGCGCTGATCAAACTAAACAAGATCTTGAAGAAGTTTTGCGTATCAACCATGGTATTAGTGATGCAAAATCTGATGATTTTAGTGTCCACACCATGGCCGAAGCTCAATCAACCATCGCAAGCGTCGCAAGCGGACTCACTTTTTTACTGGTTGCCTTGGTGTGTATTTCGCTTGTGGTGGGCGGCGTGGGTATTATGAATATCATGTATGTATCAGTAGCTGAGCGCACTTTTGAAATTGGTTTAAGAAAAGCGTTGGGGGCAAGGTATCGAGATATTTTGTGGCAATTCTTGAGTGAGGCGTTAATGATAACTCTTGGCGGGGGAGTAGTGGGTGTCGTCGCAGGAGCATTGTTTGCCTTTCTTATTTATTGGGGCGCCACAGCAGCTGGCTTTAAATGGGTGTATTCAATATCTTGGCAATCAATTGTGCTTGCGGTTGGTTTTTCGGCATTTATTGGTTTAATTTTTGGCTTATATCCAGCCCGCAAAGC
>CAYUHX010000004.1:42072-66135 GCA_964444705.1 uncultured Gammaproteobacteria bacterium | reverse complement strand
AGAGCGCGTCACTGATAATGACGAGGTCTGAGGTTCGATTCCTCAATCGCCCACAGCGAGAAAAATAAAAAATATTCAAAAAAACAACTTTTAATAGGTTGTTTTTTTATTTTTTGTTTGTAGAAGACGAACCTGTTTCTATTGTCAAAAAGAAAATTATAAAGTATACTAGTCATCACTTACATTTTTTATGGATGAAAATTCTAATCCGCTTTCTTTGCCTCCACTTGCCCCACCTTCTTCCCGAGCTTCCGCAGTGGGGATTGTTTTTTTAGAATTATTCAAGATCGTCATCACTGCCACTATCACGATTGTACTTGTGCGGCATTTTTTGTTTAAGCCTTTTTATGTGAAAGGCGAGTCGATGTCTAGAACATTTGAAGATGGAAATTATCTGGTGATAGATCGGCTGTCATATCGCCTGGGCGATCCAGAGCGTGGTGATGTAATCGTGTTTGAATATCCTGGCAATCGTAACGAATATTTTTTGAAGCGAATTATTGGTTTACCCGGAGAGAGGGTAAAAATTTCTGATGGCATTATTACTGTCTATAATAAAGCACACCCCGAGGGGGTGGTTTTAAAAGAAGTATATATTCCAAAAGAAGTTGTTACCACGGGTGAAAAAAGCACCACCCTTGGAAGTGATGAGTATTTTGTGATGGGGGATAATCGTCCAAACAGTTATGACTCTCGTCGTTTTGGCCCCATTCAAAAAGAGGAAATTGTGGGTAGAGTATTACTTCGTGGTTGGCCTCTTTCTCAATTTGAACATATTAAAACACCGTCATTTAATTTTTAGTTGTCTGTATTTCAAATTTGTATGAAATTTGTAAGAAAAGAAAAAAAACCAACCAAGGATTTATCGGAGGAAATGCGTGAAGAAAAAAATGAGCCCGTTACCACCAAACCAGGGGAGAAAGGTAAAAAAGTTATCAGCGTACTTCGTGGCATGCACGATATTCTTCCTCGAGAAGAAAAATATTGGAAAGCGCTTTATCATAAAGCCGAAGATTTAGCTAGTTATTTTCAGTTTAAACGAATTGAAACTCCTTTGCTCGAAGAAGCTGGGCTTTTTGTACGTTCAGTTGGTAAAGGAACTGACGTGGTGGAAAAAGAAATGTACGCATTTGAAGATCGTGATGGCAGTAAAGTGGCACTTCGCCCCGAAGGCACTGCGTCAGTAGCTCGAGCCTATATTGGAAACGGAATGTGGAATGATCCGCAGCCAGTGAAAGTGTGGTATGTAGCTTCAATGTTTCGACATGAGCGTCCGCAAGCTGGTCGCTATCGTGAACATCGCCAGGTTGGTTTTGAATCGTTTGGCCTTAAAGATCCGGCAGCTGACGCGGAGCTTATTTTGATTGCGTATAATTTTTATAAAGACTTAGGTCTTCCGGTTGAAGTACGTATTAATAGTCTTGGTACGGCCGAAGAGCGAGTCCGGTATAAAGCAGAATTGCTTAATTATTATCGCAGCAAACGAAGTTATATTTGTGAAACATGTCGTGAACGGATGAGTAAAAATCCATTACGCTTGCTTGATTGTAAAGAGGCTCAGTGTCAACCAATCAAGGAAGAAGCTCCTCAAATCATTGACTGGCTATCTCCTGATTCAAGAGCTTATTTTACGAAAGTGCTTGAATTTTTGGATGAAATCGGTGTGCCCTATAGTCTGTCTCCTTTCTTGGTACGAGGTTTGGATTATTATTCCCATACTATTTTTGAGATTTACCCGGTTGTGGAAGAGGAAGAAGGAGAAAAAGAACCTGCTGCTCAATCAGCGCTTGGTGGAGGTGGTAGGTATGATTTACTCGTTGAAGAACTTGGTGGAAGACCTACACCAGCAGCTGGGTTTGGTTTAGGGTTAGAGCGAGCAGTATTGGCACTTAAAGAGCATGAGGCCCGTACTCACACCCCGCTTGCTGAGGAAAAGGCGACTATCTTTTTTGCCCAACTTGGGGAAGGGGCAAAACGTCGTGCATTGCACATGATTAACGAGCTTCGTCATAGTGGTATTAAAATTGCGTATAACTTTTTCAGAGGGTCTCTTAAAAGTCAGCTCGAGCTCGCTAACAGTCTTTCGGCCACATATGTTCTTATTTTAGGTCAAAAAGAAGTGCAAGACAAAACCGTCATTATTCGTGATATGGAATCAGGCGTACAAGAGGTGATAGATCAGAAAAAGATTGAAGCTACTTTGCTTAAGAAATTGAATTTGACGACAAAGTAAAATATCGGTATACTGGTAAGTAGTTTATTTATTAATTTTAGAAATGGAGGTGAATTGTGCCAGAAATAACTAAACGAAAAAAAGGCGAGTCTTTTGAAATGTTCATGCGTCGCGCAAAAGATCAATGGAAAAAGTCAGGTAAGGTATTGCAAGCAAAAAAGATTCAATATTACGCTCCGCTTAAAAGTAAAAATATGCGCCGGAAAAGCGCATTGCATAAATTAGGTGTTGCGGGTAAGATCGAATATCTTAAAAAAACCGGACGTCTTCCAGAAGAGAACACTAAAAAATTCTAATTGAGGATCTTTTAGGTACTTAAACTCCATTGTTCCATGCTTCAATGGATCAAGAAAATTAGTGCAAAAAAAACAAAAACGATCACCCTCGTAGAGCGAATTTTGGTGATTGTTTTTTGTTTTTCAGTTACATTTTCTTCAGCTCATGCTCAGATAATCACCTCGACAGGCTCTGGAAATTCGGCGGCGAACACAGTGAATGCTGGTTTAAATCCGCTTCAAGCTTCTTCGGGTCTGTCGGGGAGGGATTTACCTTCAATTGCAGGAGGTGTTATCAAAGGTGCTTTGGGTGTCTTGGGAATTATTGTCGTTGGCATGATTGTGTATGCCGGTTTCTTGTGGGTGACTTCACAGGGTAATGAAGAACAGATATCTAAGGCTAAGAAAATTTTAGTAAATGGCACTATTGGAGTTATTATAATTTTTTCAGCGTATGCCATTGCTTCTTTTATTTTTAAACTAAGTAACGGGGTAAATACTGTTAGTGAAGGTGGTGGTTCTGGTCTTGAGGCGCAAAATTTTCAAGGTAGTGGAGCACTAGGTGGAATTATAAAGGACCATTATCCTACTCGTGATCAGGTGGGTGTGCCCCGCAACTCTAAAATTATCATTACGTTTAGAAAAGCTATCAAACCAGACAGCTTTATTGTGAATAACAACCAAAGTCAAGATGCAAATGGTAATGCAATTTTTGGTGATTGTGTAAATGTTGGTGAAAAAATGGATTGGAAAAAAGATTGTGATTCTCTCACTTTGGATGATGACCATATCTCGATCAAGCGCGCTGACACTGGTGAAAAAATCACCGGCGCAAGTGTAGTTGCACAATACCAAAATGGTAAATTGTATACGGTGGTACTGAGACCTTTTGATTATTTGGGAAGTAATGCAAGTAATGTTCCTTATAAAGTGAGAATTGGAAAAGCTGTTTTGCTTGATGATCAGGCAAATAATAATCCTTCTATTTTTAAGGTAAAAAGTTTTGGTAATGATTACTACGAATGGAGTTTTACATGTAGTACAGAGCTTGATGTAGCTCCGCCTTATGTCAAAAATGTGTTTCCTGAAGATGGGACTAAAGAAGCTCGAAATTCTGTAATTCAAATTGATTTCAGTGAACCAATGGATCCAACTGGTGTGCAGGGTTCATTTCATGTTGATGGTAATGTGTATGCGTTAGAAGGTGGTAATATATTTTTAAAAGCAGGTAAAAGTACGGTACCATTGGGTGATTTTTCTCTTACAAATGGTTATCGAACTCTTGAATTTACACCCAGCCAAGAATGTGGCACCAATTCATGCGGTGGTAAAATATTTTGTTTACCAGTGTGCGATAATGCTGCTGCGGGGTGTACTGAAGACACATATTCTTTGTTAGTAAAAGCAGCTAAAACGTTTAGTGTTAGTTCTTTTGAATCAATTCCTTTTTCCGGTGCCATGGATGTATCTGGCAACGCCCTAGATGGCAATAAAAATAATAAAGTAGATTCTGCTCCAACTGTGGGGGCAATTTTTACCGATCAGAGAAAACCAGATAATTTTTTCTGGGATTTTGTGGTTACCAATCAAATTGATGCAACCGCTCCATATTTACGTCAGGTTGTGCCGGGTTTGGATGCTCAGAATGTCGCTCCGGCATCTGATTTAAAAATGATTTTTAATAAACGAATGCGTGTTGATCCTTTGTATGATGTTTTGATTGAAGAGCAACCTGCACAAAAAATTCCTTTGTGTAAAGTGCCAAGTATTTATTTTAACTCTGATAAAACAACCGATGTCACTTTGAATCATTGTCCGTTTGTGAATAGTTCGCGTTTATATTATTTCCCTGTTCTTACCTCGGACATTCAAGATGTTCATTTCAATTGTTTTTATCCAGGTAAGGGTCCTGGTGGATCATCTGAAGTGGGGGCGCATCGGGCGGTTTCTTCGGTGTGTGACGATGCAGGAAAAAATTGTTGCTCGGTAGATCAAATTACGGGACGTTCTTTTTGTTGTAATGGTGCGGTTGATGCAAAGAATGGTCAGAAAGAAACTTGTTTAGAAAATTTACGTGCAAACAGTTTTTAGCTTCAATTGAAAAAAAATACCATGAGATTAACTACATTGAAAAAAAGTATTAGTGCCATTTGGTGTGCCTTGTTTATTGGAGTAATATTCTTTTTTTCTTCACCGGTTGTACATGCGCAACAGGCTGCCGAAGTAGGTTTGAAACAAACCCAAACCGCTGCTGGTTTTTCAGATAGTAACAGTTTGCCGGTTGTTGTGGGAAAGATAATTAATGGTTTTTTGGGTGTTCTCGGTGTTATCGTCGTAGGCATGATCGTATATGCTGGTTTTTTGATTGTCACTGCAGCGGGAAATGAAGAGCAGGTTGGTCGTGGTAAAAAAATTCTTGTTAATAGTGTTATTGGAGTACTGCTTATTTTTTCTTCATACGCAATTGCGAGTTTTATTATTAAACGAATTGGTGGTGCTACAACAGATTTACCTGCTCATTGTTTTGATCAAATTCAAAATAACGGCGAATCTGCTACAGATTGTGGTGGTGAATGTGGTTCTTGTGATGGTGGAGGTGGAGGTGGTTCGTTTAATGGCTCGTATTCAGGTGGTTCTCTTTTTTATGTAGCAAGTTTACCCAAAGGAGGGGATGTCTGTGTACGTAATATTCATTTGGGTATTGTCTTTAATAAGGAAGTTGATTTAACTACGCTAGATAAAAATGTAGTAATCGTAAAGAAAGACGATGGACAGGAAATCTCTGGAAAATGGCAATATGGCAGTCGAAATGAAATGGCTGTTTTTGTGCCGGACGGTAGCTGTAATCCGGATCAAGGAAACGATTGTTTACTACCTAGCACAGCTTACCAATTAGTATTCAAGAATGGGAGCGCTGTTAAATCAATAGGTAAAGTTTCGCTTACATGTTCAGTGAAAGCCGGATGTGCACCCGTTGATTTTGTGAGTGGAAAAGGAGTTGATCGTGTACCGCCGACAATTTCATTTACGATGCCTAAAAATAACGCTTCTTTTGCTGCGAATAAGGTAATTCCCGTCACGGTTAATTTTTCTGATGATAATGGAGTGCAGAATGTTAGTTTGTTTCAGGGAAATACGCTTATCTCGAGTGAATCTGTTGAGGGTTGTCAAAAAAACGGCAGTGTCAACATGAGTTGGAATACAAGTGCTGTTACGCCTGGTAATTATTCCCTTTTGGCGAGTGATCTTGATTGGTCGGGCATGAAAGGCTCTTCTGAAGTAGGAGTAAACATACTTCCTGCCCATTGCTTTAACGATGTTTTAGATAAAGATTTGGGTGAACAAATAAAGGGTCCGCCAGCGTGTGGTGGGGAATGTGGTATATGTGGGGGCGATGCGTGTGTTAATAATAGTCAATGTGCAAGTGGTTATTGCGATACTGTTGCTGGGGTGTGTGTGGATAAAATGCGTATTGATAGTATTTCGCCCGCTTCTGGCGCAATCGGAACATTAGTCTCAATTTCTGGTTATTATTTTGGTACTCAGGCAGGAGAAGTGTACTTTGCTAAAGTCAAAAACCCTTC
The DNA here is from genome assembly GCA_964444705.1 of uncultured Gammaproteobacteria bacterium. GTDB lineage: Bacteria > Patescibacteriota > Patescibacteriia > Magasanikbacterales > GWA2-37-8 > CAYUHX01. The sequence continues at coordinate 60,043 of CAYUHX010000004.1, read as the reverse complement.
AAAAAATAAATTAGATGATTGGATAAAAGGGACTTTGGCTACTTGCGGTGGTGGTTTTAAAAATTGGAGTTCAACACAAATTTTAGTTGAGGTGCCTGTGGGAGCAGTGACTGGGCCTATTATGGTCATCACGACAGGTTCTGCAGAGAAAGATAAAGTAACCGACCTTACTAACGATGACTGGGGGGTAAAGATTACTGATTTTGAAGTCACAAACCAAGTTCGTCCAGGAATTTGTGGTATTAACCCAACAAGTGGGTTATCAGGTACAGCGGTGGTGCTAGTCGGTAAAAATTTTGGTTTGCTTGATAGTGCTTCTGATCAATTAGTATTTGGTGAGGTAAAGACCCAGATTGGTGGAAATGATTGGTCTGATAGTTTGATCAAAGCCACAGTTCCACTTTTACCAGAAGGTGCTGCTCGAGTTAAGGTTCTAAATAATGGCGTTGAAAGTAATGAAGTAGATTTTAATATTGAAAAAGGTCAAACACAGCAAGCTCCAACCATTTCTTCTATTTCTCCAGCTCAAGGGGCAGCAGGAGATTACATTACTATAGTTGGCAATAATTTTGGTGAATCTGTAGGGGCGGTGTGGTTTAAACGCACTCAAGACAGTGAGGCTATTTTAGGTGATTTTTCTTTTCCTGAAGAATGCAAACGTGGAGTTTGGAATTCAAATCAAATTATTGTTAAATTCCCAAAAAATAAAGGCCAAGCGGGAAGTTCATATTTAGTTCAAATTAAAACAACTGATAATAAAGTAAGTTCGTTTGATGCTAACGTCAAATTTACTTTACAAGAAGGTGATCCGGCACCAGGAGTGTGTAGTATTTCTCCAGTTTCAGGGCCAATTCCTTTTCCAGTAGGTGAGGGTGTTACTTTAAAAGGGGAAAATTTTGGTACACAACCTCAAGTTTATTTTTGGGGAAAAGGAGCTGTGGGAAATAGTTTATCAGGTCGGGCACAAGTTGATAAAAATAGTTATTTTTTTGTGAGTGAAACCAGTGTTACTGTGTATCCGCCGAGCAATGTAGTTACTGGTCCTGTAGTGGTATATCGATCGGATAATAAAAAAATGAGCAATCCCGCTACTTTTTCAGTTTTTGATTGTAGTAAAAATAATAATTCCTGTACAAATGCAGCCTTTACCTGCTGTACCTCTGGAGTTCAAAATGGTTTGTGTAAACCAAAAAATGAATTGTGCCAAGGAGGGGCTCTTTCTTCGGGTTATATTTGGCGTTTTAGCACAAAAGATATTCCAGAAATGCCTCATGTCGTAGAGCGTTGTGATGATGCTACAGATGCGGGAAAAAATATTCCATCTCCTTCGCCCAGTGTTGAGTGGGATCAAACTGAAAATGGAGATCAACACAATGTGTGTCGAACAGCTTTGGCAACAGTAGAATTTAGTTTGCCACTTGATCAAAAAACAATCACAAAAAACAATTTGTTGGTAAATAAATGTGATAGTGTTAATGCTAATAACTGTGTCAACCCACAACCGGTGGCTTTGAGTAATCAAAGTTATATTTTGAAAACAGCTTCACGAGCAGATGGAGCGGCAAAAATTCATCAGTTTGTTCAAATTATTCCAGATGAAGGTTCCTGGAATGATGTTTCTTGGTATCAAGTAGTTTTGACTAAACAGATTAAAACTGACGGCATTGGTTCTTTGGCTCTTCCTTTGTCGGCTGATAAACCCTGTACGGTTGCAGATTCAGCGTATTGTTTTGTCTTTAAAACTGATAGTAGAAACTGTCGGCTTAAAGCGGTGGTCGTGACTCCGTATAGCTACTGGACTTCAGTTTTAGAAGCACCGATTAAATATCATTCACTTGGTGGTGGAGAGCAGGAAGTGCGCTATGAAGGCAACGGACTCAGTGATCAGCACTGTGTTATGATGGATGTGTCTGGCTTCGATTGGGGTTGGGATACTGCAAATCGTACGTATGCTGCTGTGTTTGGAGAAAGTCGAGCGCAATCAGCTCGGATGTCAGCTCTGGCCAACACAGTTGGTCTTGGCTTAAAAAATCCAGATAATGCAGTAAATATTAAGGCTACTGCTTCAACAGGAACAATTTCTTATACTGGAGTAAGTCCCTTAACAATTGATCTTAATAATCCTGAAGTTGTTGATAGTTGGCCAAAATGTTTAGAAACCTGCACCAATGCTGAGGTGGGAGTTCGTTTTAACACATCAATGTCTAATCGTAATTTACCCGGTTCTTTAGCGGGAGGGGCGGTGCAACTACTTAAATGTAATGATGAAAATTGTCGTAGTACTACACCGGTTTTAGCTCTTAATGATGTTTATTTAGATCAAGATAGTAACTATACTGTTCTAAAAATCGCCAATTCACGATTTAATTCTAAAGAACTTTTGCCAGATACAATTTATCAGGTCATTCTTTCGTCTTCTAACACGACCAATGTAGATCCGCTGTTGCTTTCGAATCAGCTTTGGTCAGCTTCAAAATTTGGTGATCCAGCTTCCTTCAGCAAACCATATAATAAAATATATTCTTGGAGATTTAGAACAAAAAAAGTTAAATGCACCGTTGATCATGTTGGTGTGGCACCGGTAGAATTTTATGCTTCTTCTGTGAAGGAAAAGAAAATCTTTGACGCAACACCCTTTTCTTCACCCGATTCGTGTGACGCGAGCGGTCAGAAGTTAAATGCCTGGAGTTATGACTGGTCTTGGAACTCGTCTGATCCAAAAGTTGCCTCAATAACAACTTTTTCTACAAAAGGAATTAATCCTAGCTGTACACAAAATTGTATACGTAAAGGAAGTGATATTGCCGCAGGCAGTGCCAGTATGCCAGTATGTGGAAATGGGGTAGTAGAAGCTGGAGAAGATTGCGATATGCCTGATAAAAATAAAGGTTGTAGTTTAAATTGTCTATTTTTAGGAAATACTAAAGCAAGTTGTGGAAATGGAGCGGTAGAACCAAACTTGGGTGAAGCCTGTGATCCCAAAGATCCAGCCACAAGCGTCGGTTGTAGTTCTGATTGTCGTCATTTAGGTTCAACACAACAATCACAATCAACTGATTTAAATGCTTCAATTTGTGGAAATGGCTATATCGGAAGTGGTGAGTCGTGTGACTTGGGGATAGCGGCTTCAAGCACCAATCCTTTTTCAGCTTTGTTCTGTTCTGAGAAATGTCTTCACCTTGGTACTCGTTTGTCAAGAAAGTGGTATCAAGATAATATTTCTGAAGGAAGTTATCGAGGAGGTTTTTCGGCAGATGAATTTACCGCCGCCGGTGCATCGGCAGCAAGTCAGTGTGGCGATAAAGTGCTTAGCCCTGACGAAGATCCTGGTTGTGATGGTAATTCAGGCACGGGTTGGAACAGTGATAGCTGTGATGAACATTGTTTGAAAAAAAGTGACACTGCCTGCACCGCTGGCACTGAGGGGTGTTCAGATAAAGGAAAAAAACTTGGTTCATCAGTTTTTTATAGTACACCTTCGATGTGTGGCGACGGTGTGGTGGGTATTGGAGAAGATTCATTTTGTGATACGCTAAGTAACCTTCTTATTACGCGAGCGACTGGACTTATTAACCCGTGGACACTTGCAACAGGAATTGGCCTAGGTACTCCTGCCGGAGATCCCCCTGCCCAGAATACATTTATCAGAGGAAGTGTTAATGAAAAAGGAAGGGCAACGCCAGTCACTGGTTCTGGTAACTTTGTTATGCTTTGCGGTTACGAGAATGACGCTCAGTGTCAAGACAGTTTTGGACCTGATTTTGGAGTTGGGCAAAACACCTGTTGTTATTTAAAACCAAAACTCACCAGTGTTTATCCGGTTGATAATTCAACTAATGTTTGTCCTAATACCTATGTTGAAGCTGTTTTTGATAGTCCGCTCAGCCCATTGACTCTTCCCAAAAATGTCATAGTTGCCCGTCAGGCAACACAGTGCGATTATGGTGCTGATGTTAGTTCTTTGGTGGCCTCCCTATCAAACAAAACACAATCTTATGCATGGTATAATAAAATTATTCATTATGTTTCTTGGGTGTTGCAGCATGTTTTTGGTTCAGATGCTTTAGCGGTTGATCTTAAATGGTGCAGAGAAGATAAAATATTAAATAGCGAAGTAATACCTGTTGATGATGCTACAAGCAGCACTCGTCTTGTATTAAAGCTTTCAGCTCCGCTTGCTACAAGTAGTCAGTATGCCGTTATATTAAGTGGAGATTTAAAAGATGGACGAGGGGTGAGTGTGAGCAAAGTAGGTGGAAAGGCCCTTACTTGGAAATTTGCCGTCGGTCCTAAGTTGTGCGAGATACAATCAGTTCGCATCGATCCAACAGAGTACTCATTTTCACGGGTAGGTGCCTCAACCACCCTTTATGCGCGCACTATCTCTACTGCAGGGTCGTTTATACAACCAATCAACAAAGTGTACGATTGGAATTATGTGTGGGGTCCTACAACAAATTCTTTTGTTGTGCTTGATCCGACTACCTCCACTCTCGAGCATGTTACGGCATTAAATCGTAATGGTGAAATTGACGTACGTGCTTCAGCAAATATTATTTCAAATCAAATCAATCCCACTGTTGGATTGGCTGCCACAGGTAAATCACATATTATTGTATTTCTTTGTGAAAATCCTTGGCCACCAAAAGATCTTTTCTTTAAAGGTAAAGGGCCGTTTATTATTTTCCCATATGAAGATAAAGCAGGAAATAATGATGGTTATGATCTAACGCTTAATACATTCGACAATACACCTTTGCCACAAGCATCTTCGATTCGTGATGGTTACTTTAATTTTAGTACCTATTATTGTGCAGACAAAGGTTCGGCAGGCACTTTTGACGATTTGCCATATCTTAGACCAGCCGTTCAGATTTCGGATAGTGTTGTTTCGGCAACTACTTCATTAAAGCGTTTTATCTTTAGCAACAATCAAAACAGTGACGCTATTGGTATTCAGATTTTTCCAAATCCACAGCACCTTACTCCAGATGAGTGGTTTGCAAATGAAAAAGGTTTTGTTGGAGACAATCAAAATATTATTGTTGATGGATACAAGGCCATTACCGATAATAATAATATTTATGTTGATGCGCTGAACTATTCCAGTATCACAAATAATTTGTTCACGAATATCTATCTTTTTAGTATTAATGCAGATGCAAAACCAGAAACACGTAAAGTCTTTGAGCAGCTAATGAGCAATCTTCATTTTAATAACAATCTTACAAATTTCGGGTTCTGTGGTCCAAACCTCGCAAATCCGGGTTTTGAAAAACAATGTAATTCAGATCTTGATTGTGCTGCGGGAGAAGTATGTTCGGTAGTGACAGATAAATTGAAACGAAATTATCTTCGTTTGAGGGACTTGAATCTTATTCAGAATAAACTTCAAGATTACAGTAGAAACCATTCTGGCAAGTTTCCGTCTCTTAGTGAGGGAACGTATCTGACTGGTCAATCTTTGAGTGTTTGGCCATCATGGTCAGTGTTGGGTAATGAAGTTGGATATAGTTTGCCAAATGATCCAGTAAATTTACTTTCACCTGCAGGTACATGTTCGCTTAGCACAACAGTTTTCTGTACGACAGATACAAATTGTCCTGCTACTGAGAAGTGTGTACTGCATGATTCAGTTACTGGTTGGAGTACCGCAGACAGACGTTTTAGCTTCGCGTGTGCTACATCATCATATGCATATCGTTATAACGCAATTTCTGCTGGATCAAATTATGCTTTTCGTGCACATTTTGAAGATACTGGTTTGGTGATTGCGAATCAGAATGCTTTTATAGGCAGCTTTGTTTCTACTACTAATTTTAGTGTTTTGTCATCTACTGGTATTTGCAATCAAGATCAAGAAATTTCTACCCTCAATCAAGGAAGTTGTGGTGACGGACAAGTTAACTTAAATAAAGGAGAAGAATGTGATCCGCCAGGAAAAATCAATTATGGCGCCTGTGCTGCTGAACAGGCGGGGAAAATTAAAGTAAATGTGTGTACTAATCAATGTAAGTGGACACCTTCATCAACACCGTTTATTGATTGTTCTGCGTTGAGTAAATGTGGTAATGGGAGCATTGAAAACGGAGAAGTATGTGACGAGGGGGCCCTAAACGGTAAATATAATCATTGTAATAGTGATTGTAAGGGGTTTGGTTTTGCTGGTTCGTGTGGAGATGGGCAAGTCCAGCAACAAAATGAAATTTGCGATATTAAAGAAAATATCGGTATTAAAAAAGGGGTATGTCTTAACGGAGCTGTTGCTTTTAAAGGATGTGACCAGGATGATGAGTGTAATATTGTGAATGGCACACGTGTTTCGTATGGTGGGGTCTGTAAAATTATTGAAGAAACAAAGAGTAAATACGGTTTATTAAAAAAAGATTCGTGCACTTGGGATTGCTTAAACGTCGGTCCGTATTGTGGTGATGGAGTAGTGCAGTCTGAATTTGGTGAAGAATGTGAAGCTGATCAAGAGTGTGTGGTAGGTGGTCAGCCAGGGTTACGAAGTTGCAATAGTGCGACTTGTAAATGGATGAATAAAGAGGCGATTGCATGGTGGCGTTTTGATGGAGCCATGGTGAACGGTGCAAAAATGTCGTTTATGGATTCAGCTGGTACGAGTACTCCGCTGTGCGAAGGAGCTGAATGTCCGCAATTTGTTTCAGGTAAAGTTGGTAACGCCTTCGCATTTAGTGATGGAAAATTTGTTAAAGCACCACTTACCCCTCGTCTTGAGCTTGATAGTCATGAATGGCTTGGTGAACAAAGTGCGATAACGATATCTGCGTGGGCTAACATGCCAGCACCATCAAGTGATGGTTGGAAAAATGTTGTGGTTAAATATCGTAAGCCAACAGCAGATAAAAAAGAAAAATCCTATACATTTGCACTCCACTTCGGAAACAATGTTATCGATGGAATGGCTTTTTCATCAAATGGTGGTAGTTTGGGTGAGCGAGTAGTTCCTCTTAAGGTTTCAATTAACCCAAATGAGTGGCATCAATTTGCTGTTGTTATTGGGTATAAGTATACAGGTAATCCATATAGTTCGACGTATTCACCTGGAGATTATACAGACAAATTTTATGTGGATGGCAAGTTTGTGTATGGTGATGAAAGCCTTAATCAAAGTGATTATGGTGTGATCGGTTCTTTAACTGCAACTTTTGATGAAAAAAGAGATGCAGATAGAGCTTTATTTTTAGGCAAAGATCCAACGGCTGTGTATCCAGTTCATATCGGAGAATGGGGGATTCTTGATGAATTAAAAATATATAACCGCCTTCTTGCGGACGATGAACTTCTTGACGAATATCAATCTGGTATTCGCTGTACTCCCGGTAAAAAAATTGCTGTTACGCCACCAATTAATCGTGATCCGAATTGTGGTGATGGGAATATTGATTCCGGTGAAGCTTGTGATAAAGGGGCAACCAACGGAGTCGCTTGTATTCCTGATTATGGAAAAACATGTTCATATTGTGCCTTTGATTGTAAAAATATCATAGATGTTCATTCGAGCGGCTATTGTGGTAATGGCAAAATTGAAGGCACCGAAACCTGTGACACAGATCCAACCACACGGCAGATTTTTGCGGCGGTGACTGCAGTGGGAACACGTGCCACCAAAGATGCGACACACAATGGGTATGAAGTGCTTACATGTGAAAGTGAGCCACAAGATAAATCTACCTTTAAGAAAGGTTTAAAAACGTGTGTTAATAGTTGCGCTGTGCTTCAGCCAAATTGTGTGAAGTGTGGAATTGATCCAATAAATGGAGTTGAAATTCGTGGAGAAATTGTGAATGTCCTTGATCCTTCTTCTTCAAATCCACTCCTTGGTTCCTTCGGTCAAGATGGTACACTTGATGCGTTTATTGCTCCAAAGCGCGATTATAGTAAATCAATTGGTCAAATTTATTGGTCAGGATCTTCGGCACGGACTTATTATCTTAAATCGCCAACTGAAAGCGGCTATGCAGCTAGTTCTGCAGCTAAAGTAAACAGTAATCCAATGTGTTCTGCCGGTGATCCTCGGTACACACTATTTGTGAATGCTGATGATAAACATCCATTTGATTTTCCAGTTTTTGGTGCAGTAATTCCTGGTCAGTACGATTTGGTATTGTCACCACTTATTAATAAAGATACTCGTCCGGATGATATTCGTTTGGTGGTAAGCTGGAATGGTGATGCAAATTTGATTGCAGGTTTCCTTACTCCTACCCAAGTTGAGCAAACATCCTTTAGGCTGACTAACGGTGGACAGTATTACACCTATGCGGCAACAAGTGGAATATGGTATCATGGAACGACAATTACTTCAGGTAGAACACATGTTGCTTCATTTACTATCAATACTCAAAATTATAGTGCGCATGCCTACGGCAGCGTGTTATCTCCACGTATGACGAATAATCAATATGCGTTCTATCTTCATACAACAGGTGAGCCAATCAAGAAATATCTTAATTCTCAGCATGTAAAAGTAGAGGTATATGTGCCGGAATCAGATCCTACGGCTTCAGCATATAGACATTTCACTACTTCAACTATGACAATGTATCTTAGTAACGCGGCGCCATCACAAAATCCTAATGCGACATATTGGAATGTCGCAAATATCCTAATGGATTCTGGTGCAGTCAACGACATTCCTCAAAACAGAATTATTCGAGTAGAAAAAATAATTAGTGAAGAAAGCCTTGGCCGAGGTTTATAATTACGATGTATGAATTTGTCACGCATTTCTTTTGTAGGTATTTTAGTAGTAATTATTTTTGTTGGTGGTTGTGGTAAAAAAAGTGTTTCTCAAAAGCCAAATTTGTCAGATCAAGTTTCTACTACAACCAATTCAATCACAACGCCTTCTCAGCCAGTTATTTCTCCGGCACAAAAAGCAAAAAATGAGCAAGCGCTCAAGGAATTTGCTGAACAGGTAAATAAATTAGCAGCAACCGATCATGACCTTGATGGTCTTACTGATGATGAAGAAAAAAAAATTAGTACGAATCCATTGGTGAGTGATTCTGACAGTGATGGTTTGACAGATCGTGATGAGGTCGTCATATATCGCACGAATCCACTTAATCCAGATAGTGATGGTGATGGTTTTAAAGATGGCTATGAAGTGCTTAATGGGTATAATCCAAATGGAGTAGGAAAACTAACTTCCTTGCAAAATACGTTAGTGGTTTCGTCTACTCCAGATAAAGGAGATGTATTTTCGACGCATTCACCACGTTAATATTTCTTTTGTATTTATATGTTTGATTCACCATCAGATTCACCCACGCCACCGCCTGTTAATCTACCCACAGAACCTCCTGATGATATTTTTTCTGCAACTGAATCACGCGGTGCTCCGCTTGCAGATTCTTCTAACTTTGAAAGCACTTCTCTAAATGGGCCTAAAGATGCTCTTTCGGCGGGAGTCCTTAGAAAAAAAACAGGAAATAGTTTTTCGTCTGAGCCTGCGACCGTGCCATCGCCACACAATGACCCGCTTCTTTATCCGACAAAAGGTCCAGTCCTCGGAAAAATTTTATTGACTTTAATTATTGGGCTTGTACTAGTGGGAATAGTAATAGGTGGGTGGGTGGTATATACTAAAATTAAATCAAAACCCACTTCTTCTGATACGGTGAATTCACTTGATGCAAATAGTAAGACAAAAAAATTAAGCCCAATTCCCACAAATCCCACTCCCACTAATCGTCGTGATTTAATTCTTGATCCAGTTTCTTCGTCTTCTCCAGTTGTGAGTGTTGAACCGACAACAACCATTGTTGCTGGTGTTAAGAACGATTCAATTCTTTTTGGTGAACCTATTGATGCTGATAAGGATGGTCTCGATGATGCTCGCGAGAAAGAAATTGGTACTAATCCTCAGATATACGATACCGATATGGATGGTTTAAGTGATGGTGATGAGGTATTATTATGGCATACCGATCCTTTGAATCCCGATTCAGATGGTGATAGTTATAAAGATGGAGACGAAGTTCGCAATGGGTATAATCCACTTGGTCCAGGAAAATTATTTAATAATTTTCCTGTAGCTTCTTCTTCTCTAAAATCCACTTCCTCATTAATTAAGTAACAGACCCGCGTATGTTTGGGAACAAAGCCCCTGCCGCTTCAGGTGTGGCACCAAAAAATATGGCTATGGTCACGACCATTCCGATGGAATTTTATGCAGGGGCTAATCCTATTGTTACTTTTAAAAAAGTTTCCAAAGAAGTTGATTTTTCTAAATCGACTCCTTTAATCAGTCAAACTGAAAAGAAAGCTCTAGAAAAAGGATCTGTTGTGGGGGCTGGACGTCCTTTTCATCCGGCGAATTTACTCACAAGTCGTAAAGCACTCATTATTATTTGTGGTTTGATTTTTGTTTTTGTGTCGGTGGTGTATGCAATTTATTATGCAATGAGTGCTAAAAAAACCAAACTTTCAGTCGTTGCCCCTTCAGTGCAAAAAATTCCTGTTGTTGATGTTGTTTCTTCCACCCCAGTTGTGCGTGAAGAGATTCCTTCTTCTACTCCAGTTATTTTAGAATCAATACCAACTTCTTCACCGTCAGGAATCGACTTTCCTTCAGTTTTGCTGGGTGACTCTCGTGACACCGATGGTGATGGGCTCACAGATCGAGAAGAACTTGATGTTTTTCATACTGATTCCACTGTCCCTGATTCAGATAATGACAAATATCCTGATGGTCATGAAGTATATAATTTATATAATCCGGCTGGCAAAGAACCGATGCGTTTAATTGATGCAGGACTTGTAAAGGAATTTATTAACCCAGCTTTTGGTTATGCGCTTTATTATCCACGGGAATGGATCGTCGATAATGTGGATAAAGAATATCGGGACGTGCTTTTTAGCACTATTACCGGCGAACATGTTGAAATAAAAGTGTTTGATAAAACTCCTGAAACTAGTTTTCCTGAATGGTTTAGCGTGTTTGCGCCGCGTGAAAAATTTGCTGATTTGGTTGAGTTTAAAACTGCTTTTAAAGAATCTGGACTTCGACGGTATGATAATCTCGCCTTTTATTTTTATACAGATCAAAAGGTATACGCACTTGTGTACCACACAACTGATTCTTCATTAATTAATTTTCGTTCTGTTTTAAAGATGATGACAAGAAGTTTTAGAGTGCTTTCCACAGGTTCAACGTCTTTATCAGCGCGAATTATAGAAGAAAATACTCTTAGTTCTTCAACTCCAACTTCGTCTATTTTTGGTACGTCAACAAGTAGTGTTTCTTCTTCGGCTTTATGATTACTTTTGAGATTAATACTTATTCACACTGTCTTGTTCCCATAAAAATGATAGAGCAATGTCTTCGTACTGCTGCTGCACACGATAAAAAAATTGCAGGACACGTTGAGGTAACGCTGCTTGAAGAAAAAGAAATGCGAGCACTCAATTTAAATGCTCGTGGTATTAATAAAGTTACTGACGTTATTTCTTTTTCTTGGCAAGAAACTTCTGATTTCCCTTTTGTAATACCAGAAAAGAATAAAAAAATAGCCTTACTTGGTCAGGTGTACCTATGTTATCCGTATATTGTTCGTCAGGCCGACCGGTTTGGTGTTTCGTCATATAATGAGTTTATACGCATGCTTATCCATGGTTTGCTTCACTTGGCTGGGTATGATCATCATAAAAAAAAGGACGCTGAGCGCATGTTTTCTCAGCAGGAAAAATTAGTTGAGTTCTGTCAAAAGGTTGTGGGTGAAAAAAAATAGTTATTCTTATTATGGATATAAAAATAGAACGTTTTTTTGAAAGTTTTAAACATGCAGGTCGTGGACTTTATTTTACATTTAAGTCTGAGCAAAATTTCCGCATTCAATTAGGTGCAACTCTGATTTTGGCCTTTCTAGCATGGTATTTTCCTCTTTCGAGACGAGAAATTATTATGCTTATTATGCTTGTGACTATGGTGCTCACCATGGAGCTTCTAAATACTGCGCTTGAGTATTTCACAGATTTATTAAAACCACGTCTTCATCATTATGTACGTAGTATAAAAGATATTATGGCTGGGGCAGTATTAATTGTTTCAGTGGGCGCTGCAGCTGTGGGTTTAATAATTTTTGTTCCCTATTTTTTAACCCTTTTTTGATCTTTCATTTTAGTGTATACTTACACTACAATTATTCACGAGTAAATTTTAGTCTTTGTTGAAGGGGTGTAAAGTTTTATTGAGGTGTATAATTAGTTAGACGATCGTTTTTATGAAAAAAGGCCAAGAAAATTTAATTGCTGGTTTAGATATTGGTTCATCGGTCACGCGCATTGCGGTAGGTCAGGCAGCAGAAAGAGAAGATTCCGCTCGTGGCATGGAGCTTCAAATTTTGGCTGCGGCCGAGGTCCCTTCTGAGGGAGTCCATAAAGGAGTCATAAATAGTATCGAAGATGTGGTTTCTTCTATCTCTGCTTGCCTTGAGAAAGCAGAACGATCCGTAGGAGCACCGATAGATGCGGTGTGGCTGGGAATTTCTGGATTAAATATTGTTTCTCAAAATAGTAAAGGTGTGGTGGCTGTTTCAAAAGCTGATAGTGAAATTGCTGAGGAGGATGTAACGAGAGCTATTGAAGCCTCGCGGGCAATTGCCGCACCACTCAATTACGAAGTATTACACGTCTTACCAAAAATGTTTAGCATTGATGGGCAGGGTGGAATTAAAGACCCTGTAGGTATGACAGGTATACGATTAGAAGTAGATACTCAAATTGTTCTTGGTTCATCTTCCCAGATAAAAAATCTAACTAAAGCTGTTTATCGCACAGGTCTTGAGATTGAAGATCTGGTTTTATCAATCATTGCAACAGCTGAAGGGTGTTTAACCAATCGTCAGAAGGAGTTGGGTGTAGCGGTTGTAAATATAGGTGCTGCTACAACAAGTATTGCGGTTTTTGAAGAAGGGGATATATTGCATATTAATATTTTGCCCATTGGATCTGAACATATTACGAATGATATTGCTATCGGTATTCGCAGCCCCATAGATGTTGCGGAAGCGGTAAAATTGACTTATGGAAACTGTTATACTGAAAGCGTTTCAAAACGTGATGAAATTGATATGTACGAATTAGGCGCTCCAGAGCATGAAATAATCAAGCGTCAATATTTATTAGAAATTATTCAAGCTCGCGCTGAGGAAATTTTGCGAAAAATTAATCAGGAGTTTAACCATATACATCGTTCAGGTTTATTGCCGGCAGGAATTGTATTTACTGGTGGTGGGGCGAAGCTACCTGGTCTTGTTGAACTGGCAAAGAAAAACCTTCGTTTACCTGCCACACTTGGGTATCCAATAAATATGATGTGCGTAGCGGACAAAGCGAATGATATGGCTTTTGCCACAGCTGTTGGGTTGGTTAAGTGGGGTAGTACTATGAAGCATGGTAGCTATGGTAATTCTCATAGTGGTGGTGTAAAAAAAATTGGACAATTTTCTAATCAGGTTAAAAAATGGATTAAGACACTCATACCATAAAATTTCTTTATTCACTTATACACATTTAAAAGGTGATAACCTTGACAGTAGGTAGGTAAGCTTATACCATTAACTAGCGAGAGGTTCTCGCTTGTTTTATTAAGTAGCAATGAACACTAATCGTGTTCATTATCAAAATAAAAAATCATTATGCCCCAAGTTAAACCAGAAATTGAAACCATCGCAAAAATTAAGGTGGTGGGAGTGGGGGGGTCGGGGGGGTCCACTCTTAATAGAATGATGAGCGCAAAAGTTCGTGGTGTTGATTTTATTGCCATGAACACAGATATTCAAGCATTGCATCATAATTCAGCGCCCCATAAGCTACATATTGGAAAAACTGTCACTCGCGGGCTTGGCGCTGGTATGGATCCTGAAGTTGGAAAAAAAGCAGCAGAGGAATCACAGAATGAAATTCGTGACATGCTTAAAGATAGTGACATGGTATTCATCACCTGTGGCATGGGCGGAGGAACTGGAACGGGCGCCGCACCAATTGTGGCCGAGGTTGCCAAGGAATTGGGGGCGTTGACTGTTGCTGTGGTGACAAAACCATTTTCTTTTGAAGGACCACAACGAGCATCGCTTGCTGATAAGGGACTCGAGCAACTCATCAAAAATGTTGACACTATCATTACTATTCCAAATGATCGCATTCTTCAGATTGTTGATAAAAAAACCACACTGCTTGAAGCTTTTAAAACTGTCGATGAAGTAGTACGTCAAGGTGTACAGGGTATTTCTGAGCTTGTCACCATTCCGGGTCTTATTAATGTTGATTTTGCTGACGTCAAAGCGATCATGAAGGATGCGGGTTCGGCTCTTATGGGTATTGGTACAGGTACCGGAGAAAATCGTGCCGTAGATGCGGCAAAAATGGCAATTTCAAGTCCTCTTTTAGAATTATCCATAGATGGTGCGCGGGGAATTCTTTTTGCGATTACCGCTGGACCTGATTTAACTATGAGTGAGGTTGATGAAGCAGCAAAAATTATCACCAACTCTGCTTCACCTGATGTAAAAACTATTTTCGGCACAATTATTGATGAAACACTTACGGGAAGTATTCGTATCACTGTTATTGCTACTGGTTTTGATGATCAGCGTCAGGTGGTGCTAAAAGATGATTCTGCACACTCTGCACCGTCTAATTCGTTTGGTAGTAATAAGTATGTGCCAAGTAATTTTTTGCGCAAAACTCAGAAAGATGAATTAGAGCAGGAGAAAAAGTTTAGACAATTTACACAAAAAACAACTACGTCTTTTTCTTCTAACACCACATCACCGTCATTTGGCCAGCCACAAAACGCAGCGCGCCCTACCGATGACGATGAAACATTAGAAATTCCCGCCTTTATTCGTAAAAAAATGGATATTTAAACAGCACTATGCATTGTCCGGTGTGTAACAATAGAGAAACAAGTGTTGTTGATACGAGGCCTTCGGAAGATGGTTTGGCGGTAAGACGACGCCGAGAGTGTGATCGTTGTAAATTTCGCTTTTCTACTATTGAAGAAACCGAACTACTTGATGTGATTGTGGTAAAACAAAATGGTCGAAGAGAAGTGTATATGCGAGAAAAATTGGAAAAAGGCATTCATCGCTCGCTTACCAAACGATCATTTACCAAAGAAAATTTTCACAAATTAATCCACTCTATTGAACGAGATATTCAAAAGAAGAAAACGCGTGAGATTGCGAGCAAAGAATTAGGGGAGTTTGTGATGAAACATTTAAGGACATTTGATACAGTGGCATATATTCGTTTTGCCAGTGTCTACCGAGCTTTTAAAGATGCGAAAACATTTGAAAAAGAAGTGAGAAAGCTTACCAAGAAGAAAGATGAAAAAGAATAAAAAAATCTAGATAATTATGTATGGTGCTAGAATCAGGCTCTGAACAAGTGATTGCAAAACCAATCAAGGATACTAGTCCTGCTGCTTTGCGCGAACTTCTTGAAAAAAATCTTAAATGGTCGCAAATTATTTATGAGCAAAATAGACGGATTAATAGTAAGCTTATGTGGTCGGCAATTGCTGGCTGGTTGCGGCTTTTTATAATTTTGGCACCGCTTATTATTGGTTTTTTATTTTTACCACCCCTGATTAAACAATTTTTTAGTCAGTACGGCTCTGTTTTTACCGGTCAGCCAATGACGAATGGTTCGCCCAATTCATTTGAAAACATGCTCAAAATATTACCACTTGACTCTGCTCAGAAAGAACAATTTAAATCGTTGTTAAAATAAAAAACCTATAAAGGTTTTTTTTATTTTTTTGTTATGCAATTTTCTAAACGAACTAAAATTGTAGCGACAATAGGTCCAGCCTGTGAAGATGTAGACGTTTTAAAACAAATGGTGTCGGCAGGACTTAATTTTGCTCGTCTTAACTTTTCACACGGAACACATGAAAATCACGCGGTGCTTATTGATCATATTCGAAAAGTTGCTAACGAAACCGGTGAGCCGCTCGGTATTTTGCAAGATTTACAAGGACCAAAAATGAGACTTGGTATTTTGCCGACAGATGGTTTGGAAATAAAAAACAGCGCTATTGTTAATTTTAACACCGGTATAGCAGAGGTTGTGAACGAAGATATTCCTATCACATATCCCGGCTTAGAAAAATTTTTGAAAATTGGAGAGCGCATTTTGATTGATGATGGAAAAGTTGGTGTTAAAATAAAAGAAATAAAAAATAATGTAATTACCACTGAAGTCATTGAAGGGGGAAAATTGACATCGCATAAGGGTCTTAATTTCCCTGACAGCTTTTTTACTGAATTGCCTGCATTAAGTGAAAAAGATAAAACTGATTTACGATTTGGTGTTTCAATGGGAGTTGATGCAGTGGCATTATCTTTTGTTAAAAAGGCAGCTGATGTGGTTGAAGTGAAGGAATTATCTTTGCAGTACGCAAAAGAACTTGCACTTACCACTTTTGAACCAGTGTTTGTGATTGCTAAAATTGAACGCCCCGAAGCGGTGGCAAATATTGATGCTATTTTAGAAGTTGCCGATGGTATTATGGTGGCAAGGGGTGATTTAGGTTTAGAGATTCCCGCTGGTGAGGTGCCCATGGTGCAAAAAAGTATCATTGCAAAAGCTAATAAATTAGGGAAACCAGTGATAGTTGCTACGCAAATGCTTGATTCGATGCAACACGCAAGTCGTCCTACACGTGCTGAGGTAAGTGATGTTGCAAATGCTGTAATTGATCATGCTGATGCGCTTATGCTTAGCAATGAAACAGCTATGGGGGAGCATCCAGTCGTGGTTATTCAAACTATGCACGATATTATCGTCTCAAGCGAGAAATCTTCGTTTGATGATGTAGTGCCACGTATTAATTTTCAGGATACTATGCCTGAAAATGAGGCAATTGCACAAATCTCGACTATTTTGGGCGAGGAAGTACGGGCTGCTGCAATTGTCGCTTCTTCTTTGACTGGTGCTACCGGGCGACTCCTTAGTCGTTATCGTCCAGAATTGCCTATTTTTGTGGCCACTAATTCTGAACGAGTGTGTCATCAGCTAAATCTCACGTGGGGTGTTCGGCCGTTTATAGTTCCCACCTGCAGCTCACCAGAAGAATTGGAGAAAAATATCATGCAAGAGATAAGGCAAAAAATGGCACTAGTTGGAAAAATAATTTTTGTATCCGGAGATACGGTTGGTTTTTCTGGCGCTGTTTCAAAGGTGGAAATAAAAAGTGATGCTGCCGTCTAATTTTTAAAGAAGGTGAACATCATTTAGTTGAGAAGAGGAATGTCAACGAAATAAAATTAGAGCTTATTTTAAGCTATATTAGTGTTTTGTTGTGTGAAAGTGTTGAAGAGGAAAATCGAGAGGATGAGACCGTTTTTCTTGACGCGTTAAAAAAAATAGAACGAAAAATTAAACATGAAGAATTTTCCTTAGTAGAGCAAATTAGTTTCGGGCTTAAAGAACTTTTTAAATTGACAGATGGCGAAAATCAAAGTGAATTTGTTATCTTAATTCGTGCAAAAAAATCTAAAAATACATCAGGAAAAATGACCTCTTGAAGTAGTCGAGATATACTAATTAGCGAAGAGAAGGGTAAAGAGGGAATTGAGCAGTTGTTTTTTTGACTTCTTCTTTTATAGCGGCAAGTTTTTCTTCATCTTGCCACGACATGAGTGCGGTGTCGATCCATTGTGCCACTTGAATCATTTCTTTTTCTTTCATTCCACGGGTGGTAAGTGCGGGTGTTCCAAGTCGAATACCAGATGGATCCATTGGTGATCGTGGATCATCAGGAATCATGTTTTTGTTGACAGTAATTGCGGCTTTATCAAGAGCGATTTGAGCTTGTTTGCCAGAAAGACCTTTGTTCGTGACATCGATAAGCAAAAGATGGTTGTCTGTTCCACCAAAGCAGATTTGGTAGTTCTTTTTTTTAAATTCTGTTTCTAGTGTTTTTGCATTC
>CAYUHX010000004.1:0-42062 GCA_964444705.1 uncultured Gammaproteobacteria bacterium | reverse complement strand
ATTTTAATTTGCGCGGCGTAGTCTTGAAAAGCTGGTTCGAGAGCTTCTTTAAAAGCAACTGCTTTTCCGGCAATATTATTTTCGTGAGGGCCTCCTTGAAGTCCAGGAAAAACTGCTTTATCGATAGCTTTTGCCCATTTTTCTTTACACATAATCATGCCACCTCGTGGACCGCGCAGTGTTTTATGAGTTGTGGTGCTTACCACGTCAAATAATGGTACTGGGTTATTCATTTGTTTGCCGGCAATAAGTCCGGCAATATGAGCGATGTCGGCCATGGTGATGGCCCCTACTTCGTCAGCAATTTCTTTAATTTTTTGATATTCAATTTCACGAGAGTAAGCAGAATAGCCCACAAGAATCATTTTTGGTTTGTGGGTTAAAGCCATTTCACGCAAATTATTAAGATCAATGAGCCCTTGCGCATTCGTTTTATAACGAATGAAATTAAAAACTTGAGCCATGAAAGTGACTGGATGACCATGGGTAAGGTGTCCACCATGGGAGAGATCCATGCCGAGAATAGTGTCGCTCGGTTTGAGCAGGGCAAAATACACCGCCACATTGGCTGGCGCTCCGGAAAGCGGCTGTACGTTGACATGTTCGGCGTTAAAAAGTTCTTTTGCACGGTCTATGGCTAATTTTTCTACTTCATCAATATATTCACAACCACCATAATAGCGTTTGCCAATGTATCCTTCAGAATATTTATTGGTTAAGATTGACCCAAGAGCTTCAAGCACTGCGGGAGAGACAAAATTTTCTGAAGGAATCATTTCCAAACCTTCCTCCTGCCGGTGAAGTTCTTTGGTAATTGCGTCTTTAAGAGCAGGATCAAAATGAGTGAGGTTTTCAGAATGCATAGAATTTGTTAAATAAAAAAGATAATTTTTACTTTTTTCGTTTTATTTAAATTCTAAAGCTTCTTCAATCATACAAGTTATATAATATATACATCATTTTAAAAATAGAGTATCATTTTGTGCTTTCTTTTACAAGAAATGGATATTCATCTATTTAAAACTACCTTTTTTAAAAATTGTGTGTTAAGCTTGGGCTGGTCTAAGGATAATGAAATTATGGCAAAATTATATCTTATTTCTACCTTTTCTCCTTTAGAAATGAAAGAGTATAGCACTCTTTTATTCGCACAATTGCGACAAGAAGGCATTGAGTGTTTGGAACCGTCGTTTTCAGGTAAAATAAAAGAAGGATTGCTAGAAAAAGAAGAAATTTTTAAAAGTGTATGCGCTGATGTGAGAGCTGCAGGTATAATTATTTTTATTTCTCATAATGAAACCGCTGATTGGGGAGCCCTTTTAGGATATGCGTTTGCCTTGAAGAAAAAAATTATTATTCTTTCTGAAAAAGATAATTTGATTCCATTCATGGCCGCACGCATGAAAACTGATCTATTATTTGTGGATCAGCTTTCTCATAGTAATGAATATGTTGATAAGTTGGTTGCGCTTATTAAAAAGAAATAAAAGATGTATGAAAAAATATGTTGGGGTAGTACTTATTGTTTTAACCCTGAGCGGTTGTGCTCAGGCTAGGCCAAGTACTAAAGAAAATAAAGAAAACATACTTTCGTCTCACCGAGTTGCCGACACTCCACTTACCACTGGAAAAATTGTTAAGGACACCCTTGCGATTGTTCCTTCTTTATTTTCTTCTTTGTTACCATTAGTGTTAGAAGAAACTTCATTAGTGGAAGTGCCTGTTCCTGCGCAAGAATTTGTAATACAAAATGCATCTACTCAGCAATTTAGGCGTTTTTTCAAATTAGACAATTATTATCTTGCACTTGTTCAGCATAGTTCTTCTAATAGTTTTATTGCATCTGACGTATCGACTTCAACCGGAATATGGTATGCGAGTGCGACGAATTCTATTCTAGAATGGAAACCGTGGCTGATGATTATTGGTCCTTCGTATGTGGAAAATAATCCCTTTTATATCTGGAATGAAAGAGAAGTCGTTCATGTCTTGCTTATTGATAATCGGGGAGCAGGGAGTGGTGAAGGAATTGCTAAAGTGCTTACATCGCTTGATGCGGGGATGCATTGGTCGGTTTCAAAATGTTTTTATTATACGCCAGAGGGTTTTCCTGAATTGCAAGGTAATAAGATATTTAAGGGAAATTTTGGCAACGCGGTACAAAAATATGTTGCACAAAAAAAGAAATGGTATAACCGCGAATCAATTTTTAATAGTTCAACTAGTGAATTTGAGTTCTCAGAGTTCAATAAAATGACAGGGCAACAAGAAGTAGTTTCTAATGAGAATTGTAAAAATATAGTTATGCCTTAGTGGTTAGGATATCCGTTTCACCATGTACGTGTTTTGCAGCCGGTATCCCCATTTGCGATAATATTGTCGAACGCCGACGCCGGAAATAACTGCTAGTTTTTTTGCCCCGTCTTTAGCGGCAATTTCCTCTGCTTGACGTAAAAGTCTTTTTCCAAGACCCTTATGTTGACTATCAGCATTGTCGTGTGTACCAATTTCAAGTAGTTGGCCATAGGTGTGTAGTTCACGGATATACGCCGGATAACGAACTTTCACTTTGGCAAGCTCTGTGCCAGTCGAATCAACCACACGTAACCGACAAAAAGCAAATACTACTGTTCGTGTTTTGTCCTCAAAACTTAAGAAATATTCGGTCCCACCACGAGTGTCGTATTTTTCAATAAAAAGATGCGGTGTGGTGTCGGTGATTGAAGCAGCGCTGATGTGTCCGGCCTCACGACAGCGCAAACAACGACAACGCGTGCCTTCTTTTAGCATTTCCTCTTTTATTACTTGGCGTAAGTTGGTAACTTTATTTCCTTCTTCAATATATTGGCCAGGAATATCTCGAATCAAGCGTGAAATACGTACATAATACGGAATTTCTGCTTTAAATTTTTTAAGTATGTCAATTAAATCTCGAGTGGGATAAGCATGATATTTTCCTTGTTGAAACCACTCATAGAGTTCAGAGTTTTTAACCACCGTGCATGGGTAAATTTTAATCATGTCTGGTCGATAGGCTGGGTCTGAAAATAACTCTTGCAGAGATTTAAGGTCTGCCTCTGGAGTCGACCCGGGGAGTTGTGGCATCATGTGAAAATCAGCCTTGAAACCATAGTTTCGTAGAAGCTCAATGGCTTGTTTGGCTTCTTCGCTGGTGTGGCCGCGCTTCGTGAGTGCCAACACTTGATCATCGGTATGCTGTAAGCCAATTTCGAGGCGTGTGGTGCCCATTTCACGCATTTGCCAGATGGTGTGGTGGTTGATACAGTCTGGCCTGGTTTCCAGTGTGAGGCCGATGATTCGATGGTGTGCTTTTTCGTTAATTTTTTGCTGACGGAAGAGTTCCCTTTTTAATTCGGGTAGAGGAGAAGATTCGGTAAGGTTATTTTTTTCTTTTACTCTATTTTTTTGTTGTTGATTTGCTCCTTCAAACGATTTTAGGATAAACCAATATTGGTATTGGAGAGAATATGAATTCCAAGTGCCGCCTTTAATAATGAATTCAATTTTATCGGCTGGATGTCCATTATTTTCAAGTGCTTTAATACGCTCTGCCATTTGTTCGTATGGGTCAAATTTAAGCATGAGTGCCCGCATGGCAGCAGGTTCTTCTGCAAGATAGCTTTTTGGCATGCGCTCATCAAGTGGACAGTAGACGCATTGTCCTGGGCAAGGATAAGGTTTCACTAATGACGTTACCACAGCCACTCCCGATAAACTGCGAACTGCTCGTCTCGTGAGTAATTTCTCTAAAGCAGGATTTGAGGTAATTCTTTTTTTTTCGAGCAGGTCGTGATATGCTGAAAGCAGTTCTGTTTTAGTAGGAAGATTTTTTTCTTCGCACAAACTACGTGTGCGTACGTTTAACTCGTCGTCGGTGCGGGGTGGGTGCGAAAGACAAGAAATGATTATTTTTTCAGCTTGTTTGTGCATAAAAAAGAAACAACAACTCGTCGCATTATACAACAACTGCAGACAGATTACAACTCTATTGCTCGGCATTTTTCGGTCACGCGTCAAGAACTTTGGGGTGGTATGGAAGATTTTAAAAAATACTTAAAAAAAGGCGATCGGGTGCTCGACTGGGGGTGTGGTCATGGCCGACTCATAAAGTTGTTTGATGGATTAGAAATATCATATTACGGCGTTGATCAAAGTGTGGGGCTTTTGAAAATTGCTAAAAAAATGTTTCAGCAAGAAATTTCCGAAGGAAAGGTACATTTTTTTTCTACAGAACGACGACAGAAGAATTTTCCTCCTGGTTTTTTTGATACTGTTTTTATGATTGCTTCCTTTCACCATCTGCCCGATGTGACCACTCGTCAAGATTTGCTCGCCAAAATAACCCGTGAATTGAAATCAAAAGGTTGGCTTATTTGTTTGGTGTGGAATTTAGAGAGTGATTGGAGTAAGAAGAAAATGGAAAAAGATTGGAAAAAAATTGGTTCACATGATTTTTTAATACCTTGGAAAAACCCAGCCGGTGTAGTTGAAGCAACGCGTTATTATCATTCTTTTAAGCAAGATGAGTTGCAAGAGCTCTTGCAAACAGCAGGGTTTGTTATTCAAAAAATGGACTATGTTGATCAAAAATTAGCCATTTCAGATGCAAAGAATGGGTTAAATATACTCGCTATTGCGCAAAAAAAATAATATCGTATGCGTGTTTTACAGGTAAATAAATTTTTTTATCGAGGTGGGGGAGCTGATATTATTTTTTTAGATACGATTGAGGGATTGCGTCAGAGGGGGCATGAGGTGAGTGAATTTTCCATGCATAATGCTAAAAATATCCCTTCAAAGTATGCAGCTTATTTTGCGTCAGCAGTGCCTGCACGGTTAGTGGGAAAGCAAGATATTATGACGATGTGGACTGTTTTTAGTCGTCTTTTTTATTCGTCAGAAATTGAGCGTAAGTTAAAAACACTCGTGTTGTCGGCTGAACCAGAAGTTGCACACCTTCACAATGTGTATCATCATCTTTCGGCCAGCACTTTTCTCGCACTACGTCGTTTACGTGTTCCCACAGTGCTTACATTGCATGATTTTTTTCCTTTGTGTCCCAATCATAGTTTGCTATATAAAGATTCTTTGCGGGAAGATCTTTTTAAGGGAAAAACTTACAATTGTGTACGCTATAAATGCATTGATAATAACTTTCTTTTAAGTTTGGCTGGAACATTGGAAGCGTATTATTATCGCCTACGTGGTATATGGAAATATATCGATCGATTTGTGTGCCCTAGCCAATTTATGAAAGATAAAATGGTTGAGTGGGGTTTTCCTTCAGAAAAAATGGTGGTAATTCGCAATCCATTTGAAGTGGATAAAAAACCACATCCACTAGGAGAAACGATTCTTTATTTAGGGCGAATGCATCAAGAAAAAGGTATTCGAGTTTTTATGGAAGCTTGTCAAGAATTACGTGCATTTACTACTGTTGTTGCTGGTCAAGGTCCAGATGATCATTGGGTGAGTGAATACATTCGTGTGCACACCTTGGCGCGGGTACACAAACTAGGTTGGGTGGAAAAAAAGGAGTGGGAGGAAGAGCTTTTATCACAAGCTCGAGTGGTTGTGATTCCTTCTACCTTTTATGAAAATTGTTCGGTAACTATTTTGAAAGCACTAAGTGCTGGTCGTTTAGTGGTCGCGTCAGATCGGGGTGGTAATCCTGAGTTAGTGCGTGATGGAAAAACAGGCTTTCTTTTTAAACCAGAAGATTCACAGTCTTTGGCCGCAGTCATCAAACGTGCGATGCTTTTGCCTGGCAATCAAGCCGAAATAATCACTTCTCAGGGTCGCAAGCTGGTTGCTGAAAATCATGATCCAAACAACTATTTTTCCGCGCTCGAACAGGTGTATCGAGATGCAGCAGCTGCTTCAGTTTCTCGGTTGTGATTTTTGGTTTTTAATAAAAAATTCTCTAGAGTTTAATCTAGAGAATTTTAATGTTAAGTAAACTATTTTGTTAGATAGCTGCAGTTTGCATTTCTTTGGAAAGACCAAAATCACTCATTCGGTTTGAAGTCGCATCGCTGGCAAACGCATGAGAGAAATCGAGGGTTAAGTATTCTTTAAGGGCAACTTTCCAAGGACGCATAGTAGTAATACCTTCTTGGTTTAATCGCGTATTTACCAAGTTTTCTGAACGAGGACGATTGGCAAAAAAGGTTTGGGCGAAGTGTTCTGAGGTTACTGGTACAACCGTAATTTTCTTTTCGTACCCTAATATTTTTACAATTTCTAAGGCGATTTCATAGCGATTGGTCATGCCTGAGCAGACCGTGTTGTAGATACCTTGGCTTTTTTTCTGAAGCAGAACATCTAACGTTTTGGCCAAATCTCGGGTGTATGTGGGGGTGCCAAGTTTATCAGTTACGGCATAGATGGTGGTCGCTCCAGAAAGAATTTGGCGTACAATATGTGAGACAAATTTTTTATCTTTGCTTGGTCCACCTCCCATCATCCAACCTGGTCGAAGAATGATGTTTTCTGGGGCATAGAATTCGGTCATGAGTGCGCCAAGTTGTTTGGTGAGACCGTACGTATTAAGAGGGGATGGTTCGTCAGCATCTTCGTAGTATTCTTTTTGTCCATCGAATACCCCGGCTGAACTGATATATACTAATTTTGCATTATAACGACGAGCTAATTCTGCAGCATTTTTTGTCGCAAGTGCGTTGGTGAGGTAGGCTTGGTTTGTGTTTCTTTCACAATCTTCAAGACTGGTTAAAGCGGCTAAGTGAAAAATGTAATCAGGTTTAAATTCTTGGACAGTTTTTTCGTAACTGGCTTGATCGCGAACATCTAAATATGAAAGCCATTTTTGATTAAGGTCAATGTCGGTTGCTTTAACAGTGTAGCCAGTAGAAAAATGTTCATACATGGCGCTGCCAAGCATGCCGCCAGCTCCTGTCATCAAAATTCGTTTTGGAGTAAGAGAGATAGTGCTGTGTGAGAATGAAGGCATAGATTCTTTGTTATCTTCCTTAGAAGATAAAGGGGTTTTCTTAATAAGTTTAAGGTATTCATGACCAATTTTATCCCAGCTGTAGAGAAGGGCAGCTCTTTGGCCGCTACGTTGGCCGCATTGGATTGCTTGAGTTGGGTTTAAGGATACTTCTCTAAAGATTTTTTCGAGTGATGAATCTTTGAGAGAAAAGAATAAACCAGTGTCGGCAAGAAATTCTCTGTTTTCTACTTTGTCATTGGCTATCACGCAGACATTTCTTCCCATTGCCTCAATGATGGCGGGTGAAGCGCCTCCTACTTCAGCGGCACGAACATAAGCGAGTGCGCCTTTGAGCAAGGTCTTGTAACGCTCACCAAAGACGTAGCCAAGAAAATGTACATTTTTGTTGGCGGCTTTCTTTATTTGTTCGACTAAAGTTGGGTTGTAGCGGTTGTCGCCGATCATAACAAGTGGAAGGGTGCTGCCAGAGCGGACATAGGATTCTACTACTTTGAGAGGGTTATTTTCTGGTTCAAATCGAGCGACGTAGATAAAATAATTTTTTGGACTAAGGTGTAAATTGGTGAGTTCTTGAGTGTTTAGCTCTTTATAATCAATTTCAGTACCGTAGGGAATCATTGTTGTTTCGAGTCCACGTTCTCGGCGGTAAAATTCTTGTACACTACCAGCGTCTGTTACAACTTCGTTCGCAACATAAGGTGCTAAGTAAGAGCATAATTTGAGATATGTCCGTGCCATCACACCCCATTTTTTTCGTTCCCAGTCTAAGCCGTCGACACAGAAAATTACTTTTTTACCACAGAGTTTGGCGAGGAGGGCCCAAGGTGCATTTCCTACATTGACCACCATAACGACGTCAGCGGTGTTATGGATTAAGACATGGATCACACTAAGGAAGGTGTGAACTATAGTATCAAGACTTTGGCGAGTGATGGTTGGAAGGTAGGTTAGTTTGATACCTTTATAGGTTTGAGGTTTCTCTTTAAAGTAGTTGCTTCGGCAATAGCTTGTCACCACTATACCTAGCTTAACAAGGCATGTGCCAATTTCTTCAGCAAAGGTCTCAAATCCACCATAGCTGCTTGGTGTGCCGCGATGGCCAATGATGGCGAGGCGAAGGTTTTTGCTAAGGGTAGAGAAAGACATAAAGAATGTACTTAAAACATTTGATTATAGCACGTTTTTGGCATTTTGTCAATGGTAGTTTGGTGCTAATTAGAGCCAAAAGTGTCAATTTGATTTTTTTTAAGCTTTAATAGACAAAACCTTAAAATTTGCTATAGTAAGCGCAAGTAGCTGTTGGAGTATTTTTTTTATAAAAAATTGTTTTTTATTATATAGTTAAAATGAAAATTTCATTTAGGAACAAAATTAAAAAATTGATTTCTTTCATTGGTCCTGGGTTTATCACGGGAGCTTCAGACGACGACCCTTCAGGGATTGCCACGTATAGTCAGACCGGAGCACAATTTGGTTTAGGCCAACTGTGGACAGCGCTTTTTTCTGTGCCGTTTATGATTGTTATCCAAGAAATGTGTGGTCGAATTGGCCTTGTTACTGGTAAAGGGTTGGCTGGTGTGATGCGACTACACTATGGCCGCTGGTTGCTCTATTTTTGTGTAGGGCTTTTATTTCTTGCGAATACGATCAATATCGGAGCTGATTTGGGGGCTATGGCCGAAGCACTTGGTTTGCTTGTGCCGATTTCATTTCCTATTTTGCTTCTTTTGTTGACGGTGGTGACATTGCTACTTGAGGTATTCGTGTCATATCGCGTGTATGTACGATTTTTGAAATATTTGGCACTATCACTCATCGCGTATATCATCACAGCTTTTGTGGTAGAAAAAAATTGGTTTGAGGTAATGCATTCTTTGGTGGTGCCTCATTTTTCTTGGACAAAAGACTACCTAATGAATATTGTGGCGTTACTTGGTACGACGATTTCACCTTACTTATTTTTTTGGCAGGCTGATGAAGAAGTAGAAGAAGAAGTTCTCACGCATAAATTAAAGGATTTTGGTCAAGGTGTACCAAAGGTGACCCGTGGAGATTTTCGACATCTTACGTGGGATACGGTGTTAGGGATGGTTTTTTCTAACGTGGTCACTTTTTTTATCATTGTCACCACGGCAGCCACTTTTTGGAGTCATGGAATTACCACCATTGAGACCGCCCCTCAGGCCGCTGAAGCATTACGACCTTTGGCGGGACGATTTGCATCTTTGCTTTTTACAGTTGGGATTATAGGTACTGGACTTTTGAGCGTGCCTGTACTCGCTGGTTCGGCTTCATATGCGGTGGCTGAAGCGAGTGGGTGGCGTTCAGGTTTGTATCGTAAATTTTCTCAAGCGCATGGTTTTTATGGAGTTATAAGTCTTGCCACGGTTGCCGGTCTTATCATTAATTTTGTTCATATTCCACCTTTTAAAATGCTGTATTACACAGCCATATTGAATGGGCTAATTGCACCCATTCTTATGATAGTGATTTTGTGTTTGGCGAATAATAAAAAAATAATGGGTGCGCACACAAATTCACGTTTATCAAACATACTTGGAATTACCATCACCGTATTTATGGCCTTGTGTAGTCTTGTACTTTTGTATGTCTTTTTTGTGTAGATAAATATTGTTTTTTGTAAGGTTGCAGTGTATACTAGCTAAAATAATCTTGTGTGGTATGGGCGAAATTGAATCAACAATCAAACCAAATCCAGAAGTTAATTTTTTTGCATTGGCTAATTTTCGCAATCAGAATCGTAAATTTGGCATCAAACTCGATGATCGACGGCGTCACATGTATTTTGTGGGCAAGACAGGCATGGGAAAAACTACCCTGCTCGAGAATATGGTGCTCAATGATATTTATGCCGGCCACGGTGTAGGACTCATAGATCCACATGGCGATTATGCAGAAAAAATTATTGATTTTATCCCGCCGCATCGTATTAACGACGTGGTGTATTTTAATCCTTCAGATATTGACTTTCCGATTGGGTTTAATATTTTGGAATCTGTTGATCCGCGCTACAAACATTTGGTTGCGTCGGGGCTTATGGGTGTTTTCAAAAAAATCTGGCCTGATGTGTGGAGCGCGCGCATGGAATATATTTTAAATAATACTATTTTGGCGCTGCTTGATTTTCCGGGAACAACGCTGCTTGGTATAAATCGCCTCCTTGCTGATAGTGAATACCGCAAACGCGTGGTGGGTGTGCTTAAAGATCCGGTGGTTAAAGCTTTCTGGCAAACGGAGTTTGCAAATTATACCGATAAATTTCGAAGCGAAGCGGTGTCGCCAATTCAAAACAAAATTGGTCAATTTTTGTCTGCCTCTGTTATTCGCAATATTGTAGCCCAGGTACAGTCACGTATTAATATTCGCGAAATAATGGATTCCAAGAAAATTTTTATCATGAACTTATCAAAGGGTCGTATTGGTGAAGATAATTCACGTTTGCTTGGTGGTATGCTTATCACCAAAATTCAATTGTCGGCCATGGAGCGGGTAGATACGCCTGAAAAGGATCGTAAAGATTTTTTCTTATATGTTGATGAATTTCAAAATTTTGCGACTGAGAGTTTTGCCAATATTTTATCAGAAGCACGTAAATATCGGCTTGATTTGGTGATGGCACATCAATACATGGAGCAGCTTGATGAAACGGTGCTGGCTGCGGTAGTGGGAAACGTAGGTACGATGGTGGCTTTTCGGGTGGGTTCAACTGATGCTGAAATTCTCGCCAAAGAATTTGCTCCGACTTTCGTGGAAGAAGATTTAATTAATTTACCCAAATATCACGTGTATTTAAAACTCATGATTGATGGGGTTGCATCACGGCCATTTAGTGCGCTCACTATGCCACCAATCGGTTCTCCAACTGCTAGTGCGGAAAGGGTTGTTAGAGTGTCACGAGAGCGCTATGCAGTGAGCAGAGAAAAAATTGAAGATAAAATTTCACGTTGGAGTGGCATGTCTTCGACAGCAGAAATGGAAATGATTGAAATTGAAGACAGGATTGCTAGTCCTTCCATTGTTGCTTCGCCAACAGAACCATCCGCGCCATTAAAGAGCGAGGTACAACAACTTGCTCCATCACCGCAAACACCACCGCCCGCACCATTACCAAGACCGGCACTTGCTTCTTCCACGCCACGGATTATTTCTGCCTCTGTTCCACTTTCATCGTCCACACCTCGGCCGATGCAAAATACGGTGGCTCCACTTTCAAGACCAACGGCATCTCTTCAGCCGGGAGTTGTCCCTCTTAGTGGTGAGAAAAAGAAAAGAAAGAGGAAAAGAAAAAAAAGAAACCCTGATGCGCCTCTTCCGGTTGGAGGAGAAAAAGTGATGCTTGGCAATCCGGCTGAACGTGGACTTTCTTTACAGTCAATCATGCCTACAGCTTCTCAGGCTGAAATTAAAAAAGATCAAAATTTACCGGGGATGAATGTGAATTCCGTGTCTCAACCAACAGATGGTGCACCTCAGCCTCCTGTTGTCTGATTTTTAATTTTTTTTCATGTCTTCTGTTATAATTTATTCTACTCCCAGTTGTTCATTTTGCCACAAAGCAAAAGAATATCTTAAAAATAGGCAAATTTCCTTTACCGATTTTAATGTTGCCGAGGATCACGTGCGCGCCGAAGAAATGTTTACAAAATCTGGCCAGATGGGTGTGCCAGTTCTTGAAATTAATGGTGAAATAGTGATTGGTTTTGATAAAGAGGAAATTGACCGATTGCTTCTTTTAGCTTAGATTTTCATTTATCTACAATTTTGTGTTATGCCTAATGTGATAGTGTTTGATATTGAAACTCAGAATACGTTTGCTGATGTTGAAAATGATTTCAAAAAATTAAAAGTTTCCGTTGTCTCTATTTATCGCTACGAAACAAATACGTATGAAAGTTTTTTAGAGAACGAGCTTTCTAAATTGTGGGCTATTTTTGAACGAGCTGATTTGCTTATTGGTTATAATAGCGAGCATTTTGATTTGCCAGTGCTCAATAATTATTATATGGGAGACCTGCTCCAATTTCCTCATCTTGATTTGCTTAAAAAAATTAAAGAAAGTTTGGGGATTAGGCTTAAGCTTGATGATGTCGCCAAGGCTACACTTGATGATATTAAAAAAAGTGCCGAAGGTCTTCAGGCAATTCGCTGGTGGAAAGAGGGAAAAATTGATGAAATTAAAAAATATTGCGAACAAGATGTGCGAGTTACTAAGGAAGTATATGAATTTGGAAAAAATAATCGACAGCTTTTTTATACTTCTTTAACTGGCGAAACGGTGCCATTTGCGGTTGATTTTAATTATATTTTTTCTTCCCCAAACCAGCCTCAAAATGGAAAAAAAAGTATCAATTTGACATTACCATTATAAATCCATTGAAAGAGAGGGCTATTTTAGATTATGCCTACACAATCAAATCGAATTCAAGAGGTATATCTTGATCATGCAGCAGCTACACCGCTTGATAAAAAAGTGTGGCGCGCGATGCAGCCTTTTCTGACTGTCCATTTTGGAAATCCATCTTCGCTTCATCGTCATGGCCGTTTACTTGCGGCTGCTATAGAAAAAAGTCGTATTAAAATTGCTACTCTCCTTGGCACAACCCCGGATACCATTGTGTTTACGAGTGGAGGAACAGAATCAACTAACACGGCACTTTTTGGAATAGCACGTGCATTGCAACATCAAGGAAAGCATGTTGTTACAACTCCCTTAGAACACGCTGCGGTACGTGAGCCACTTCGAAAATTGGCGGCTGAAGGGTGGAAAATTACGTATCTTCCGGTTGATAGGTGTGGGCGAGTGGACCCTGAAGCAGCGATGGCGGCAATTCGTCCAGACACTACGCTCATTAGTATTATGAGTGCGCATAATGAAATTGGTACTATTCAACCCATAGCTGAGATTGGGCGATTGTTGCGTGCATATCGCCTCAAACGTGGAATAGAACATCTATATTTTCATACTGATGCCTGTCAGACTCCTGGGTATATGCCGCTACAGATTGAAAAATTGCATGTTGATTTTTTGAGTCTGAATGCCGAAAAAATGTATGGCCCGCCAGGAGTTGGGCTTTTATATATACGCAGAGGAGTACCTTTCGAACCACTTCTTTATGGTGGCGGACAAGAAAAAGGTCGGCGTTCGGGAACAGAAAATACGGCAGGTATTGTGGGATTGGCGGAGGCGTTGGTTTTCGCAGAGCAAGATCGAATAAAAGAATCAGCGCGTCTTGAAAAATTGAGCATATATTTTTTTGATCAACTCAAGTCAAAGATAAGTGGTGTTATGTTGAATGGAGCACCGTATGGAGAAAATCGTTTACCACACAATATACATGTATATATTCCGGGAATAGAAGGTGAAGTGGTCTTGCTTTATCTTGATGCAAAAGGAATTAGCTGTTCGACCGGTTCTGCGTGTGCGGCACAGTCTGGTGGAGATGAAGCTGGTTTGCTTAGTTTAGGTCTTAATCGCGAAGAAATTCGAGGAAGTTTACGTTTTACATTAGGACGTTCGACAACAAAATCAGCTTTAGATTATGTAATTAAACAATTGGTTGCTACTGTGACATTACTGCGTCACACATCTTAATTAATTTTCTAGTTTAATTTGTATGCTGAATGAAAGAACTAACGATTTTCCCACTATCCTTGTTATTTTTGGTGCCACGGGCGATTTGATGGGTAAAAAGATTATCCCCGCATTATATGATTTATTTTTGCAGGGTAAATTACCGACTCTTTTTCAGATCGTTGGGTTCTCTCATCGTGCTATTTCAGAAATTGAATTTAAAGGCATGGTGATGGAGATGATAAAACAGTATAAGGGCATAGGTATTTCTGCAGAAAAAACTGAGGCATTTATGGCGCGTATCTCATATTGCCAAGGAGATTTTGAAAAACGTGAAGGATACGATAGTTTAAGCAAACGACTCGGTTTTATTGATGGAAATTGGAAATTGTGTGCAAATAAACTTTTTTATTTAGCCGTGCCACCACAATTTTATAAAGGTATTTTTACGCATTTACATGGCTCTGGTTTAACAATACCGTGTGGCCCAGAAGAAGGTTGGACTCGCGTGATCGTGGAAAAACCTTTTGGTCGTGATTTAAAAACCGCTGAAGAGCTTGATCGTTTGCTCGGAAAAATGTTTAAAGAAGTGCAAATTTATCGAATTGATCATTATTTAGCCAAAGAGATGGTGCAAAATATTGTTAGTTTTCGTTTTTCTAATAATTTATTTGAGCGTACTTGGAATAAAGATTCAATTAAAAAAATTGAAATTCGTGCATGGGAAAAAGTGGGTGTTGAAAATAGGGGAGCTTTTTATGAAGGAGTGGGCGCTTTGCGTGATTTTGGGCAGAACCACCTCTTGCAAATGTTGGCTTTTGTTACCATGCCACAACCATCTAATTTGTCTGCTGAAGCGATTCGTCAGTCACGTGCTGAAGTGTTGAAGACACTTATTATTCCTAAGGCTGTTGAAGTTAAGAAAAATTCTTTTCGAGCACAATATGAGGGGTATAGAAATATCGTTGGAGTAAGCCCTGATTCACAAGTGGAAACCTATTTTAAGATAAAAGCCATGTTAGCACATCCGAGTTGGGAAGGAGTGCCAATTGTGCTTGAAAGTGGTAAGCGCATGGGTGAGCAGCGTAAAGAGATCGTGGTACATTTTAAATCTGTTCAATCTGGCGCATATTTAGAGGATGAAAAGAAGGCAGGTTTTGAGAACAAAGTGATTTTTAGTATGGAACCTGATGAGGGTATTACTATTTCGTTTTTATCAAAAAAACCAGGGTTTACCTATGAAGTTGAGCCTCGGGTGTTCAATTTTTCCCTTCGTGGTGAAACGAAACGCGTGCAATATGTAGAAGAGTATCAAAAATTATTGCTAGATTGTATTGCTGGTGATCAAACTCTTTTTGTGAGCACTGAAGAAATTAAAGCAATGTGGAGATTCACGGATTCTTTTTTGCATGTATGGCAGCGCGGTAATACATTGCCGCTTCAGGTATATGCACCAGATAGTGCTGAGGTGAGTGAGC
The DNA here is from genome assembly GCA_964444705.1 of uncultured Gammaproteobacteria bacterium. GTDB lineage: Bacteria > Patescibacteriota > Patescibacteriia > Magasanikbacterales > GWA2-37-8 > CAYUHX01. The sequence goes on along the minus strand of CAYUHX010000004.1, from coordinate 26,998 downwards.
GTTTTGTAGTTGAATCTGAAAAACAAACTTCTCTTAAAAAAGAATTAGCCATAGTAGGTATGGGAAAGATGGGAGCAAATATGGCTCGTCGTCTGCGAGATAATGGTTGGAGAGTAGTAATTTATAATCGTTCTGAAGATACGGCCAAGGCTATGGAAAAAGAGGGGTTCGAGCGCGCCCAAAACTACGAAGAGATTGCGCAAAAATTAACTTATCCACGAGTGGTATGGCTTATGGTCCCAGCGGGCAAGCCGGTGGACGATGTTCTTTTTGGTAAAGAAGGTTTGGTGCACTTTTTGCGTCGGGGTGATACGGTGATTGATGGGGGTAATTCATATTATAAAGATGATATTCCGCGTGCAAAGAAATTAGCGAAGAAAGGAATTACCTTTTTAGATGTTGGTACAAGCGGAGGACCGGCTGGTGCGCGCAATGGTGCTTGTTTGATGATTGGTGGTGACCAAAAAACATTTACTACATTGGAGCAGTTATTTAAAGATTTTTCTAAAAATAATGCCTATGAATTTTTTCCTGGTGTAGGAGCAGGACATTTTGTAAAAATGATTCATAATGGTATTGAATATGGTATGATGCAGGCCATTGCAGAGGGGTGTGCAATACTCAAAAAATCTAAATATCGCCTTTCTTTAATCAATGTGGCGCGTGTATATAATAATGGTAGCGTGATAGAATCACGACTCATTGATTGGTTGGGAAAAGCCTTTCGTTTGCATGGAGAAAACTTAAAAGAAATTTCAGGTGTGGTTGGTCACACCGGTGAAGGGGCTTGGACTGTGATGGCAGCGAAGGAGTTAAAGTTGAAAGCTAAAGTAATTGAAGAGTCATTGAAATTTCGCATAAAATCTGCAAAAAATCCTGAATATGCAGGGAAAGTACTTTCTGCATTACGAGAGCAGTTTGGTGGACATAAAGCACAATAAGATTGTGTAATGTTTTTCCAAGAAGCTGAGTGGCATGAAAAATCAGACAAGCGTGCGGGTGTTGTTTGATAAGATAAAAATGCTACAGCTGTCAGGTTATACGGTTATTAGCAGGTTGCATTCCTTACGCCTCCTTATTAGGAGGCGTTTTGGTTGAAGCATTCATAAACCATTGAAAAATTGGCTATTTGTATGTTAAGATGACCATTGTTTTGGAGTAATAATGTAACGATGTATGGTAAAAGGCTTTTGGAGCAAAATACCCAAGCCAGTGTATGTGCTCGCACCCATGGCAAATGTAACTGATGCTGCTTTTCGCCGTATTATTGCAAAATATGGTAAACCAGACGTACTCTGGACGGAATTTGTTTCGTGCGATGGATTGTGTTCAGAAGGGCGCAAGGAATTATTGGTTGATTTTATGTATAGCGAAAGCGAGAGACCAATTGTCGCCCAGATTTTTGGTGCCACACCTGAGCATTATTATGAAACAGCGTTATTATTGCAAGAATTAGGATTTGATGGAATTGATATTAATATGGGTTGTCCTGACAAAAGTGTTACCGGAAAACAAGGATCAGGAGCAGCGCTTATTCTTGAGCCAGATCTAGCGACTAAAATTATAGCCGAGACAAAACGTGGCGCAGGTCCTTTGCCGGTTTCAGTTAAAACTCGATTGGGCTACAATCACAATGTACTTGATACTTGGCTCAAAACGTTGCTTGATACAGGTCTTGCAGCTATTACTATACATGCGCGCACCAAAAAAGAAATGTCACTTGTGCCAGCTCGCTGGGAAGAAATTAAAAAAGCCGTGGCAATACGAGACTCTTTTGATTCTTCGCCTGACCACACTCTTATTTTGGGAAATGGAGATGTAAAAAATTTAGAGGATGCAGGAAATAAAGTAAAAGAAACTGGTTGTGATGGGGTGATGATTGGGCGAGGAATTTTTGGTAATCCTTGGTTATTTAATCGAATTCACGGTCTTCAAGTGAGTACAGAAGAGCGTTTAAAGGTAATGGTTGAACACACACAGCTCTTTGAAGAATTGTTCAAAGAAAAAAAACCATTTGATATTATGAAGAAGCACTATAAAGCATATGTAAATGGGTTTGATGGTGCTAAAGAATTACGGGTAGAACTGATGGGTGCAGCTACTTCTAATGAGGTAGCAACAATTGTTTCTCAGTTCATTAACGGTATAGTTTCATAATATATGGAATATTTTTTTAACCCTCTTTTGCCTACTTCGTCTTCAATTGTAGCTTTGAATTCATTAGTACTTGAAAAGAAAAAAAGAGGCGAACATATATATGATTTTGGTATTGGAGAGCCTTTAGTTCCGACACATAAGCTCATTGTCGAAGCTGCCATCGCAGCGTTGCAGGCGGAAAAAACGCACTATCCACCAGTTCAAGGTATTCCTGAATTGCGTGAAGCGGTAGCGCTGTGGTTAAACAACAATTATCAAACATCATTTTCATCAAAAAATATCCTCATTTCATGCGGTGGCAAGGGAGGGCTCGCATTGCTTTTTCAAGCGTTGCTCCGGCCGGGTGATGAAGTGTTGTTGATTGCGCCTTATTGGGTTTCATATTCAAGTATGGTGCAATTAGTTGGTGGTATTCCGCGAGTGGTAGAGACAAAAGAACTTCACGGATGGAAACCAACACGGGCCGCTTTAGAGGTGAGTTATTCAGCACGAACGAAAGTGCTTTGCATTAATAATGCAGCCAATCCAACTGGTGTAACCTACACTCGAGAAGAATTAAGTGAAGTATTAGATTTTGCCAAAGAGAAAAATCTGCTTGTTATTTCGGATGAAGTGTATAGTGGTCTCGTGTATGATGATAACGTTTTTGTTTCTTGTGGCTCATTTTTCGAGCATAGAGAACGAGTGGTGCTAGTGCAAAGTTGCTCTAAACATTTTGCTATGACTGGTTGGCGAGTGGGAGTAGTTGCGGGTCCAGAACCAGTCATTCAAGCGATAGGGCAGCTTCAGGGTCAAAGTACAAGCGGTACTTCAAGTATAAGCCAATGGGCGGCTGTGGCAGCTTTTACTAATGGAGAACTCATAAGTGGTGAAGTACGAGCAATAATGGAGGAAAGGAGAAATATTTTTTGTAATCATTTCAAACAATTCTTTGGAGGGGTTCTTAATATTTCGGCCGGTCTCTATGCGCTGGTGCCCCTTCATTATTTTAACGCCGAAAAAGAAACTGACACAGCTTTTTGTGCTCGAGTTTTGACTGAGAGTGCGGTGGCACTTGTACCAGGAACTGGTTTTGGTGCTGAAGGATACGTTCGTTTTTCTTTTGGGGGTCTTCCTCCTGATAGTATTGCAGGTTTAGAAAAATTGGCAGCGTACGTGCAAAATAAATAAAGAAAAATAATTCGCTTGTGTTTGCTGTATGAGTGGGTTACACTAATTGATGCTATGGCTTCTTCGTACACAGTTGCACAAAATACATCTTTTTTAACAGCGGCTTCCGTTCTTCAAAAAATCATTTCTGCAGGATATTTTGTTATTCTGGCACGTTTTATTGGAGCGCATGCAACCGGTGACTACTTCACTATTTTAACCGCCATTGCTTTGTTTACGGTTGTGGCTGATTTTGGTTTTGGTGCAGTGTTAACACGCGAAGCGGCGCGCACCCCAGAAAAAATTGATGCGTACTTATCTACAGTTCTTGGTGCTAAATTTGTAATGGGTGTGCTTGCTGTTCTGTTATTGTATGGCGCACGATTTTTCTTTCACTATCCACCACAACCATGGTCATTAATTATTTTGGCGGGCATTACCCTTTTTTTTGATGGCATGCAAAATGCGGCATATGCAGTATGTCGTGCACAAAAAAACTTATTATATGAAGCGTTTGGCATAATTTGTGCCCAGTTTTTAACTCTGCTTATTGGTTTAGTGGCTCTGACCATGCATTGGCCTTTTTATTGGCTTATTATTGCGTACGCTATTCCTAGTTTACTAAGTAATATATATGGCTTTAGCATACTTCGTGTGCGTCTTGGTGTCAGGTTTAATTTAAATTTTGATAAAGAATTATTTCGTCATTTTTTTCTGTTGGCTTGGCCTTTTGCATTGGCTGGTTTTATTAGTCGACTTTATTCGTATAATGATTCTTTAATCATGATTAGAATTTTATCTAGGCAAGAAATTGGTTGGTGGAGCGCGGCTTACAAAATGGCATTTGCATTTCAATTTATTCCTGTGGCGCTTGGAGCCAGTCTTTTTCCAGCCATGAGCAGTCTATATGTGAAGGGGAGGGAACACGTCATCCCTCTATTTTTCAAGTCGTATCGATATGTACTTTTAGTTGCTGGGGCTGTGGCAGGTGGGCTTTGTGCCCTCGCGCAGCCAGTGGTGCATAATTTTTACGGACAATCATTTTTGCCTTCAGTGCCCGTGTTGCAGCTTTTGATTGTGAGTCTCGTGTTTAATTTTGTTCAATTTATTCACAGTGCTGCGCTTAATGCCAGTGGCCATCAACGTAGCCAGACTTTGTTAATGGGCGCGACGCTCGTACTTAGTACCGGGCTTAATTTGGTGCTCATTCCTCGCTACGGCATTCTTGGTGCTGCGGTAACTGCATTGGTAGGTAATGCTTTTTTAGCTATAAGCGGTACTCTGGTAGTGCACCACTTTTTAAGTGTTCCGCTAGGTGCTCTTTTTCGGTTGGTAAGTAGTATTATTTTTCCGGCAATAATTATGGCTGGAGTAGTGTATTGGCTTTCACACCGAATTTTTTTTGTGACCGCTATACCATTTGGTGCGATAGTTTACCTTAGTCTTTTGCTTTTAACTGGTGGTTTGGAATATAAAATGATTCAGCAAGTGTTTGCACGAATTTTTGCCCGTCAGGTTTAACTTTTTTTATGCAAAAAATGTTGTTTGTTACTCCTTCTTTTCCACCTGAATATGGTGGAGCTTCTTTATTTAGTTTGGGTTTAGTTGAGCATCTTGATCCAGAAAAAGTGATAGTGATTACGCCGCAATCAAAAAACCGCAATAATGATGATGCTTCTAAAGTCTATACGGTGCGTAGACCCCTCATATTTTGGCCTCAAAACATACTCTTTTTTTTACAGCTTTGGTTGGCCTACAAAAAAGAGCGCCCGGAAATGGTGTTTATATATTATTCATCCATTTGGTCGTTTGCGTTGATGCATTTTATTAAAAAAGTACGAGTCCCAGTAACTTTTTTCTTAGAGGGTAACGAGTTTCAACGTGCATGGCAAAAAAACGCAACTGCTCAGACATTAAAAAAAATGATTACACATTGCGCGCGCGTGCTCGTTGACAGTCAATTTACAGAAAAAATTGTAAAAGAAAAAATTACATTGACTCAACCAGTGGTTGTGGCATATCCCGCACTTAGTGAATGTTTTTTACAACCAGCACCAGCACCTGAAATTGTACGGAAGCTTAAATCACAGTTTGCCCTGGAAGGAAAAAAAATCATGCTCAGCGTCGGAAAAATAACTGAAGAAAAAGGTTTTCTTCATCTGGCACGATTATTTCCTCGCTTGATACAAAGAGTTCCTCAATTAGTGTGGGTGGTTATCGGTGACGGACCAGATAAAAAAAAGTTGGTGGAACAGGTACATGCTGATAATATGCACCAACTCGTGCGTTTTTTACCACCATTGCCTCAAGATAAATTAGTCGTATTCTATCGCCTAGCAGATGTGTTTGCTTTACTTACTGTGCCAGATACTAAGGGAAAAATGGAATCATTTGGCACTGTTTTTATAGAAGCGGCAAGCCAAGGACTCGCGATTGTTGCTGGGAAAGGCGGAGGGGTGGAAGAAGCGGTGCAAGATATTGAAGGTGGAGTTTTGGTTGACGCGCACAATGACGAAAAAGTATTAGCCGCTCTCGTTGAGTTGCTTACTGACTCGGAATATGCCAAAGAGCTTGGATTAAATGCCCAAAAAAGATCCGTAGCTATTTTTACTTGGGCTGAATTTATTAAGCGATTGTATGCCCAGGCTTATTAGTGTTATCGTGCCCGTTTTTAATCATGCTAATGTAATTGAAAAATCATTGCGTTCTTTGGCGCTTCAAACCTATCGTCCATTTGAGGTGATCGTGGTAAACGATGGTAGTACTGATAATTTCAAAGAGAAATGCCAATATTTAGAGAAGATTGCGGATTCGTATCATTTTAAAATTCAAATTATTAATCAGGAAAATCAGGGTGCTCCTGCGGCTCGTAATCGAGGATTTAATATGGCTCAGGGCGAGTTTGTGATTTTTTGGGATGCAGACACAATCGCAAAACCAATAATGCTTCAGCATCTGTGCGAGGCGCTCGACAATTATCCAGAGGCGAGTTATGCATATTCCCAATTTCGATTTGGTTGGAAAAAAATGCGCAGCCAATATTTTAATGGTGATGATCTTCGAAAATATAATTATATAGACACTACTTCTCTTATACGACGCGAAGATTTTTGTGAATTTGATACAAATTTAAAGCGTTTTCAAGATTGGGATTTATGGCTTACGCTTTTGGAAAATAAAAAAAAAGGTGTATTTGTTCCTGAAGTGCTTTTTAGAAAAATAGTTACTCGTTCAGGTATAAGCGGCGGCTGGCTCGGCGCCTTTTTATCGTACCAATTTTTTAGAAAAAATAATCGTTCTCGTGCTTATCTTGAAGCACGAAAAATAATTCAAACCAAACATTCCCTGTTAAAAAGTTAAAGCGATTTATTTTTTCGCTACAATATCCCAATCCCACGTGGTGTTTTTGAGAACTGGTAGACGAGCAAGTGTTCCATCGATATCCTGAAGAAATTTACTTAATCCTTCATGGGGAACGCACTCTTGTTTTAAAATTTTTGATTTAAGAATAAGGTAGTTAAGATAATATTTTTCAATATATTGGACGGGTACGAGAGTGATGTCTTTAAAAAATGGTTGTAGTAGTGAGCGAATTTTTTTTCGGGTAAAACCATGGGTCTCATCATCAGCATGCGAGATGGCATGGTGGCTGTGTGCGCGTAATAATTTGCGGAGCAGCCAGTAGAGAGGGCCAAAAACTACGTATTGCCATAATGCTGGCTCGCGTAATAAAAGAAGGGTACCACCTGGTTTGAGAACGCGGTTAAATTCTTTGAGTGCGTGTGTTGGATTGGGTAAATGATGAAACGTCGCAACCATAAGCACTGCATCGAGAGAATTGTCGACAAAAGGCAGATCTTCTGCGTCAATCACTGCATAGTGACCATTCATAATACCCTTTTTTTCAGCTATTTCTTTAACTTTTTCTACCGTACCAGGAGCGATATCAGACTCAATAACGGTGTAGCCTTCTTTCATGAGGGCAAAACCAAAACGGGCATCACCTCCACCCAGTTCTAAAATTAATGCTTTGGGAGGTAGGTGTCTTAGTGGTTCCAGTGAACGGTGTTCAGCTGGAGGAAGATTGAGCATGTGTGCAGCTGTAAACTCTTCTGCCCGTTCAGAGTACGTGTGCATTTCCACTTTTTTGATTTCATGGGTCGCAGACTCTTCGGAAACACACTGAATGATATCGTTTTTGGTAGGATATGATTTGCGAAGGAGAGAAGAAGAGATCGGCATAGAATAATAAGAAATAGGAGATAATTTTTAAGGAATGCTCGGTGTTAGTTTTTAGAAGTAAAAATTTTTCGGATTACATCATCAATTGGAATTTCGTTAATTAGCACGTCATCAACAGGTAGTTCGCTAAGAATTTGTACTGCCACAGCTTTTGTTTTTTCTTTTTGGACCTCAAGCACTACGTGTTCCGGTGTGTATTCTTTGATAAGACCAAATTTTTCAAGTTGTGCGCGAGGAACTGGAGAAGTAAAGGTGGCTTCAATGGTTTTTTTATCAATAAAGCGATTGGTCAGCGTGGAGAGGGCGCCGTCAAAAAGAAGTGCACCGTGATTGATGATTATTACCCGATCGCAGAGAGCCTCAACATCTTCCATGTAATGCGAGGTTAAAATAATGGTAGTCTTTTTTTCTTGATTGTAGCGTTTTAAAAATTCACGAATATTTTTTTGTGACACCACATCAAGGCCAATTGTTGGTTCATCAAGAAAAAGAACCTTGGGTGAGTGAAGAAGCGCAGCTGCGAGTTCGCATTTCATACGCTGGCCCAGAGAAAGTTTGCGTACGGGAATATCTAAAATATCTTGTATTTCCAAGACTTCACAGAGTTCCGCGAGAGTTGATTTAAACTGTGTATCCGGCACTTCGTAAATTTCTTTGTTGAGAATGAAGCTTTCCATCGCTGGCAGATCCCACCAAAGTTGATTTTTTTGTCCCATCACCAAGGCAAACTGTTTTTGAAATTCGTGCTGCCGCCTCCATGGTGTAAAACCAAGAACTTTTGCCTCTCCACCTGTGGGATGTATAATTCCAGAAAGCATTTTGAGTGTGGTTGTTTTTCCAGCCCCGTTGGGACCGAGAAAACCAACGAATTCACCTTCTTGAATAGTAAATTGCATTTCTTTTACGGCGTCGGTAAATAATTTTTCACGATGAAATAGACTTTTAATTGAATTCCAAAGACCTACCTGTTTTTTGTAATATTCGTAGGTTTTAGAAAGTTTATTAACTTCAATGATGGACATAGTGTAAAATCTGAAGAGGACGTGTGAGGTGGTTAATGGTCTTAACAATCGATTTCAAAAATTCTATGGCTAGTATAAAGATGATTTGGCTAAAAGTAAAGTCTTAATTTAAGCTAAATTCCTACTCCTTCATATCGTTTTAATCCTCGGTGCCAAATGATGCTAATTAAGAAATAAAGCAGGAGTATCCAACATAGCTGTATGCCAATTCCCCTCAACCCTTCATAGGCGTTAATTTTATTAAGATACAATTGGGTGGGAATAAAAAAAGAGTACGCGAAGGGGAGGGCGAGTGATAATTTTACAAAAAAGTTGGGCAATAAAGTAAGAGGAAAATAACCTCCAGAAAAGAATTTTCTGAGGCGTTCTATGGTGGTAAAAAGACCGGCAACTTCATCGGTCCAAAAAGCAATTAGGCTTATGAGGTAGCTAAGGAGCATTTCAAGCCAAAAAGCTAAAAAAATCATAATTCCTAATTCTAGTAAGATAATCCCATGATGGTTGATAATGAGTGTGTTGGTAAAAAATAGTAACACCAGCATTTGTGAAGTTACGGACATGATAAAAGCCAGCGAACCCCGGCCAAGTTCTCGAGTAATAATGTATCTAAAATAATGCAACGGGCGAATAAGAAAGAGTGATAAACTCCCATCTTTAATGTCTCGCGAGATGCTTTCATTCAAAAAATTTCTAGTGAGCACGTTGATCAAATTTCCAACCAAGATATAACTAATCATTTCTGGTAAGGTGTATCCACCAATGAGCGGTTGGTTTTTATAGATAGCGGTCCACATTAATATAAGTATGAGCACTTCGCTAATTTCTCCCACTCGGTAGGCTAGGACTGTGAAGCGATAGGTGAGAGCGCGCTGCCAAGTGATATAGATTATGGTGAGATATTTTTTCATATGTTAATGTCCTGAGCCTGCATAATATTTTAAACTCGCCCTCCATAGTAACAAAGATCCAACGAAAAAGAAACCAGTGACAGTAAGGCCGCCAAGGGCTTCGCCAAGGGTGAGGTTGCCAAGAAAAGCTTTGGCAGGGAATGTGGAGATAACTAAAACAGGAAGCAGATAGGTGAGAATAAAGCGCCAGTTGGTAGATAGAATATCGCCAGGAAAAACACCAACAATAAGCGCTCGTCGATACAGCATAAGAAAGTTATCATTTTCTTGTGTAAAAATACATAATGCTCCGGAAATAATGTGGAGACTGGTAGAAATTAAAAAACTACAGATGAAAAAAAATAGATATGCCAAGAGGTGAATTGTGTTTACGGGCCCAAGCAGATGTATAACGAATACAAGAATACTAAGAAGTGGAACGAGAGTGATGAGGTCAAGTAAATCAGTTTGTCGAAAAAGAGAATAAAATAATGGGTTGCACGGGCGGGTGAGGACAAAGTCAAAATTTCCTTGCAACAATTCGTCGGCAAAAGGATACATTCCTCGATAGAGAGCTTGAGAAAGTGTGTCGAGGCAGTAAAAAGTAATAAAGAAAAGAATTATTTGTGTTTGAGTGTATCCAGCCAGAGTATTGCTATGTTCGAAAATAATTCGAATTACAAGTAAAAAAAGAAAGAAGCGGGCAATTTTTCCTAAGAGAAAACACGATACATCAAGTCGGTTAGAAAGATAGGTGAGAAAACCGCCGCGAGTTAATTTTTTCCAGACACGCCAATAGGTAGTTAGTTTCATATGCCTTCACCGCTATAATGTCGGAGCCCCTTTGTCCATAAACTATAAGCTAAACAGATACTTAGAATTAACCAAATGAAGCTCGTTATAAAATAATTGGTTTCGAAAATAGATGAAGAATTTTTTAAAAGAGTGGCGAGGGGGATGTAAAAGAAAAATTGAAACGGGAGGCAGTTGAAAATAATTTTCCAGCCATTGCTTAGAAGGGTTAGAGGAAACATTGTGCCAGAGGTGCATTCAATTAACCAAACAAATAAAAAGCGTGGTCCGCCCACTTCGCGTGACCAAAAGGCTAGAAGGTTGAGGCAATAGCTAAGTAAAAAATAAAGTAGATGTCCAAGAGAAACCAGTATGACGAAAGTGGCGAGTGGAGCAGAGGAAAGATAGCTTACATTAGTTTTGGTATACCACACAATAAGCCCCACTTCACCAAGGGCACTTGCGGTGAGTAGTATTTTTTCACCCCATTCTCGGCAGAAACAAAACCAAAGATGATTAAGTGGTTTTGTAAGATAAGTTGAAAAAATACCATAATTGATTTCACCGGCAGTAAGTGCGCTGTGTGTACCAAAAACAAATGCTCGCACAACGTGGCCAGCTAAAAGATACATTATAAAATTTTCTTTTGTAAAATCGGCGTAGTGAGATGTGTTTTGAAAAGCGTGCGTCCAGAGCGAGTAGAGAAGAAGGAGAAAAAATAAATTTTGGCAGCGGCCTAGGATGAAGTTAATTCGATGACTAAGTAGTCGTTCTATACTCATGGAAATGACGTGAAAAGAAAGTCGAAGGCTCATAACGCAGCAGGAGATTGTAGTGTCGTTTTACTCCAGAGATACGTGAGCCAGATGATGCCCAGCACGTGAAATAAGGCTGGGCTCGTCAGATTGATAGTAAGCAATGTGCCAAGCGAAACGAGGTCTACCCAGTAATTTTTTGTGTAGAGTAGCCAGCCAAGCGTAAGAATAAAAGATATCCAAGCAACTAGGCCGATAAATCCTAACTCATCGACGATTTCAAGATAGCCCCAATCGAAGTGTGGCGTGATGATATTTTTTTTGATTATAGGGCTGTAAGCAGTAACCGAATCTCCAAGACCGTTACCAAAGAATGGGCGCTGTTTAATTTTTTCTATAATCGGTGGTAAGAGTAGTAATCGACTGAGTGAGCTGCCTTCGCTGGCTGGATCAGTAATGCTTTCTACCCGACCAAAAAGTAGATTATAGCCAAAACTCGCACCACGACTCGCAATCAGGTGATTGCTGCCAAAGGCAAAAAGAAAGAAAATAATGGTGAGAATACTGAATTTAAGCCATTTTAGATAGTGGCATTTTCGTAAGCATGCAAGTATGCCGCAGGTAATAGCGAGAAGAAAACTGCGAGTGAGGTTAATTGAAAGAATAAAAAGTAAGATAATTTCAGAAAAAAAATAATCCTTGGCCGAAAGTAGTATTGAGTGTAATTTATCTTTTTGTACCAGAGAATAAAAGAAAGAAATATAAAGAGGAGCGATGAGTAGTTGTTCATCGATGACTATACGAAAAAAGTGTAGACCCATGTCTGCGGCTTTTCCCCCAGCAATTAACCTGAACCATTCATAAAAATGATCGTGGACAACAAAAAATCCTTTTGAAAATCCGTAAAAAATAAAAAAAGTGCATAAAAGATTACCAAGCAACGCCGCAAAAAGTAAATTAAGAGTCGTTTTTTTAAAACGTATTGAAAGTAGTTGCTCTGTGAGTGGAAAAAAATAAAGAAGAAATAAATATGGCACTACATCAGCACGAATTGCAGTAAGAGGATGGTGTAGTCGAAGGCCTTGAAGCGCAGATAAACCCACAGCGAGACAGAGAAAAAAAATACTTGTGCAAAAATAACGATGTTGCAGAATAAGCTTTTTTATATTGTGGCGTCGTTTGATAAAAAAAATGAATATGCTTATGAGTAAGAGGCAAGTGCGTAGAGAAAGAAAGTGTAGTTTAAAAAAATTACCAGTGCCACCAAGAAGTATTTCTGCTGCGATAAGTTGCCAAGCGTATTCTTCTTTTTTCCAGAAAAAAAGAATCGTGGTTAGAATGATTAGGATGCTTACCGCTGAGTTGAAAACTGTTCCTGGTAGATAGAAAAATGATAAAAGCCTAAGGCCGATATAGCTTATTAAAAAAAGTGCTGTTTGAGTGCGTGAAACCATACTGAACAGCTTACACCGCTTGGCTACCAATAAAATCAGTGTGGCCTTGAAGAAAGATGTCGCTTAAAAAGGCTTTTTTTCCTTCAAGTTGCAACTCTTCAATTTGAAGAGATCCCTCAGCACAACCAATGTAGAGTTTGTTGTCGTGATACTCGATTTTTCCCGCAGCAAGTGAGAGTGTGCTTAGTGCAAGCTTGAGTAATTTTAAACGTTGCCCTTTCCATAAACACCATACTCCAGGCCATGGGGTGAGACCACGAAAACGATTGTACAATTCAGTTGCTGAGCGTGAAAAATCAAGCTTGCCATCGTCGCGGGTAAAGAGTGAACAAAAAGTGGCACTGGCATGATCTTGTTCGCGAGCAGAAATAGAGCCTGCAAGCCAGGCCGGAATAGTGTTAAGTAAAAGGGGAATAGCCTCAGCAGTGACTTTTTCACTGAGGGTGAGATAGGTGTCTTTTGGGTCGATGGTAAGAATTTTTTGCACAATAATTGGACCGTGATCCATTTTTTCATCCATGCGAATAATGCTGATGGCGGTAGTTGAATCACCATTCAAAAGTGCGTTTTGCATTGGTGAAGCACCGCGGTAGCGAGGAAGGAGTGAAGGGTGAATATTGAGTGCACCAAAACGGGGAAGATTTAAAATTGCAGAAGGAATGATAAGACCATATTGATAAACCACCGCAATGTCAAAATGAGCAAAGGGAAATTGAAAATTTTTAAATGATTCGGGCTGAAATACAGGAATTTGATGTGTTTCAGCAAAAATTTTGACTGCCGATTTTTGAATTAGATGTTTTCTTCCCACCGGACGATCGGGTTGAGTAACAACCCCTTTAATATCATAAGAACCAGTATAAAACAGGGCTGCGAGCACAGCTTTAGAAGGCTCAGGAGTACCAAAATAAACGAGTGAAGGCATAGTAATTTTAAAGCTCCCGTCCTAAACGGTGGAGGTTTTTTGCTTTTTCTATAAAAAGAATACCGTTTAGGTGATCGACTTCATGTTGTATAATTCTGGCAAAAAAATCTCGAGCCACGAATTCTAGATGTGTGCCCTCATGATCAAGAGCCTTTACTTTGATTGTTGAATAGCGTGACACCTCGCCATATATGCCTGGAACTGACAAACAACCTTCTTCATCCCAATTTTTTTTAATACTTTGTTTAGTCCATTCAGGATTAATAAGACATAAATCTTTTTTTGAAGGAGTGTATTCTTTGGCAATGACACAAAGTTTAATCGATCTTCCTACTTGCGGCGCAGCAAGTCCGACACCATCTTTTACATACATGGTAGCAATCATGTCGGAAATAAAATTTTGAAAATTAGGAGTTAAAATAATCTCTTTAGGTACAAGATCGCTTGTTTTGTGAAGTAAAGGTTCTGGGTGAAAAACAATATCATAGATCATATACAATAATCAAAGTATGAGACAAGTTAATTTAAATAAAGTAATTGATTTGGGTTCGGATCAACTTTCCATGTCGGCGGAACAATATTTAAGATCATTTTAGTATAGAATTTATATTTATTAAACCCTATCTTGATGATAAGTACGCGCCAAAATAATTGCTGATACGTACGTGGTAGACTCGGTGATGGAGGTGTTATCCTAATCTCGGGGGTATCTTTTGTCAATTGAATCAATTTCTCATAAAGGTGATTTGCTTCTTGTTTGGCGCTGGCTTCATTGGGGTGACCGTAGGAAAGTTTGAGAAGAAAATTAAAAGGTGGATAGCCGACGGTTTTTCTCTGAGCTAGTTCTTGGGTATAAAAAAGTTCAGGTTGGTTAAGGCCTTTAAAAATAGTATAATCTGGATGGTTGGTTTGAATAAAAATTTCAGCTGAGGAGGAGAGTTGTGTGCGTGCGTTATTAAGAAGTTGCCAAAGATTTTCATGTACTCTATATTCAGGGATATAAAGAGAAGTATCAGCGTCTACAAATATAAACGCTCGTAAGGCGTGCCAAGGTAATGACGACCAGGCTTGTTGTGTGCCGATAATGAGTGCTGGCGAGGAGAAGGTATTTTTTTTAAGTTCATTTTCTTCCTGATCAATACGTATAATTGGTAGAGTAAAAGATGAAGGAAGAGTTTTTCGAAGTTCCTGTTCGAGCCATTCGGTGCCAACGCCATGTGATTTAAGGTGTGAGCTCTGGCAATTAGGGCATTCTAATAATGAAGGTTTAGAAAAAGTGCACAAGCGACAGGAGAGACGACCTGAATTTTTAAAAAGAATAAGAGCTGATTGACAGTTAGGGCAGCGGGCAATCAGACCACAGTCAAGACAACGTTCTTGACGTGAACTGCCGCGCTGGTTCAGAAATAAAAAAACTGATCCCGGTTTGGGAGAAAGAATAGTTTCAACTAGGGTGTCGGTGATAAGAGAGTAATTTCCACCATTTCTTTCATCATTTAGGTTTACAACATGGAGAGTCGGTTTTTTTGATTGAATATTTTTTGTGTGAGCGGGTTCTGTTGACTGAAGGTATACTTTTTTTTGTGAAAAATAAGTGGTTTCAACGGATGGGGTAGGGCTAATTAAGTGTATTTGGGGATGCCCAATGTACTGATTAATAAGAAATACAGCATCACGTGTGTGAAAGCGAGGGGCCATATCCCAGCTTTTGTACATAGGGTTACCCTCATCAAGGAGAAAGATGTTTTTAAGCGTTTGCCAAGGTAAAAAGAGCGCTCGACGAGTGCCTATAATAATTTTTTCTTCTCCAGACCGAACCGACAGCCAGATGCGCCCCACTTCCGCTGGTTTGGTTTCGCTCGTAAGTAAAGAGATTCGAGAAAAAAAATTTGATGTAGAAAGAAATTCGCATATTTTTGCTGCGGCGTTTATTTCAGGTAGTAAAACAAGGTGCTGACCAGGCGCTGAAAGCTGTGATAGAAGATATTCTTTTTCCGTCTGCTGGCTAGTTGGAGAAAAAACTATTGGTTTGTGTGCATTTTTTTTTGTAGTCAGAGGTGATAGAAGTGTTATTTTTTTCCAATTTGTAATAATTTTTTTTTGTAGAGGAGGCAAACACATTTTAAGCACGCTTCCAAGTGGGGTGTGATAAAAAGAGCTAAATTCTTCTACAAAAGCAACTTGTTCTTTTGAAAAAAAAGACTCTTCTCTTGTTATTTCAATCAGTTTTTTTACTGCTCGCGCTCCTGTTGAAGGGCTGGCAAAAATATTCTGCACTACACCATATATTATTTTATTTCGAAAAGGAACTCGTACCAATTGACCAATTTTTATATGTGCAGCAAATTCTTCGGATATGCCATATTCGAGCGCAGCAAAGTGTAGAGGGAGTCTTTGTTCGATAATGATACTGGCCCGAAGCATAGTTTTAGAGACAACAATTGGCAGTTAAATACCCAACACCAAGTGGAGCTTCATAACAGTATGATTTAAAGGTGTATTGTACGCCGCGAAGCACCCCAAGCAAAAGAAGGAGGGAGCGAAAACCACATTCTGTTGCTGATTCAAGAAGATCGGGAGCTATTTGAAGCATGCCGGCGGTGTTTCCAGTCGAAAGAAGTTCTTGAATTTTCTCATCAAATTCTTTTGCACGAGGATTGAAACCCGCGGGTGCGGTAGTTGAAAGTGCCTGTGATAAATCGGCTGAAGCAATCACGGCAATTTTTTTATTACTTTTCATGATTTGTTCTTTGATAAGATAGCCAAAATCCAAATGCATTTTAGCGCCAAGCTCTGAAAATCCAATAGGTAAAATACGTACGTCAGGTAAGTGGCGTGTGAGGTAGAGAAGTGGAATGGCGCTTCCATAATCGAGTATATCTTCGCTCGTCATTACACTCGGCAAATGATAAAGTTTACAGCTTTCTCTGATCTGTGAGGCGAGTTCAAGTTCGCCTTTAAATTCTTTTTTAATCGTCAGATCACCAAAATCTCTAAAATCCGTGTGAAATTCTGGACGAGTATTGATAGTAAAAGCCTCTTTAAGTAAATGGCCGTGCGGGGAAAAAATAACAATGGTATCAGGGTGGGCTACGTATAAATCTTCTTCAAGCCGTTCTATGGCAAGGGCAGTTTTTTCAATTTTTTTGGCAGCTTCTTTTTCAACACTGGGAATAAGGAATGGAGGATGAGGAACAATGGCTGAAAAAACAAGAGACATAAAAAGTAAAGGTAAACAATTAAGTTATTTAGATAAGTTAACAGCTTTTTGGTTTATAACCCACTCTGAAAGGGCGTTTATCTCCTCAAAACGATTAGTCGGTGCATGGTTTCCCAGGGTGATAATTATGTATTGTTTTTTAATTGGTGTTTTACTTTCAATGAGCATGACGACTACCGTACCCGCTTCTTCTGTATAACCAGTTTTACTGGCAAGAATCGTATATTTCTTTTTGGTAAAAAAAAGTGGGTTAGAATTTTTCACTATATGTGTGGTTTTTTTGTTTTTGAGATTTCCGCGTAGAGTAAAAAAATCATGTGAAAGTGCGCTTTTTATGGTAGGATTTTTAAGAATGAAAGTAAAAATTTTTAAAAGATCGCGTGGGGTTGATTGGTTTTTGGCACTAAGACCGGTGATTTCTTCTAAAGAAGTGTGGTCAGCTCCCCAAAGTGTGAGTCGTTTTTGAATACGCTGCACAAGTTCACTTTCACTGAGACGCGCTTCGGTTGGAAGCATCTTTGCTAAATTATTGACTGATGCCGTAAGCATGGCATACAGTGTGTCGTGGTGAGAAATTTTTTCTCCTTCAGCCAAGGTCAATTCTTTGCCGCCAATTTGATATTTTTTTCTTTCATACGCGGTTGATTCATTAAGCTTTAATCCTTGCTCTAAGGCTTCATATCCAGTGAGTAGCTTGGTAAGAGAGGCTATGGGGTGTGGGGAATCAATATTTTTGCCACTCAGAATATGTCCGCTTGGATATTCTGCAACGAGATAAGCGGTAGATGAGGTATGATGGAAAAGATCAGCTATTTTTTGTTCTGAGTCTCCAAGGAATTTATTTTTTGCAGACAGAAGGGTGGTGTTTAAAAAGAGCGGCTCTCCTTCGGGCATGGTAAGAGCAACGGTAAGCTCTACTTGTTTTACATTTTCATGAGCATATCCAAGTGCGCTGAAAGTTTCTTCGTCTGCAATGGGTCGGCGCATTCCTCGGTCAATGACATATATAGGAGTGCGGCCTTTAATTTGGAGCAAAGTACCATCTTTAAATTTAATAGGTTCGTTGGCAATAGTGAAGCCGACTATGTCGGTTGAACGATGTTTTTCAAGTATGAGTGATTTAAAATTTGACTGTAAAAGCTGGGAATCAAGAATTGGATACAGCACTTTTTCTTGCATGTAGTAGAGTGCGTTGTTGAGGTCAGAAATTTGATAAATCGCGCCAGTTGGTGCGGTCGAGCTGTTCGAGATTGTTGGTCCTTTGCTGTATGGAGCAAGATCTTCAGCAGAAATATCGATAATTTCTTGTGGATTATAGCCAAATTGACGTACGACTTGCTCATTTTCAAACAGACGAACGACATCATCATCGAGAAGATAGGTTTTACCATCAGGGGTGTGCAGGAGTGAAAAATTAGGAAAAGAAATTTCCGGACCAAGAGGATAATTAGTCAGTTCTATCTCTGGAACTCTTATGATAAGGTGTGGATCAGCGCGACTGATGAGAGCAGCTTTATTCTTAAATTTTGAGCGAACGCCGTTGCGCAAAAGCCAGACATCGTTGCTGTTTTGTGCTTGAAGTAAAGATCCGTTGGGGTAATTTTGTTTAAACCATGTATTCCAGATACGCCAAAAATTTAGGTTTCCATGGAGGTGGGGGGTATACGTATATAAAAATGCAGTAGCCCAACTTTGTGGAATTACTTCTTGATTATCAATGGTTGCAAGCACCCCCTTTTTTTTAATATAGCTCTTTTCTTGAATAAATGCTTCGTCTTTGTGATCAAGATATCGGCGCAACCAGTCGGCAAGTTTGGTAACTTGTATGCTAAATCCTTTGTAAGCGGAGAGTGTTGGATCGGTCACCGAGCAGCTGTCGCACATCTGGTATCCTGTTGCCCAATCAAGCCTGGTAGCTGAGGGGTTGTCATCGGTGATTAAGCTTGCTTCTCTTTGGAGCATGACCAAGAGAAATTTGGGGTTGATGTGTGCACTTTGGGCAGCAGTCGTAATAATTTCAGATGCAGTTTTTAGTGTGCCAGATTGGTCTTTAGTGCGATATGTGCGCAAATATCCACCCTTACTATCAAGAAATTTTTGTACTTCATTCGTACCCCAACTCTGAAAATCTTGTACTTCTTCATCAGAGATAATGAAATGAGGGTTGAAATCAGTTTGAGCATTGGTGGTGCTAAGAGGAGAAAGAAAGGTGTAAAATAAAACAAATCCCAATCCCAAAAGCCACAAATAACGGCTAATCATAGGCAATTAAAACAGCCTTTACTATACCATAAATTGTGGCTTAGGGAAAAGAAAATACGAATGGAAATGAGCTGTCTTAACGTAGAATAATAACATTCTTTTCAGCCGAAACAGTAATTTTTTGTCCTTCTTTAACTGTCCCTTCAATAATTCGAAGTGCGAGCGTATCGAGTATGTTGGTTTGTAAGAATCGTTTGAGAGGTCGGGCGCCATAATCTTGATTGTAGCCTTCTTTGGCCAAGATTTTTTTGGCTTCAGGTGTTGTTACAAGTGTTATTTTTTTCTCATTAAGTCGTACTTGA
This sequence comes from uncultured Gammaproteobacteria bacterium, assembly GCA_964444705.1. Taxonomy (GTDB): domain Bacteria; phylum Patescibacteriota; class Patescibacteriia; order Magasanikbacterales; family GWA2-37-8; genus CAYUHX01. The sequence continues at coordinate 7,831 of CAYUHX010000004.1, read as the reverse complement.
ATCTCTGCCAGTTGAAGGTCAACAATTTTTTCGATCTGTTCTTCGTTTAGAGAATGGAAAATGATGGTATCATCAATACGGTTCAAAAATTCTGGTTTAAAATGTTCTTGAAGAGCACTTAAAACTTTTTCTTTCACCTCTTGTCCGGTTTTTTCTTCACGTTTCTTTTTAGTTGGTGAATCAATCGGTTTAAAACCAAATTCACCATGTTTGCGATAATCTAAAATTGCTTGACCGCCGATGTTACTTGTCATGATAATCACGGTATTTTTAAAGTTTACCACACGTCCTTTCGCATCGGTCACCCGACCATCATCAAGAACTTGTAGTAAAATATTAAATACATCAGGGTGGGCTTTTTCAATCTCGTCAAAAAGAATGACGGCGTAGGGGCGACGACGGATCATTTCGGTGAGCTGGCCACCTTCTTCATAGCCCACATAGCCTGGGGGTGATCCAATAATCTTAGAAATGCTGTGTTTTTCCATATATTCACTCATGTCAACGCGAATGAGTGCTTCTTCAGTATCAAACAAAAATTCAGCCAATGTTTTAGCAAGCTCCGTTTTGCCAACGCCTGTTGGGCCAAGAAAAATAAAAGATCCAATTGGTTTGTGTGGTGGAGCAATGCCCGCACGTGAACGACGGATGGCGTTAGCAACTGTTTTAACGGCTTCATCTTGTCCAACAACTCGTGTGGCGAGCGCTTTTTCCATTTCAATGAGTTTGGCACTTTCTGTCTGAAGCATTTTTTTGACTGGAATACCTGTCCAGCGAGCAACAATAGCAGCAATGTCTTGCTCGGTAATTTCTTCTTTAAGAATTCCGTGCTCTCGCTGTAGTTCGCTCAGTTTTTTTTGAGCCTGTTTGATATCAGTCTCGAGTAAAGGAATTTGTCCATAGCGAATTTCAGCAACTTTTTGTAAATCACCCCGGCGTTCTTCAATATCAGCCTGCTGTTTTAAGCGATCGATCTCTTTTTTTTGTTCTTGAATTTTAATGATGATATCTTTCTCATTTTTCCAACGGGCTTCAAGGAGATCACTTTTTTCTTTTGTTTCAGCTAATTCTTTTTCCAATTTAAGCAATCGATCTTTGGATTCTTGATCGTTTTCTTTAAGAAGAGCCCTTTTTTCAATTTCAAGCTTAATTACCGCTCGTTTTAATTTATCCAATTCTTCGGGCATGGAATCCATCTGTAACCGCAGGGCAGACGCTGCTTCGTCAATTAGATCAATGGCTTTATCGGGAAGAAAACGATCGGTGATGTATCGTTCCGATAACTTAACTGCTGCCAAAAGAGCGCTGTCAGTAATGTGAACCCCGTGATGAATTTCATATTTTTCTTTGATGCCGCGCAAAATAGCGATTGCGTCATCTTCGTTTGGTTCGTTCACTAGTACTGGCTGAAACCTGCGTTCAAGAGCAGCATCTTTTTCGATATATTTCTGGTATTCTTTTAATGTGGTGGCTCCGATGGTATGAAGTTCACCTCGAGCAAGCATTGGTTTCAGCATATTGGAGGCATCTAACGATCCTTCCGAACCACCTGCTCCAACGATAGTATGAAGCTCGTCGATGAACAAAATTATTTTTCCGGCTGCAGCGTTAATCTCTTTGAGGACGGCTTTGAGACGTTCTTCGAATTCACCTCGAAATTTTGCTCCTGCTAAAAGAGCCCCAATATCAAGGGTTATTATTTCTTTGTTTTTAAGAGATTCTGGCACATCACCGTTTATTATTCTCTGTGCCAAACCTTCAACCACCGCGGTTTTACCCGTGCCAGGCTCGCCGATGAGGACTGGATTATTTTTTGTACGGCGACTAAGAATCTGCATTACCCGACGAATTTCATCATCACGTCCAATCACAGGATCAATTTTTTCTTTCCGTGCCAGGTCAGTGAGATTTTTTCCATATTTTTCGAGCGAATTATATTTGCTTTCAGGTTCAGGTGAATCCACACGTTGGGTACCGCGAATACCAGCCAGTGTTTGTAAGGCGAGATCGTAGGAAAATTGATGACGGGTAAGTATCTCAGAAATCGGGTTTTTGGTTGCAAGAAGAGCAAGTAGAAGGTGTTCCACGCTGATATATTCATCGCTCATTTTTTTGGCTTCTTGGGCTGCGGTTTGGAAAATATGAAGCATCGCTGGGCCGAGCATGATTTGCCCAACTGGGCTGGTGGGTAGGGGAGATTGTTTAGGAAATTGATTGATTAATTGTTGAATTTCCAGGGTTAGGGTAGAGCTGTTAACGCCAGTTTTTTGCAGTAGTGAAAAGACAATACCGTCTTTATTTTCAAGAAAAGCTAAAAAAAGATGTGGTGGTTCAACTTGAGGCTGGCCATTTTCTTCAGCCAAACGTGCGGCATGCTGAAGCGCTTCTTGTGAGCGGTTGGTAAAGTTTTGAGGAGGCATAAGAGTAAAAGTTACATTTTATCACTCTATTCATATGAGTGATAAAATGAGTATACCATGTCTTTTAAAATTGTCAAAGAAGTGGTATGCTTAGCTAAAATAAGCATATTTATTCTGCTATCCACATGCCAAGTACAATTTTAGGAGTACGAATTGATACCATTTCTAAAACTGAAGCTCTTCAACGAGTTGGCAATTTTTTGAATTCATCGGAACCTCATTTTATTTTTACTCCAAACCCCGAAATGCTCGTTAAAGCTACAAAAGACCTTTATTTTAAAGAAATTTTAAATAAAGGGGATCTTAATCTGTGTGACGCTCGCGGTCTGCAATTAGTTATTAAGAAGAAGGTCGAGCGTATCCCCGGAGTAGATTTTATGCAAGATGTTGCTGGTTTAGCTGAAAAAAATGGTTTAACGATCTATCTGCTGGGTTCTCAGAATGATGAGGTGGTGCTAAAAACCACAGAGCGGCTTAAAATTCTTTTTCCGGCTTTAAAAATTGTAGGTGCACATAAAGGGCCAGCACTGCGGGAAAAAGAAAATTTTATTCCAAAAAATGGAGAAAATTCTTTGGAAATAGCTGTGGGTGAACAAAAAGCATTGCTCGATGATATTCGCCAAGCTGCTCCAAGTATCATTTTTGTGGCATTTGGCATGGGAAAGCAAGAAAAGTGGATTTATGAAAATGCGGCTTTTCTTCCAAGCGTGCGGGTGTTTATGGGAGTGGGAGGCAGCTTTGATTTCATCTCTCAAAAAGTGAAGCGAGCGCCTTGCTGGATGCGAAAAATTGGGTTAGAATGGGTGTATCGTTTGTGGCAAGAACCAAGGCGAATTTTAAGAATAAAGAACGCAACAGTACTATTTTTGTTTTATTTTTTATTTAAAAAGTAATTAGTTTAATGTATGCAGGTTGTTAGTAGTATTAAAAAAGCGGTTTCTAGTTTGATTGCAGTCTTTATTTTACTCATAGTGGTGTTTGGGTCATGGACTGTTATAAATCCAGGTACCCGGGGGATTGTAATTCGACTCGGCTCGGTTAATCGGGTGTTGGATGGAGGGTTTCATTTTAAAATACCGCTGATTGAAACAGTAAAAAATGTTGATGTTAGAATTTTAAAAGTAGAAGTTGAAGCAAGCGCAGCGAGTAAAGATTTACAAACTGTTTCAGCTAAGATTGCTTTAAATTTTCAACTAGAAGCCGCCAAAGTTGATGAACTTTATAAACAAGTCGCTTTAGATTATGAATATAGATTATTGTCTCCTGCACTGCAAGAGTCAATTAAAGCAGCAACTGCCAAGTATACCGCTGAAGAGCTTATTACTAAACGTGAACAAGTAAAAAGTGAGATGAAATTAAATCTAACGGAACGTTTAAGCAAAAATTATATTCAAGTAGTAGAAGTTAATATTGTCAGTTTTGATTTCTCTGAATCATTTAATGCAGCCATCGAAGCCAAAGTGACGGCTGAACAACAAGCTTTGGCTTCAAAAAATAAGCTGGAACAGGTGAAATATGAGGCAGAGCAACGTGTAGTGCAATCTAAGGCTGAGGCAGAAGCAATTCGTATTCAAGCTGATGCCTTGAAAGGCAATACAGGATTGGTTGAATTAGAGGCAGTCAAAAAATGGGATGGGCATTTGCCGCAATATATGACAGGGCCATTACCTTTTTTGAATTTGAGTAAATAATTTTTGTTCAATTATGGAAAGTTTTGAAAGTCAGTTTGGTTGGATGTTGTTTTTGGGAACCACTCTGCTTAATTATGCCTTAATTATTTCAGAAATTGTGCTGGTAGTGTATAGTCTTAAACTCGTTATTTTAGCCCGACGTTGGTTGGAAAGAAAAGAGGTAAAGCATGATAATGCACTTGATGTATAATTTTTCTATGTCTCAAATGTCAAAAATTGTTCGGACTCGTTTTGCCCCTAGCCCCACTGGATATTTGCATGTGGGTGGTTTGCGCACTGCGTTATATGCGTATCTTTTTGCCAAACAACAAGGCGGTCAATTTTTATTACGCATTGAAGATACTGATCGTGAACGTTTTGTGGCTGACGGTACTCTTAACATATTAAAATCATTATATTGGGCAGGTATTATTCCCGATGAAGGAGTAAAACTCGATCAAGAAACTTTTGGAATACATGAATCGGCGATTGTGCAAGAAGGTGATTGTGGTTCATATGTTCAATCTGAACGTCTTGAAATTTATCAGCAATACATCAAAATTCTTTTAGATAAAAAAGCAGCCTATTATTGTTTTTGCAGCTCTGAGCGGCTCGATGCCTTGCGAGAAGTGCAGCAAAAAAATAAACTTCCCACCTGTTACGACCGCCACTGTTTTTCAATTTCTCGAGAAGAAGCACAAAAGAAAGTTGATGCCGGAGAGCGGTTTGTAGTACGTCTTCTTATGCCAAAAGAAGGTAATAGCACCTGGAACGATTTAGTCCGCGGAGAAATTTCTTTTGAAAACAAGTTGATTGATGATCAAGTGTTAATTAAATCTGATGGCTTTCCGACATATCATTTTGCCGTGGTGGTAGATGATCATTTAATGCGCATTACGCATGTGATTCGTGGAGAAGAGTGGATTAGTAGTACACCAAAACATTTACAACTTTATGCATATTTTGGCTGGGAAGCGCCAGAATTCGCTCATTTACCGCTTCTTCTTAATCCAGACAAATCTAAATTGAGTAAACGTCAGGGTGATGTAGCGGTGTCAGATTATGAAAAAAAAGGATATTTGTCAGAAGCTCTTTTGAATTTTGTGGCATTTTTGGGATGGAATCCTGGAACTGAACAAGAAAAATTTTCTTTACCTGAACTCGTTAAAGAATTCAAATTAGAAAAAGTAAATAAATCTGGTGCCGTATTCAATTTGGAAAAACTAGATTGGTATAACAAGGCGTATCTTAAAGAACTTGGCAACAAAGACATTGCGCTTCGGGCAGCGCCATGGTTTTCAGACGCGGGAATCTTTGAAGAGGATAAGTCTGATGTGCGTGCACGCCATGAACTTATTGTTCGTGCTATTGGGCTTGAAAAAGAACGTGTCACCACTTTGGCTGAGCTTCCGGTTGCGCTTGGATTTGTTTTTTCTTTGCCAGAATACACTAAAGAAATGTTGGTTTGGAAAAAAAGTTCATGGGAAGAACTTAAGGCAGTGCTGCCGGAGGTGAGGAGTTTTTTTGAAGTATTTTCCACCCAAGAATGGTCTAAGGATTTGTTGGAAGAAAAAACAAAAGAATGGATTGGAGTAAAAAAATATACCACCGGTTCAGTGCTTTGGCCACTTCGAGTGGCACTTTCGGGTCAAGAAAATTCACCCGGGCCCTTTGAAATCGCGGAAGTGCTCGGCAAAGAAGAAACAATTCAACGCCTGGCTATGGCGGTAGATAAAATAACTGAATAACAAAATGTGGTTGTGTGTATGAGAAAATCACTTTTTATCCGATATGGTTTATTTTTAGGATTTTTTTTCTTTCTTGGCGGAACCATTAGTTTGGTGTATTCACAGAGCGTTGTAAAAGCTGAAGAAATAAGTATTGAATCAAAAGAAGATATAAAAGTGTTAAATGAAAAAATTAGTCAACATAAAGATAAAATTAAAGAACTTGAAGAAACAATTAGTAAATACAAAGATCATATCAAGCATACTCAGTTGGAAGCGGTATCTTTTAAAAATCAATTGAATATTTTAGACAATCGTGTGGCGCAAGTTGAGGCAGATATTGAGCTTACTAAAGAAAAAATTGCAGAAACTCAACTTGAAATAGATAGTTTGAAAATTTCCATTAAAGATAAACAAATTATTATCGAACGGCAGAAAAATTTTATTACCAAAATGGTAAAAGACATCCATGCTGAAGATCAAAAAAACTCGTTAGAAATTCTTCTTACTAATCAAAGTTTTGCTGATTTTTATAATCAGTTGCGGTATCTTGAAAACGTGTATATTGATTTAGGCCGTTCAGTTAAAGCGCTTAATTCTGCAAGACAAGAATTGGAAACCAAAAAAAAGGAAATAGAGGATCGACAAGCTTTGTATGACACATTTAAAACTGAATTAGAACAAAAGAAACAAGATCTGGATGAACAGGTAGATTTAAAAAGATCGTTGCTCGCTGAAACACGTTCATCTGAATTAAGATTTCAAACATTGCTTGATGGTTTAAAACGTCAATATCAAGTGGTTGAAGGTGAGGTACGGACATACGAAGAACAGGTTCGAAAAAAATTAGTCGAGCAGGATCGTTTTAAACCAAATGGAGATATTAGTCTAAGTTGGCCCCTTTCAAGTCATTACATCACCGCGGGTTTTCACGACCCTTCGTATCCTTTTCGTAATGTGTTTGAACACAACGCCATTGATATTCGTGCCGCCCATGGCACACCGATCAAAGCTGCGGCATCTGGTTATGTCGGGCGAGCACGTCGTTGTTCATCTGCCTCGTGCTATAGTTACGTGCTCCTTGTTCATACGGGAAATATTTCCACCGTATACGGGCATCTAAGTAGTATTTTGGTGACAGAAGATCAGTTTGTAAATAGGGGAGATATCATTGGTTACTCAGGTGGTACGCCAGGAACAGTAGGGGCTGGGCCATTTGTAACTGGTGCACATTTGCATTTTGAGGTTCGTGTAAACGGAATTCCTGCTGATCCTTTGGGATATTTGCCGTAAAGAAAATTCCATAATTTAATTTTGCTATGGTAAGTAAAGTTGAAGAGGTAAAAAAACAAATAAAAAAATTATCCCTTTGGAAAGATAAAAAAATGAGCATAAAACTTTTAAAGGGAGGTCTTACTAACCTCTCTTTTTGGGTAAAGGCTGATACTCTTTCGTATATTGTTCGGCATGCACCTCCTCAAGCTAAACAATTAGGCATTTTTAAAACCAGAGAAATTTTTAACACCACTCTCGCTGCTAAGCGGGGGATAGGGCCAAAAGTGGTGGCATATTTTCCGAAGAAACATTTATTGGTATTGGAATTTATTCCTGGTAAAATTCTCCCAAAACAGAAATTGCAAAAAGAGATATATATTAAAAAAATTGCACGTACCTTGAAAAAGGTGCATCAGAGTTCGGTGTTTAAAGGAAATGGTGATATTTTTGCAATCACTAAAAATTATTACGCCAAAGCGCTGGCTCATGCCGGTTGGGCGCCCACAGATTTTAACGCGTTAAAGAACGATTTTTTAGCCCTAAAAAAGAAATTAGAAAAAAAAGTGCCCCTAAGACCATGCCATTTTGATCTCATGATTGAGAATATTATTTTAACTCCATTTGATGAAATCAAGCTTATCGATTGGGAGTACTCGCTTAATGCCGATTTTCGGGCTGATTTGGCCATGTTATCGGTAAAAGCGGGTTTTCTTTCTCATCACGATCAGGTGTTGTGTAG
>CAYUHX010000003.1:0-77638 GCA_964444705.1 uncultured Gammaproteobacteria bacterium | reverse complement strand
TACTTTAAGAATGCCATCGGGTGAAATGAGAATGATTAACGAAAATTGCAAAGCAACTTTCGGTGTTGTCTCTAATCCTGAGCATAACTTAAGAGTGGAGTCCAAAGCTGGACGCGTTCGCTGGAAAGGCGTTCGTCCTACAGTTCGTGGTACGGCTATGAACCCTGTTGATCACCCACACGGTGGTGGTGAGGGACACAGTCCGATCGGTCAGAAAAGAGGTCCTCAGACAGTGTATGGTAAATCTGCTCGCGGAGTGAAGACAAGAAAGCCAGATAAATGGAGTAACAAATTTATTCTGAATTCAAGAAAAAAAGGTAAAACGGTTTCATAATATCTCACCTTAACGTATGTCACGAAGTTTAAAAAAAGGTCCATATATCGATCCGAGAGTGCTAAAGAAAGTGGTAACTGCTAAAAAATCAGGGGATCGAAAACCGATCAAAACCTGGTCAAGAGCATGTGTCATTTCTCCTGAAATGGTTGGAACAACTTTTTCAGTGCATAATGGCAAAGATTTCTTAAGCGTTTTCGTGGAAGAAAACATGGTTGGTCACCGCTTAGGAGAATTTAGTCCAACACGAAAATTTGTTCGTCATGGCGGTAAAATGGCAAAAGATCAAGAAGCCGGCAAAGCAGCCGCAGCGGCACCTGCCGCAGCCGCTCCTAAGGCAAAGAAATAATTCAATTCCTACCTAACCAGTTAAACAGTTTATTATGCAGGAAGTAAGCGCACAACTCAGATTTCTCCGTATGGGTCCTCGCAAAGTTCGCTTGGTAGCTGATCTTATTCGTGGACGCAAAGCGCTCAAGGCAGTCGATGTACTGTCAGTGTTAAATAAGCGTGCTGCTCGTCCCGTTTTGAAACTGCTTCAATCAGCCATGGCAAATGCCACCCACAATTTTTCTTTACCACTTGAAACATTAAAAATAAAATCCATCACCGTCGATGGTGGGCCGATGTTAAAAAGATGGATGCCAAAAGCACACGGTCGTGCAACCCCAATTAGAGAACGAACTGCACATATCCAAATAATGCTTTCGGGTGAAAAAGCAGAAGAAAAAAAAGTTGTTTCTACTAATGCTAAATAAGAATTCCTAGTTTTAAAAAATACTGTTATGGGTCACAAAGTTAATCCGACAATTCATCGCATACCGGTTACATTTAACTGGGATTCAAAATGGTTTGGCCGGAAAAACCAATTGGCATATTTTTTAATGCAAGAAATAAAAATTAGAGATTTTCTTAAAAAGAAATTGAAAGAAGCTGAGATTGATGCTATTAGCATAGAGAGAACCCCTAAAGAAATACAAATTATTATTCTTGCTGGCAAGCCAGGTGTAGTCATCGGACGCAATGGTCAGGGGCTCGAATTAATTAGAAAAGAAATTGAGCGTCAAATTTTACAATTCAAATTCAAGATTAAATTAAACATTCAACCAGTTCGTCAACCTGCTTTGTCAGCTACCATTGTGGCACAAAACATGGCTAACGATATCGAACGTCGCATTCCTTTTCGTCGTGTTATGAAGCAGGCAATTCAGAAAATTATGACTGCTGGAGCCAAAGGAGTAAAAGTTAAAATGGGAGGACGTTTAAACGGCGCTGAAATTGCTCGTACTGAAAAACTTGCTGCGGGAAAAATGTCTCTTATAACTTTGCGTAGTAATGTAGATTATTCATTTACTGAAGCACAAACGGTGTACGGAAAAATTGGAATTAAAGTATGGGTGTATCATGGTGAAGTTTTTGGTCGCCTAGACAAATTTGAGAAAAAAGAAGAAGTTTCTGTTCGTAAACCTGCAAAAACGGTCGCACCTGAAAAGCGATCGAGCGCCACCACGGCGACTGTAGCGTAAAATTTATATGTTATTACCAAAAAAAGTAAAATTTAGAAAAGCTCACAAAGGACGCCGACGACAGCTTGGTGTAGCGACAAGAATCAATAATGTTTCTTTTGGAGATTTTGGTATTAAATCTGAAGAGTATGGCTGGATTAGTAGCCGACAAATAGAAGCCGTACGTCGTATTTTGGCACGCTATACCAAACGAAATGGAAAAGTATGGATTCGTGTTTTTCCCGACAAACCCGTGACAAAAAAAGGAAACGAGACTCCGATGGGTGGTGGAAAAGGTTCTCCCGATCACTATGTTGCGGTAGTAAAACCTGGTACTGTACTGTTTGAAATGGTTGGGGTAACAGAAACAATTGCTAAAGAAGCCATGAGATTTGCTGGTTATAAATTGGCAGTAAAAACTAGATTCATTGAAAAGGTATAATATGGAATGGACAGAGCTAAAAACTAAAAGTTTAAAAGAATTGCACGATTTGTTGGTAAACTCCCGCAGCGAACTTAGGACGTTAAAAAGTAAAATTGCTGGCGGAGCACACAAACAAACACACACAGTTTCTGTGCTTAGAAAAACAATTGCTCGTGCAATGGTGCGCGTCGCACAGCATCTAGCTGATCGTAATACTTAATTAATTGTATGGTACACGCTGTAATTGAAAAACGTTCTCCTCGCCAATTTACCGGAAAAGTTGTTTCGGTTGCTATGGCAAAGACACTCGTGGCTGAGGTAGAAACTATGAAAATGAATGAAAAATACCAGAAACGTTTTCGTGTCACCAAAAAATATCATGTGCACGATGAAAAAGGTGAAGCAAAATTGGGTGATATGATTGTGTTCGAAGAATGCCGACCTTTGTCTAAAACTAAAAGATGGTTTCTGACGTCGATCCTTAAGCAACCGTAATCGTTTTGTATGATTCAACACCGCAGCATGCTCCAGGTTGCCGATAATACTGGTGCAAAAAAATTACAATGCATTCGTGTACTCGGCGGATATAAAAAACGCTACGCTCAATTAGGCGATGTGATTACTTGTGTCGTAAAACAAGCGAGTCCACGAGGTCTTGTGAAAAAAAGTGACGTGGTTCACGCCGTTATTGTTCGACAAAGAAAAGAATATCGTCGAGTTGATGGAACCTATATTCGTTTTGATGAAAACGCTGCAGTGATTATTGATCGAAAAAATAAAGAACCAAAAGGATCTCGCATTTTTGGACCCATTTCTCGCGAGCTCAGAACAAAGGGATTTCAAAAAATTATTTCTTTAGCACCGGAAGTACTTTAATATGAAAATAAAAGTAAATGACAAAGTTGTAATCCGCAGCGGCAAAGAAAAAACCAAGATGGGTAAAATTATTCAGGTTTTTCCGCAAACAGAAAAGGTGGTTGTTGAAGGACTCCATCTTATTAAACGCCATGTACGGAGTCGTGGTGGAGAAAAAGGACAAGTCCTTGAGCTTGCGGGCCCAATTGCGGCAAGTAAAGTATCGCTTATGTGTCCGAAATGTGGAAAAGGCTGCCGTGTGCGTTATAAAATGGACGGCACAATTAAAAAACGCATCTGTACAAAGTGCGGCGAATTTGTTGAATAACTTGTATGACTACTTCATTGGTACAATTTTACAAAGACGAAGTGGTGCCCGCTCTTAAAAAAGAGCTTAATATCACCAATGCGTTGCGAGTTCCAAAAATCACTAAAGTGGTTTTAAATGTGGGAGTGGGACGGTTTGTGAAAGAACAAAATTATGTTGAAAACGTAGAAAAAGTTCTTTCAAAAATTACCGGACAAAAAGCAGTGCGCACCAAAGCTAAAAAATCTATTTCTAACTTTAAAATTCGAGAAGGAATGGATATCGGAGTCATGGTAACTCTGCGCGGACAAAGAATGTATCATTTTTTGGAAAAATTACTTCGTGTGACTTTTCCTCGCGTGCGAGACTTCCGTGGTATCTCTGATAAAAGCTTTGATCGACAGGGAAATTACAGTTTAGGGTTTAAAGAAAATATTGCGTTTCCTGAAGTAAAGACAGAAGAGATTGATAAAGTTCACGGCTTACAAATTGTGATCAATACCAATGCTAAGAATAAAGAAGAAGGAAAAGCATTGCTCAAAAAATTAGGTTTTCCGTTTGCTAAATAATGTGAATCACTTCGGTGGTAATCAATATGGGAACACAAGCACAAATTTCTAGATCAAACAAACCAAGTAAATTTTCTACTCGCAAAGTAAATCGCTGTTGGAAATGTGGTCGACGCCGCGGTTACATGAGGGTGTTTGATATGTGTCGTATTTGTTTTCGTGAATTAGCCAATTCAGGCAAAATTCCTGGCGTACGTAAAGCAAGTTGGTAAAGTACCTAAGTTATATTATGCTAAATTTTTCTAAATAGTATGATGACCGATCCTATTGCGGACATGCTCACCCGAATACGTAATGCTTCTTTGGTGCACAAAAAAGAGACCGTGGTTCCGTTTTCAAAAATGAAATTGGCCATTGCCGCTATTTTGGTTCGCGAAGGGTATTTGGCAAAGGTTGAAGAGAAAAAGGATGTTCATCCCTATCTTTTACTTACTCTCAAATACAATGGCGGTTTGCCAGCAATTCAAGAAGTAAAACGTCTCAGCACACCAGGACACAGACGTTACGTAAAGAAAGAGCAGATTGCTGAAGTGTTGAATGGATTTGGTCTGGCAATTGTTTCCACCTCACAAGGTATTATGACAAATAAAGAAGCACGAAAATCTCAGGTGGGTGGTGAATTGATTTGTGAAATCTACTAACTTCTAATTTCCCTTCAGGTATGTCTCGTATTGGAAAAAAAATAATCACCGTTCCTGCAGGAGTAACTGCAACTCTAAAAGATAGAGAATTGATTGTTAAAGGTCCGAAAGGAGAGTTGCGCCAAGCCATTCATCCTCGTGTATCTTTGGTTTTGAATGGAAATGAGCTGTCGGTGAAAGTTGTGAATGAATTGAATAAAAAAGACCGAGCTTTGTGGGGAACTTTTGGAAGTATTTTTAAAAACATGGTGCTTGGGGTTACAACCGGGTTTAAGAAACAATTAGAAATTAATGGAGTTGGATATAAAGCCGCATTAAAAGGAAAAGATTTGGTGCTTGAAGTTGGCTTTACCCATCCAGTAGTTATGGTGCCCGAAGAAGCGATTGTTTTCACTGTTGAAAAAAATCTTATCACTGTGTCTGGGGTTGATAAACAGCGTGTGGGTGAAATTGCTGCACAGATTCGAGCAGTCAAAAAACCAGAGCCTTATAAAGGTAAAGGAATTAAATATCTAGAAGAAGTGGTGCGCCGCAAAGCAGGTAAGACCGCGGCAAAATCCGCTTAAGCTAAAAATGTATGAAACGAATGCTACAAAAAGTTGGTCATCAAAGTCTAAGAACTCGTCGCCATAATCGCGTGCGTGCTCGTGTTGTTGGCACAAGCGAAAGACCGCGTTTGTCTGTTTTTAGAAGTTTGAAACAAATTCAAGCACAACTTATTGATGACGCGAAAGGTATTACTTTGTGTTCTGCTGGTACTATTGAAGTGAAAGAGAAAACCGGTTCGGATAAAAAAGCAAAAGTTGGTGCGGCTTATGCGGTAGGAAAACTTATCGCTGAAAAAGCAAAAAGTAAAGGTATTACCCAGGTAGTATTTGATCGTGGTGGGTATCAATATCATGGTCGAGTGCAGGCAGTAGCGGAAGGTGCACGCGAAGGTGGTTTGGAATTTTAATTTTACTCTATTGAATTTTTCTATACGTTATGAGTAGATCAGATCCAAAATCAAGCGGACGCAACCAAGAAAAATCTGAATTTGAACAGTATATTTTAGATTTATCTCGTGTTACGCGTGTCACCGAAGGTGGAAAACACATGAGTTTTAGAGTGTGTATTATTTTAGGCGATCGTAAAGGACGTGTTGGTTATGGTATTGCCAAAGGCAGTGACGTACAAATTGGCGTTGAAAAAGCTGTTCATCAAGCCAAAAAACGTATTATCACTATTCCAATTATCAACGAAACAATTCCTCATCCAGTACTCAGCAAGTTTAAAGCTGCAAAAGTGATGTTAAAACCAGCTCCACGTGGATCGGGTATTATCGCAGGTGGTGCAGTTCGTGCGGTGCTAGATTTGGCTGGTGTGCCTAATGTATCTTCAAAAATTTTGTGCAATACCAAAAATAAACTGGCGTTGGTGCAAGCAACGTTTGAAGCTTTGAAAAGTTTCAAACTTAGTAAAAAAATGCCCCGCCCAATGTCGCCTGATAAAATTGAGGTGGCTCCAATTGATGAAATTATAAGTGAAAAAAGAATGCCAAAAGATTCGGTAGAAGAAAAAGATACTTTGAAAAAAACCCGCGCTAAAAAAGCTAAGGTTTAAGCTAATTATTCTGTTATGTTGCAAGCTCACACGATCACTTCCGCTCCCGGCGCTCGCCGCGGGCCAAAAAAAATTGGCCGTGGTAATGCCTCAGGACACGGGACTTCTTCCACAAGAGGTGGAAAAGGACAAACCGCACGTTCGGGTGGAACTCGTGGTTTGCTTAAAAAATCTTTCAAATTCCTACTTCAGTCCACTCCAAAACTTCGCGGATTTACTTCTCTCCGCAAAAAATCTGCCGAAGTGTATTTGGGTGATTTAGAAAAACATTTTCAAGATGGCGAAACAGTTGATGTGGCTGCCTTGAAAGAGAAAAATCTTATTCATGAGAACGACAAAAAAGCAAAAGTGTTAAATACTGGCACAATCAGCAAGAAATTGGTTATTTCTGGATTGATGGTAACCAAAGCTGTTGCTGAAAAAATTAAAGCTGTAGGCGGAGAAGTGCGCTAAGGCACTTTTTCCTTTTTAAGCCTTTACTCTCTGCTATGTGGGAACGTATTCAGCAAGTGTGGCAAATAAAAGAAATTAGAAACAAACTTCTTTTCGTCATGGGAATGCTTGTTATTTTTCGTGTGATTGCGCACATTCCGATGCCGGGAGTTAATCTTCTTAACCTCCGTAATTTTTTAGAGGGTAATCAAATTTTTGGTCTCTTTAACATTTTTTCTGGTGGAAGCATGCAAAATTTTTCAGTTATTTTGCTTGGTGTTGGACCGTATATTACGGCTTCAATCATTTTTCAACTTCTCACCATGATTGTGCCGAGTTTAGAAGAAATGAGCAAAGAAGGTGAATCTGGCCAGCAAAAAATAAACATGTATACCCGTTGGCTCACTATTCCACTTGGGTTTTTGCAGTCTTTTGCCATGATTAAATATCTTAATCAATCTGGACAGAATATTTTTACTGATCTCACACCACTTAGTCTCATCACAACCATATTAACGGTTACAGCCGGAACTGTTTTTCTTATGTGGATCGGCGAACTTATGAGTGAGAAAAAAGTTGGGAACGGTATTTCTCTTCTTATCTTTGCGGGAATTGTATCTGCTTTGCCTGCAGCGCTCCGCAATGTGTTTATTAACTACGACCCATCTCAATTATTTGTCTATCTCTTGTTTTTGGTAGTAGCAATTTTAACAGTGGTGGGTGTGGTCTTCATCAACGAAGGTCAACGAAACATTCCCGTAAGCTATGCAAAACAATTGCGTGGAGCGCAAGCATATGGTGGTTCAAACACTCATTTACCTTTTCGGGTAAACATGGCTGGAGTGATTCCAATTATATTTGCGATATCTTTGATTACATTTCCGTCTCTTGTTGCTCAGTTTTTTGTGAACGCCAATTCTGCAGGCATTCGTCATTTTGCCACCGGCTTGATTGCGCTCTTTCAGAATAAAGCATTCTACAATGTATTGTATTTTTTTCTAGTATTTGGATTTACTTATTTTTATACCGCAGTTATTTTCAACCCACAAAAAGTGGCTGAAAATTTGCAAAAACAAGGAGGTTTTATTCCGGGTATTCGACCAGGCAAAGAAACTGAAAATTATCTTGGTCAAATGATGAATAAGCTTAATTTTACCGGAGCTTTGTTTTTGGGAATCATTGCAGTCTTGCCGTTGGTGGTGCAAACGTTGGGTGGTATTACAAGTTTAAGTATTGGGGGTACTAGTCTGCTTATCGTGGTGGCTGTGGCAATAGAGACCGCAAAGCAAATTGAAGCGCAAGTTACTATGCACGATTACGATAAGGTTTAGTTTTCATGTATTTTCAACGTTAAAAAAGCACCATCACGGTGCTTTTTAACTTGCTAAGCACTAAGGGTTTTGTTATCATTTAAATGACTAAAAAGTAATAATTTTGTTTATTGAGTATGAAAAAAATTCTTATTTTTTTTGGCCCACCCGGATCGGGAAAAGGAACTCAGGCAAAAAAAATAGTGGAAAAATTTGGCTATGCACATATTTCTACTGGGGATTTATTGCGTAATTTGATGAAACACGAAGATATTTCTGTGCCTGAAGCGCAGGCATTAGAAGAAATGAAGCAAGGAAAACTCGCACCTGATTGGCTTATCTATAAGCTTGCGTTTCAAGAGATGGAGAAAAATTTTTCTGTAGGAAAAGGTGTGGTACTTGATGGTGCGGTGCGGAATGTGGCACAGGCTGAAGAATATCAGCGTTTTTTTATTGAAAAGAAAATGGCCGAAGAGGTGCTCGTACTTGAAATTATGCTGACAGATGAAGAGTCGTTTCAACGGTTGGCTGGTCGACGTGTGTGCGCTACGTGCGGTGAAATAATCCCTGGTTTTCAGAGTGCGATTGTGAACTGCTCAAAATGCGGAGGTGAGTTGGTGGTTCGAGCTGATGATGCTGATAATGTCGTGAAAAAAAGAATTGAAATACAAGGAAATGCTTCGCTCTCCCCAATTCGAGAATATTACCAGGGTTTAGGGTTGTGGCATTCAATTGATGGGCAGCAGTCAATCGAGCAGGTATCTGCGCTTATTGAAAAAATTCTATGTTAATTAAAACGAAGAAGGAAACAGAGCTTATTCGAGAAGGTGGAAAATTGATGGGTGAGGTATTGCAGAAATTAGCATTGAGTGTTCATTCAGGGATGTCTACGGCTGAGGTTGATCGCATGGCTGAGCAAATGATTGTTGCCTCTGGAGGTCGGCCAGCGTTTAAGGGGTATAGAGCTGGCGGAACAGATATTCCATTTCCTGGTACTATTTGTGCTTCTCTTAATGAAGAGGTGGTTCATGGTATTCCACGAACCAAAACTAAACTTAAAGATGGGGATATTTTTACTATTGATATTGGTATGGAATATCCGGTCTCACATACTACAGTGAAGAAGCGTGGTTATTTTACAGATACTGCTCTTACCTTGGCGGTAGGTGAAGTGAGTGATGAAGTTAAAAAATTATTAGCAGTGACACGTGAAGCATTGGAAGTGGGGATCAAAGCTGCTCGACCGGGCGAAAGTGTGGCGAGTATTGGTAAAGCGATTGAATATTATGTGCGGTCTGAAGGAAAGTATGGCATTGTGCGTGATTTAGTTGGGCATGGAGTGGGGCATGCGGTGCACGAAGATCCACATGTGCCAAATTATTATGATAAATCATTAGAAAAAATAATGCTTCAACCTGGAATGGTGATTGCTATTGAGCCGATGATTTCGCTTAGCAATGAATGGCGTGTGCGCACTCGATCCGATGGGTGGACAATTGAAATGGCTGACGGAGCGCTTTCAGCTCATTTTGAACATACAATCATTATCACCAAAACAGGCAATGTGGTGGCAACGCGTCGACCACACGAAGACAGAGAATGTTGGTGGTAAATTATGCACCTTCTTTCAATTGACTTTGGTACAAAACGAATTGGACTTGCCTGGGCAGATACTGCTCTTGGCATGGTGTTGCCGTTTGGTTTGCTTGAAGAAGCCAATATGGCACAGAATCTTTTAAAATTAGCGCAGCTTATCACCATAGAAAAAATTGATTTGGTGGTGGTGGGTTTGCCACTTGGTTTGAACGGTAAAGAAAATTCTAACACTACGCGCGTGCGTGGGTTTGCCGCTGAATTAAAAACCGCCATTACTGCAAAGCTCGTTTTTTACGACGAACGATTTTCTTCGCAAGCCGCAGATAGTGTGGGTGGTGATGTAAGTCGAGATGAAAAAGCAGCGATGAGTATTCTTCAAGATTACATTGAACAGCAAAAAAGAAAAATTTAAAAATAACGCGCAGGTATAGCTCTGTAGATTTTTTCATTTATATCAGTTGTATATGAAAGTAAATGTGGGATCTAAAAATAGAATAAAGATTTTGGCAGTGCAAGAGTTACTTACTACGTATCCATTATTTTTAGGAGCTGAGGTGGTGGGTGTTGATGTGCCACTTGAACTCTTTGGTCATCCCAAAACTTTGGAAGAAACGGTTGAGGGGGCTGTGCAGAGGGCAAAAAATGCCTTCGGGGAGTGTGAGTATAGTATTGGGATTGAGTCTGGTCTTATGAGAGTGCCGATGAGTAAAACTGGTGTGATGGATGTGACTGTGTGTGCCATTTACGACGGAAAAAATAGTCATCTTGGTTTATCTTCAGCCTTTGAATATCCGAAAGCCATGACAGAGCTTATTTTACATCACGGCCTTGATGCGAGTCAGGCGTGTCGTGAGGTGGGGTTAACAACGAGTGAAAAAGTCGGCACCGAAGAAGGAATCATTGCCATAATGACTAACGGTCGCATTAATCGCAAGGAGTATACGAAACAAGCAATTATGAATGCGCTTGTGCATGTTGAACATCCTGAATTGTACTAAAGATATATTTATTTTGGCGCGTTATGCTGGCTTTCATTCTTTCGCGTCGTGATTTTCGTGAACATGATCAACGTGTTTCGTTATACACCAAAGAAGCTGGCAAATTAGAATTATTAGCACGAGGTGTCAAAAAAATAACAAGTAAAAATAGTCCTTTTTTAGAGCCAGGTTTTTTGATTGAAGTAGAAATGGTAGCCGGACAAGAGATCGATCACCTTATTCGAGCAGTACCGGTGTGTGCCTATAAAAATATCCGTGGTGATTTTAATAAACGTCTTTTACTTCAGGCCGCGTTTTTTTTAGTCGATACGATGGTGGAAGTGCACCAAAAAGATGTTGATTTATTTCTGTTTTTGCAAGGCTATTTGAATTTTTTAGAAATAACTACTTTGATTGAACCAAGTGTGATGAGCGCATTTGTGCTTAAATTGTGGCATCATCTTGGTTTTACGCCAGTGATTGATCGTTGTGTGGTGTGTGAGAAAAAAATAACAACAGATTCGTTTTATTTTTCTGCTGCTGCCGGAGGAGTGGTTGGACGCACTTGTCATTCGCCGGATAGGTCGATCGTTTTTGAAGGCATTCCCGTAACAGAACGATCACTTACAACTCTTGGTTCTTTGTTACAGAAAGAATGGGTAGAAATAAATACTCTTTCAGTTTCTCTTGAGGAAGAACGATTGATAGAAAGTTTTATCACATATCACACAGAGAAAAAAATTATTAAAGAGGGTTATGTGGATAGCGTGTTGCGTGCGATTCGTTCGTATGGTAAGGTTCAAATACACGTTTAAAACTATGATTCATCTACTTATTTTTTCATTATTCCGTCGTCGCCACACAGACTCTTTCGAGAAAGGGTGGTGTTAGTCTTTAATTTTCATTTTGTTCGCACCTTAAACCCCTCTTGAAAGAGGGGTTTTTATTATGTCTTTTTGTATGATTATTTTTTATCAACAATCATTCCGTCGTTGCCGCAATCATTTGAGGTTGATTGTGACTGTTTGATTATTCAAATAATCACAAGTGACCTTAAAGTAAGGTCACTTTTCAGGAGAAAAATACGATGACAACGGTTTGGGAAAAGCTCGTAATGGCCCTGCAAAAAGAGGAAGCACTTTTTGGAGGACGTATTACACCTATGGCACTTTTTGAGCTTGTCCAGTCAGATCAGGCTCTTTTGATTGAAAAGGAAGGTGAGCCAATTGCATTTGTGGCGTTGTGGCCAACACAGGCTTTGACATGGCGTGAGCTAGGTTCGGTGTGGGTGGCGCCAGCGTATCGTGGTCAGGGTCTATGGCGAAAAATGTTGACCGTCATTATGAACAAGGTTCATGACGATGTGTTTCTTGTTACCCATAACCCGCGAGTGGTGCGCCTTGTCACTCGGCAAGGATGGCACGAGGCAGATGCTCATTCGTGGAATAGCGTTCCTTGGGAAGCCACGTGTGAACCTTGTGATCGTTGGAAATCGGTCGAAGAAAAACAGTGCTGCACTTTTCGAGCCGTGCCGACCGAATGTCGTCTTTTCTTCCTAAGAAAAAAATAGTCTGGGGCGCGACGGAATTTATTCGTCGCGCCCACCCATTCTCTCTTTGTGGTATTGACGTCAAATAATACTATATTTTAAAATTTACTCCATATGTTTTACTTCAAAACAACGTATCCTTTGCAACAAAAAGCTAGTGGTGAAGAGCTTTTTATTCACGTCTACACCTTTCGCGGTCATACGCCTGGCCCAACGGTTTATCTGCAGGCCAACATCCACGGGCCAGAAATTTTTGGTACCGTACTTTTGAGAAAATTAATTCAATATCTGGAAACTCACGCTGATTTTCCAGGCACCGTCATCATCGTGCCGTGTGCCAACCCAATCGCCGTGAATGCTGTTGGTTACAATGCCCTAACGGGTCGTTGGAATCTGCATAATGGTGCTAATTGGAATAGAATTTTTACCACGCATGTAGCCTGGAACAGTCTTGACGCTCAAAAAAAATATTATGAAGAGCTGCTCTTAGAACCAAACCTAAGTATCGAGCATAAGCTTGCGGCCACGCTTAAATTGCTCAGTGCTGCTGCCACGCATGTCGTTGATATTCATACCACGGGCTCAGACAATGAAGCGCATCTTTTTTCGCATTCTATGCACAGCGATGTATTTAAACCTCTCGGCGCGCGCGTACATATTTTGTGGGAAAAAAAAGAAGATGCGGTTGGTGCTTTTGACGAATCGCATGTGGCACCTTTTTTGGATAATATGCCCCTTTCCCAAATTCCAGCGGCGAGCACTTGGGAGGTGTATCATCATGGAGAAATAAATGAGGCTGCACTATTACAGCGTTTTGCAGAATTAGTGCGCTGGTTGGATTCAGTGTGGTCTCATAAAAAAGAGGAAAGTGCCAAGTTTTTTCCCCCTTTAGAAATTTCGATAAAAAATGCGACTCATTTAGTGTCACCGGTGGCAGGCTATTATTCTTGGCAGAAAAAAGTGGGTGAACGCGTGCAAAAAGGCGAAGAATATGCCTTGGTTTATCAGCCGTGGTGCAACACCATGGTGAGTGTGCGGGCATTTCAGACCTTTCATTTAATGAGTATCTGTGGTGTGGGTGCTATCGAAGAAGGTCAGCAAATTGCCTGGATTGGCCTGGTTTAGGGCCTTGGAAAGAGCTTGCTTTTTTCTTTAAAATAAGTACACTAGAACGATAATGTCTAGTTAGTGTATGGTAAAAGTGCCTCAAGAGGTATTTCACAAAAATCCTCTCATAGAAAAAAGAGAAGCTCGACCAGCGAAGCAGCATGTCCAGGAAGTATTCCAAAGCCTGGTGAGCAGCCTCAAAGAAATTGGTCGTGGCAGAAAAAAAGAAATTCCAGCACGCAGTGAGCAAACTGTTCAAGAAGTGCTTGCGACCATGCCACCGGCGTTAGGAGATGTTGTTGCACAAGCCTGGGCAGCCAGGCCGCAGTTAGCCTCACCTCGTACCTTGCGTGCATTTGCGGGAGCAGCAGCCCTTTTGCTTGGTAGTAGCGAAATGGTGCGTGGTGAAACGCCTGAGGGGAGTGAAATCGTAGATGCGAAAGATCAGCCAACGATTGTGCCTAATTCAGAAGAGGTGCAGCTGAGAGTAACTGAGCTAAAAGATGAAAAAGATGGTACTCATTGGTATCGTTTTGATTGTAATAGCACGCAAACAGCGCGTGGCAGAAAGTATCCATATTTTTCACCCGAGAAACTTAATGAATTGCGTACCTTATATGTCGATTGTGGAGCGCAGTGGTTGCTACTCGTAAACTGTCCGAAATCTTTCAAACCAACCTATTATGCCAAAGTTCCGGGCGATGATGCGAAAAAAATTACCGATGTTCATGGCAAAGAAAATTTTCAACCAAAAAGTCGATTGGTTTTTTGGTGTGATCCAATTACGGATGGGTATTTATAAAAATAGATGTAGATTTTTTGATTTTAAGTAATGAGTATATATGTTGATCTCAGAATTTTCTTCCCACGTGGGCGAAACGGTGACTGTTAAAGGCTGGCTAAATAACAAGCGCTCTTCCGGGCCAATTGCTTTTCTCGAAATACGTGATGGTTCTGGATTCGTGCAAGCGGTGGCTGTGCAAAAAGGGTTGTCTAGTGAGGTGTGGGCGGCCGTAGAAACTGCTTCCCAAGAATCATCGGTGAATGTGACTGGTGTGGTGGCGAAACATCCAAAAAATGACAATATCTTTGAATTACAAGTAACTGATTTTGCCATTTTACAGTTAGCAGTTGATTATCCCATTGCCAAAAAAGAGCATGGTCCAGATTTTCTCATGGACAATAGGCACTTGTGGCTGCGCAGTAAACGGCAATGGGCCATTCTCCGGATTCGCGACACTATAATCATGGCCATCAACGAGTATTTGCATCAAGAAAAATTTATTCGTGTCGATTCGCCAGTGTTCACACCCAACGCCTGTGAGGGTACCACCACTTTGTTTGCCGTGCCGTATTTTGATTTAGGCGAAGCGTATCTTTCGCAATCTGGTCAACTCTACATTGAGGCGGCCATTGCTTCTGTTGGCCGTTGTTATGATTTTGGTCCGGTCTTTCGCGCAGAAAAAAGTAAAACCAAACGTCATCTCACCGAATTTTGGATGATGGATGCCGAAGCGGCTTTTGTGGAGCATGAAGGAAACCTGGCGCTGCAAGAAGGTTTGGTGCGTTTTATCATTCGCCGTTCTCTAGAGCGTTGCCAAGAAGAATTGACTATCCTTGAGCGTGATGTGACCAAATTAAAAGCCGCCGATGCACCATTTACGCGATATACCTACGAAGCAGCGATTGTAAAATTAAACGAGCTTGGATCAGATATTAAATATGGTGAAGATTTAGGAAATGATGATGAGGGACTACTTACCAAAGATAGCGCCGTGCCGGTGTTTATTGAAAAATGGCCCAAGAGTATTAAACCTTTTTATATGAAGACTGATCCCACGAACGAGGAGCGCGTCTTTAATGATGACCTCATTGCCACTGAAGGCGGGGGAGAGCTCATCGGCGGCAGTCAACGTGAAGAAAATGTGGATGTCCTCATTGCGCGTATTAAAGAAGAGGGTCTGAATATGGTTGATTATGAATGGTATCTCGATACTCGTCGTTTTGGCGGCGTGCCACATTCGGGTTTTGGTATTGGCCTTGAGCGAGCAGTGCGCTGGATTGCGGGGGTAGAACATATACGTGAATGTATTCCTTTTCCGCGCACGATTGGAAGACTCCGACCCTAGCTCTTAGGTTGTAGGTTTTAGGTTAAAGGTTTTAGTTTTTAGCCTGCCTGTCGCCTGCCTGCCGGTAGGCAGGGCAGACAGGGTGTGGATGTGAAAGCTATAAATAAACGACACGTGCATCACATCCACACCGAACATATGTGAAGCGACGCCATCTGGCCACGGTGAGCCTGAACGATCCTTAAAGGAGGCGAGCTGCTGTCTGAGCCAAAGCGAGTTCAGCTCGTCAGTGAGGGCGAACCGATGGCAGTGGCGGAGTGAAGCATTAGTTCGGCGGTTTTTTTGATTACTTTTTTGTCCGCACAAAAAAGTAATAGGTGATGAAAATGAGTTAGAGTCAATAAAAAATCCTCTCAATCAATGAGAGGATTTTTTGTGTCCTACTTTTTGTTAACAATAATTATTAACAGAAAGCAGGAGGAGACGGGCAGCGAGCGCTCGACCCCTCATGCGAGGGGGAGCGGCGGCGGATGATCTCCGGTGGGGTCGGGAAAAAGTGGCGCGGCGCCTACTGCGCGGAGCACTCGACCAGGTCGTCGCTGGCCAGCTGGGTGGACTGGAAGCTCCAGTCGGCCCCGGCGCTGTCAGCCTCAACCTCCGCGGCTGCCTGGGTGTAGATGGCCGGGCTGCCGTTGCCGGTCCGCTGCTGCAGGAGGCAGCCGCCGTTCACCTCGTTGATGGTGAACTGGGTCACCGCCGGGGTCGTGCTGCTGCCGTTGGCCGAGCGGATCGAGCAGGTGCGAGCCGTGATGGCGAGGCCGTTGAAGGCCAGGCGGGTCCGCTCGCCGGCGCACGTGTCGTTGGGCGCCAGCTGGTCGGCGAAGACCACGATCTGCAGGGACTCCACCCGCGGCTCCTGGGGGAGGTCGATGTTGTAGTCGATGATCGTGATGAGCTTGCCCGACTGTGCGGTGGTGTGGCGGAAGTTGGCAGCCATTCGCGGGATGGACAGGCTCGCCAGGTGGCCGTCGGGGGCCGGGATGGTGACGTTGCAGTACTGCCCGGTCCCGGTCGGGTTCAGCAGGCTGAAGGACCCGGCCGCGAACTGGGTGTGGGAGGTGTTGGCATCGAACCAGTAGTAGCCCTGGGCGCTGGCGCCCTTGGACGACGCGTTCTTCTCGAAGACCAGGTCGTAGCAGGTCGCCGCCGGGGGCATGGGCGCGTCCGGCGCCTTCATGACCGGCTCGTACACGGTCGAATCGCCGGTCGCGTAGTGCTCCTCCGGCCAGATGCCGCAGCCGCTGGCCGCGGCGGTCAGGAGGAGGCCGGTGATGACGAAGAAACGACGCACAGAACCATTGATGGAAAGACACATGGGTGCTCCTGTCTGCCCCGCCCTTGTTGGCGCGGGGACTTGCAGATGGTAGAGATAGCTGGAGAGAAAAGAGAATCCAAAACTGTTTTATTTGGCACGACTCTATTCTCCCCAACTCACTGGAGCTGTATATTTTTCCCGAAATAATTTGGTAATGAGCAAATTGCTTCTCAAAGAGAGATACAACTAAATTAAAACTAAGTTAGCACATTTTTTGCCATTTGTCAAGGGGTAAAAAATAATATTTGGCTAAGAATAAACAAAATAGAATAAAACTATCTCGACAATAGCTTGACAGCTACTAAACAGTATGTTAGTTTGATTTGTTGTTATCTTTGGTTTAAGGGTAATAACATTTGATCTTTTCCAATTTTTTCCAGGCGGCTGAAGAATTTCTTTTTAAAAAAGTGCTTCTTTAACCGCCTGGAGACAGAGATGTTTTTAGGTCCTTGCCATTGTTCCCTCGGCTTCGGTTGGCTGAGAGGGAAGCATGAATAATCTACAGGAGAGTGTTTCCGATGCGTGACAGCAAGAATCAGAACAAGGGTCGTTCCTTCGTCCTCGGCATCGCCCTGGCCCTCGCCATGGGTAGCGCCGGCTGCGGTGGAAAGGGCGACGTCGTCACCCCATACGAGTTCGACTTCGTCTTCCCCCCCTCTCTGCAGCAGTACGATGGCCTGGTCCAGTTCATCGTCACCCCCGGCCCCACCAAGGACGGCGAGTGGTCCTGCCAGTACGAGGCGAAGGGGCTGAATGAGCAGCGGACGACGTCGGTCACCGCCTGCTACTTCACGCCGTCGGACAAGGCCAGCTTCCCTCTCAGTTCGTCCACCGTCTTCCTGGTCCAGGTCACCGCCCACGGACCCGCCCCCTGCGCGAAGTTCGGGATGGTCGGCCAGACGTGCGACAGCTACCTTTCGCCCTCCGAGTATCCGACCCTCTGGCCGTCCCCGACCTACGTGCAGCTGGGGGGGCAGGCCGCGGTGCGTATCACGCAGGCGTACTATGATAAGTACGCGCCCATCCTGAAGCGCGGTGGCGGCAGTTTCTTGACGGTGGACTGGATCATCGCGCAGCAGGTGGCGCCGGCCGCCCCCACCCCGTAACCCACGGGCACGGCGCGGACTCTGGACCATCCCAACTCAGCGCGCAGTCGCGCCTCCGGCCAGCAGCATCGCACTGCTGGGGGCGCCGCCGCATTGTTCTTCCGCCACCCCTCGTCGTTCGCCCTTTTGTCCGGAATCTTTATCCGAGCCAAAGGGAGAATTTTTTCTTCGACGAGAAGTGATTGAATTGAGTGATGCTAAATGGTTGCGCAATAAAAAACTCACTTGAAATCCAGGTGAGTTTTTTAAAGGTAATTTTTTAGCCAATTCTTTTAAATCGCTGCATTTTTTTTCCTTCAAATTCTACCTCTTCTAAAAACATCGTTTTTGGCCGCACCCACAATGCATTTTCGCCCAGCTCGGGGTGGGTATATAATCCTTTATACACCACCACTTCAGCTAGCGACTCGTGGTCGTGGGCAATGGCCACTATTTCATAGCGATGTGGGCGTTTGTAATGTTCGTAGATGTCACCAACTTGAATAGTTTTATGTGGGGTAGTCATAATTAATCATTAGAAATTGTAATGATTTTGTACTATACTATAATCTCTGAAGAGATAAAACATTGTGCACACCATTTTTCTATGCAAAAAAGAAAAGAACAACCACAATTACTTCAAAGACCTGATGCTCTTCCGCCACCACTTCCACCTGAGGTGAAAATTTCTTTTGCGCGGTTTAAACAATTTTTAATTGATAAAAAAATTTTCCCTTCCAAGGTAATTGATTATTATGCAGCTGAGTTGTTTCAGTTAAAAACAACGGCTGCGCTTGAGAAGCGATTAGAAGAGCTTGGACTTCCGGGTGAGTTGGCGGCAAAAAAGGCCTTAGAAATGGAAAAATTGACTGGAGCAATAACGTATAAGCAATTTAAAAGTTTTCTAAGCGGGCTTGATCCAGCCTGTTTTAGTCAAGCCGCTATCACTCGCCACGGACCAATTCTTTTTCGCTTGCCATCAGTGGTGGCTATTCGGGACCATCTGGTTGAGAGTGAAGATTTTAAATTCAAAGAAGAAGATGCAGAGCATTGGGCTATGGAATTAGGTACTAAGCTTGCGGTGCCATTTAGCAGTGAAGAGATGTCAAAGATTGAGCCTGATATGCTGCATAAGTTTGACTGGCGGTTGTATACAAATAAGGATGCCGGGCGAGCAGTGAGAAGAGAAAAAAATAAACCGCTCAGCGTTTATTTTGATATTAAAGAGGGGGAAACTGTAACAGCCAATGACGCAAAGAAAATTTCTACTCGAGAACCTGAAGAGGAAATATTTGAGGGCGAAGAACCCTTAGAAGATGATGTTGAAAAAAGTGAACCCGAACCATTGCCTGCTTCACCTACTCACGACGATAATATATACACAGGTTTTAGCAATGCACCAACTGTAGAGCTGTCGCCAAATAGAAAGCCGCTTTTTTAAAAACGTCGTATAAAAATAACAGCTCATTGAGCTGTTATTTTGTTGGTGCACCCGTTAGGAGTCGAACCTAAATTTTCGGCTTCGCAGGCCAATGTCCTATCCATTGAACGACGGGTGCGTGAACGATAACGGTAGCACTATACCAAAGCACTAAACAAAAATCAAGCCGGCAGGGATGTGCCGACTTGGGTAGGGGAAAGTGTGTCAAAAAATGCCTATTGTAAGCGCATGGCGCGAGAAAAACGTTCAGACAATGGTTCGTCCTCTTCGTCTAAATCTTCAAGAACATATTGTTTGAGGAAATCACGAATTGGGGCCGGATCATAGTCGAGTAGAGGAATTTGCAGGCGATTTTTTAAATTATTGTTCAGGATAAAATAAAGGCTACGTACTTCTTCAGAGGTGTAGAGAATCCAAAAACGGTCGAGTTCGCGATAGCGAAAGAATTTGGTGCCGAGGATGATGCCGGTAGTTGTAATGGCAAAGTATACTTCGGGGGGAGTTTGCATTTCTTGCAAGAAAAGAATCACACCAGCCAAAATGATGATGAAAGCAAACATGTAATTGCCCGTAAGAACACCGGTTGCCACGAGAAGTGTACCAAAAATACCCATGACGATATACCATCGGCGGCTGCGTTCAAATTGGGTATACTCATTAAAAACCCATTCATATTGCACGTCACCGATAGGGGCGTCTTCAATGATGAGATCTTTGGGCATAAGAAGAAAAAAACCAAGTGAAGTGGTGGGTATTGCAGGATTCGAACCTGCGACCTTTGCAATGTGAATGCAACGCTCTAACCAACTGAGCTAAACACCCTTTTCTTGATCGGAAACAAAGTAAGGCCCACCTAATTTAGGTGAATACACTATAGCATATCTCTCTTCTACCGTTCAAGGGAAGTCTGGTTGTAGGCGTTGAAATAAGCTGCTTCTTGTGGTATGCTCCCCCCATGTTGCCTCAATCAACTCATTCAACTAATTTTCTCCGGCCAAGCGGTCAGCCGCTATCTCCTGAATCTCCCAACCGTCGAAAATGGTGGGAATGGTGGATAGGCGTGGTAAGCGTGTGTATTTTAGTATACAGCGTGTATAGCGTCGTGTCTGCGCATGAAACAGGTCTAGAAGGTGTGCACAATGGTCGGATCCTTACTCCACAACGATGGAGTATTTTTCAGTCTGTTAAAAATTTTCTCATCGCACCGGTAGTTGATCTGCAAGGAGAGAAAGAAGATCGAGTTAATGTACTTGTTCTTGGAATTGGTGGGCCGGGGCAAGATGGTCCATTTTTAAGCGATACTAATTTAATTTTAAGCCTTAAACCGAGCACAAAAGAAGTGGCCATGATTTCTATTCCCCGTGATTTGGGGGTAAATATAGAGGGGTTTGGTTGGCGAAAAATTAATAGTGCTGATGCTATTGGTGAGGCAAAAAGTCCTGGTAATGGCGCTGAATTCAGTCAGAAATTATTTGAAAAAACATTTGCACTCACCATTCCGTATTATGTACGAATTGATTTTAAAGCCTTTCAAGAAATTATTGATGAAGTTGGTGGTGTCACTATCAATGTTCCAAAAAGCTTTTTAGACACGCAATTTCCAGGACCTAATTACAGCTATCGCACAGTGAATTTTACCCAAGGCGTGGAAACCATGAATGGAGAGCGGGCATTAACCTTTGCGCGGAGTCGCCATGGTAATAATGGTGAGGGATCTGATTTTGCGCGTGCTCGTCGTCAACAATTAGTGCTTGTTGCTTTGAAAGAAAAATTGCTTTCTGCGGGAACGATTGCGAATCCCGTCCGCATTAAAAAAATTCTTACTATTCTTTCAAATCATCTTGTTACCAATCTTTCACTAGAGCAAATGTTGTATTTGGGAGGGATGGGTAAAGACATCAATGCGATGAAGCATTTGGTGTTTGATGATAGTGTGGGAGGATATTTGGTGCCAGGCACAGGTGTTGCAGGTGCGTATATTTTGTCGCCACGCACCGGTAATTTCAACGCGATTAATCAGGCTATTGCAAATGTGTTTGAAAAAAATGACGTCATCGAAACAGCTGCTGTAACGCCGCGTGCACCCACAGAGAATATTCCAGCCCTAAGCAGTCTTTCGTCTAATGGGGTGACAACCACCACGCATGGGCCAATTATTGAGATTCAAAATGGAACCTGGAAGGCGGGGTTGGCTCGTCGTCTCGAAAGCAAGTTTGTGGAAAAAGGATTTGAAGTTGGTTCGGTGGGGAATAGTCAAAAAAGACCTTTTGCCACCACGACTATTTTTGTATTAAATCACGCTCTTTCGCCCGAGCTTTTCACTGGGGTGAGACAAATAGTAAAAGCCGAATTTACCACTGAAGTACCAGAATGGGTAGAAATCATTTCTCCCTCAAATCAAAAACCTGATGTGCTTATTTTGCTCGGCACTGATTTTTCTCTTTAAATTTTTTAGTTGTTAACTATTGTCTATGGCCACTCCCGCTTCAATCATTGATCACGACTTACCGACGGTGGTATTGGTAGGGCGAGTGAATGTTGGTAAATCAACTCTTTTCAATCGTTTGACCGAAACTAATCATGCCTTGGTGTCAGACATTGCAGGCACCACGCGTACGCGTAATGTAGGATATCCAGTTTGGCGCGGTAAACAGTTTCGTCTTATTGATACTGGTGGTTTAACATTTTCTGAAGAAGTGCCGCTCGAAAAAGAAATTATTTCACAAACCGAAATCGCGCTTAAAGAGGCAGATGTGGTGGTGATGGTGGTTGATATTCAGACTGGTTTATTGCCGCAAGAAAAAGAATTAGTGCGTTTGCTCAAAAGCAAAGTTCCACACAAACCAATTTTACTCATTGCCAACAAGACCGATTCAGCACGTCTTAAAGATGAGGTGCACAATCGTGAATGGTTAGCGCTTAATCTGGGTACACCATTTCCGGTCAGTGCGGCCAGTGGCAACAATCTTGGTGATTTACTCGATCGTGTGTATGCGTTGTTTAAAACACTGAAGCGAACACCTCGTTTAAAAAAAGAAATTGAACCTGTAAAGATAGCGCTAATGGGTCGTCCGAATGTGGGCAAATCATCATTATTTAATAAACTTATCGGGGAAGAACGGGTGATTGTGAGCCCTGTCGCGCACACTACGCGCGAGCCTCATGACACACTAGTCGACACCGCAGAATATGGCCCATTGTTATTTATCGACACTGCGGGTATTCGGCGCAAAACCAAAGTTGCTGGCGAGCTCGAGAAAATTGGTATTAACAAAAGCATACAATCCATTGATCGCGCCGACATTGTGCTTCTTATTCTTGATGCCACTGAACCAATCACTGATCAAGATCAACAACTAGCCGGACTTCTTCGCGAACATTCACGCAGTGTTATTTTGGTGGTGAATAAATGGGATCAAGCTGAAGACAACAGCGATGAATCACGCAACGAAACCAAAAAAATGATTTATTCTAAATTTCCCCATCTTGATTTTGCGCCGATTGTATTTGTCAGCGCCAAAACCAGTTACCGTGTGCACGATATTTTTCCGGCTATTGCGCAGGCAGCCAAAGAACGTCTTACCACGATTGATCCTGAAATTTTGCGTGCCTTTATTCAGCGTGTGGTGAAGAAGCATCGACCTGCTCGCGGTAAAGGTGTGCGACATCCACAAATCACCGACTTCATTCAGATCAATGCGGGCCCACCTATTTTTGAATTGTTTATCAAATTTAAAACATCGCTGCATTTTTCGTACGTGCACTATCTAGAAAATCGTCTGCGCGAAGAATTCGGTTTTTATGCAGCGCCGATTATCATCAAACTCACCAAAATTGCTCGTTAGCACGCGCCTTCACACTATTATTTTAAGTGGTATGAAATTGATCGTTGGTCTTGGGAACCCGGGAAAAGAATATGAGCGCACGCGCCACAACGCAGGTTTTGTAGTGGTTGATGCATTGAGCGCTGAGGAGCATGGCGTCTGGAGTCGAGAACATAAATTAGCCGCTGAGGTAAGTCGTGTACTGGTGCAACAAAAAAGAGCGCTGCTCTTAAAACCCACCACGTTCATGAACAATTCTGGTCGAGCGGTGCGAGACGCATTGGCCTTTTACAAACTCACTCCCGCCGAACTTCTCGTCATTCATGATGAAAAAGATATTCCGCTTGGTACCTATCGAATACAGTCCAATCGTGGTCCGGCCGGGCATAATGGCGTGCGTTCAATTATAGAAGAACTTGGTACGCAAGATTTTATGCGTATACGCGTGGGTGTTGCTCCCGAGCGTCCGGAAGATATTAAAGATACCGCTGGTTTTGTGTTAGGAAAATTTACTCCCGAAGAAGAGCGTCTACTTCATTCCACCGTCGGTCATGTGTTGGCTGAAGTGGCACGGTTTATTCTTCAGTAGTCGTTGTATGGATTACGCCGCGGTCATCGCCCATTTTCCTAAAATGACCTATCATCGCTACAAAAAAGCGTTGACGAAAATGGGTACTTCCGAAAAAATGTGGCAGGGAGAATTGGGTGAGTTGGTAGAGTCTGGGTTTGAACCAGCCATTGCTGATGAATTTGTGCGTTGGCGTGATCAAACCGATCCAGAAAAAATTTTAGAGCGACTACGTAAAGAAAATATTACCGTTATTTCGTGGGGTGACGCCCGTTATCCGCGATTACTTGCAGAAATTTCTGATCCACCACAAACAATATTCGTTCGGGGTGATCTTTCGGTGTTGTGCACTTCTTCGCCACTTGCCGTAGTGGGTACGCGTCGCGCCACGAGTTATGGAAAACAAATTACCGAGCAATTGGTGACTGAACTTGTGAGTCAGGGAATTACCATTGTGAGTGGCCTCGCACTTGGCATTGATGGATTGGCGCACGAAACTACTCTACGTTGCCAGGGACGCACTATTGCCGTGCTTGGGAGTGGTAATGCAAAAAAAAGTGTCTATCCGCGGGAGCACGAATCGCTGGCCGAACGCATCGCTTCTGAAGGTGGGGCGCTTGTGTCTGAATATCCGCCTGATTTTGCACCGACACAATACTCTTTTCCCGCGCGCAATCGCATCATCGCCGGTCTCACTTTAGGAACCTTGGTGATAGAAGCTCCAGAAGAATCTGGCGCACTCATCACGGCTCGCGCAGCACTTGATTATAACCGTGAAGTCTGTGCAGTGCCACATCCTATCACCTCGCTCTCCGGCGTGGGCAATAATAATCTCCTTAAAAAAGGAGCGCTACTCGTCACTAAGGCTGAAGATATTTTAGAAGCGCTCCACCTTCATACTACTCAAAAAGAAGTAGCGAAAACTACACCGTTTAATTGTTCTCCCACCGAAGAATTGCTTCTCTCGGCCTTAAGTACTGAACCAGTGCATATCGACGAACTCACCAAATTTACCCGCCTCGACAGCACCACCGTCAACAGCACGCTTATGCTGCTTGAACTCAAACAGCAGGTGAAAAATGTAGGCGGCATGAAATATGTGAGAAAATAAAATAGACCGTTTAATTAAAACGGTCTATTTTATTGAGTGGATTTTATTTTGGGCCAGATGCTCCTTTGATGATGTTAATCATCAGTTGATGATCTTGTTCGCTGAGAGTAATCGTCTCGCGACGTGGACGCGTTTTATCCTCGCCTTTTCTTTGAGGAACAGTATAATCTAATGTTACCTGGTTAGGACGTGCTTCTTTCGTTTCGTCAGTATTTTTAATTCTTTCTTCGCGTCGCAATGCTGTGGTTAGTTCATTAATAATAAAATTGAATTTTTCTTGTAGTGTAGCTCTGGCCTCCGCTTGAGTTGTGTCGAAATAATGTGCGTTGTAGGTGCGTATTTCCTGGCGTGCAGCTTTAATTTTTTGTAAGTCAGTGGCAATAATTTTTTGAAATGCCACTAAAGTTTTAAGTGCAGCTTCGTAGCGTTTGTCTGAAAGATCAAGCAAGATTTTTAAATCAGGATGCTGGAGTAAAAGGTTAAATTTAATTGCATTAATTCGAGTTTCAGTGTCAAAAGATTCAGCTACTATTATTTGAGGCGCGGCCTCGGATTGCGCCGCATCAAGGGCAGTAAAATTTATAGGCGGTCTTCTGCCAGGCATTAGTGCTGTTCGTCTTGGCCGAGGTTCTCGTGGTGGCTGGCTTACTGAAGTCATACAATCTAAATTTAGCTTAATTTAGATAAAAACTAGTTATATAGTACCATAAAAAGGGCATTTTGTCAATCAAAAGTAACAAAGTCTCTTTTTGATTAAAAAAAAAGACACATTTGACACTCGGGTGTAAATAAACTACCCTTTCTCTTACACCTCAGCTCGGTTTTTTGTTTTTTCTATGAAAACTCTCGTTATTGTTGAGTCGCCAACTAAAGCTAAGACAATCACCAAATTTTTAAGCAAAAACTATCGTGTCTTGTCTTCTTTTGGTCATGTGCGGGATTTACCGAAAAGTAAACTCGGCGTTGATGTGGAGAAAAATTTTGAGCCGCAATATCTCGTTAGCCGCGACAAAGCAAAAGTGGTGAAAGAGCTCAAAGAGGCTGCTTCTAAATCAGACACCGTGCTATTTGCAACTGATGAAGACCGTGAGGGAGAAGCAATTTCATTCCATCTTGCTCATATTTTAGACATTGCCCCTGAAAAAGCTGAACGCATTACTTTTCATGAGATTACCAAACCAGCGATTTTGCATGCGATTGAAAACCCTCGTCATCTTGATTTGAATTTGGTGGATGCGCAGCAGGCGCGCCGTGTGCTTGATCGTTTGGTGGGGTATAATTTATCACCTTTTTTGTGGCGCAAAATTGCGCGCGGTCTTTCGGCCGGTCGTGTGCAATCAGTGGCAGTGCGCCTCGTGGTCGAGCGTGAGCGTGAAATTCTGGCTTTTAAAGCCGATGAATATTGGACCATCGAAGCAGAATTTACCAAAGAGTACTCATTTGTTGCCAAACTGAATTCAATCAAGGGTACAAAGCTTGATAAGCTTGATTTAAAAAACAAAGAACAGGTTGATGATATTTTAAAAGAACTCACCGGCGTCACCTACACCGTGAGCGCCGTGGAAGAAAAAGCCACCCGTCGTGCACCGGCCGCACCGTTTACCACTTCATCTTTGCAGCAAGAAGCGAACAACAGCCTTGGTTTCTCCGCCAAACAAACCATGCGTCTTGCGCAGCAGCTGTATGAAGGCACAGAGCTTGGCACAGAAGGTTCTGTTGGTCTTATTACCTACATGCGTACTGATGCGGTGAATTTATCGGAAAAATTTGTCGCTGAGGCGGCCGAGGTAATTCGTCGCGATTATGGTGATCGTTATGCGGTGGGGTCACCTCGACACTTTAAAACCAAAGCTAAAAATGCCCAAGAAGCTCATGAAGCCATTCGTCCAACCGAGGTGAGTCGCACTCCAGAATCGGTGGCGCCTTTTTTAGAAAAAAACCAATTGCGATTGTATACTCTTATTTGGAAACGAGCAGTAGCCACGCAAATGGCTGATGCCGAGCTTAATGCCGCCTCGATTGATGTGGTGAGTAGTAATGAGTATGGTTTTCACGCCACTGGGCAAACAGTTGTGTTCGAAGGTTGGTTAACACTTTTTCCTGAAAAAACAAAAGAAAATACATTGCCTATAATGCGTGAGCGTGACGTAGTGCATTGTGCCAATCTCACGCCCGAACAGCATTTTACTGAACCACCCGCCCGCTATAGCGACGCCACCTTGGTGAAAGCGCTTGAGGAATATGGCATTGGGCGTCCGTCTACATTCGCTCCAACCATTGCAACGATTGAAGATCGTGGTTATGTAGAACGTGACGAAAAGAAAAAACTTAAACCGCTTGAAATTGCACTCGTGGTGAATGATTTGCTCGTCTCGCATTTTCCGCAGATAGTTGATTTTCAATTTACTGCCCAAATGGAAGAAGACTTAGATGCGATCGCTGAAGGCGCAAAAAAATGGCAGCCAGTGATTGCGGCATTTTATCATCCGTTTAAAGAAAATTTAGACATAAAAGATAAAGAGCTTAACAAAAAAGCGCTTACCGAAGAAGCGACCGATGAAGTATGTGAAAAATGTGGAAAACCCATGGTGATTAAGCGCGGTCGATTTGGTAAGTTTCTCGCCTGCACTGGTTATCCAGAATGCAAAACCACCAAACCGTTTGGTGATGAAGCAAAAGAAATAATGCCAGTCGAGCTTAGTAGTGAAGTGTGTGAAAAATGTGGTTCACCGTTTCAGGTTAAGCGCGGGCGTTTTGGACCATTCTTAGGGTGCAGCAATTATCCAACCTGTAAAAATATTAAGGCGATCGAAATAAAAGTGAATGTGAAATGCCCCACCTGTAAAGAAGGTGACCTTATTCAGAAAAAGAGTAAGCGCGGCAAAATATTTTTTTCGTGCAATCGCTATCCAGCGTGTGATTTCGCATTGTGGGAAAGGCCGACAGGAGAAGTGTGCCCCACGTGCGCAAAACTACTCGTCTTCGGCGGCAAAGATGTGGTAAAATGTAGTGATAAAGAGTGTGGGTTTAAAAAGGAAGTGGTTGCTCAGGAATAGCGAATTACCCCTCTGTGGTATTTGTCTTTCATTGCTAGTTGCATGGCGCCCATTAATTACAATTCTAAAGCCAATCAGAAACTCATCGCCATAATTATTTCTGCCTTTCTCATCACGTTTGCCGCATCGCGCACATTTGTGTATTTAGTGCTCGATAATTGGTTGCCAAATTTTTTTCTTGAAGTTAAAGGCGTACATGTACATCATTTTACCTATGGCGTTTTTACCTTAGCTATTGTGGGGTTTTATGCCATCCTTAGGCGACCGCTTCTTGGATCGCGAGCGTTTAAATGGGTGACTATGGCCTATGGGGTGGGTTTAGGCCTTACCTTCGATGAGTTTGGTATGTGGATTCGTTTGGAAGATGATTACTGGATTCGACAAAGCTATGATGCGGTCATTATTATTACTTTGTTGCTTTTAAATATCGCTTATTTTTCTTCGGTTAAAAACTGGGTGCGTGAATTAGTTCGTTTGCTCATGCGAGTGTTTACAACAAAGAAAAAAATACCGCCACTTCCTCCCGTTTCTGTACAATAAATTAAAAAAGCCTCAGGTTCATAACCTGGGGTTTTTTGAAACAGAAATAAAGTGAAAGTCGAGCCGGCCACACAACCGCAGGGTTGCATGGCCGGCGAGGAGACGACGAGGAAGACGGCGTGGCTACTTCTGGCCGGTCCGCGGTTGCGACTTGGGCGCTGCGTTGCACCAGGTCGTGCCCGCCATAGTGGCAGAACGGTCTTCAGTTCCCACCTGGGTTGGGACGCCGTCGACCAGTGTCAGGAAGGTGAGGTCGCCGAGCGCCACCACGTGGTTGGGCGATCCCTGCGCGGTGCAGGCCACCGTGCAGACGCTCGCTGTCGCGTCACGGGTGATGCTGATGATGCAGGCGGCTTCTGCTCCCCAGAGGAGCTGGCCGCTGTAGTTGGTGCATTCGAGCAGGCTGGAGCCGGCCGGCGTGTGGGCGCAGGCGCGGTCAGCTTCGCCGTAGATCTCGATCTTTGGTGTGCGAGGCGTCTCAGCCGGTGGTGCCAGATCGCAGCCACCGATGTGGACTGCGGCCAGCAACGCCAGCCAGGAAGAGTGCTTTGGAAAAATTGTAACTCGTTGCATCAATCTCCTCCCTCAATAGGGAGTGTTAGTATACGCAGTAAATTAAGACGGCGTCAAGGATAGTACGTAGGAAATACAAGTTTATTTTTTAAGAAATAAAGTAAGTTTAATTCAGTAAAAAACAGAAGAAATAAAAAACCCTGCTATTTTAAAACAGAGTTTCTGAATGTAGGGGTAAAAGAAAGCCTTGATGCCAAAGGTAATACAAAGGCCCTTTACCAGCCTACGTGTGCGAGTATAGCAAATAGATCAGTTAAAATCAAGAAAAAAATGCAGATTTTAAAGATTCCCTTCAAAACAGCATAACTCGTGCAGTTATGCACGAGTTATGTGTTGGCGTTAAGGTTTGTCCTTTGTATTACACGCGCATTATACCATAGAAAAGTGGTTTTGTCAAGCATGCGAGTTTGGTTTAAAAACATTGTTTTCTCTAAGGGTACACGCTATACTAAAGACAAGCTAATTTTATGCCTTTTCGAATCCAAATTCCAAAAACACTTACCATTGATGATCTTATTGCGAGTATTGCTCTGTATGATCGGGCAGATGACACCGATATCGTGCGATTGGCCTATGATTTTGCGGCTAAGGCGCATGAGGGGCAGTTTCGCAAATCGGGAGAGCCGTATATTATTCATCCTTTAAGTGCGGCTTATATTTTAGCCTCCATGAAAATGGAAACAACTATTATTGTGGCAACATTGCTCCACGATGTTCCCGAAGACACTGCAGTGACGCTCGAAGAAATCGAACAAAATTTTGGGGCGGATATTGCATCTATGGTACGAGGAATCACCAAGCTTGGCAAGTTAAAATATCGGGGGGTGGAGCGTTATATTGAAAATTTGCGTAAAATGTTTGTGGCAATGGCCGAAGATGTGCGGGTAATGATTATTAAATTTGCCGATCGAACTCACAATCTTTTAACACTTGATTCGCTGCCGGATAAAAAACGTCATCGGATTGCTCTTGAAAGTTTGCAGATATATGCACCGATTGCGCATCGTTTGGGTATGGGAGAGTTCAAGGGCATGCTCGAAGATTTGTCATTTCCGTTTGTGTACCCAAAAGAATATGAACGGACAAAAGCTATTCGTGATCGCTTACTCACCGGCGAAGAGGCGTATCTTGAGCGAGTTGTTGAGAGGGTAAAAATAGAATTGCAAAGCGCAGGTATTGTGGTGGCCGATGTGCACGGCCGTAAAAAGCAACTTTATAGTTTGTACCAAAAGCTTGCAAAAAAAGGATGGGAAACAGAAAAAATTTATGACATGGTGGCCCTCCGCATCATCACCAACACTGTGGCTGATTGCTATGCCACGCTTGGCATTATTCATAAACTGTGGCGGCCGCTCAAAGGTCGGATCAAAGACTACATTGCGCAGCCTAAGCCCAATGGCTATAAGTCGCTTCACACCACAGTGTTTTGTATTGATGGAAAAATGGTTGAGTTTCAAATTCGCACCAAAGAAATGCACGAAGAAGCCGAATTCGGTGTTTCAGCACATTGGCTCTATGACGAAAAAGGTAGTCGTTTGCCTACAAAAGATGTCACCTGGGCCAAAGAATTAGCGCGTATCCAGCAAGAAATTTTGGTGAATTTATCCGATGTCGAAAATTTAAGAATTGATTTTTTTCAAAATCGTATTTTTGCGTTTACCCCAAAAGGTGACGTGATTGATTTACCAGAAGATGCAACTCCCGTTGATTTTGCCTATCACATTCACAGTGAGGTGGGCAATCGTTGCACGGGAGTGCGAGTGAATGACCAGCTTGTGAGTTTGGATACGGCGCTTAAAAGTGGTGATGTGGTAGAGATCATTACCGATAAAAATCGAAAAGGACCTAGCCCCGACTGGCTTAAGTCAGCTAAAACACATCTCGCCCGCACGCATATTAAAAATCATCTCAAAACCAACACGCTCAGCAGTTGGTTGAAACAGATTTTGCCGACCAAAGGGAAGAAAAATTAATTTATTCAATAATTTTTTTGACGAGTGAACCCAATTCTTCGGGTGAAAAATAATGGATGGTGATGGTGCCACCTTTATTTTTTTTATTCACGGAAACTTTGGTGCCAAGTACGGCACGAAGCTCGTCTTCAAGATAGGTGAGGTTTGGGTCAGGGCGAGAGAGAGTATGTGGTTGCAAAGCGCTGGTTTTTTTCTCAAGTTCACGGACAGTTATTTTTTTGCCTTGCATAGACGCGAACATGTCGAGCAAAGCTTCTTGGTTGTCGATCGCGAGCAAGGCTCGAGCTTGACCCATGTTGATGGTGCGGTGAATGAGCGCAGTTTGTACTTCTTCTGGCAAGTTGAGAAGACGCACTGTGTTGGCCACTGCGGGGCGGCTTTTGCCGACTTTGTCAGCCACCTCTTGTTGTGTTAAACCAAAGTCAGTAATCAATCGCTCAAAGGCCTTAGCTTCTTCAATTGGATTTAAATCTTGTCGTTGAATGTTTTCAATTAATGATACCTCAAGTTTTTGTTC
This sequence comes from uncultured Gammaproteobacteria bacterium, assembly GCA_964444705.1. GTDB lineage: Bacteria > Patescibacteriota > Patescibacteriia > Magasanikbacterales > GWA2-37-8 > CAYUHX01. The sequence goes on along the minus strand of CAYUHX010000003.1, from coordinate 46,298 downwards.
GGGAGGAAATTCTCGGACAATGACTGGTGCGGTGGCAAGACCTGCTAAACCAGCGGCGCGCCAACGCCTTTCGCCAGCAATCAATTCGTAACCGCCTTCGGCGCGGGGCGAAACAAGCAGTGGTTGTAAAATGCCGTGGTGGGTGATTGAGGCGGCTAATTCTTGAAGTTCAATTTCAGAAAAATAACGTCGTGGTTGTTCCTCATCAGGAAAAATTGATGAAAGCGGAACGTGCAACACTTCATCGGTTGAGGAAGTGGGAGTATTTTCTTTTGGTGTACTTTTTTTTGTGGAAGAAGTGGTGCTGATAAGAGCGCCAAGGCCGCGACCAAGTGACATACGCGAAAGAAGGCTAAATAATTAAGGGTTTTGTTCCGCGAAGCGATCCATAAGTTCTCGTGCTAAGCGTTCGTACGCCTTGGCGCTTTTGCCGCCTGGCTCATAGTGAAAAATACTTTGACCATAACTTGGTGCTTCAGCCAAGCGTACGGCTCTAGGAATGATGGAGCGAAAAATGGTGGTCGGCAAATGTTTGTAGAGTTCTTTCATCACTTCATCAGACAAACGGTTGCGGGCATCAAACATGGTGAGAAGTGCACCCAAAATATTGAGCGTAGGTTTAATATTGGCTTTCACAAGCTCTATGGTTTTGAGAAGTTGTCCCAAGCCTTCGAGGGCATAGTATTCGGCTTGCACGGGAATAAGAATGTGGTCGGCTGCGACGAGTCCGTTGAGGGTTAGAATGCCAAGTGATGGTGGGCAATCAATGATAATGTAATCATACGCATGCTGAACTTCGCTTAGTATATCAGTGAGTTTTGTTTCTCTCCCTTCAACCGAAACTAATTCAACATTCGCGCCCGCGAGGTCAGCTGTGGCTGGCACTACGCGCAGGCCAGCATGAGCGGTATTCTTCACTACGTCGTGCAATCGTTCGCGCCCAAGCAGAGCTTCATAGAGGCCGCGATCAATTTCTTGGTTTTTTAATCCGAGGCCTGAGGTGGCATTACCTTGTGGATCAAGATCAACCAAAAGCACAAATTTGCCCGCTTCCGCGAGGGCGGCAGAGAGGTTTACGGCGGTGGTGGTTTTGCCTACACCACCTTTTTGGTTGACGATAGAAATAATCATAGAAGACGCTACTATTTTAACAAAGTATACCATACGCCTAATTGATTGACAAAGGAATTTTTTTTTTATATGATGAGCAGGCATTTTAGGCCGCCGTGGTGGAATTGGTAGACACGCACGACCTGTCTGCCGACAGGCAGGCTCAAAATCGTGTGGCTTTTCTATGTATTACACCTATATACTTAGAAGTATTGCGCGGGAGTACACGTACGTAGGATTATCAGATAATCCCGAGCGGCGTATTGCTCAGCATAATAAAGGGTATAATCGTACTACCAAACCTTATGCTCCTTTTAGAACTTTGTGTATTGAAACCCACTCATCAAGAGAAGAAGCGAGGAAACGAGAAAAATATTTAAAATCAGGTGTTGGTAGAGAATTTGTAAAAAAGACTTTTGATTAGTAGTATTGCCGCCGTGGTGGAATTGGTAGACACGCACGACTCAAAATCGTGTGCCTCACGGCATGTCGGTTCGATTCCGACCGGCGGCACCAGTTATAACAAATAAATGTATAGAATAAATCTCCAGTCTGAAAAGACTGGTTTTTTTTATTGTGTGTCACATACACATACGTGCGTGAAAAGTATTTTTGTTTAAAAGATAGATAAAATTTGAGTATTTCATGATTGACAAAATCGAAAAAATAGGGTATAATGCACTGTTTTAGTCATTTTTGATAGGCATAGTTTAAAAAAAGTGGTAATATATAGCCATTCATTTATTTTCTTCATACATAATTATATGGCAGTTGCTTCTGTCGAAGAATTAAGTACACAAGATTTACTTACTGCTGCCCGTGGTCATGGCAAAAAATTGGCATTTCTGATTGCGGCGATGAATTTGAAAGATGAAGAAAAAGAAGCAATGATTAATTTGCTGCCTGCTATGAGCCTCGAGCAATTAGAGCGCTTGGAAGCAACTTTAGAAATGCAATATCTCGAAAGCAAAACCGCACACCTCAACGCTGAAGCGGGAGAAACACTTGAACTCATTCAACAACAATACGAAGCTGAGATGGCTAAGCTCGAAAAAGATACGGCTGATGCATTAAATAACATTCAAGCATAACTTTCTTTATTTTTTAGGCACACTACTATGAGTAAAGGACACGGAGTAGAAGGTAGAGATTCAGCCGGTGGGCGAGAGTTTTGGGAACGTTTAGAAGGACAGTTTCAAATTGGAAAAAAAGTAGCTAAAAAAGACGTTTCAGCTTCGTTTAATGGACAAGAAGGAGGTAGCTTTGCAAAGTTTGTAGGGAAAAAGCAAATTTTTAAAATCCAGTTTGCTGATCTTGATCAGCAGTTTCGACCAGTAGCTTTTTTTAAAGACACCAAAAATGGTGGTGTTGTGATGGACTATGGTTCTTTCACCGTTCGATTGAACGCGGTGGAACAGAGCGGTGAACAAAGATTGTTAGCGTTTGTTACGAGAAGAGGAGGGAGAGAGGGTGATGCTGTAGAGATAAAACAAGCTGCTCAATTTAAAAAAATTATAAGTGGGGAAAATGAAACTACGGCACAATCATCTGCTAATAAGGGTGGAGAACCATCAAAAGGACCTGAAGTTTCCGCAACTACTGCAGCACCTACGGCCAGCGCACCGGAGATAAAGTCGGCTCCCGTTGATGATGAAGAAGGTGAGTCTGATGAAGATGAAAGTCCTGGCGCTGTTCTCGCGAAAAATAGAGAAGCTGGCGACCGGGAGCGTGCAAAAAGTAGGATAGAAAAAGGTTTTATCGATTTTTTGAATCAATTCTCCGAGCAATCTTCAGATTTGCAAAGATGGGGATTAAACAACTCTAAGTTAAGAGATGAATTAGATGTTCTGTCTGATGAAGCAGCTGAATTTTCCCGCGATCTAAAAGATGCAGATCCTAAAACTACAGATCTTTCAGCTGTGGCGGCTCGTTTAGAAGAGTATCAAGCTCGGTTTGAAGCCTGGTTGGAAAAGAAAGATCGCGAGGTTGCTGCTCAGCAAGCATTGCGTGCACAAGTTGCGGCCGCTCGAGTTCAGTTAGCTGCTGCTATTGCCGAGGCTGCACCTGTTGTGGTTGAAGCAGCTGCCCCCGATGTCACAAATCAAGCTGACGCGGGGCGTCAGGTAGTTCCTCCAGTAGCCGCGGGTTTGAAATTGGTGTTTGATGGAAGACATTATACGATTTCTCAATCAGGTACTGGAGATCAAATTAAAGATCTAAAACCTTTTACGGAATCTGGAAAATTTTCTGTTAACCGCGTCGTCGCTGATAGAACCACAAATACTGCTCCTGCCCCTGAGGCCGCGCCCGCGCCAGAGCTTCCTTCCGCACCTGTTGTTGAAGCCACAGAACTTTCTTCTGAAGAGCAAAAAAAGACTGCACTAGAATATTTGGTGGCGATGGGTAAGGTATTAAGCAGAATTAAGTCTGAAGTAGATGAAAAAGTTAAGCTAGGAGAAATAATGCCAGTGATTGGTCGAATGACTGCACAGCATCTCGGTAAGAATTCAGATTCGTCAAGTTTGCTTGGTCAAATTGAAGATTTGAGAAAGAAAATTTCTTCAGAACCATTTACTGCTCGATTTACTACACAAATAGAGGTTTTGGCTGAGAAGTGTGGAAAGATTGTTGCTTCTCTTGTTGGTAAGGCCGATTCGAATTTTAATTTTGTTCAAGAAGTTTCGCGTGAGGTGTTTACCGGCATCTCTGCTCAAGAGGTAGAAAAAGCCGCCGGTGATTCGTTTACCGAAATACGAGCCAAGTTCGAAAATTATTTGAAAAAATTAAAAGAATTCAAACCTGAAAAATGGGAAGAAAAAGAAGGATCTACAGAAACCGATTTGATATTTAGTGGTGTGCGTGGCCGGGTGTGGTTAGAAGCAGGCGAAGAAAAAAAGAGGAGTGGTGGAAAATTTGATGTCGATAAAGTTAAGGCGGCGGCCAACGCCGAAGCCAAAATTTTTGGCACACTATTTAGAAAAAAAGAACGTATTCTTAAACAATACACTGAGTTTTATACGGCGCTTGGTGATGCCTATGCAGAGAGAAGAAAAGAAAAAACCAAAGAGTTTGGTGAGGTAGAAGCAGCCTTGGAAAGATTATTATTGTGGGATGCGCGGGGAGAGCAAGAAGCCGCCGCTTTTGAAGAGGCATTGAAAGAATTTTCTGCAAATTTTGCATTATTGAAAGAACAAGTTCGACCGAGTGAGGTTGCGCCCGGTGCTGACTATGTTGCCGCTGCATCTAAACAAGAAGGCGAGCAGCAATTTAACGACCTTCTTACCTATCTTAAAAAGAATCATGCCAGCGCCTTAGAAAAAGACGAGCAATTGATTAAAAACCTGCACCAATTGCGCGGCAATCTTGGTTCGGCAACAAAAGAACCAAATTTAAATAGGTTTGGCATGTTGTATGGGCAGGTGGTGCAGCGATTGAACATTCCGGTTGCCGGTATTCGTGGTTTGTGGAAGATGCCAGAACGAAGTGCGGGTGCTGCTGAAGTAAGAAAGCAGGAAACCGGGGAGAGTGAAGCATTTTTGAGCCCTCGGCCGATTACCTTGGATGAAGCCAATGCTTTTATTGAAAAAGGTAAGAAAGAAGAAAAAGATGGTCCAATCATGGCGTCGTTTAAACCACGGAGCCCGGTTGAAACTATTCGCGTAGGCGCATTTTGGCGCGCTCATTTTGAAGGTAAAAATGATGGTGTGGCTCAAAAAGAAGCCTGTGCCACTGCGGCCTATTTTCTTCGTGATCAAGCGCTTGATATCTGGCTTAACGCCGGAGAAGCGGTGGCAAAGGTAAAAGATGGGGAAAAATTATTAGAAAAAATCAATACTCACCCCTATTTTTCGGTGGAAGATATCGATCGTCTTAATTTTTTGGTACGACGGTTTGAACGTTTGGTCACCGCTGAGTCTGAAGCGAAAGGAGCTAAGCCAGGGCAAGAGGTTTCAGACATTGGCCCTGATCTTCGACCGATCACGCTCGAAGACGCTCGTCGGTATATTGCTGAAGCCAGACTGGTCAAGCCAGAACCTGCCGATGAGGGCAATGAAGAGCGTTGGGGTATCAATTCTGATTTTAAACCAGAGAATGAAGCTCAAGAAATACGGGTGGGGGCCTATTGGCGCGCGATAACACAAGGAAAATCAGATACTGTTGCCCGTAAAGAAGCGCGTTTTGCGGTTGAAGAATTTCGTAAAGCTATTCGTACCGAAAAATCAGCAGAGAAAGCTGATGAAGGTTTTCGTATTGGTGTTTCTCGAATTGGAGCCGGTGATGTAATAGTCGGTGCCGAATCAAAAAAGGAAGAAAGCAAAGCGCTTACGCTTGACGAAGCCATTGAGAAAGCGCAACAGCTTTGGCATGCCGATAAAGCAGCGGGTAAAAAAGAATCATTTGGTATGCATCCCGATCATACATTTAGAAACGAAATTGATCGCTTACTCACTGGCACCTACTGGAAAGTGTGGTTTGAAAACGAAGGAATGAAAGATCTGAAGGCACGACGTGAGTTGGCGTTAAAAGAAGCGCGAGCGGCTGCGGCCGAAGCCTTGCAAGGGGAAGCAATCACTTATTGGAACAACATGATTGAAAGTGGTGTGTTTTTAAACGCCGAAGAGTATGATCGGGCGGACAAAATGTTAAGAAGAATTCTTAATCATCCAAAGGCCACTACCGAAGATGTTGATAATCTCAATCGTTTAGTGGGCTACTTTGCCAATCTTTTGGCGACGTTTGGTGGTGCCGAAAAACCAGCGGCAAAACCAAAAGAAGCTGCTCCTGCCGTGACAAAAGAAATAGTAACACCGGCTGCTGGGGCCGCTCAAGAATTGGCTGCGCTCAGTGCCGCCGTAGCTGCGCCCGATCGAGAGAGAATGGGTGCGGCTGGTATGGTTGAGTCTGTTGCCTCGTCACCTGAGAGTGCAAAGCCAGCTTCGTCGATTATTGTGGAAGATTCAACCTTGGCAGAATTAGCAGAAACCTTTAATCGTTCTGCTGACAGGCCGTTTGTTGAGGATTTGTCTGCGGCAGAGGCAGCGCCTTCGCCCACCAGGATTGAAAGAGTTGTGCCGCCGGCAGAGAAGAAAGGTGTGCTTAGTCGTTTCTGGAAAGGTACAAAAGAATTATTTACCAGCAAAGATTTTTGGAAGGCTGCCGGCAAAGCCACGTATGACACAGTATTTTCAGTGTTTGGTTTCAAGACGTTCGCCGATCTTGGATTAGCGATCCGTAAAAAAGGCGACATCTATAATTATTTTAAAGAAAGACAAGACGCCAAGGCTGAGCGTGCGCTCATTGCTCGGGGTATGGAAGAGGTGTTTGCACTTTGGAAAAATCGGGATGTGGCCATTGAACAGAGTGATGCTCGTGTGCAAGAAAGATTCACTCGGGTAAATGGTAATATCTTAAATTCTCGTTTTATTGACCCTGCCGAGAAGGAAAAACTTATTGGCCGTTTAGAAGTGCTGTTTGATCAATATAAAGATGGGGCAGAAAATAAAACTAAACAGCGTAATGAAAAAGTGCAAAAAACACTCGAAGCATTTTTGTATAGTAAAAATTCAACCATTGCTCGCGTGCGTGATGTGGCAAACACGGCTTTGGTCTTCGCTGGTATGCCTTTGTGGCGCGGCGCGGCGTATGGTGCCATGTCACTCGTTGAAATGGTGAGCAAAGGTCTTGATCGTGCTGGTCAAGAAGGTGAAAAAGCCGATCGTGCCAAAGCAGTGAAAGAGGAAATGTTAACCTCATTGGGAGAATGGTGGAGTGCGATTAGAGGTAAAGGCCGCAAAGGAGAAGGTGGTGTCGTTCGTCGTGGCGCAGACTTTGTGAGTGCGTTTGGAACAATGGCACGAGCAGTGGGCCTTACCGACATTGTGCTTGGTAATACTGATACCCACGCCAGTCAAGCAATTGATAAATTGATTGGAGCCTTTGAACAAAAAGAATTAGGGGCTGCTTTATATAATAATGCAGTTGGTGGTACGGTGCAGACCGCGGAGCGTTTAGCCGGGATTCCTGGAGCGATGAAAAATGCGGCGGTGAGTTTGGAGCAAGGAGCTGCCGAACTTGGCCGTAGTTTACTTACGAAGGCCGAACCAGGGCAGGCAGCTGGGCCTGAAGCCTTAAGACGAATTGCTGATGGTGCTGGTGCGCTTGCGGAAAGAAGAAAAGAATCAAATGTGTTTGCTGAACTCAAGACCTTTGGCGAAAGAGAAAAAATCATCGATGATAAAGACACTGGCGTCTTTTTCGCTGCGCTTGTTAAAAAATATCCTTCACTCGCTAACCCTGAATCACTGCAGACTATTTTGAAAGCGAGTACTTCGGGCAATCACCCCTCATCGCTCCACGGTGATGTGTTTAAGAGTGCAGTTGATACCCCATACGAAGTGCTGCGCGATGTAAAGCAGGCTACGTTTGAACAACTCTTGGCTCACGGTGGCACCGAACAAGCGTTGGCTTTCTTGAAATCCCAAAATTTTAGTGGGCATCACTTGGAGTATTTGAAAGAAGCGGGTTTAAAACCAAGTAGTGATTCTTTGCCAGAGTTGGTAGACAAATATCAAAGAATGACTACGTTGCCTGCGGCTGAAAAACAGGCCCTTATTCATGCCACTGGCCGCTTGCTTCAGGCCAAAGGCACCACCGAAATTGCCAACGCCGAGTTTGGTGCAGACGAAGTGCATCATTTCTCACTCCGTGGTAACGTGCGCTTCTTCGGCTTCGATGAGCGTAAAGCCCCCTTGATTGGCGGCTCAGGTCACGGTGAGGTGCGTGAAACACAATGGAAAGTTGATCCGCAAGATTTGCAGAAAAAAGCTGAAGTCTATATTGGCAATACGCGCGAAAGTAATGGTCCATTTATCTTAGATAATTTAGATCCAGAGAAAATTCAGGTAGATGGTCGATCTGTACGTGTGGTCTTAGAAGGAAAAGATGTGGCAAGAGAAGAAGTGATCACTCGTTTTGACCCTGAAAAAGAAGCGTGGAAATTGCCTGTCGGCGCTGAGCAACCGGCCGCCACCCGTGGTGCGGCAGCACTAGAAACAAAATCAACTGCGCCAGCAGCGAGAACAAGTGTGGTAGAAAGCACGGCTGCGGAGGCAGAACTTCCAGCGGTATTTCGTGAACTCGGTAATCGAAATGAAGTAGAGGCGCAGGTAAGTACCTTCGGCCGACAAATTGAGAGGTATCTTGGTAATGTAAAAGTTGTATCAGCTGATCGTGAATCAAACCCGGCTGCTCAAGCTTTGAGTCGTCTTAGAGATTGGCAGCAAAACATGAATGGTGTTCTGCAGGGAAGTGGGAGAGTGTCGTTAAGCAGCGAGAGAATGCTGCAAACTGCAGAAGTGCTGAAAGATATCAAAAATGAATCAATTGATCCGAATAAGGTATTTGAGCTATTACGTCCTTCTGGAGAAGGAAGTGCTGAAGTAAGATTATTATTGAATCATTATCGTCTTGATGCCGACCATCCTGTGGTCACCGCACAAGATAGTCATGCGATATTGGCGCTTAATCCTGTCGATGGACAAAAGACACTTATTTATAACAAAGATTTTGTCTTTAATCGTGAGATTGGTACTGGTGCCATTGTGGTAAAAACCACCTCTGGGAGTACATTTAGGTATGATAGTTCGCGCGATTTTATCGAACGATCAGGTCTCTTCAGTACAAAATAAACTTAAAATAGAGCAAAAAGTAGCCACCTGGCTACTTTTTGCTATTTCTAGCGGCTTTTCAGTCTTGACAAAAAGGCAAAAATGTGCTATTATGATTTGTTGTTTAAACAATTGAAAGAAATAAAGCACTGTTTAAACAGCCTAAAGTCAAAAAAGAAATGGTCTTTTTTGGCCGAAATAAGTTCTTTACAATTTAAGGTAGGTTTATGAGCGGAAAAAGCTTCCTCTCAAAAGATGGGGTATTTGTCGCTTGAATAGTTCAAGCGTCGAATACCCTGTCTTTGTGGGGGGAACTCCACACATGAGCAAGGGTTTTTTTTCCAGTTCACCGAAAACAGCAGACATCAAGGAGTACCGCAATGCAGACCCAGACTGGTCCCTCGTCCCCCGTCCTGCCCGCTGGCCAGCCGCCCGTCACCGGCACCCTGCCCATCGGCACCGCCCTCCAGTTGGCGCAGCAGCCCCAGGCCAAGCCCGGGGACAGCGGCAGCATCCCCATCCCGATGGAGGATGTGGGCGGCGGCAAGACCGAGAAGCAGGACGTCGCCCCGCAGGCCAACGGCGCCCCCGCCGGCACCAAGCAGCCCGCCGCGGCCGCCCCGGCCCAGCCCGTGGCCGTCCCGGCCACCAACGGCGACAAGGCGGCCGCCCCGGCCAACGGCGCCCCCGCCCAGCAGCCCTCCAAGAGCCCCACGGGCCCGCAGCCCCAGTCCCGCACCCCCACCCTGCCCGGCACCGGCAACGGCACCCAGTCCCGCCCCGACTCGCGCCCGCCGCTGACCCCGCCGCGCCCGCCGCTGACCACCGATGAGATGGTCAAGGCGATCCACCGCGACATGGGATCGGTGCCGACCGCGGATCGGATGAAGGCGATCTTGAAGGAGTACGGGGTCACCACCCAGGCCGAGATGGCCAAGCTGGCGGAGACCCTGGCCGGCAAGATCCTCAGCGGCGACGCGATCGCCCAGGCCGTGGTCGGCCGGTTGAACAAGGCCGGCCTCGTCACCGCCGACGACCTGGAGCCCCTGGCGCGCCGGAAGGACCTGGACGATCTGGTCGCTCAGCACCACCTCTATGGCGCCGAGGAGCGCCTGGACCGGCGCCTCGGCGTGATCATCGCCACCGTCGCCAACATCCGCACCTTCGCCATCGTCGCCTGCGCCTTGGGCGCCGCCGCCCTGGTGAGCACGCTGTTCATCAACGGCAACGTGAGCGGTACCCGCTCGCAGCTCACCGCCGTCCACGAGGACGTGCGCGGCATCGAGAGCGACACCCGGGCGATCCGCAACGCCGTCACCGACAGCAAGGGCAGGACCCTGATGCAGGCCATGAGCGCGCACGTGGGCGAGGCGGCGACCCGCGCCGACCTGGCGCCGCTCGCCACCCGGGCCGACCTGAACAAGCTCCCGGACGGCGACGCCCTGGACAAGATGTTCAAGCGCCACGAGGACCGCGAGGCCCAGCGCGAGGCCGCGGTCAAGGCCACCATCACCAACGACGGCACGGTCACCCGGAACCACGTGTTCCAGCGGACCCAGCCGCTCTTCGCCCCGCAGCCCCGCGCCGGTCGCTAGACCTACCTTCCCATCAGCCGCACTCAAGTTCTGTGCACGCGGCTGGCCCAAGCTTGCGCTTCCAAGCGCATCGCCTCTCCGGCGAATCCAGAGCTTCGGTAGGGCACAGCCGCGTCTGCCTCGCAGCGCGGTCCCATCACGGTTTTTTCTGCCAAAATTTAGCAGGAAGCACCATGATGAGATTCTCTTCATCACAATTTCTTTTCCGCATCTCTATAGCTTCTTTTCTGTCTAAAAAATCAGAAATTCCGCTTTTTCTAGCGGAATTTTTTGATTGACAAAAACACTATTTTGTGGTATACTGAAAGAGTTTTACCTGTATATTCAAATGTATGACCATCGACGAATTGAAAAAAGTGCTTGCTGACGCGTTTAATGACTTTATCGATTTTCTTCAAGGTTTAGCTGAAATTAGAAAAGAAAAGCAAGAAATTGTTGCAAAAGCGATTGAAAAGGCAGACACACAAAAAGTTAAAAATATCTATTCTAAAATAAATAATCTTTAAACATACACATATGGCCCAGCTCCAAGAACGTGGGGGAAAACAATCAACCGACGCCGCGGTGCGTGAGTCTTTGTTGAATAGCCCAGAAGCTTTGAAAAGGGCAAACGGTGATTATTCGGTGGAAAGCGAAGTGACCGATGCTATGATTGTGGCAGTAGAAAATGCGCCTGGTGGTCAGCTGGGCCAAAAAGAAAAAACGAGTTTAATAAATAAAGCTGTTAAAAAGGTGTTAGACATTAGTACTGATCAACAAGCTCGGATGGATAAAATTCGTGCCAATCTTGGGACGTATAAACCAACAAAAAAATCTGCCGCCGCTTCAGAAGCTGAAGCTGCCGCTCGAGCAGATAAGTATGATCGAAAAAGAGACAAATTTTACGAAGAAAAACATCGTGATGTACGTAATCAAGAAGCGGCTATTCGTTCTGCCGCCGGTGGTATAAAAGGCGATGTGATGAGTCAAGTGAAATTGAAAGATTCATACGTTGACCAAACTACGGGTGAGATTTTGGATGCAAAAGATGTGTTAGCGAATGCTGGTGCGGAAGATTTGAAGGCTGAACAAAAAGATACCGCTAAAGAAAAAGCTGCTCGTGATGCAAAGGTGGATGCCTATCTTGCTAAATCAGGCGGCAAAGGACTGGCGCCAGAAGCGACGAGAAAAAACATGACAGAATTGCGGGCTAAGTTGGCGGAGATGAAAAAATCTAAAGCCGAAGATAAAGCTGAATTTGATGCCGTGCTTAAAGATACTCTTGATAATGGTAAAGAAGTTATTGCTGCCGATAAAGCTGTGGAGGCAGCTAAAGAAAAAGCATCAAACGATGCTGATCGAGCTGAATTTGATCAAGCTTTGAGAGATGTAAACGAAATTTTGTCAGACAAAGCAACAGAAGAATATTATGCTGAATATGCGGTGGAGGGAGCGATGAAGGAAATGGAAAACGTTGCTGAAAAACAAAGTGCGGCGATTGATGAAGAGTTAGACGAAGCTGCCCACACCATTGAAAACGCTACTCAAGCGCAGGTAGATGCTGAAACAAAGGCGTTATTAGATGGATTAAAAATAAAAAAACAAAGTTTGCTTTCTCGTTTTGGAAATGGTTTCAAAGGAGCGTGGAAAGCGGTAACTGGTTTTTTTAAGAAAAAAGAAACAGTTCAGTCTGCAGCTGAGACACCAACAGCTGCTGCTGGCAACACCGTTCCACGTACTGCCAATTTCCGTATTTCTGGCGAACATGCTGGTGTTTCAGGTTCAGTGCGTGTGAGAGCCACTGCTGGTGAACCGCGCGCTGTGGCTGAAGCCCGTGCAGCTGAAGCGGCTCGTCCAGCTAATGTACACTCAATTGAGGCAATGCGCCTTAATCTTGAAGAGCTTTTACCCGAGCTGACGCCGCGTGAGGATGAGCTTGATGAACAAATTAAATTAGAGCCAAGATTAGCCCAATATGCGCTAGAAAGTGATGAAGAAATTGACAATCAGATTGCGCGTGAAAAGAAAAAGAGAGGAGTTAAAAGCGCGGTCATGATTGAAGGTTTGCAAAATATTAAAGAAATTCATAAATTAGACAATGAACGAGCTCAAACCGCAGCAACTCTTCAAAGAGAGTTTGCTAAACTCGATAAGATTGCATTGCCTGATGCTGATACTTCACTTCTATCTCTGGATGGGGAGACCTTAAATGGAATGAAGGAATCCCTGACTGAGAGTTTGGGTAATGAGTATAAAAAATACGCTCGTACTGATCGTTACACCCCAAAATTAGTAGAGGGGCTAATTAACGATATAGAAGCGAAAATGGCTCGGGGTGAAGATGTTGATTTCAAGTTACATGACGCTCTATTAACCGCTCGAAAATTGCATGTAGTCAATCGAGAAATGAAACGTCGAGAAGTGAGTAGTTATGATTCATTTGATTTTGTGAAGAGAGAAGGTTTTAAAAATCTCTCTATTGAACAGATACTCAAAACACTTAATTCTTGGAAAGAGGGTGATTTAAAAGGCAGTGACGGTGCTCCAGTTTCGTTAGCAAAAACCATTGAGAGCATTAAAGAATTAAATATGATATTAGATACCCTCGCGGAACGAGGGGTTCGCGGTCCTTTAAATGAAGCGATGCTTCTTAGTGGAATTACTCGAACAGGCGGGCTCAGAGACCAATTGAAAAAGATTGTGAATGATAGGTTCCCGGTTGATGAAAAAAAATAAAGATTAAGAAATAAAAGTGCCGCTTGAAGTTTGTTGCTTCGGCGGCATTTTTTGTCCCGAATTTTTGGTTTAGGCTGGGTTTTTTGTCTTTGTGTTTGATGGTATACTCAAGAATGGTTATGAATAGCACGACATCAATTAAACAACTTAAATCAATTGGTCCAAAATTGGCGACTGTTTTGACGCGATTGGGTGTAAAAACCGTGCGTGATTTATTGTACTACTTTCCTTTTCGCTATGAAGATTTGCGCCGGATAATGCCCATGGATAGTTTGGTGGAAGGTGAAATGGTGACGGTGCGGGGCAAGCTTGAACTGATTGCGAACAAACGCAGTTTTCGGAAGCGACTACTCATCACCGAGGCGCTTGTGAGCGATGCTTCGGGCAGTGCCCGTGTGGTATGGTTTAATCAGCCATTTTTAATCAAAACACTGCACCCGGGCGATACATTATTTTTATCAGGCAAAGTGGCGCGCGATATGCTGGGTCCGCATCTTACGAGCCCGGTGTATGAAAAAGAACAAGCAGACAGCGCACCCACCCACACAGGACGACTCGTTCCCATGTATCCGCTCACGGCCGGAATAACGCAAAAACAAATTCGTTTTTTGCTGAAGCAATGTATTCCCCTAGCGGAGAGTATTTCTGATTGGTTGCCGGAAGATATTCAAGAAAAAAATAAGCTTGAGCTTTTACCGCGCGCGCTGCAGCAGATTCATTTTCCTGATAGTCCGGAAGATTTGGCAGCGAGTAGTGAACGGCTTAAATTTGATGAACTTTTACTCATTCAAATTCAGGCCGAACTTAGCCGCCTTAAAAAAAATGTCACACATGCGCCGAGTATCGCTTTTAAAGAAAATGAGGTAAAAAATTTTGTGGCGCATTTGCCGTTTGCACTAACGCGCACGCAAAAAATTGCTGCGTGGGAAATTGTGCAAGACCTACAAAAATCAACACCTATGAATCGATTGCTCTCTGGAGATGTTGGCTCGGGTAAGACGGTGGTGGCGGCGCTTGAATTATATAATACTTTTTTGAACGGTTTCCAATCAGCACTCATGGTGCCAACAGAAATTTTAGCTGCCCAACATTTTGCCTCGCTCAAAGAACTGCTTGGATCATATGGTGTTCGTATTGGTTTGTTTACACGTGGGCAAAAAATGATAACGCAAAATGATGAATCAATTTCTAAGAAAAAATTTTTAGATCTCATTGAAGCGGGAGAGTTAGACATCATTATTGGCACACAAGCGCTGCTGGGAGAAAATGTGGCTTTTAAAAAATTAGCACTTGTGATTGTGGACGAACAGCATCGTTTTGGTGTGAGTCAGCGTCATACGATTAAAGAGAAAGGAGAGAATGCGCACTTTTTGAGCATGACCGCCACACCGATTCCGCGTTCGCTTGCCTTGGCACTTTATGGAGATCTTGATGTATCTATTATCAACGAATTGCCGCCGGGTAGAAAAAAAATTAGTACAAAATTAGTGGCGCCAGCCGGCCGAGAAAGTGCGTATCAATTTATTCGGGAAGAGGTAAAAAAGGGTCGGCAAGTATTTGTTATTTGTTCGCTCATTGAAAAAGCGTTAGAGAAGGATGTGAATAAAGATGAGGGTGAGATGATGGTGCGCGCAAGTGAGGTGAGTGATAAAAAATCAGTGTTATCAGAATACGAACGTTTATCTAAGACAGTATTTCCCGATTTGAGAGTAGGATATGTGCATGGAAAAATGAAGGCAAAAGAAAAAGAGGAGATTATGGGTGCTTTTAATTCGGGAGCGCTCGACATTCTTATTTCTACGTCGATGATCGAGGTGGGAGTGAATGTTCCTAACGCGAGCGTAATGATGATTGAAGACGCCGATCGGTTTGGTTTGGCACAGCTCCATCAATTTCGTGGGCGAGTGGGACGATCGGAATATCAATCATATTGTTTGTTATTTACGAATAGTTTTTCTGCGCGCGCGCGGGAAAGATTGCAGTTTTTTGAAGCACACAATGATGGTTTTAAATTAGCTGAAAAAGATTTAGAGCAGCGTGGTCCGGGAGAGGTGTATGGCACTGAGCAAAGCGGACTTATGCAGCTACGCCTCGCGAAGCTCACCGATCATACGCTTATTAAAAAAGCGCGTGAAGCAGCGCTTGTGCTTGCACCGCGCTTGGCAGAGTATCCGCTCATGCTTGAACGTGTGCGAGAATGGGGAAAGGAAGTACACCTTGAATAGGCTTCAGGTGTGGGTGATGAGGTCTTGCAGGTTATTAACGTTGAGGCATTTAATTTTTTTACTTTCAGAAAGTATTTTTGGTGAATCTTTCGTTTGTTTAAAATGAGTGATTGCTCGTTTGAGGCCGAGTTGCTCGCACTCTTTTACTCGTTTCTCAAGTTGAGAAATAGAACGGACTTCGCCGCCGAGGCCGACTTCGCCAAACGCCGCAAGATCAGTGCCAAGTGGTTTGTCTTTGTAGGCGCTGGCAATGGCGAGGCATACGGCCAAATCAGCTGCGGGTTCATTGGCATCAAGACCGCCTACAATATTGAGATGGATGTCATATTGTTCAAGAGCGAGACCGGCTCTTTTTTGTAATACGGCGATGAGTACGTGTAAGCGATTGATATCAAAACCACTGGCTTTGCGGGTGGGATAACCAAAAGCAGTTTTGCTGACGAGTGCTTGAATTTCCACTAAGATAGGGCGAGTGCCTTCAAGGAGACATGTGAGCACGGTGCCGGGTAAATTTGAAGCACGTTCAGCCACAAAGCTGGCTGAAGGATTTTGCACTTCTTCTAAGCCTTTTTCTTTCATTTCAAAAATACCCACTTCATCGGTGGCACCAAAGCGATTTTTGACTGTTCGTAAGATTCTAAAAAAATGATGGCGATCACCTTCAAGATAGAGAACAGTGTCAACCAAATGTTCGAGTGTCTTTGGTCCGGCCACCGTGCCTTCTTTGGTGACATGTCCAATGAGAATAACCGGAGTATTAGTGCTCTTAGCAATTTCAAGGAGTTTGATGGTGGCGGCACGCACTTGTGTGACGCTTCCGGCTTCGCCTTCAATTTCAGCGGAGGCAATAGTTTGAATTGAATCAATGATAAGAAGGGTTGGTTTTTCTGCTTGAAGAGTGGCGCCGATAATTTCGACATTTGATTCGTTGGCGAGCGATAGGGTGGGCGCATTGAGCCCTAGGCGGTCAGCACGAAGTTTGATTTGCGCCACTGATTCTTCGCCAGATATGTAGAGTGTTTTGGAAATAGTGGCCGCGAGCTGCAGGGCGAGGGTTGATTTACCAATACCCGGTTCGCCGCCAAGGAGAATAAAACTCCCCGGCACGATGCCACCGCCGAGCACGCGATTAAATTCTGCAATCGGGGTTATGATCCGAGTGAGGCCTTGATCTTTAATGTCTTTTAATTGCGTTGTTTTGGCTGGGCTGTAGGCAGCCTCTGTTTTTTTGGGTGCGTGTGGGTCAATGGTGCGTTGTTTTTTGATCAGCGTGCCCCATTTTTGACATTCAGTACAGCGGCCAGCCCATTTAGTATTTTGGGCGCCACAATTTTGGCATTCAAATAATTCTTGGAGCATACTTTTTAAAAAGGCAGGTACCACGAACAAGCATGACCAGCGGCCATCGTTTTCTTTTTATCATTACTTAAACCAATTTTTGTCCAATCGAAAGCGCGTGGATCGCCATGCCCACTTGCGCTGCCGAGTTCGCAATGGCCAACAATGTGTTTTTCATCAATGGTGGCTTTGGTGCGCGCCACAATGTCGGCAATAAGTCGGCGAAGTGAATCATATTGCGCGTCAGTCGGGGAACAGGCTTTGCGTACGTCATCAGGGCTCGAATTACTTCTTAAACTATTGCATGAAGTGCCATTTGCTTTGTCGATGTTAAGTTCAATACCAATACCAGTTTTGTTACCGCCGGGTGCGTGAGGCATGACGCATTCTTCACCCGCGTGTTGAAAGATAGTGCCGTCGCGTTGAATGGTGTAATGCGCACCCGCTGGTCGATTTTGCCACGTATCGCTATTCATTTTGGCGCTGTAACCACCGTTGTGGATCACAATCGTGTCGATGTCTTTGAGACTGCGTTTGCCGTAACTCCGAAAGTCTACGAGACCAAACAAACTGTCATTATCGACGGCAGCGGTGCGACCTTTTTTTGCAAGTACTTTGTCTGAAGTACATCTCCCTTTGGCAATTTTGGCTGCATCGTTAGCTTTTTTTTCTTCAGACGATGGCTCTGGACAATCTTTTGGATCATCGCAGGTATGCGCGTCAACTTTTAAATCCTCTCGTTCCACGTATTTTACTTTAAGCACTTTAAAATTTACGAAATCAGGATTGATGTTATAGAGAAAGGCGTATGATCCCCACACGAGAGCAAGACCTGCGACTGCTTGGCCGATATGTTTATAAGAGTGTTTAATTTGTTCTCCGTTGCCGAAAGAAGTGGTTATTTTTATTCCCTCAATGATAATCATGATGACTGCGCCGATGCTGGCTACACCCACGGCGAGTTTGTAGAACGCGGCCATGTATTGTCCAAGATAGGGAATGGAAATGTTGCCTTCTGAATCAAGCGTACCAGACACTGATTCAAATGAGCCTAGGGTAGGAATTTTAATGCTTAGAATTGGGGCTTTGATATCAATTGCTGCTTTAATACCAAGAAGGGAAGGTGTTTGTTGATATTTTTCAAAAGCGATATCATCAAGATAACAATAATTTTCAAAACACTGTGAGTTACCGATGTTGCCGCCGAATTTGCTGCAATCTTCGTTGGTTGTGCAGTTTTCGCTCGTGCGATGACAACTGTTTGTCTGCATACAGGCAATGTTACCGGCACCTTCTACATAGGTGCACGTGCCCTTAAACACACCACCCCAATCTTTAGACATAAATGTGTTGCAATCATTTTGGTTTTGCGGAACGATGTCGCCTTTTCTTTTTTCGGTGCGTTGCGTATCAACGATGTATGCACCTGGATCAAAAAATTTAACTAGACTGTTGATGGGAAATTTTTGCGTGCCCACGCGTTCAATGAATACACTTGTTTCACCGGTGCACTGGCACGCGCCCGCACGCGCACTGAGAGGCAGCGCTAACGAAAGCACAGCCGAGAAAAAAAGAGTACACAAGGTGGCAAAGTGGTGTCTGTGGGCACGCATAGTTATTTTTGGATAAGTGACGTTAAGAGGTCGGTAAGGTTTGTGTCTTTGGAAAGAGTCACCTTTTTATTATTAATAAAAATAGTAGGAGGGGTAGTGATCTGAAGTGATTGGGCAATGGTAATCTGTGCGGTTAAACGCTGTGTTGTTTTGTCGTCAGTGGTGCATTTCCACCAGGCAGTTTCGTCAATTTTTAGATCGCGAGCTATTTTTTTTAATCCTGATTCTTCGCGAGCGGCGCGATTTTGCATGGCGCGATCAATAAATTTCCAGAACATTGTTTTTGGTACACAGGAAGCTGCTTCAAGTGCCAGACGATCTTCTTTTAAAAAGAGGTGTGTTTGGGGTAAAGACTTCCACGTGAGATGCGCGTCTTTAGGATGAGCTTCAACAAAAGCCAACAGTAAAGCGTGTGTTTTTTGACACTCTTTGCAGGCAAGGTCATTAAATTCAACGATGCTAAGGTCGGTTCCAGGATTGCCAAAGACAGGGTCCTCGGGGCTCGTATAAAATGGGGTTAAATCTGGGCTAAGAAGTGGTGCTTGCGTCGGACGAACGACGATATCAATACCTTCTTTAATTTCTTTGAAGAGCAAAAGACCTAAGAGGACAATAGCTATTAAGAGAAAAAAATAAAGTTTTTGTGAGCGCGTAACCATAGGGTAAATAATTAAGGGCGTACTTCAAAAACACCTTTTTGATTTTTATCAGTGAAGAAAACCTTGTTGTGCGCTTTGTCGTAGAAAAGGGTGTTTATGTGATAGTTGGTTTGACCAAGCGAGAGTGGTATTTTGGCTCCAGTTTTAAGGTCTATTTTGTATAAATCATCAATGCTGTTGTCGGCTACTGTGGGCGACATGCCGGCACCGACGGGTAAATCGCGGGGTACTGCGCAAAAAAGCGTGGTATCATCGCCGAAGGAACATTTGTCGGCCCAGGTGTTGATTTTGAGTGCTTGACGGCCGGTGCCGATTTCATCTCCATAGGCATTGGCCACCCAGAGTTCAGGTTTAAAATCACTGCGCGCACTGTCAACGCTGTAGAGTAGTTTTTTTCCAGTAGGCGACCATTGTGACATAAAATCCAATCCTTCAACAACAGTTGATTTAAAATTTTCTCCATGTAAACCAACAAAGAGTACTTCACGCCTGTCAGCGCCGGCAGCTTCTCCGGTTTGTGATAGTGCCACTGTTTGGCGGCTGGGCGACCAATCGACAGTTACTTTGTCGGCAAATTCACCCATAGGTTCGATGAGTTTGATGCCAGTGCCATCATCTTTGGTGGTAACAAGCCAGCGATTTTCTGGTGAGAGTCCGATGCTTTTGGCGGCAATTTCGTCTCCTTCGGGAGAAAAAGAAAATTCTTCCCAATGGCGGGGGAGAGTTACTTGCTTTTTGTTGTCAAAATCATAGACAATTTTGGAGCCATCGGGATATTCAAGCACTGCTTTATCTTTTGTTTTTGCCCAAGTGACATTTTGCACGTTATAGAAAGCTTGGTCAGATAATTCTTTCACGGAGCCATCGGGCAATGTGCGATAGAATTTTCCGTCTGAAGGGTTTTGATAGCGCAGATTGCCGCTGCTATTGTTGAGCGATGGATGGTCGGCAAATTCAGTGACCACTTTAGTAACCGGCACTTGGCGAAAAAAGCTTGGTGAGGGACTTGGGATGGCTCCTGCGGTAGGGAGAGAGCCGCTGCCTGGTTGCGCTTCGCCTCCTGTGCCGCCATTGCCGCCAGTTGGCCTCGTGTTTGAGCCGGGGAGTTGGCCGGTGGTGGTAGTGCCTGTGCTTGGATTATACACCGAGCCTGGTGCGGGCGGGAAAAAAACCCACCAAATAGCAAAAGCAATTCCACCAGCAACGAGCAGAAGAAGAATCACGAGTAACACTTTTTTTAGTGTAGGCGACATAGAAGTTTAAAAAATAAATAGCACTATATTAGGCGGCCGCAGGGCCTTTAAATAATTGGGTGAGTCGTATCTTTTCAATTTGTGTTTGTTGTATTTGTCTGTTGTTATCTTTGCTTTTTTTCTCTAAATCTTTTATTTCTTTTTCAAATGGTTGCATGGCTTGTTTAATTCCTTTGCTTACTCGTCCTTCTTTTTTGGCTATGACATATACGATAAAAAGAGTAGGAATGATAATAAAAATATCAATTATCGCCCCAATGATGGTCCACCACCAAATTTCGATAGAAAATTTTAGATACCGCAGAGTAATGTCAGTGAAATCTGCAAAGCTTGCTGCGAGCAGTTGTCGTTGGAGCGGTTTGAGTTTGTCGGAACGAATGGTCTCGGCTTGTTTTTTGAGTTGAGTATTTTGTCGTTCCAGATCGTCAATGCGCCCTTCTAGATCTTTTATTTTGCGACGATTGATAAGGCTCATGACCGGCGCAGCGTAGTCATTAATTTCACCACGAATACCGCCCGGGCCTTGTGCGGCAGGGTTTAAATCTTCATCTTCGACATTTTCTTGATTTTCATCATTTTCATTTTTTTGATCGGGAGTTTGTGAATTATTGGGAGAGGGTGTGTCACGTAATTTGGAAGCAGCCAAGCTGTTGGCAGTGTTTTGAGAAAAGGATTGCTCAGGCGGCGTGTGTGGAGTGGTATAACCAGATTGATAGGCCGCTGTTTCTGCCGGAATGCTCGGGGGCAAAGCCAATGCTCCGGCCAATGTGCGGGCAGCAAGGCTATCACTTAATTTTTTTTTAGGCGGCGTATTCACAGTGAAAGCGCTTAAAATAAGCGGAGAGTTGGGTACAAAACCATTTTTAGTGCAATGACACTTTTTCTCCTTCAATTGATAGAGTGTAGGTTGGTTTTAGTTTGGTCTGTTTCAAAATCAGGCTAGCGAGCAGCTCTTCAATTTGTCCACGAATTTGACGACGGATTTCACGAGCACCTGCCACTTTTTCGGGTACGCGAGTGATGAGTGTGGTGATTACTTCAGTCGGAGCGGTGATGGTTGTGTGGTAGTGTTCAAGTCGAGCGTTTAGACGTTGAATTTCTAATTCAGCAATGCGCACTAAATGCGCTGGAGTGAGCGGGTTAAACAGGCAGACAGCATCGAGACGGTTGATAATTTCTGGTGAAAAATGTTCTTTGAGTTTTTCTACTAATATTTTTTTCTTTTCTTTTATTTCTGCTACGGGTTCATGCTGTCCAAAACCGAGTAGACCTTTTTTCACTTCTTCGGCACCAAGCGAGCTGGTGAGAATAACAATGGCATGTCGCAGGGAAATTTTTTTACCTGTAGCATCGGTGATTTCTCCATTCTCGAGCATTTGCAACAATAAGCGGGTCACATCTTTGTGAGCTTTATCAATTTCGTCGAGTAGAATAACTGAGTGAGGATTTAATTTGATGCGGTCGGTAAATTGATTGCTTTCTTTATAACCCACATAGCCGGCTGGCGAGCCGAGCAGTTTAGACACTGCAAAACCCTCGTTAAATTCGCTCATGTCGAGTTTGATAAGCGCATCTTTGCCTGGGTAAAGTACTTTAGCAATAGTTTTGGCGAGTTCGGTTTTACCCACTCCACTTTCACCGACAAATAAAAATGAGGCGAGTGGCCGTTCAGGATTTGAGAGACCGAGTTTTGCCTGGCAAATGGTTTGGGCTACTTCGTCGATCACCATTTCTTGCCCAATAACGTGCTGTTTCAGGGTTTGTGAAAGTATGGTTAATTCTTCTTTTTCATTTAACAAAATAGCGGCTGCGCTGGCACCGGTAATTTTAGCAACTTGTTCAGCCACATCTTTGGCAGAGATGGTGCCCAAGATTTTTTTCTTTTTTTCTGCCCCCTCGGCCGTCACTTTTTTAAGTTGTGCGCGGAGTTTTTCTTCTTCAGCTTTGTGTTGGACTGCTTTTTCAAATTGATCGTTTGCGGCGGCGGTTTCTTTGGCATGGACTGTTTTTTCAAGCTGTTGCTCTAAGCGCCAGAGCTTCGTTTGCCAAGGGGTCGAGCGTACGCCGACGCGTTTTGCCGCCGCAGTTTCGTCGAGGAGGTCGATTGCTTTGTCAGGTAAAAATTTATTTCCAATATAGCGGTCGGCTAATTTTACCGATGCTTCAACTGCTTCGGTTGGAATGGTGATTTGATGGAAAAGTTCGTAATTTTTTTTGATACCAAGCAAGATGGCGATGCTGTCTTCCACGGAAGATTCTTTTACATAAATTGGTTGAAAACGTCGTTCTAAGGCGGCATCGTTTTCAATATATTTTTTAAATTCTGCGTATGTGGTGGCGCCAATACAATGAATTTGGCCGCGGGAGAGCGCAGGCTTTAAAATATTGGCCGCATCCATAGTGCCTTGGTTTGAGCCAGCGCCAACGATATTATGAATTTCATCGATAAAAACAATGATTTCAGGATGGGTAATAATTTCTTCAATCACTTGTCGTAACCGAGCTTCAAATTCACCGCGATAAATGGTTCCTGCAATGAGAAGGCTCATGTCGAGGGCATAGATTTTTTTGTTGAGAAGCATGTCTGGCACTTCGCCGGCGAGAATTCTTTTTGCCACTCCTTCCACAATGGCTGTTTTACCCACGCCTGGTTCGCCAAGCAAGATGGGATTATTTTTGGTTCGTCGGCATAAAATGTGAATGAGGCGCTCAATTTCGGCTTCACGACCAATTACGGGATCGATGTTTTTTTGCATCTCTTCACTCGTTAAGTTGGTGGCAAAGAATTCAAGAGCTGATTCTTTCTTTTTAGATTTTTTTCCTCCACTAGAAGATGGGTTGTGTGAATGGGTGTGGGGCATTTCGCCATCGCCAAGAGAGATTTCTCCAAGATTGTCTTCAACTCGTTCTACTAATTCAGCTACATCATTGATTTTAGGAAATTGGGTAGCGTTGTTTAATACTGTTTCAAGTTGCTTGGCTAAGTCGGCAGCATTGATACGATTAATTTCAAGTACACGCGAGATGAGCGTGTCTTTGTTTTCCACGATTCCAGAAAGCAGGTGTTCTGAACCCACATAATTGTGGCCATTTTCTTGGGCGACAAGGAGTGCTTTTTCGAGTGCGTTTTTGGCTGCAGCTGATAAAGGGGGAACGGTGATAGTTTTGGTGCGGGTAGGAGGGTTTTTAGGGTTGGTGGGAAGGGTGGTGAGGGCTTGTTCAATAGTTTGAAGGTTGATGTGAAAACGGGTAAGAATTTCAGCTGCGACTGATCCTTTCTCGGCAAAGATAGAAAAAAAGAGGTGAATGGGGGCAACCTCTTGGTGTGAAAGTTCGCTGGCGAGTCGAATACTGCGGGTGATAATCTCTTTAAGATGAGCAGAAAAACGGTCGATAATGGTCATAAGATCTTTGGTGAAGATAGTTGAAAAAGTGCGTGATGTGTTAGTGTCTTTTTACGTGCGAGGCCAGGCAAAACTTTACCGATTATGCAAGACGTTATACACTAAAAATACAATGGTAGTATATCGTTTTTTACTCAATCAGTCAAAGCAATTATATATGTCATTTCCTCATGCAATTTTTAAAGCCTACGATATTCGTGGTATCTATCCCACCGAGTTGAACGAAGACATTGCACACCGGATCGGTCAAGCATTTGCTGAATTCATGAAAGCGGAATTAAAAAAACTTGCACCCACTCTTGTGGTGGGAAGAGATATGCGCATATCATCACCAGCGTTGGCTAAAGCGGTGATCGAGGGTATTACGCAGCAGGGAGTGAATGTGATTGATGTTGGTCTCGTATCAACGCCGACTTTTTATTTTGCCGTGGGGCGATTTCGCTATGATGGTGGAGTTCAGATTTCTGCTTCGCACAACCCGGCTGAATACAATGGGTGCAAGTTAGTGCGGGCGGCTGGAGTGCCAATTAGTGGAGATACGGGTATTATGTCTATTCGCGATTTGGCGGAAAAAAATGAATTTATTCCCGCCGCTGTTCCGGGCACAGTGACGGTGCGCGCAGATGTTCTTAAAGAACAGATAGATTTTGCGCTCACACAAGTCGATATTTCAAAGATTAAACCACTCACCATTGTAGTAGATACGGCCAATGGCATGGGTGGCCCGCTTATGACGGCTCTTGCCAGCCATTTGCCTGGTAAAGTCATTCCACTCTTTTTTGAGCTTGATGGTCGTTTCCCGAATCACGAAGCGGATCCGCTCAAAGATAAAAATAATCATGTGTTGCAAGAAAAAGTCCGTGAAAACAAAGCAGATTTGGGCATTGCCTTTGATGGTGATGCTGATCGATTATTTTTTGTTGATAATACAGGCAAAACAATTGATCAAGCTATTATTCGGGGAATTTTGGCACGCATTTTTTTGCGTCAATATCCTGGTGCTGCTATTGGTTACGACATTCGCCCGGGTAAAATCACCATTGATTTGATAGAAGAAGCGGGTGGTATTCCAGTGGTGACTAAAGTCGGGCACTCGCTCATCAAAGAGCAGATGCGAGCACAAAATATGCCGTTTGCAGGTGAATCATCTGGTCATTTTTTTGTACGTTTGCCGCACGGCACGTTTGAAGCGCCCGAAATTATGGTGCTTAAATTTTTAGAAGAACTTTCGGCAAGTGGATTAGCTGCGGCTGATTTTGTGGTGCCATTTTATCGGTATCATCATGGGGAAGAAATAAATTTTAATGTCGAAGATAAAGCTGCTGCTCTCGCGCGTTTGCGAGAGAAATATGCCGACCATCTGCGTTACGATTTTGATGGGCTTAGTTTTGAGTGGCCGGAATGGTGGTTCAACGTGCGGCCATCTAATACGGAAAATAAATTACGACTTAATTTGGAAGCAATTTCGTCAGTGCTCATGGAGGAAAAAGTGAAAGAGGTGAGTGAAATGATCCAAGGATAGGGTATGAATTCAGAAGTTAATATTGGTGTTGCTTTTACCGTTTCCGAGCGTGTATCTTTGGCTTCATTTAAACTAGTCAAGCAACTTAAACAAATCGGGATAGTGCCTTTTTTAGAATTAAGTCCTGAAAACTATCCACATATTACTTTATTCCAAGCACGGATTTCTTCTATCCAAAAAGAGAGCGTACATAACATCGTTGAAAAAATTAAAAATGCCTTCACGTTGGTGTCGTTAGTTTTTGAAAGAAAGTTATTTTTCCATCCTTCCAGCAATAATCTATTTTGGAATCTAGTGAATACTCCTGAATTGCAAAAAATTCACGAAGAGGTCGTGGTCAAAATTATGCCACTGACCGAAGGAAGACTGATGCGTCAATTTAAGCAAATGGTGGATGATCCGACCACGCCGGAATTGGTCCGTGCACATATTCTCACCTACGGAACCGAACTGTCGGGTAATCAATTTTTACCCCATCTCACTTTGGTAAAATTACGACCGGAAGATTTTCGTTTAGTCGAGTTTGTTGAAAAAAATAAAGAAATAAGCATTCCGTTGTTTCAAGAAGAATTTGTCCCTACGCAAATGATTGTGGGAGAAATTGATGAGTGGGGAAGAATGGTTCAAGGGAAGGAGTTTTGATATTAAAAAATTGGTCATTTTTAAAACTAGCTAAGGTTAGCTAATTGATTGTATTGTTATCTTGACAAAACCTATTTTTTATGGTATATATATTTGTTATTTCTTGAATAGAAAGCTCTTTAAAACGTGGATGATTGGACTGTATTTTAGCGAAAATTTGGCTATTTTACAGTCTAATCATCTCGTCAGAAAGAAGGAGGCCTCATGGCGAATTTGTCTCTCGAGGAAGCCCAGGAGTTTGGTATGGCTGCAATCAAGGATGAGCTGATGCCGAACCAGGAGTTCCGGTTTCGCCGGATGCATCAGGACGGAAGTGGCTACATCCGCACTCAGGCTGGTGACGAGGGTGCCTGGCAGAACTCGCACTTCCACTTGGGAGTGAAGGAGATCTACGCCGTCCAGTCTGGCTGGATGGCGATCGTGGAGCTGCGCGATGGGCAGCCGGTCTGGCGGATCCTACGGGAGGGAGACACCGTGACCACCGAGATCGGCGTCGCCCACAACGTCTACCTGCCTGTGGGAGCGGCGATCCACACGGTCAAGTTCGGCC
Source organism: uncultured Gammaproteobacteria bacterium (assembly GCA_964444705.1). Lineage (GTDB taxonomy): Bacteria > Patescibacteriota > Patescibacteriia > Magasanikbacterales > GWA2-37-8 > CAYUHX01. The sequence continues at coordinate 20,005 of CAYUHX010000003.1, read as the reverse complement.
GAACCCAAGGCCCGGACTGGCACGCCTGCCCTGAGCTGGATGCGCTCACCAAGGGCGTCGGCGAGAGCGACATCCTCGCTCGCTGCTGCACCTGAGTTCCTGTACCGCCCAAGCCACAAGCCCGCTACGTACTCCGTAGCGGGCTCTGTCAATTGTGTCTGTTTTTTACACGCCTATTTCCCGCAATTTTTTTATGCGTTCTTCAATCGGTGGGTGGGTGGCAAATAAATTCCAAAATGATTTTTGAGAAAAAGGGCTTGCAAGAAAAAGATGTGCGGTAGCCTGAGAGGCTTGTTGTAGGGGCTGGTTTTCAGCAGCAATTTTTTCGAGTGCGCTGGCTAACCCTTCGGGATAGCGGGTTAAAAGACTGCCTGAGGCATCGGCCAAATATTCACGTCGACGTGAAATGGCAAGTTTAATGAGTTCGGCGATAATGGGAGAAAGAATGGCGAGGACAATGCCGACAATCATTAAAATGCCGCCAAGTTGATTGCCTTCTCCTTCACGATTACTTCGTTTTCCGCCCATAAACCAGCGTGAACGGAGAAATAAATTTGCTAAAATAGAAATAGATCCTACCAGCACTGCAACGAGGGTCATAAAGCGAATATCGTAATTGGTGACATGCGAAAGTTCGTGTGCCAACACGCCTTCAAGTTCTTCGTTTTCTAATTTATCAATGGCACCTTGGGTGACCGCAATTGAAGCGTGTGCAGGGTCGCGGCCGGTGGCGAAAGCATTGATCGCCTCATCGGGAATAATGTGGAGTTTAGGCATGGGAATTCCTGAAGCGATCGAAAGATTTTCGACGAGGTTATACAGATAGGGGTTGTCTTCTTTCGCAATCGCCACAGCGCCGCTTGTGTAGAGTGCAATGGTGTCTCCTTGATAATAAGAAAAAATAGTGGAAAAAAAAGAAATGATGATCGCAATCCAGACGCCGCCGTAGGTGCTGTCACCGGTGAGTTGACTGTAGGCGTAGCCAAGACCAATAATAATGGTGATAAAAATCATGACCAATAGTATTGAACTGCGTTTATTTGAATCAATTTGAGAATACATAGGTGTGTGAAAGTTGTTGCCGACAAAAATGTTAAGATTCTTTTTTTGGCGTGAGTGCAACAAGAGCTTCTGAGTAGGCTTTTTCCATAGCTTGAAGTGCGGTGAGTAGCTTGATGGCAGTGTGTCCGAGTAGGGCGTGACGTGGTATTTCTGAAAAATTTATTTCTGGTGGAATCACCCCTTTTTCTTTGAGGTCATTTATTGCAACTTGGAGCGCGCCCTTTTCATCAAGCGGCACATTGTGTACGGCGCGAAAAAAACCACCCAGCGCCTGGTTGGCATCAAGCGAGAGAAAAGGATCTTCTTTGTATTTGCGACCTGCGTGAACCCACTTGTGTACAGGTTCTCGAGTTGGGCGAACCGCATAAAGTGAATCAAGGTATTGTTCGGCGTAGGTGATAAGTTGTTGTTCGGTATAGGTATTTAGGAGAGATACTTCTTTTTCTCCTTTTTTGCTTTCCTTTTTAGTGGGTATAAGTGTACTGCGCAGGGCGTCAACTTCTTTCTGAGTCAGAGGAGCTGTTTTTTGTCGTAGTTGCTCTCGAAGCGCTAATAAATCAGCAACTTTTTTTCGGAGTAAAACTGATCGTTCCAGATTTCGCGGTAAGGTGGGTTCTTCAAGATAGATGGATCGTTGATGAAAAACAGGAATGACTTTATCGAAAAATTCTTCGTATAGCTCAGAGTATTCAGGTGATAGTGAAAACTTAGGGTGTTGTCTGAAATAATCATGCAAAAAAAGACAAACCTTATTTTTTTCTCGTTGTTGTCTTTGATCGAGGGTGAGGGTGTATTCGGGTGGAGATTTTTTTATTTCAGACATAGGTATTCGGAAATATGGGTATTAGTATCCTTTTTTTGGTCGGGCAGGGCTGCTGGGTGGCAAAAAATGACCGGTGGCATTATTTCCCGCCTTTTTTTCGGGCATTTTTTCGTGAGGTTTTTGCACTATCATGGGATAGCTGAAAGAAACCATTTCGCCTGTTTCTTGGTTTAAACGACTGGCTTTTCCTAATTGTAGAACAAAAGATTTTTGACCACCAAATCTTTTTAAAGTGAATTCGTCTGCGCGTAAGCCAGGGGTTATTCTCCAGCGGGCATTGCCGTCGTCAGGGCTTGTTTCGGTCATGGTTGCGATAAGTTTTGCGCTTTCTTCAGGTGGAATCTGCCATCTTGATTGAAGCTCGGCAATGAGCTCGTTTGAGGAAAGCACTTTTTCTTGCAGTACATCGGGTGTGTGAGGACCTCTTTCCATAGAGAAATATTAAAATTTCACCTGCACATTTTGACGTTCAGTAGCTTCAGCTTGAAAAAATTCATATTTGGTAAAATGAAGCTGAGTGGCAAATATGTTGGAAGGGAATACTTGAATTTTAGTGTTGAAATCACGTACATTGCCGTTATAAAAGCGGCGAGAAGCTTGAATTTTGTTTTCCGTATCAGTAATTTCGTCTTGTAATTGAAGGAAGTTTTGGTTCGCTTTGAGGTCAGGATAATTTTCGCTTAAGGCAAAAATGGTTTTAAGTGTGCCGCCGAGGCTATTTTCTGCTCGTTCTTTATCGGCCAAGCTCGCATCTTTTGAATCATGTGTAGTCATTGCTGCGGATCGTGCCTCAGTGAGTTTGACGAGTGTTTCACGTTCGTGGGTCATGTAGCCTTTGACGGTTTCAACGAGGTTTGGAATTAAATCGTAGCGGCGTTTAAGCTGTACGTCAATGTCGCTGTAGGCTTCGTCAACACGATTTTTTGCTTGAATTAAGCCATTATAGAGCGCGATAACCCATCCAATGAGTATTGCCAAAACAATGAGTATGAGGTAAAGTGCTGTCATAGTGTGTGATGTTAAAAATAAGCATTATTAAGCATATTTTACTTTAAAAATAAGAATTAAGCAAGTTTCTTTGGTGCTATGATTACTACTTTAATTACGTTTTTGATTGTTCTTGCCATTTTGGTTTTGTCACATGAATTTGGACATTTTATTGTGGCTCGAAAAAGTGGCATTCGAGTTGATGAATTTGGATTTGGTTTTCCGCCGCGAGTGTGCGGGGTGCAGCGTTTAGTGAAAATGGTTGGTGCAAAGAAAGAGATCAAGTGGCGTTTTGTGTGGGGTAAAGTGGTGCCGCCGGTGCCAGCTGAGTGGAGTGGCGGAACGGTGTATTCGCTTAATTTGTTGCCGCTCGGAGGATTTGTGAAAATTAAAGGTGAAGATGCAAGCGGTACAGAGGCAGCTGACCCCGACAGTTTCGCGGCAAAGAAAACCTGGCAGAAATCGTTAGTGCTTCTCGCAGGAGTTTTTATGAACGATTTAGTGGCAATTGTTCTTTTTAGTGCCGGTTTTATGATTGGGTTGCCGCAACCTACTGAGAACATGGCTGATGTGCGTTTTGTGCGGGATCGAAAAATAGAAATTATGCAGGTGTTGCCAGGGAAGCCGGCTGAGAAGGCGGGGTTAAAAGCAGGTGATGTGCTTGTGAGTGTGGGGCCGCTTCAAAATCCACGCTTAAAAGAGCTGCAACAATATATTGACGCCAATCGAGATGGATATATCACTGTGGTGGTGGAGCGAGATCGTGCGCGATTGACGCAATCTATCCATCCGGTGGTGAATGCCGATAACGGCAAAGGTGGCATCGGTGTTGCAATTGCCGAAATTGGATTTGTTCGCTATCCATGGTATCGCGCGCTTTATGAAGGTGTTATCACCACTTTTGTTGATCTTAAAGAAATCGTCCTTGGTTTTTATCATCTTCTCATAGGTTTGTTTACTGGGGCGGGTGTGGGCGGTGCTGTCTCGGGCCCTGTTGGCGTGGCCATGCTTACCGGACGCGTCGCACGTATGGGTTTTTCGTATTTGGTACAATTCACGGCACTTCTTTCGCTTAATTTAGCCGTGCTCAATGTGCTCCCCATTCCAGCGCTTGATGGTGGTCGGTTGGCGTTTGTACTTATTGCTAAAATTCTTCGTCGCCCGATTACCCCAAAATACGAACAGATTGCACACCTTGTTGGTTTTGGAGCATTAATGTTACTCGTTCTTTTTGTCACCTTCAAAGATTTGGCGAATATGCATGGAATAGTGGGAAATTTTTTTAGTAAATTCTTTTAAGATTTTTGTGATGTAATTTCTTCGTGTTATGCGGTCAACCTTAGAACAACTCAAGGATAGAGTGTTTGGTGCATTAAAAGAAATAAAAGAAGCAATCGCTTTAGAAGAATTGGAAAATCAGATTCTTGGTCGTAAAAATGGTGAACTCACTAATGTATTGAAAGGTTTACGTGATCTTGGTGATGCTGAACGCAAGGCGATCGGTCAATTTGCAAATGAAGTAAAAGAAACCATTGACGCCGCTTTTCAGCAAAAGCGCACAGAATTTAAAGAACAGGTGTGGCAGACGCTTGGCGCCACCGAACAGATAGACATAACACAGCCAGCTTTGCCGCGGCAGAACGTGGGACATTATCACCCCAACACTACAGTGCAGCGTGATCTAGAAGATTTTTTTACTTCAATGGGTTTTTTGGTAGCTGATGGGCCGGAGCTCGAAAGCGAATATTATAATTTTACCGCGGTGAATGTGCCGGCCGATCATCCGGCGCGTGACATGCAAGATACGTTTTATATTAAAGATCATTCGGCTTGGGTGATGCGTACGCACACATCATCGGTGCAGGTGCGCGGCATGCAAAAATATGGTGCTCCGCTTCGTATGATTGTGCCGGGAAAATGTTTTCGGAACGAAGCTACCGATGTGCGCCACGAGCATACGTTTTACCAACTAGAAGGCTTGGTGGTTGATAAAGATATCACATTCAGTCACCTCAAAGGCGTGCTTGAAGCCACGGTGCACCATCTGTATGGCAAAGAAACCGCCGTGCGTTTACGTCCCAAATTTTATCCTTTCGTTGAGCCGGGGGTGAATTTGGAAGTCACTTGTTTTCTTTGCCAAGGAAAAGGTTGTCGGGTGTGTAAAGCCAGTGGGTGGCTGGAAATTGGTGGTGCGGGCATGGTGCACCCCAGCGTGCTTGCGGCAGGCAATCTTGATGCTCATGCCTATCAAGGGTTTGCCTTTGGGTTTGGTTTAACACGTCTCGTGATGCTTAAATACGGCATTGAAGACATTCGTCTGCTTGAAAATGGCAGTCTGCGCTTTTTAGAACAATTCTAGTTTTGTATGTCTGAAGCTCTCGAATATCATGGTGAAAGAAAAGACAAGAAAAGAATTTTTACTGACCTTGAAAGAAAATTGCTCACGGCACTTTCTTTTGGGAGTCGAACAGAAATAAAAAAATGTATTCAGGCATTAGAGTTTGTGGATATTGAGGCGTTGCTCTACCCAGAATCCTTCCCGGAAGGGCTTTTTTTGCTTGGGACCATTTTAAAGTTGTCCGAAAGTATAGCGGTACCTGGTTTGATAGGGAATGCAGTTGCTCTATTGAGTAAATTGCCAAATTTAGCCACTACTCTTGAGCAGCATCAAGTGGCTTTTCAAAATCGAGAGAGGCTTGGTCTGTTTGAGGGTAATGGTGAGGAAGAAAAAATTGCTGATCAAAAGGCGTGCAATATTTTAAAAACCAATGGAGTTTCTGGTGTGCTTTCAGTGTTGCGGCGTTATGCCAGACCGAACGCTAAAACAAGGTATGTAGAGCAGGTGCTTGCCAGTGATAAAGAAGATGATGCCGCTAATTTAACACCCATGGAAGAGACAGTGAGTTTGCTCGCAGTTAATGAAAAAGAACAAATACAAGTTGCTGAGCGCTACCTGAGAGCTCGGTCAGTTAAAATTGATCAATTGTACCTTGTACAATATGTGCAGGCGTGGAGACTTACCGGATATGCACGTGAGGAGAAAGAGTATGTACCAGAAATTGAAAATTTTTTTCGCAATAATTTAGATGCGCTTGTTGCGCTTGAACAAAAACATCCTGGATGTGCCAAGGTGCTCACCAATCAGTTTGGGCTAAAAGATTTTGCACGCTATCCACTTGAAGCGCTGGTTGCCCAATATGAACAAAGAGACAAGAATGATTTGCCGTTTGGTATTTCTGTAAATGTGTTTGAAGATTGGAATGGTGCCTTTGCTCTTTCAAAAAAAACGTATGCCTCGGTATATGACCAAGTGAAAGGAAAAAGTTATTTACGTTTTATTGAAGTTGAAAACGCTACTGGTTTTCCTTTGCTGCTCATGGCGCTTAATGAAAAATACGGGTATAAGCCAAATGATCCACCGATCGCCAAAGTTACACGACATAATATTTCTTTCATGTTTGTGGGGGCACATGGTCATAAAAAAGGTTTTAATATTATGGCGCCGCGAACAGAATTTCGTAATCAGAGAACAACAGATCCTTTAGCTGATGTAACTGTTGATAATTTAATTCCATTTGAAGAATTAAATAAAAAAAGCGAAAATCCGTTACCTTTATTTTTTGAAGATGATCCGATGGTGGTGTTGTTTTCTTGTTCTACCGGTATGGAAAATGGTTTTGCGGCGAGTTTGGCGAGAGCGATTAAGGGGAGGGTCGTTGGTCCAGATTGTCCAACTGCAGAGAGTAAAGTCACAGTTGAATTTTCTCCGGGAATGAGAGTGCCTACTATTTCAGTTGAGTATTCTAAGGGGAACCCATCGATGTATCTTCCTGACAACGAGGGACGTCCAGTTAAATTTGTGTCGTAACATGTATGCTTATTTCTTTTTCTTGGCTCAAAAAATACGTTCATTTACCCGATTCAATTTCTGCCAAAGAAGTGGCAGAAAAGCTGAAGCTTTCCACCGTTGAGGTTGAAGGCATAGAAACACGCGGTGCTGATCTTGATAACATCGTGGTGGGTCAGATTAAAAGTATTGAAAAACATCCTCAAGCTGACAAGTTGCAAGTGTGTGTGGTGGATCTTGGTGCAGAAACGGTGCGGATTGTGTGTGGAGGTAGTAATCTTAGGGTTGATATGAAAGTGGTGGTGGCCAAAGTGGGCGCACGCGTGAAATGGCATGGTGAGGGAGAGCTTGTTGAACTCAAACCTGCCACCATTCGCGGCGTTGCTTCTGAAGGAATGATTTGCGGAGCCGACGAAGTGGGTCTTATTGAATTATTTCCTAAAAAAGAAGAACGAGAAGTTGTCGATCTTGGGGCGATGAATGCAGTGCCAGGGACTTTAGTAGCCGAAGCTTTGGGCCTCAATGATGTGGTGTTTGAAATTGATAATAAATCATTATCGCACCGGCCAGATTTATGGGGACATTATGGTTTAGCGCGTGAGGTTGCAGTGCTTACCAATCGTGAAGTAAAGCCTTATAGTACAACTCCAATTAAACCTGGAAAAGAACACACGCTTCATGTGGAAGTGGCTGAAAAAAATTTGTGTAGCCGCTATATGGCGGTGATAATAGAAGGTGTTGTCATTACCGAATCTCCCGAGTGGCTAAAACGAGCTTTGGTGGCGGCTGGCCACAATCCGATTAATGTGGTGGTTGATATTACCAATTATATTTTAAGCGATCTCGGGCAGCCTATGCACGCGTTTGATGCGCGTTTTGTGCGAGGTGCAGGCAAAGAAGAAAAGAATTTTCGTCTTGGTGTGCGTGCGGCCAAAGAAGATGAAACAATTGAAACGCTCGACGGAGTAACTCGCGCGCTCGATCAATCAATGTTAGTCGTGGCGAATGACGAAAAAGCATTGGCGATTGCAGGGGTAATGGGCGGCAAAGAAAGTGCGATTCAACCTGATACAACGGCGATTATTTTTGAATCAGCTCATTTCAATGCCGCCAGTGTTCGTCGCACTGGAGCAGAACTTGGCCTCCGCACAGAATCATCAATGAGGTTTGAAAAAAATCTTGATCCCACTTTGTGCGCAGAAGCTCTTGCGCGAGCGGTTGAACTTATGCTTGAACTTTGCCCTGGTGCGCGGGTGACAAGCGCTGTAGTTGATCATTATCCAGTAAAAGCAAGACCACACATTATTGAAATGCCGCTTGATTTTTTTGAGAAAAAAATTGGTGCGGCCATTGAACAAAAAAAAGTGGTTAAAATTTTGAGTCAATTAGGTTTTGTGGTGGAAGAAAAAAGAAAAAGTTTTAAAATTACTGTGCCTTCGTGGAGAGCAACAAAAGATGTGTGTCTGCCTGAAGATGTGGTAGAAGAAGTGGTGCGTGTGTATGGGTATGCAGAGATTCCGGCGACCATGCCTTCTTTTCCACTTGCGCCACCCGACATTTCTGTACTGCGAAAAATAGAACGAATTTTTGTTGATCTGGCCGTGCGTGAAGGGCGGTGTGCTGAAGTGTACAATTATTCTTTTGTCAGTGGTCAGCAGATTGAAAAATTGGGAGATGATCTGATTCGTTCAATCAGGCTTGATAATCCATTGTCAGAAGATAAACCGTATCTTCGCCGGAGTTTGTTGCCAAATTTGTTAGAAAATAGTGCGCGCAACTTGCCGGATCGAGACGAGGTTTTTTTGGTGGAAACGGGAAAAGTTTTTAAAGCCGAAGAATCTGGACCGCGTACAGAATGGAAAAGTGATGAACTTTTGCCGCGCCAGGACACCTATGGAATGTGCGTGATGGCTGCGAAAAAAGAAGATCATCCTTTTTCGTTAGTGCGTCGTTTGGCCGAACGAATGAGCACGATTACGGGCTATGTTTTTCATTATCAAATTCCAAAAGAAAATGCGTCTTGGCAACATCCAGGACGAATGGCTGAAATATGGTGTGAAAATGTGTGTGTTGGGTCATTGTTTGAATTACATCCGAAGGTAGGTGAGATGTATGGTGTTCCGGCGCGAGTGGGTGTGTGTGAACTTAATCTTACACTGCTCTCTGAAGCGCCTCTTTCTCTTGCTTCGCGTTATCAGCCGCAGTCAAATTATCCTGACATCGTTCGCGACGTGGCATTTGTGGTGCCAAAAAATGTTACGCATGAACAGATGATTGGGGTTATTTTAGCGGCAGATCCATTACTTGTTAATGTTGAGTTATTTGATACGTATGAAGGGCTTTCGATTGGTGTGAATAAAAAAAGCGTGGCTTTTCATCTTACCTTTCAACACCGCGAACGTACGTTGACTGCAGCTGAAGTTGATAAAGTTGAAGAGCATATTAAAACTTTGTTAAGGAACTCTTTTGCTGCCGAGGTGCGCGCGGCATAGGCATCTATCACTCAAGTGTGGTATACTATACTGCAAGAGTTTATTTTTAATACGATCTATCTTGTCACAAGGTAGATTGTGCCAAAGGAGCTTTGCGTATGGTATTTGATTCTTCAAAAGACATTTTGTTTATTGTTATTGCAGTGTGTATTGGGTGGGTAACAATTTTTCTCTGCTGGATGTTGTACTATGTCACAAAGATTTTAAAAAACACCAGTCAGATCATTGAAGAATTTCGTACACGTTTGCAAGGACTTTTAGATGCGGTCAACTATGTGCGTGATAAAGTCGAAAACATGTCGAACATATTAACGATGATAACGAGTGGAGTGGGTGGAATGGTGCAGCGAGTGGTCACCAAAAAAGCGGAAGAATGGGCAAGCAATCAATCAGAGGAGTTTGATGAAGCTGCGAAAGATGCCGTTCACAAGGCCGTTAAAGCCACTGCTGATAAAATGAAACGCTTTACCAAAAAAGTAAAAAAATAATTCAAACACACAATTAAAAAATCCCCAGTATTCAACTGGGGATTTTTTGTAAGCACATATGAGGTGCTGCTCAAGTGGATTTTTTAAAAAAACTTGGTGGAATTTTGTGAGGAAGATTGAGAGTCGTGCGCCTCTAGTTTTGTGGTAGCCGATTTAAAATTGATCAAACTAAACGGTGCGAGAACTGTCGTTTTGTTTTTTACAAAAGGAATATCTGCACCTGGGAATTCATAGATTGCTTTTTTGCCTTTGTCTTCATGCAAGACGGCGACAAGTTGGCTCGTAACTTCAGTAGGGTAATCGAGCACGAGAGATACATTGGCATTGGTGCCTTTTTTTACAAACGTATAACCAAGCACGGTGCCTAGTTTCCCTTTTTCGCTTCGACGAACAACCACCCATGCATCGTTTGGTGTTGAAACGCGAGTGATGATAATCGTATTTTTTTTCATTTCTTGATTTTTAACGATGAGAGCTGTTTCTATTTTTTGTGGAGAAGGCAATTTTTTGGTGGCGGCAAAGGTAGTAGTGCGGAGGCCCAGCCAGATGAACGCAAGAAAGGTGAGAAAAAGTGTTTTTATGAGCGGTGTTTGCATACAATGTCTTTGAGTGATTTATTAATTTAAGTATAGCATATTTTGCCTCATTTTAGTAAAATTAAGTTGATTTTGTGAGACTGGTAGGGTAATATGAAGAAGCTAAAAATATGCCTGATTTTGTCCATCTTCACTTACATAGTCATTACTCACTGCTCGACGCACTGCCTCAGATTGATGACGTGGTGAAAGAAGCTAAGAAAAGAGGTTTTACCAGCCTCGCTCTTACCGACCATGGCAACATGTATGCGGCAATTGAGTTTTATGAAGCCTGCGAAAAAGCAGGCATAAAACCAATTATTGGGTTTGAGGCCTATCTTGCTCCAGGTAGTCGTCATGAAAAAAAAGCCAACGATCAGAGAGTGTATCACCTAGTGCTTTTAGCAGAAAATTATGTTGGATATCGAAATTTGCTTAAACTTTGTTCGCTAGCGAACCTTGAAGGTTTTCATGCCGGAAAGCCGAGGCTGGATAAAGAGTTGTTACGACACTATCATGAGGGAGTAATTGCGTTATCTGGCTGCCTTGAAGGTGAACTGCCACGTATTTTATATAAAGAGAAAAACTATGAGAAAGCAAAGAGTGTTGCTTTAGAGTATGCTGATATTTTTGGTCCTGAACATTTTTATTTAGAATTAGGCGATTTACCGGCGCTCGAAGGTCAGTTTGAGGTCAATACCGAACTTATCAAGCTTGCTAAAGATACTGGGTTGCCTCTGGTGGTTACGCGTGATAGCCATTATATGCACCCGGAAGACGCTGAAGCGCAAGATATTTTGGTGTGTATTCGTGAAGGGGTGAGTATTGAAGAACCAAACCGGGCATCAATGGTGGCGGTTGATTATTCCTGGGGTAAAGAAGATGAAATTGCGAAGCGTTTTAAACATGTGCCAGAAGCGCTTACCAATACGCTCGCCATTGCTGAGCGTATTAACCTTAAGCTTGAGCTCAATAAATGGCACTTTGCGGCAGTTGATCTTCCGCCTGGCGAGACAGCGGACACCTATTTGCGAACGCTCGTTTTTGAAAAATTGCCTGCATTAACTGAAGTGACAGATGATGTGCGGGCGAGAGCAGATTATGAGCTTGATATTATTACAAAAAAAGGATATTCGCCTTATTTTTTGGTGGTGGCTGATTATGTGCACTATGCCCGTACGCACGGCATTGTTGAAACAACTCGTGGTTCGGGAGCTGGATCGATTGTGTCCTATGCCTTAGGTATCACTACGGTGAATCCGCTTTATTTCAAATTACCGTTTGAGCGTTTTTTAAACCCATTTCGCCCTAGTCCGCCTGATATTGACGCCGATTTCGCGGACGATCGCCGTGATGAAATGATTGCCTATGTCACCCAAAAATATGGCATTGATAAAGTGGCACAGATTATTACGTTTGGAACCATGGCGGCGCGGGGGGCAGTGCGTGATGTGGGCCGGGCACTCGGGTATTCGTATTCATTTTGTGATCAAATTTCAAAACTTATTCCGTTTGGAGCGCAGGGATTTCAAATGAATATTGCTAAGGCTTTGGAACTGGAGCCAGATTTAAAAGAGCTGTTTACTAAAAATGCTCAAGCACATCGTTTGCTCGAATTGGCACAGAAGGTGGAAGGATGCGCGAGGCATACCTCTATTCATGCCGCGGGCGTGGTAATTTCGCCTACACCGCTCGACGAGTTTACTCCCGTACAGTACGAAACTGGTGGAGGAAAAATAACCACTCAGTATGAAATGCATTCCGTTGAGGCGGCAGGCATTTTGAAAATGGACTTTTTGGGTATTCGCAACCTCTCAATTTTGGGGCACGCCGTGGTGTTGGTGGAAAAAACGCGTGGTATTAGTATTGATATTTACCATCTACCATGGGACGATCTTCGCACCTACGAAATGTTGGCACGAGGTGAAACTGTGGGTGTGTTTCAACTCTCTGGTTCGGGCATGACGCGTTATTTGAAAGAATTAAAACCGGAAAGTATTTTTGACATCATGGCCATGGTGGCACTTTTCCGTCCTGGTCCAATGGAATCTATTCCAGAGTATATTCGTCGAAAAAATAACAAAGATTTGATTGAATATCTTGATCCACGGATGAAAGATTACTTAGATCAATCGCTTGGGTTGATTGTGTATCAAGATGACGTGCTTTTGTCAGCCATCAATTTAGCTGGTTATAACTGGGAAGAAGCTGACAAGTTTCGTAAAGCCATGGGTAAAAAAATTCCTGAAGAAATGATGAAACAGAAGGAGAAATTTTTTAAAGGTTGCAAAGATTTTGGTAAAGTGCCAGACGCAAAAATTCAAAAATTGTGGGAATTAATTGAGCCGTTTGCTGCCTATGGTTTTAATAAGGCGCACGCGGCGAGTTATGCAGTGGTGGCCTATCAAACGGCGTATCTCAAGGCGAATTATCCGCTTGAGTATATGACCGCTATTTTGATTGCTGAGAGTGGTGACATTGAAAAAGTGCCTGAAATTATTCATGAATGTGGGCGCATGGGTGTGAAGGTGCTACCACCAGATATTAATGCGAGCCACGAAACATTTGCGATTATCACGCCTGAAGATGGAGGTGAGGCACACATTCGTTTTGGCCTTGCAGGTATTAAAAATTTAGGTGAGCATATCGCTAAGGTTATTTATGAAGAACGTAAAAAAGGTGGTGTCTTCAAAAATCTCGAAGATTTTTTAACGCGTGTTAATGATCGTAATCTCAACAAAAAATCACTCGAGAGTTTGATTAAATGCGGCGCTATGGACAGTCTTGGTATTGACCGTGGTTTTTTGCTTGGTAATATTGAAAACCTGCTATCGTTCATCAAGCAAGCTGTTGAAAAAAATAACACGAAGCAGCATTCATTGTTTTCTGGTTCGCAAATTGATTTTGTGGCTAAAGTGCGACTTGAAAAAGTGTTGCCGGCTCTTGAGGCTGACAAAATAAAATGGGAAAAAGAATTGTTGGGGCTTTATGTAACGTCACATCCGTTTGCGTATTATCAAGGGGTGCTCGCAAAATCATTGACACTCATTAAAGATTTGGGTGGTGAAACCAGAAATAGTTGGGTGGTGGTGGGCGGTGTGGTTGATAGTACGAAGAAAAAAATTACTCGTGCGGGTAAGCCTATGATGTTTGTCACCATTCAAGATACCACTGGTAGTTTGGAGTTATTGGTTTTTCCTAAAGTATATGAAACCACCAAAGATGTGTGGGTTGAGGGACGGGTGGTGTGTGTGATTGGCAAGACTTCTGAGGAAGAAGGTGATAGTAAATTGTTCGTAGAAAAAGCCTATCAATTGACGAAAGAAAATGTGGGTGGTTTGGCACAACAAGTTTCTGCCGGCTATAGTAGTAGTCGTTCATCGCAGGCGTCGTCTGTTACCTCAAGTACGTTTGAAAAGAGAAGTGATCACGTTGATGATACTGTAGTAATTGAAGAAACTGCGCGCGGTCTCGAGATAACGCTCACTGCCGAGATTATGAAACGTCAGGCGGAGAGTTTAAAATCATTGTTTGCCCAGTTTCCGGGCACACAAACGGTATATTTACTTGTTGGAGGTAAACAAATCAAAACACCCTACCAAGTTACGATGACGCCTGAATTGCGGCAGGGTCTGCTCGCGTGTGGAAAATAAATATGCGTATGGAAAAATTAAGTGTAGTCGTTAATGAAAAAAAAGATAGTGTGACGCCCGATAAGCTTTGCGCTTCAGTGTGGGAAAAATTAACTACGGCAGAATCTGAACTGCTTAAAAAAAGACAAGAGAGGTATGCACGCATACGAGAGGAGTTAAAAAAAATACCTGCAGTTTTGCGCTTGGAACGTTTGCGCCAAATTGCTTGGAAGGGAAGTCAAACCCATATTGATCGGGCTAGAAGACGCGCGGGTGCGCTGGGGTGGCAGGGAGATGCAGGTGTGGCCATAACCGCTTCGTTATCACAACCCGCCGAACATACTCGCATGGAGCATTCAGTACTCATTTCTGAATTTTCAAGCATAGTGGCTGCTCGTCTCGGTGTGTCTGATCGCGAGGCGGCCCATTTGTATGCGGCAGGGATGCTCCACGATATTGGCCATGCAGCATTTAATCATGTTGCTGATCGATTTCTTGTGAAAGAGCGTGGATATCTTGATCATGAAGAGCGGGGGATCGCTACGCTCCACTCTGATTCTTTTGGCACACTTTTTGAAATGCTCGGGTTAGATGCACATAGTATTGAAGGAATAATTCGAGAAGAAGGTGCTTTGGGTGCGATACAAAGCATGTGTGATACCTTGTCGTACATGTATTTTGATACGCGTTATATGGATATACCCGAGCGTTTAGAACCAGACACCATTGAGGCAGCTTTGCTTGATATTCGTGGAGTGTCTGAAGGTTTTTCCCCAAATGACGCATTGCGCGAAGAATGGAGTGCTCTCACAGGTTATCCGCCAGCGAAATTAAAAAAAATAAAAACAGTTTTGCAAACCAGGAGCGATGCAGCAGAAGGAAAAAAATTTTGGCAAACAATATTAGCGTGTCGTGCCACTTTGTGGAAAGATTTTTATGATGGTTCAGAAGATGCACTTGAAGAGGACGCGCGTATTCGTTTAGTGCGGTATGCCTTAGATCAAGGCCAGATAAGCGAGCGAGATCTACTCAATTTAGGTGACGAAGAATTGCAGGTAAAATTAGCGACTTTGGTTAAAGGGCCACTTCGAAAATATGCTGATTTGTATCTCTTCGCGTTTGGGCTTCATCAAGATACTGCGTGGGAGAGGAGAGAATTTGCGAATGAAGTCGAATTGGGTCTTTTTTTACAAGAATTTCCTAAGGATCCTGAAACATGTGTGATTATGTCATCGCGGCATAACCCGAAAGCAATGTTTTTCTTGGATAAAAATGATGCACCGTTTGTGGTGGGGGGCGGTCAGGCCCAAACAACAAACGCAAAATTTGTGGTTACTTTTTTAAAAACTCCTTCATCAAAGTAATTGAAATGTTGCGTGTGCGGTTTTATTCACCCCAACTTTTTTTACCATCGTCAGTGAGAGGAATCGACTCGCCTAAAAATTTTGGCGAAGCAGAGAATGTGACGTTAAACCAGGCTTTTACACGGGCAAACCATTCACGAAACGCTGCATACGTGGCTTGCTGGTAGTGATGTTTGTCAGCTCCAAAACCGTACGTGGCAAGTCCGAGTGTGTGTCCAATATAAACTGCGCGAGGCAGGTGGAAGTTTTGAGTGGTGACGATGAGAGAATGAGCTGCAAAAATATCGCGAGCGCGGTAGAGGCTGTCGTAGGTATCAAAGCCAGCATGATCAAGAAAGATATCGTTTTCTGGCACCTCACGCGCCAGCAAATACGTTTTTACCGCATCAACTTCATCATAGTTTGGTTGGCCGTGGTCGCCGCTTACTAAAATTTTTTTGACTTTTCCCGCACGATAAACTTCAAGTGCTGTGTCGGTGCGATCTTTTAAAATATCGCTTAGGGTTTTATTGTGGTAGACACGCGCGCCGAGAATGAGCACTGCATCGGCTGAAGGAATTTTTTCTAGTGAGGTGTACAGAAATGGTGCGGCGGTGTGTACGACGCGCCGATTGATAAGAAAAATACTTATGCTACACAAAAAGCTGATGCTGAGAATCACAAGACCTATTTTTTTTAATCGTTGATGCATGCTAAATATCGTTAAGCGTTTTGATTGATTCATTGGTATGAATACGATGAATACATTCGGCAAATAGAGAGCTCACGTCGACTACTTCTTTGTTTTTAAGTGGTTTGTGGTCGCTGGGAATAGAATTAGTCATCACAAAACGATTGATCGCTGAATTGTTGAGCTCTGCGACGCCATCGCCGCCAAGCACCGCGTGTACCACGACGGCATCAACTTCGACTACGCCCGCTTCTTTGAGCAAAAATTCTGCATCTCGAATGAGGGTGCGACCGCTCGACATTTCATCATCGATAAGTAGGGCTTTTTTGCCGATCACATCGCCGATAACCCCTTTGATACGTGGTTTTTCATCATTACCTTCGCGCCGTTTGTCCATAATTGCCACTGGTAAATCGAGCGCATCTGCATAATTTTTTAGCAGCTTTGCTGCGCCCGCATCGCCTGCCACCAGCACGTAGTTTTGTAAGTCCCACTTATTTTTTAGATAGCGAATGAGTGCGGGGCTGCCAAGCAAATGATCGCAAGGAATGGAAAAAAAACCTTGAATTTGCGGTGAATGCATATCCATGGTAAGCACTCGATTGGCGCCAGCTGCTTCGAGAAGATCGGCGACGAGGCGGGCGGTAAGACAAATGCGTGGTTGATCTTTTTTATCCGAACGAACGTAGGGTAGGTAGGGAATAACGGCGGTAATTCTTCCAGCCGACGCGTCGCGCAGAGTGCGGATAAACATCAGTAATTCCATGAGATAGCTATCAACTGGTGCGGCGCTTGTTTGCACGACAAACACATCACAGCCGCGCACCGGCTCGTCGATGGTGACAAAGCGATTGTCATTACTGAACACTTGGCTGGTGCTTTTGCCAAGCGGTACGTTGAGATGGCGGCAGATTGATTCAGCAAAGCTGCGGTGGCTTTCTCCAGAAAAAATTTTGAGTTCCATATTGGTTTGTTTGAAAAAAATAGAAAAAATTCTAGGTTGTTACTTTTGGGGCAGCTCATTTTTGAGCAGTTTGGCGACAGCTGCGCTATGATGAGTAATAAGACGTCGGCATTCTTTTTTTAAATCAGTAGTGGTAAGTAGGGTAGTTAGCGCTTTAATTTTTGTGGTATCTTTTTCATCGTTCGCATTAATGCTGTCTACCATGTCAGTATCCTCTAAATTAAATTTTTTAAGAAGAATTTTTGCAGCAATAAAAAATTCATCCCAGTATTTGGCAAGTTTTTTTTCTAACGCCGTCATTGGTGTGTAATGTTTTTCTTTTAGGTGTGAAATGAGCATTGCCACCAGGCGTTGTGATTCGACAAGAAGTCTGAAGGTGGGAAAATCCCTAAATTCAGTGGCACGTAATTCTAAACGAAAAAGCTTTTTTTGAGTGTCGGGAGGGGGTGAGGCCATTTTTTTGTTTGCGTTCACATTGTCATCAGTTACTGCAAAGGCAATAGTCGTTTTTCTTTTGTATAATCGTTGAGGTGAAACAAAGGCATAGGTAAGAATGGCGTTTAGGGTAGAAAAAGAAGGTAGGGGTTTCTTAAATTCGTTAGTATTTATTTCTGGAGGAAGACCAAAATTAATATGCAGACTCAAGGCCTCATCTTTAGGAACTTTTTTAACTTTTCGCGTAGTGTTGTTGGCCTCTTCCGTGAGTGGTATGGCGCCGAGCATAGCCAATTCTTGGAGTAAGCGTGCTTGTGTCCACGGGCTGTAAGAGAAACGAGCGTTTACTTCCCACAGCTTTGGCTCACTTTCTTTGTAGTGAGGAATACCTAATGCGTTTAAAATAGCAACCCGTTCAGGAGTGAGTGAAAATGTGGGCATTTCAATCTCAATGCCAATTGAGGGCAGGGGGTTTTCTGCGGAAGAAAATTCCTTTTCTTGAGTCGACAACCGATTGAGCGTCGCCAGTTCTTGGAGCAGATCTTCTTCGGTGGCAGTCTGATGAGCGGTGATGAAATTAAATAGATGTAACTTAATGGCGTCGCGAGCCGTTGGTTCAACAATGGTTTCGTCTTGGAGAATGGCCAGGTTATTTATTCGAGCAACCAGGTGACTCGTGTCTGGGGAGAGTTGAAAATTTTCATAGCTATTTTCGTAGGCTTCGCTCGCTCTTTCTTCGAGTACTTCATTCCAGGTGTAAAGATGATGTGGTGCAACGGATTGTGCAGAAAATTCTTGTGGAGTATTGAGAAGTATTTGATTATTGGCGCTGAGCGAAAAGGGTGTACGTTCAAGGTGTTGTCTTGCTTCGGCTGTGCCCGTAGCGCACAGTGGATTTAAAACAAACGACGCGTTTAAAGAAGAGGTTCGGACCATTTTTAATCTGAGAGCAATGAGCTTTGTGCTTATGTTGTGTAAACGAGGATCATCAGGGTTTTTTTCTCTTAGCGAAAGAATAAAACGAGTGAGCGCCTTACATAACTCGGCTACGCTGGAATGACTGCCCTGAAGAGCATCATTGTGTAGTGTGGCTATGATTAAATCAATATCTTCTTCTTTGGCTAAAGCATTAAAAATTTCTGCGTAAGTAACACAGTTTTTTGGGGTGATGTCTTGAGCAAGATAGGGAAGCGCCTTGTTGCCAAGAATAAGAAGCGCTTCTTGCGCATCGCAAAATTCTTTATAGAGCGCATCGTTGGCGTGGTAATAGTATATGAGATATTCTATAGTTTCTATAAATTTTTTAAGTGTGGCTTCTTCGGCTGCATTTAGTTTTGGGTGTTCTTTTTTTTCTTCATCGTGGATACGCATGTCTCGACCAGAACCTTGTTGTTCACTAAAGGTCATACGAATAAATAAATTTTTTTCAAGAAAAGATTTTTATCGTGCCAATTGCCAATTAGGGTCTGCAGCAACAGCAGCCCAGGGAGTATATTCTTTGCGCATGGCTTTATAATAACCCGCCACCGCAATCATGGCTCCGTTATCCATAGAAAAACCGGTAGGTGATAAGTGGCAAGTGATATGAGGAAAACGTATGTGTAAAGCGTTGGTAAGCGTTTCCCGTAGTTTGTGATTAGCGCTTACGCCACCTACAAGCAAGACATTTTTTACGTGGAATTTTTCTATAGCCGCAAGAGTTTTTCCTACAAGAACATCAATAATCGCCTGTTCAAAACTCGCGCAGAAATCAGCTTTTGTCGTTGGAAGTTGGTTGAAATAGGTTTTGACGCTTGGGAAGGGTGGGGGTGGAAAGGGATTTAACGCAGCTAGTTCGTGGTCGCGTAACCAATAGAGCGCCGAGGTTTTTAAGCCGGCGAAGCTAAAGTCATAACTACCATCTTTGAGCATGGGTCGAGGAAAAGGTATTGCATCAGAACGTCCTTCTTTTGCGAGTATAGAAATTTGCGGTCCGCCTGGATACTCAAAACCAAGAAGCTTGCCAACTTTGTCAAAACATTCACCGGCCGCATCATCTTTTGTGGCCCCAAGCAATTGATAGTCACCATGGTCGCGCATAAGAATAAGCTCCGTATGCCCCCCGCTTACCACCATACACAGCGCTGGAAATTCTATTTCCAATACTTTTTCCTTTTTCTTTTCTCCTTCTTCTTTTTCAATCAACACCGAATGAATATGCCCTTCAATATGATTGACTGCGACAAGAGGGATATTCCACGCGTAGGCGAGCGTTCGGGCGGCTTCTGTGCCGACAATGAGGCCGGTAATAAGGCCTGGTCCTGCGGTGGCGGCAATCACATCAGGGCGAAAAAGGTGAGGAGGGTTTTCTTTGTCGCTCGCATGGGTTAGTTTTTTGGCTGCATCGCCGAGTACTTCTTCAATGAGAGGGGCGATTTTTTCGGCATGTTGCCGACCGGCGATTTCTGGCACCACGCCGCCGTAGGGTTTATGAATTTCAAGTTGAGATATTGTTTTTTGTGTAATAACAAAATGACCCCTGGAGGAGGAGTCAACAAGCGCCACAGAGGTATCATCACAAGAAGATTCGATACCAAGTACGTACATAAATGGGTAGGTTAGCCCTAAGTGTGTGTCAGGAGGCGGGATCGAACCGCCGACCTCGGGGTTATGAATCCCGTGCTCTA
>CAYUHX010000002.1:0-110449 GCA_964444705.1 uncultured Gammaproteobacteria bacterium | reverse complement strand
GAGAGGTGGCAGCGTGGGTGGGGGTTAAGGAGAAAAGGGAGAGGAGAAAGGAGAAAATTAAAAAAATGAATGCAGAGGAAACAAAAAATGTCGCGCTAAACAAACGACTTATCAAATTTTGTGTGATAATTTTTTCCCCCCTTTCCTGCATAGTATATACCCCTCATTAACTAGCCATGTTTTTTGAAAGTCCTATTTTTTCTTCAACTTCATTTTCTATAGAGGCTATCATTTCTTCAAAATTTCTTTCGTTTACTTCCCATTCAAGGGTAGTGTCAATTTTTTTCTTTTTTTGTTTATTCAGCAACTTAGGTCCAAAAGTTACTATCCAAATTTCTCCTTCTTTCTTTTCTTTCTTTTTACCACCAATTGCCTTCCAGGTAAATTTATACTCTTCTCCCTGATTTTCTATTAAAGTTTGAAGTGGGAGTAAGCGTGCTTTTATTCGCTGCCCCAGACTCGCCGTTTCTTTAACCGGTATCACCTCCACTCCCGTACCTGTTTTTTCGCTTCGTTCTTGCGCTATTCTTTTTGTAAAATCATCAAATCTTTTTTCTGCTGCCACGCGAGCACGTTCATCGGCATCATAATCAACAATTACACGTGCTATTTCAACTCCGGCAAAAACTTCTTCTTCCGCCAAAGGCTTTCCTTCTCGTCCCATAAAAACAAGAGTTCCTGCATTGAGCGCATTTCGTACCGCGTAATTTTCTAAATCTAATTCTCTTTTCATTCCTATCACTTGTCCAAAACCAGGAATTGTAAGTGCTACGCCCTCTACATAATCATACACTTTTTTTCCTTTTGAAGAAAGTCGCTCTTTCTCCCAACTACTTTTTTGTTCTGTTCTCGAAGAAAAAAAGTGATCAATTTGTTCGGCGCGCGCAGCACGCGCTTCATCACCAACAATCATTTCAGGTTTTTTTTCTCTTGGGATAAATAATTTTCCTATTCTTCTTTCACGAGCTGCTGCCTCTTGATCTGCCAACTTTTTTTGTCTGACCGCATCAATACGCACACTCGCAATGCGCGCACCTTCTTTGGCGGCCGCAAAAGAAATTTCATTTCCGTCAATGTCGCATAATTTTAAAACACCTGATTCTACAGCCTCATGTGCAGTTGAATATTCATCTCTGGTGAAAGTACCATCTGATTCTATCACCACTCCATACCCAGGTACCTCAAGAGCGTTGCCCACAACGCACGAAAAAATTTCTTTTTTCGTTGGCATTTCTGTTGTTTTCTCCATCATACTTCCTCTAAACTCCCCTCCTCTTCCA
Organism: uncultured Gammaproteobacteria bacterium; assembly: GCA_964444705.1. GTDB lineage: Bacteria > Patescibacteriota > Patescibacteriia > Magasanikbacterales > GWA2-37-8 > CAYUHX01. The sequence goes on along the minus strand of CAYUHX010000002.1, from coordinate 109,169 downwards.
TCAAAACCTGTCATAGTATCGTTATTAATATAAGTTTGCGTTATTATACACTTTTCATTATTATTACACCAGCTTTTCTATGTCTTTTTTTACCCCCACTCACCAAGACACCCACTCACGCGCGCGCACCGGCCTGATTCGCACCGATCATGGCACTATTGAAACACCCGCATTTATGCCGGTTGGCACCCAAGCAACCGTAAAAACTCTCACCCAAAATGATCTAGAGGCAATGAACGCCACCATTATTTTAGGCAACACCTACCATCTGCATCTACGCCCAGGAGAAGATCTTATCGCCACCCAAGGCGGACTCCACCGTTTTATGAATTGGCAAAGACCAATCCTCACGGACAGTGGCGGCTTTCAAGTGTTCAGCCTGGGGTTGCAAAAAAAAGAAAAAAACAGCAAAGACCAAGGTCGTCTGGTAACTATTGATGAAGAGGGTGTCACCTTTACCTCACATATCGACGGCTCAAAACATCGTTTCACCCCCGAAAGCGCGATTGAGACCCAGCACAAGCTCGGCGCTGACATCATCATGGCGTTTGATGAATGCACCCCCGACAACGCCACCCTCGACTACGCCAGGGCTGCCATGGAACGCACACATCGTTGGGCCACGCGCTGCCTCTCCGCCCATCAAAAAAATACCACCTACCATGACTATCGCCAATTTTTGTTTGGCATTGTGCAAGGCGCTGTTCACCGAGAGCTCCGTGAAGCGTCGGCCACATTTATCAGCGCTCAAGGTTTTGACGGCGTGGCTATTGGCGGCGAATCGATTGGCTACAACATGGCCGCCACTGCCGAAATACTTGATTGGGTCTACCCCCTTCTTCCACCTGAAGTACCCCACTATTCCATGGGTGTTGGTCTAAACCCAACTGATCTTCTTGTGGCTATAGAACATGGCGCTGACATGTTTGATTGTGTCGCCCCCACTCGTCTTGCTCGCCACGGAATGCTCTACACCCATGATCGCCAAACTAATTTTCGCCTCAATATTCACAATGCCGTTCATACGAAAGACACGCGCCCCATAGATGACGCCTGCCTCTGCCCTGTGTGCCAGCGCTATTCACGCAGCTATCTTCATCATCTTTTCGCAGTTGGGGAAATGACCGGTCTCCATCTCGCAAGCATTCACAATCTTTCTTTTCTTCTTACTCTCATGAATGAAACGCGCACTGCCATCAACGAAGATCGCTTCCTCGAATTTAAAAAACAATGGATCTAAAAAGTCTTCAATCTGAAATTTTAAATCATCCTCCCTACCCGCTACCGCCTACTCACTACACACTAGAAAAACATGACCAACCTTCACCTCATTGTGCTTGGCACACTTAAAGAAAAATATTGGCAAGAAGCGGAACGCGAATATCTCAAACGCCTGTCGCCGGTTTTTAAAATTACCATTCATGAACTAAAAGAAGAATCATTTGGTGAAAAAGATATGCCCGAGCACATCACGCAAAAAGAAGCGGTTAAAATTAGCAAAGAACTAGAAAAAATAAAGCCAGAAACAGTGCTGGCGCTTGATGAGCACGGCACATCGTTTAGCTCGGTTAAATGGGCAGAATATCTCGGCCAGGTGTGTGAAGAGGCCCATACCATAGCACTCATCATCGGCGGGCCGTTTGGCCTTCACCCATCCATTCGCGAAAAAGTGCACAAACTCATTTCGTTGTCGCCACTTACCTTCACTCACCAAATGGCCCGCATCATTTTGCTCGAGCAAATATACCGTGCTATGATGATTCAAAGCGGACGAAAGTATCATTATTAAACGTAACAGGACAGACTGACCTATGAAAAAACCAATTGTTTTCTCCGGCATTCAACCCACCGGCAACCTGCACCTCGGTAATTATCTCGGTGCCGTTAAAAATTGGATAGCGCTGCAAGAAAGTGAAAAATATGACTGCTATTTTTGTATTGTTGATTATCATTCCTTAACCGGAAAAATGACCGCCGCTGAGAGGCGCGAAAAAACCCTCAACGTCGCCGCCGAGCTACTCGCCTCAGGCATTGATCCCGACAAATGCACTTTCTTTGTGCAGTCACATGTGCCCGAGCACACCGAGCTGGGATGGATTTTTAATTCCGTCACTCCACTCGGTGAATTAAAAAGAATGACGCAATTTAAAGACAAAGCAGGAATTGGAGCTGTTAGCGAAGAGGTTGTCAAACAATTTTTTAGTTCTTTTGAGGAGATGAATGCAACCGATTTATTAAAAATAATTTTAAATGATCCAGAGAAAAAAAATGCTTTTTTAGTAAAACACTTAATTCCTATTCTTGATAAAGCTGAAGAATTTAAAATGGCAAACGCTACGTCTGGCCTCCTCACCTACCCTATCCTTCAAGCTGCTGATATTTTGCTCTACCACGGTGAACTGGTTCCTGTGGGCCAAGATCAGATCCAACATATCGAGCTCACTCGCGACATTGCGCGCTGGTTCAACGCCCGTTACGGTGCCTATTTTCCTGAAACAAAGCACCTACTCACCGAAGTTCCCAAAGTCATGAGTCTGCTTGAGCCCACCAAAAAAATGAGCAAAAGCCTGGGCGCTGGGCATGTGATTGAGCTCTGCGAAGAGCCGGCCGAAATCGAAGCGAAACTCAAACGCGCGGTCACTGCCACCGAAGGCGGCGGCACTGCCCCCGGTGTAGAAAATTTACTTCTCCTTCTCAAACAATTTAGCGATACCGAAACGTACTCCCATTTTGCCGCTGCGGAAAAAGACAAAACTATTCGCTATGGCGAATTAAAATCTACCCTCGGAAAAGCCATCGCCGATCACTTCACTACTTTTCGTAGCCGCCGGGCCGAGCTGCTTAATAATCCTTCACAGCTCGAAAAAATATTAGCGAACGGTGCCCAGAAAGCCCGCACTCACGCCGAAGCCACCATGAAAGAAGTGCGAAACTTAATTGGAATACGTTAAACGCAATTCAAAAAATAAAAAACCTTCTTTTTACAGAAGGTTTTTTATTTGCGCACACAATTGTCATCTCGTCGTGTCCAAATCTGACTCGTCTATGCAATCTCACGAAGAGGCTCCATAAACAGGGGGATGCGGACACGGCTGGTGACGTGGGGTTGACTGCTGCACCGAACCCCTACAAACGGAGTTTGGGGGTGGAACCGGTCTAGCCGCCGATCTCGGCATTGTAGCGCTCAGTCGTGGTGGCCATCATTTCTATTATTATAGCCGCCTGCTCATCGCTCATCACGATGCCATTCCTCCGCCAGTCGGCGACGATCTCCGTCGCCTGTTGGCGGGGGCTGGTGCCCCCGGCATACTGATGCCATGCGGCATAGGTGTGAGCCACCCCAACCAATCTCCCGCCGCGAACAAGGCCAACTGGATGACAACCCCGGGGGCAAGCCTCGGGCATCTGCACGATGTACTCGGCATTGATGTACTCGGCATTCGATTGCTCCAACAAGGGATCCGTCATGATCCAATCCCAAATGGCTTTCAGCACAGCCAACATCACAACCTCGCTTTCTGACCAACGTGCTTTTCGTTGGTCAATTAATTTTACACCTGCGCTCTTCTGGGGATGGAAAAAATATTATTTTCATCACATCTTTTCTTTCCCCAAAAGATAGTGCAAAGAACAAATAACTGCTCATTATCACAAAAAAAACGCGTTTTGTCAAGATAGAGAAGTTTTAAAAATGATGTTAAATTAAAAAACCTCTTGTAGTCAAAAGGTTTTTCAATTTAGTCTTTTCTTATTTCTATTCATCCTTCAGACCAGCCACAGCAATCGCTAGTTGATCTTCTACAGAATGCCCTCGGGCCTCCAGATGCCCCTCGTCATACACCGGGAAAGAGCCGATTAGCTCTCCACCATCAAATGCCTGCACCTGACACACGCCGTCAATATTTTCTCCAAATTTAAAATTAAAACGTGAGTAGCGTTCTTTTTTTATTTTAGGTTTAATTTCACCAATGCCCAATGCGATTCCCGCCTCTTTAAGAAGAGAATTTATTTCATTTTTAGAGAGATTTTTTTCTTCCGCGAAACTTTCTACCCATTCAACGACTTGTTCGTGCAAAGAGCGACCTCGTGCCTCCCTCGCTGTTGAATCATACACTTTGAAAAATCCAATCTGTTCTTTTCCTTGATAAAAATCAACCACACGACTGCCACCTTGACCATTTCTCACTTTAAGGCTAAAACGAGGTTCTATTGCTTCTCTGTCTTTAAAAGAGAGTATTTCAGTCATATAGTAAAAAAGTTTTATTTATTAATACTAGCACAATTATTCCTCTTTTACAACGTTTCCTACACGAGTCGATCCGGGAGGCAAAGCCAGGATGACCCTTTTATTTTCTACTTTTTCAATTCGTGGTCATAATTGACCACGAACGCTCCAGCTCCCGCCCACATAACCGACACTCTATCACCACCATTCCCTGCCGCCATGGCCGAACCACCCATACGGAGCCCCAACCACGGGTGCATCCAATAGGTGGCCTGCACCAGCACCTCCGGCATGTTGAAGGCCTTAGTGATACCCAGGTTCGGTGGTGGTACTCCACTTTGGAGTACGGTCACGAAGTTGGTGATCTGGGTGGACAATACCGTGTCGAGATTAATGTCGTGCCGACACCAGCCGACCCGGAAATCCAGATCAAAGGCCTGGCGCCGCGGCAGCCACAGGCGCAAGCGCATTTCCAGTCGCAGGCGGGCTTCCGTGAAATCTCTTAGGAGGAGATTCACATTGGCCGGGCTCTCGAGCCCGTCCGCCGCAACCACAGCCTCCGCGTTGGCCGCCTGCGACCAATCAATGCCCTTGAGCTTCTCGTTGCCGACGAGGTCAAGCCCAGTGATAGAAAGCTGACGCGGCTGCACGATCAAATACTCTCCGGCGAGGGCGAATCGAATCCACGCCCGCGGGGTACGAATTTGCGGAAACGGCACGCGCAGCAAAAAGCGACCGGCGAGCAGGCGGTCAAGTCGCACCTCAGTGTCAACTTGGCCGTCGACGTGGTGCAACGTGCCTTGGCCGATGCGGAAGGCGGCCTCAGCCTCAACCACCCCCCAGGCATGGAGACCCAAGGTGGCCTCGAACCACGAAAGCAACAAGTGATCCTCCACCCCGCCGGCTTGAAAAATGTCCGTCCCCATTGCCCCGCCGCCGGCTTCGAGCCAAAAGTATGGCGCGTGCACCCAACCTCGCGGCAAGAGGTCACGAGGCTTGAGACGAACAAGGTTAAGGACATCGAGGTGGTGCGTCTCGGCATTGTTCTTAAAATCGAGCAAGGCGCTCGCCGGGCAGACAGGACGCGACGGTGGCTGAACACGGTGGAGTGTGAGCACCAACGGCTTCACCACCGACTCAACGAGACGAAGCGGACGAAAAGAAAAATCAAGACAGTCCGGCCCATCAGCCAGAGCAAAAAAAGAACTCCCCCGAGCCGGCAAGGCCAGCCCGAGGAGAACGAAGACAACGATATTACTGATTGTCAACGAACGGGTAGTGGTCATGGTTTGCCTCCCGGCTTTTTATTTCTAGACATAACCTAACACACTCCCCTAAAAATGAGCAAAAAAATACCCCTCATAATGAGGCGTATTTTTACTTTGAATGTTTTCTAGAGATATTAACTTCTTGCTCTTATCGCTTTTTGCAAGGCGGTGAGTTGATCATTCACGCCCTTCAATTCAGCTCTCAAACCATCAATCTGCGATTTTCGATCGTTATCTTCCTGAGAGAGCTTAATACCACCCCTTTGTTTTGTAGTAATAATTCCACTATGCTTATTTACCCTTTCTGTTATTTCAGCCAACAACCGAGCAGAACGCTCTTCCAAATCCGCGATTTCAGCTTGCTCGCCTTTTTCTGTTCGTCGCGCAGAGACTCCGTCCGCAGCTAATCCTCGATCTCTCGCATCTACCGAAGCTGGGTCGTCTGGCCAAGCCGGAGCATCTATTTCAGGTCTTTTTAAAGCAAAGCCATTAGCTCTCATTTCCGCCACCTCGGCATCATAACCTTTACCTTTGGGCGTAAGTTTGTCTAACGGCCCTTTTCTCAGCAAAGCACCGGCTGCTTGAACAGCATCGAGAGTACTCGGCCGATTGCCACCTAATGCTCTTAATAAGTTTCCCGCCCCTTCGAGTAGACCCATATGTTTCAATTTAATTGAATATACCTTTATATTAGCACAAAAATGACCTTTTGTCAAGGTCATTTTTGATTATTTTTTGCTAAAATAAGCCTAATTTTATTTCTTCTTACCTAAAATATCACTAATCAACTTGGCTGATTGCAGCGCTGCCTCAGCTGCCATGCGCCCCGCATCAAGCCTGGCTTTAGCCTGGGCTACATCTGCAACCGTAAGAATGCCATAACCAACCGGCAAACCCTCTTTCATCACCTCTTCCACACCGTGGGTAACCACATTTGCCACATGAATATAATGATCAGTTTCGCCTTGAATAATAGCTCCAAGCGCAATTAAACAATCATATTCTTCATCACTATCGGCCAAGGCATATAAAATGCTTGGAATTTCTACACAACCAGGCACTCTAAAGACTGCAATGTTCTTTTTTGCAACACCATATTCGGTGCAACAAGCCATAGCTTTTTTTAAAAGCACCGCTGTAATATCACGATTGAAATCTGCCACCACAATACCAACTTTATACGTAGAAGCATTAAAAATTTTAAATCCAGATTTTATCGCTTTTTGCATACACTACTTTTTGCTTAATTTGAAAGAACTGTTTTCAATTCTGCCTGAAGAGACTGTAGTTGTGCATCTATTTCCGCTATCTTTTGCGCTCTTTCTTCAGACAGCCGTTCCTTATCATATAAATTTCTTTGTTCAGCGCGCAAACTGGCTATTTTTTCTTGAAGCGGCACAGCAGCTACGCGCCTAGCTTCGGCGGCTTGTTTTTCTGGTGACAAGCTTTTTAAAATTTTTTCCCTTACTTCTAAAGGGGGTTGTTCTGTTCGCATATACTTTATTTTTTACTAATTAAGCGCGCTAAATATTTAGCGAGCACGTCAAATTCTAAATTCACCACATCTCCCACACACTTACTCCCAAGCACGGTATGAGTAAGCGTGTAGTCGACGAGGGAAACGGAAAACCAGCGCGCACCTACTTCAACCACGGTTAAACTGACACCATCAACGGTGATGGCACCTTTTTCAGCAATGAGCTTGCTAAATTTCGTGGGAAAAGAAAATCGATACACTTTTGCCGCTCCCTGCGAGGTAATTTTAATTATCTCGCCGACACCGTCAACGTGACCTTGTACTATGTGCCCATCAAGCATGCTGCCTAAAGCGAGAGATTGTTCAACGTTTACTTGACGAGGAATTTCTTGACCAAACGTGGTTTTCTCCAATGTTTCGAGCATGAGCTCGGTGACGTACTCTTTTTTGAGCAGTTTTTTCACCGTCAAACACACCCCATTTGTAGCAATAGAATCACCAAGACCAATTTTCCATTTGGCTGGCTTTTGAATGGTCAAAAACAACGACCCATTTTTGTAATCAAAAGAGGTGATGGGGGTAATTGCTTTAATAATGCCGGAAAACATAGCTAAATTTGGTTACATGCGGACTGTACACACACCCTACCAGATTTAACAGCTTGTGTCCACGCATACCCCACTAAATTATTTTTTAATACCCCCCAATTCAATCCCCATCATTGCCATCGACGTGCTACCCTTGATAAGATCGTATAGTCGTGCTATAAGTGTTTAATCAAATTTTTGCTCTTTTCACTCCATTCTTTGATTGATGGCAAAAAGATTTTTAATCTTTAATATGGTTAGAAATTTGTTTGCCGTCAAAACAAAGGAAAAAATGCGCCAGATCCCCTGGTGGGGGTCATCACAAACCGACAAATTGCCGGCTTGAACTCGTGATAAATTTCGAAAATTCTTTCCGGCCAAAAACGATGGCACTGGCATGGAAAGAATACGAGGAAAAGCAAGTGAAGAAGATAGTGGCTTCAGGGATTTTTCTGAGCAGCATGGCGATGATGCTGGTGGGATGCGGCGGTCCGGTGGACAACCACCCGCCGCCTACTGCAACCCCACAGCCGCCCACCATGCCCAGGAAGCGGCCAGAGCCGCCACCCCTACCGATGGAGCCCCCGCGGGGGCTCCCCTACCCCGACAAGAATTGTGTTTTTAGTGTCCTCTGCGAGGACGTCCAGCTCCACCGCTTCAGGGAGCTGAGCGCCTACTGCGGCAACCAGGGATGGTTAGGAATCCCAATGACCACGCAAGGGAACACCGTTCGGGTCTGGCGGGAAGCCGCCAACCCCCCCGACACCTTCCTATCTTGTGTGGCGGAGGAGGACACCTCCTCTTTCGTCACCTGGCCCTGGGGGCTGGGAGAGGACTGTGTGGCAGGCCTTACGTGGACCGCCACCTGCACCCTCGACTAAGCGTCGTCGCCACCCCCGCCACAGCCATACCGCCCCACTCTCCGCAGCAATGCGTCGAGGGTGGCGGTCTAACATGCTTCTTGAAAAATCTATTTTCACGAGACATGACTAAAAAACTCCTTTAACCAAGGAGTTTTTTGTTTTGCAAATATTTATATTGACAATTACCCTTTTTTCCCTTATACTACGCCTACTTTATTAATCCTAGGAACTAGATACTTTTAACCGGTAACTAGAAACTAGGCCATGTGGGATCTTGGGCCACCCCCAGGAGTTTGTACCACTAAGACATTTAGTATGTCGAAAAAAATGACCAGCCTTGCTACCAAGGTAGACAAGAGCAAAGTATATAGTTGGGACGACGCTATCGCCCTCATCAAATCTGGTAGCAGTGTGCGCAAATTCAACGAAAGCGTGGAAGTGCACGCTCATTTGGGCATTGATCCTAAAAAAGGTGAACAACAAGTACGCTCTACCGCCACCTTGCCTCACGGTACCGGAAAAACCAAATCAGTCGCCGCTTTCGTGAATGCCGACAAAGAAAAAGAAGCGAAAGACGCGGGCGCAGACTTTGTCTACGGCGAAGAAGACATTAAACGCATTAAAGAAACTGAAAAAATTGAATTTGACATTGCAGTAACCACTCCAGACATGATGTCAAAACTGGCAGCGATTGCCAAAATTCTTGGTCCAAAAGGCTTGATGCCGAGTCCAAAAACTGAAACTGTGGGACCAAACGTGAAGAAAATGGTTGAAGAATTGAAAAAAGGTAAAATTACCTTTAAAAATGATGACACTTCTAATATTCACCAAAGCATTGGTAAACTCAGCTTCAGCGAAGCTCAGTTAAAAGAAAATTTGGCTGCCTTCATGGAAGTGCTCAAAAAAGCCAAACCTGGCAGTATGAAAGGTTCTTACATCAAAAACTTGGTGCTCTGCAGCACCATGGGTCCAGCCATCAAAATCGCTGAAAACCAATAAACATTCCTCAAGCAAGCTACACAACCCCGCTCAAAACGGGGTTGTTTTTTTATGCACTATTTATACAACGTACATTTTTCTTTGACCATTCTACCTTTGACAACTACGCATTCCTATGTTTAAGTGTGCAGGCCTTTTTCCTCTGGCAGAGGGAAAGGTGAAAGGAGGAAAACAAAATTCGGATCATTCAGATAGCAGGACTACTCCTGCTGACCGGCTGCATCACGGGGCCGCCGAAGCCGCCCACCTTCAGCGATGGAGGCATGGCGGACGGCAGCATGGTTGATGCGGCCACCTACGATCTGGCGCTCCCGGATCTCTCCGATGATCCCCTCGCACGCTGCGGGGGAGAAGACGAGATTGTCCAGTGCCCGGTGAAAACCATTATCCGCCCTGGCGAAGTGGGGCCGGGGGTGTGCATGGTCGACACTGATGCGCCACTCGATTGCGGCTGCTGCAAAGCGGGCGCAACGTGCCTGATCGCGAAAGGGGGAACCAGCTACTGTGACCCCCCTTAGGCGATAACACGCCAAGGTGGATTTGGAGTCGGTCTGAAGGCGCTCAATAAAAGCCCGCCAGAAGACGACCGCTTCCGAGCCACTCACTTTTGTAATCAATCTTTGATTCTAAAAGCGAGCTCGGAAGTAGTGCTCTCACCCCTCTAAAAAACAAGGAATTTAATTCCTTGTTTTTTATTATTTGATTCATTAAATTAAACTTCTTATTTCGTACAAAGAAAAAATAAACAAAAAAATTCAATTTAAATCCAAACTATTTTTTATCTAAATTAGCCTATTTTTAGCCAAAAAACTGCTTGACAAAATGGTAAAAATATGTTATACTATATTTGTCATTAGCTGCCTTAAGCTAAAATAATCTTAAAAATTATGCGTTCACCGGAATCAGGCGTTCAGCCACCAGAACAAGGAAATCCCATGTTAAAAAAACTGTCTCTCTTACTAGGAATTGTCTCAACGATAGGCTTTGGAGCGACAGGAGAATTACATCGACGTTACGAACGTGGACAACAGGAACAAGGTATCGAACAATTTCAAGCCCTTATGGCACTACCTACAATGAGGGAATACGCTGAAAAAAAAGATGCTCTTAAAGAACGCTACCAAGTTAAAGCAAGTCCAAATGAAAAATTAAAAGCCCTACAAGTGTTACAAAACTATCATGGTTGGATTCACTCACCTCGGGCGGCAATGATTGGCGATACGCTCACTGCAATTCTAACACCTGATGAAATTGAACAAGCCATTAAGCGCGGGAACAATGATACTGAACCGCTTGAAGAGATGAAAGAAGCCTGGGGCGACACACAGAAAGAATAAAAATTTACTTTATAAAAACAGCACTCCACTCGAGTGCTGTTTTTTCTTGCCAATCATAGCCAAATTTGATACGCTGAAAAAAATAAATACTTTCTATGATCCTCTCTGACCACGATATTTCTCTCGCGCTTAAAAGTGGGGAAATTACCATTGACCCATTTCATGAAAAATACCTCAAGGCAGCTTCAGTTGACCTCCATCTCGATAAACATTTTTTGGTGTTTGATACCAAAAATCATTATGTCATTGATCCCAAAAAACCACTCGACAATTTGATGGTTCCGGTTGAAATTTCGGCTGACCGGCCATTTATTTTGCATCCTGGCGAATTTGCGCTCGGCCTTATTTATGAAAAAACCGGTGTTTCGAGCTCCATGGTGGGCCGATTAGAAGGCAAAAGCTCGGTGGGTCGAATGGGACTTCTCATTCATGTAACAGCCGGATTTTTAGACCCTGGCAACTGTCTTAAGATGACACTTGAACTCCACAACGTGGCCAACATGCCAATGATGCTGTATTACCAAATGCCCATTGCCCAAATGGCATTTGAACGATTATCTTCGCCGTGTGACAAACCATACTCTATGGATAAAGGCAGCAAATATATTGGTGACGATCGGCCCGTGGCAAGTCAGATGTGGAAGAATTTTATTATCTAAAAGAACAAGGAACACGGAACAAGGATCAACCCTTTGCCAGAGCTCCGAAAATATGAAAAAAATCAAAGAATGACACCTCTTCTTTGCTACTAAATTTTCTTTCATGAAAAAAACTATTTTTGGCTTTGTGGGACAGATGGCTTCGGGCAAAGGCGAGGCGGCTGAATATCTTAAAACCCACCACCACGCCGACACGCACCGCTTCTCTACTATGCTCCGCGAAACGCTGGATCGTTTTTATTTACCCCAAGAGCGTGAAAATTTGGTAAAATTATCTGAAGTACTTCGAAGTGCGTTTGGCAATGATCTTCTCGCAAAAACAATGGTTAACGATCTTAGAAAAAGTGCCCAACCACTCATTGTGGTAGAAGGAATTCGCCGTGTGGCTGACCTTGAGGGATTAAAAGACCTACCTGAATTTATACTCGTGGCAATTGATGTTGATCTTGAAACGCGTTTTTCTCGTCTAAAAATACGCGCGGAAAATGTGGGTGATGCTGAAAAAACCTACGAGCAATTTATTGCCGACCAAGCGCGCTCTACCGAGCAAACCATTCCTGAAGTGCTCGCACTCGCCACTGAACGAATACACAACAATGGCAGTCGAGAAGATTTTTATCTACAGCTCGACGCGCTTGTACACAAGTATCGCTAACCATATGCAAATCACCATCAAACGCCTTGATCCAAAGTTTCCTTTGCCCGCATACCACACAGCGGGGGCAGCAGCGTTTGATTTTTATGCCCGAGAAGAAATGAAGATTCCTCCGCACACACTCGCTCGTATTCCTACCAATCTTGTCATTGCGACACCGGAAGGATATGCCCTTATTATTGCTGCCCGCTCTAGCCTGGCACACAAAAAAGGACTCATGCTTGCTAATGGCATTGGTGTCATTGATAGCGACTATCGTGGTGATGACAATGAAATTCTTATTTCAGTCTATAATTTTACTGACACCTCCACAGTGGTTGAGCGCGGTGATCGATTGGCACAAGGAATGTTTATTAAAGTGGCGCAGGCCGAATGGCACGAAACACTTTCTATGACAGAAGAAAATCGAGGTAATTTTGGCAGCACTGGTTTACAATAATATTTTCTCGCTCTATGGCGCACGACACTTTAACTGGCGAACCACAAGAGAAAACCAAACCACTCTCACTCTCTGAACGAAAAGCCTTGCTCAAAGAAAAATGCGCGGCTTTGCTGCATAATAATTTTTTCAATGTTTCAACAGAAAAAATTAAAGACCTCTTGCAACACGAATTTAAAAAAGAATACCCTGAAGCACTTCTCGCCATGATTGGGCTTAGTATCGACAAAGGTTTAACCGGGTTATCGGCTGATCTTATTCGTCTCCACACCCCCGACGAACGCTTAGACACAGGGTTTGTCTACATTATACGCGCGCTGCTTGAACGCAACCTTGTTACCCAAAACCCCGACCGACTAGTGCATTTCATTATAAAAATTCTTCCCGACGGCACCACCCCTGATTATCGAGATGTCTTGCTTGAAATGGTACTCCTCCACATGGCCAAAACCAACGCCGGCCTGGCCCTAAGTTATTTAGAAACAATTCAACATTCTGGCATGCAAAAAAAATTACGGCGAAAAATAAACCAATTGGTAAATGGCGGCGAGGCCGTCTACCACACACCCGCTTAATGTGTTCTTTATTTAATTTTTTGCATATTAGCTTTACACCCATGGCACACTTTACCCCCGAAGAAGAAAAACTTTTATCTGAGTATGTCACCGATGTTGGTGGTGATATTTTTGCCGTTAAAAATTTTAACGGTTTAGCCGGAGCCGTTTATGCACGCTATAGTCGAGCTAAAACAGGTTTTCAAGAAACACTTCTTAAAGAGTTCGTCGCTGAAGGCATGATTGACCACACTCATGCGCATGAATTAATTGAGCGCGTATTGGTGGCGTATGGTGACGATTCGGTGGGTGAACTTGAAGGTGCGCACGTTTCATTTGAAAATATTTCTACGATTGCCACAAAAGAAATTGAAGACCGGCGCATTGGTGGTTCGCCGATTGAGAAATCAACCCGCTATGTTTTTTTTGATGAAAAAGATGAATCGGGAAATTATCGCTATCTTCGCGAACCAAAAATAATGGCCTCTCCCCACGCGGCGATGTATGTAGAAACCATGGATTTTGTGTTTGATACCTACAAAAGCTTAATTGAACCAATCCAAAATTTTTATCAAGAACTCTTCCCTCTCGAAAAAGCAGCCTACGATGTACTTGGCACGGGCGAAAAACAAACCTATGCGGCGCTTGGCTCGGAAAAAGATCAAAAGGCGTTTCGCCTCACTCATAAAATTGATTTAAAAACAAAAGCATGCGATGCTCTACGCTGTCTGCTTCCACTCGCCACCAAAACAAATGTGGGCATCTTTGGTAATGGTCGCTACTTTCAAGGCTTAATTTCACATCTTTTGTCTACTCCTTACCCTGAAGTGGTGCGCATCGGCGAAAAACTTCAAGCCGAACTCAACAAAACTATCCCTGAATATGTACGTCGCGCACAGAAAAAAAATTACACAATGGCGGTCGACGAAGAAATGCGCAAATTGGCTAATGAATTATTGACACACATTCATGTTGACGCCACACAGCCTGTTTCAATTGTTCCGCTTGAAGAACGTAACAGCGAAGACTTTTTGTTAGCGCACATGCTCTATACGTATTCCGAGCATTCTCTCGCACAACTCTATACGCACATAAAAACAATGGATCGCACGCTTAAAGATCGCATTAAAAACACGTACATCGGTGAACGAAAAACCCGTCGTGACCGCCCGGGCCGCGCGCTTGAAGCTGGCTACACCTACACCTGTGACCTTTTTGCTGACTACGGCACCTACAAAGATTTAATGCGCCATCGCATGAATACACAGATGCGCCAAACCTTTAGTCCGCGTCATGGTTTTATCGTACCCGATGACATTAAAGACGCGGGATTTGAACAGCGTGTTCTTGAATGCCATGAACGCGTGGCAACATTATACGAAACACTGAAACAAGATCTTGGCGAAGTGGCTTCATATGTCACACTCCACGGACACCGCGTGCGCTGGCTCATGGGTTTCAACGACCGAGAGGCCATGCACATGCTGGAACTTCGCACCACCAAACAAGGTCATCCGCAATACCGAAAACTCTGTCAATTGATTCATAAAGAAATTGAAAAAATTGATCCGTGGCGCGCCAGCATTATGCAATTTGTTGACCATAATAGCTATGACAGTGCCCGAGGCGATAGTGAAGCCAGGCAACGCGTGAAAGAAAAGATGCTTGAAGAAAAATTTAAATAATTTTTATGAAAGGTCTTTTTATCATGATTGATGGCATTGATGGCAGCGGCAAAGGACTCCAAACCGACACACTCGTTGCGCGCCTAAAAGAAGAAAAGTACCCTGTTGAAACTATTAGTTTTCCTCGGTATGGACAAAAAAGTGCTGGACCAGTGGAAGAATATTTAAACGGACTCTACGGCACTTCTGAAGAAGTTGGTCCCTATCGCGCTTCGATTCTTTTCGCGGTAGATAGATTTGCGGCGGCCGCAGAAATTGAAGACTGGCTTAAAAAAGGAAAAATTGTCGTCGCCAATCGTTACGTGAGCTCCAATATGGGTCATCAGGGTGGAAAAATCACTTCTCCTGCAGCACGAAAAAAATTTTTTGCCTGGAACTACAATTTGGAGTACACTATCTTTAAGATTCCAAAACCGGATGTAAGCCTCATTTTACACGTTGAAGCCGGCGTTGCTCAGCAACTAGTGGATAAGAAAAGCGCTCGTGCGTATTTAAAAGGTGCAAAACGTGATATTCACGAAGCTGATTTAAGCCACCTTAAAGCCGCTGAAAAAACTTTCCTGCAAATCGCCCGTTCATTTCCTGGGTTTACTCTTGTTGAGTGTATGAAAAACAATTCCATTCTTCCTCCTGAAGAAATTCACGAAAAAATATGGAAATTGCTTGCGAAACGGTTGAAAAAATAACAAGGAAAATTTCAAAAAAAATTTACAATTTTAGACGTACAATTAAAGATTAAAATACTATTTGCACACTCTTTGATTTTTCTT
This sequence comes from uncultured Gammaproteobacteria bacterium, assembly GCA_964444705.1. Lineage (GTDB taxonomy): Bacteria > Patescibacteriota > Patescibacteriia > Magasanikbacterales > GWA2-37-8 > CAYUHX01. Next base: position 93,651 of record CAYUHX010000002.1, on the reverse strand, counting down.
TTTAAACAGATTCTTTATGCTTCTAACCGCCACAGAACTCATTGAACAAAGTTGGCAATTGTATCGCACCCACTGGAAAAGATTACTTCCTTTTATGCTATTCCTTTTTCCATTGTATATCGTACTTAACAACGTAAAATTGTTTCGAGAGACATTGTTTGCGTACACCTCGCTTTCCATGATTGCGATTATGCTCGTGCTCGTGGTGCTAGCGGGAATACTCATCGTTCTTGCTCTTTGGAATTCAGTGGCGATGACACTTACGTTTCAGCACATTACCGCGCATACGCCTGTCACACCTTGGCGCGCCTCGTGGGCACTCGCACAACCACTTCTTTTTCCCACCGTCTACACCGCGATCATCTATACCGCACTTGTTTTTTTTGGTAGCTTTGCTTTCATTATTCCTGGTATTATTTTTTTAGTCTGGTATGCCTTTAGTTTTTACGCGGTCATACTCGACCACGAAACCGGCCTTGGACCCTTTCGTCTCAGCCGACGCCTCACCAAGGGCCGCACTTTTGAAATGCTTTGGCGAATTTTTGCCCCAGGATTATTTTTCGCCTTGATCCTCGTTCTGATTAAATTTGTTATTCTTTCGCCATTTGTTCTTTTTTCTTCAACCATCAATATTGCCAACGTCACGAGCGATGCTCTTTCTCTTAACACGCTCTCTTTTGTGGAGGTGTTAAAAAATATTATCACCAACATCATTAACGCAATAATGGCCCCACTCAGCGCTTTTTCTGGTTTTCTGCTGTATTTAAGCGCTAAAGCATCTTACAAAGCGAGTGACGAGGCTCGCACCCTGCCTATGTAATTTTCTCCTTACTCTCTTTTTTGCCAGGGCCATGTCCCTGGCATTTTTGTAAACAAGGCATTGCGTTTGACGCCACAAAAGTGGTACTATGGCACCATATTTTAATCTAGTTTATGCCCAATCTCATTCCTATTATCGGCCTTGAAATTCACGTTGAACTTCAAACAAAAAGTAAAATGTTTTGCGGGTGCGCCAACGACCCTCATTTGAGCGCTCCAAACACCCATGTCTGCCCGGTGTGTCTCGCACACCCTGGCACACTGCCGGTTCCCAATCAAAAAGCGATCTCCTGGACCGCTACTATCGCCCAAGCGCTACACTGCCGCGTCAATAGTGTGAGCAAATTTGATCGCAAGCATTATTTCTACCCCGACCTACCAAAAGGATATCAAATTTCTCAATACGACGAACCTGTTGGTGAATATGGCCACATTGAACTCGACCTTTCGCTGACTAAAAACCCTCGATCTAAAGCTCAGATTGGCATCCGCCGCGTGCATCTTGAAGAAGATACTGCCAAGCTTGCTCACGGCGAAGGCGACGTCACGTTGGTTGACTTTAATCGGGCTGGCGTTCCGCTCGTTGAAATTGTATCTGACCCCGACATTGAAAGCGCTGTTGAAGCTAAAATGTATTGCCAAGAACTGCAACTCATCTTTCGTTCGCTCAGAGTGAGTACCGCCGACATGGAAAAAGGCCAAATGCGCTGTGAAGCCAACATCTCTCTTCAGGCCGAAGGAATGTGGAGCAAAGAACAAGGAGCTATCGTGGCAAAACCAGGTTACACACTCAATTCCAAAGTTGAAGTAAAAAACCTCAATTCATTTAAAGCGGTAGAAAAAGCAATCGAATATGAAATCAAACGCCAAACCGCTTTGATTGAAAAAGGTGAAAAGTGGGTGCCAGAAACGAGAGGTTGGGATGAAAAAAAACAAGAAACCATCCATCAACGCAGCAAAGAATCAGCTGCTGACTATCGCTATTTTCCTGAACCAGATATTCCGCCGTTTAACCCCATTACGTTGGCCGGCTCCATTCACTTGCCAGAAATGCCTCAAGCCAAACGCCAACGCTTTGTAGCAGAATATGGTTTTTCTTTGGCAGACGCCTATTTACTCACGAGCGATTTTGCCTGGGCAGACTACACCGAGCGTGTGATGAGTGAACTTTTGGAATGGCTCCACAGCTTGCCCGAAAACACTCATGACACTGCTTTTCTCAATGAACAAAAAGAAACTCCTCTTGCACGACTCGCTGGCGGCTGGATCACAAGTCGATTATTAGGACTCCTCGCCGAACGAAAAAAAACCATTCACGATCTTAAAATTAAACCCGAAAACTTTGCCGAGCTCATGGCGCTTATTTATTCTAAACGAATCAACTCTACCAATGCTCAAAAAATTCTGATTGAAATGATAGACTCTGACGTCGACCTTGATCCAACCCATGTGATGGAAGAAAAAGGCTACGGGCAAGTAAACGATGAGGTTGCTTTAGGGAAAATTGCCGACGAAATAATAAAAAGCTATCCTAATCAAGTGGCTGAATTTAAAGCCGGCAAAGAACCCCTCATCAAATTTCTCATGGGCATGGTGATGAAGGCGAGCGAAGGCAGCGCTGATCCGGTGCGTGCCGAAAAATTATTGCGTGATCGATTAAAATAAATGTGCACAACTTTATCTAGACCACTTTTGTACATCTGCTATACTGTGGTGAATATGCTCACACTCCTTTACCCCACACAATTTTATTCTCACTAACAACGGCCACCCGAACAGGGTGGCTATTTTTTTACATGACTCATTCCAAACTCATCTTAGAAAATGGCCATACCTTCGAAGGTTTCTCTCACTTTGCTCAAAAAAATAGCCCCGTCGGAGAAGTGGTTTTTACCACGGGCATGACCGGCTATGTAGAAACACTCACCGATCCATCATACGCCGGACAAATTGTGGTGTTTACCTATCCACTCATTGGAAACTATGGCGTGCCAGATCGTTCACATTGGGAATCTAAAAAAATATGGGCAACCGGTGTGGCGGTGAGCGAAGCGTGCGTAAATTGGAGCCACTTTCAAGGAACACAATCACTCATCGAATGGCTGAAAAAAGAAAAAATACCCTTCATTACGAATGTTGATACACGTGCACTCACCAAACATATTCGCATGAGCGGCACTATGCGCGGATACATTCAATCGGTTAACCCCACCTCACGTTCACACAAATTTCTTGCTCCCGCCCACGAACAATTGGTGGCCAAAGTCTCACCCTCTTCAATTCAAACATACGGCCATGGTAAAAAAAATATTATCGTGGTTGATTGCGGATTAAAAGAAAATATTATTCGTTGTCTACAAGAATTTCCCCTCACCATCACACGTGTTCCCTACAATTACGATTACACGCGCGAACACTATGATGGCATTTTTCTTTCTAATGGCCCGGGCGATCCTGCTGATTGTCTTGAAACTATCGCCATTCTTAAAAAAGCTTTGGAAAAGAAAAAACCAATTTTTGGCATTTGCTTAGGTTCTCAACTTTTGGCCTTGGCAGCTGGCGCCAAAACCTACAAATTACCTTTTGGACACCGCGGACACAACCAACCCTGCCAAGAAGTACGCACCAAAAAATGCGTCCTCACCAGCCAAAACCATGGGTATGCCATCGACGAAGCAACTCTACCGAAAGAGTGGTATGTTACTTTTCGAAATTTAAATGATGGTTCGGTAGAAGGAGTGGCGCATAAAAAACTCCCTTTTTTCTCAGTGCAATTTCATCCCGAAGCTTCGCCTGGCCCCACAGATACCAAAGAATTATTTACTACATTTTTTAAACTATTATAATTTTGACGAATAACTCATATGCACATGGAGAAAAAAAGAGTTTCCAAAAACCTCGTCAAAAAAATACTCCTCCTCGGTTCGGGTGGTTTGCGGATTGGCCAAGCCGGTGAGTTTGACTACTCTGGTACGCAAGCAATTAAGGCGCTGAAAGAAGAAGGTATTCATGTCGTTTTGGTGAATCCTAACATTGCCACCGTGCAAACCGACCCTGGGCTCGCCGATACTCTGTACCTACTACCACTCGATATCCCGCACGTCACGAGTATCATTAAAAAAGAAAGGCCGGATGGAATTTTGCTTGGTTTTGGTGGTCAAACTGCACTTAATCTCGGTCTTACTCTCGCCAAAAAAGGTATCCTAAAAAAATATCACGTCCGAGTACTCGGCACTCCCATTTCAACTATTACTAAAACCGAAGACCGTGGTTTATTTAAAAAAAATCTCGAAAAAATTGGTGTCAAAACTCCGCGCAGCGTGCCCGCAAAAACAACAGCGGAAGCGCTCGTTGCTGCTCGTACAATTGGTTATCCGCTCATGTTGCGTTCAGGATATTCACTCGGGGGTTTAGGTTCAGGAAAAATTGAAAATGAAAAAGAACTCGCCAGCCGCGCTGAAGAAGCTCTTCATCACTCGCCAGATATTTTAATTGAAGAATATTTAGAAGGTTGGAAAGAAATTGAATACGAGATTGTTCGCGACCGAACCAACACCACTCTCACCATTTGCAACATGGAAAATTTTGATCCAATGGGCGTTCATACTGGTGAAAGCATTGTGGTAGCACCAGCACAAACACTGTCGAATGAAGAATACCATCGACTACGAGAAATTTCCCTCAAAGTGGCGCGCGCGATGGGTATTGTGGGAGAATGCAATATTCAATACGCCCTTAACCCCGAGAGTGGCGATTACCGGGTGATTGAAATGAACGCCCGTCTCTCACGTTCAAGCGCGCTTGCTTCTAAAGCAACAGGCTACCCCCTCGCCTTTGTGGCAACCAAACTAGCCCTTGGCTACACACTCCATGAATTAAAAAATTCAGTCACAAAAAAAACAACCGCGTGCTTTGAGCCAGCCTTAGATTATGTAGTCATCAAAATACCTCGTTGGGATACAACGAAGTTTAAAACCACCAATAGGCGTATTGGCTCGGAAATGAAAAGTGTGGGCGAGGTGATGGCAATTGGTCGAACATTTCCTGAAGCGCTGCAAAAGGCAGTACGAATGCTCAATATTGGTGTATCTGGACTCGGTGACTACCACACAATTCCCAACCTCAAAGATGAGATTGTACACCCCACTGATCGTCGTCTCTTTGCCCTTTATCAAGCTCTCCAAAAAAATAATAGTGTTGAAACACTGCATGCGTGGTCTTGTATTGATAAGTGGTTTCTGTATCACTTGCACTCTATTGCAACGATGGAAAAAGAAATTGAAAAAAAACCACTCAGCCAATCATTACTGCATGACGCAAAAAAATACGGATTTGCTGACGCCACCATTGCATGTTTAAAAAAGACGACTGCTGACATTATTCGAAAAAAACGCATTGCCCTTGGCATTACGCCTTTTATCAAACAAATTGATACACTAGCCGGTGAATTTCCAGCCGAAACAAATTATTTATATATCACTTACCATGGCAGTGAGCACGATGTGATACCCGCCGGCTCTTCTCTCTTACAGAACAAAAAACACTCGAAACAAAAACCACTTCTCATCATTGGTTCTGGGCCATATTGCATTGGCTCCTCCGTTGAATTTGATTGGTGCGCCGTGAATACCGCGCGCACTCTCCGCACGCTGAAAGAAAAAACTATCATAGTTAACTCTAACCCTGAAACCGTCTCAACTGACTACGATGAATCTGATCGGCTTTATTTTGAAGAACTCACCCTCGAACGACTTGAAGACATTATCGAATTTGAAAATCCAAAAGGCGTAATCGTAAGTGTGGGCGGACAAATTGCAAATAATTTAGTTCTCCCGCTCGCCAAAAAAGGGGTTCCTCTCCTTGGCACACCAGCCACTTGTATTGATCAAGCAGAAAATCGTGCACGTTTTTCTCTACTCTTAGAAAAACTTAAAATCGATCAACCACGGTGGAGTGAAGTAACCAATCTTGTGAAAGCCAAAGCTTTTGTGAATACCGTGGGCTACCCTCTATTGGTACGCCCATCATATGTGCTTTCGGGGGCAGCAATGAATATTATCTACAATGACACCGAACTCGAAATGTATTTACAAGAAGCTGCACTTATTTCAAAAAAATATCCGGTAGTTATTTCAGAATTTATCACTGATGCCAAAGAATTAGAAATTGATGGCGTGGCAGAAAACGGCAACGTGCTCATTCTTGCTATCGCCGAACACATAGAAAATGCCGGCGTGCATTCGGGCGACGCCACCATTGTACTACCCCCACAAAAACTCTATCTTGAAACAATCCGCCGCACCAAACAAGCAGCCCGTCAAATTGCAGCTGCCTTAAAAATTACCGGACCATTCAATATTCAATTTCTTGCCAAACACAACGACATCAAGGTTATTGAGTGTAACCTGCGTGCATCACGATCGTTTCCATTTGTGTCAAAGGTGACGGGGTACAACCTAATTGAAATTGCTACTCGAGCTCTGCTTCACTACCCCCAAAAACAAACCGATTTTGAGACGCTTGAACTTGCGCATGTTGGGGTGAAGACAGCGCAGTTTTCATATCAACGTGTTAAAGGGTCTGACCCTATCGCCCGCGTGGAAATGACTTCAACCGGCGAGGTGGCTTGTCTTGGCAGCACCTATCTTGAGGCTTTTTATACTTCATGGCAGGCAACTGAACAAAACCTCGTCGGTAAAAAAATTCTTCTCTCTATCGGCGGTAACCACAAAGACTCATTTTTAGAAAGCATCCGCACCCTCGATCGGCGGGGTTATGAATTTTTTGCCACCGGCGGCACGCATGATTTTTTGGCTCAAGCAGGCGTCGCCTCAACATATGTTGCGAAAGCAAGCGAACACGCCGAACCAAATGTGCTTACGCTTATCAAAGAAAAAAAGATTGACTTCATAATTAATATTCCAAATCAAGCCAAACTCAACCACGAAACTGATGGATTTAAAATTCGCCGCCAGGCCATTGACCACAAAATTCCTCTCATCACAAATTTACCTATTGCTCAATTATTTTTACGCTGTTTAGTTGAAGTAAATAACGATATAATCGAGCCCACATCATGGCAAGAATACATGACCTCACAACACTCCTCTGTGGATACTACCCCTGTTTGACCAGATAAGTGGCTTCTGATAAACTGAGTCAGATACAGATAACTAAGAATTCATGCGAGTAATCATCTTTAATTTAAACCATTCATCTATAATCGGCCACCCGAACAGGGTGGCTATTTTTTTATCGTATGACACTTTCATTTCATAACCGCGACATCATCTCAATTGAAGAATTTTCAAAAAAAGAAATTGAACATGTTCTTCGCGTTGCAAAAGAAATTAGAAAACGTCCTCGACCAAAACTACTTCAAGGACTCATTATGGGAAGTTGCTTTTTTGAACCCTCCACTCGAACACGATTGTCATTTGAAACTGCCATGCAACGTCTTGGTGGTCGCGTGGTGGGATTTGCCGATGCCGGAGTCACTTCAACCAAAAAAGGCGAGACGGTCTACGACACCACCAAAATGATGAGCCACTATGCCGATGTCATCGTCATCCGACACTACCTTGAAGGCGCCGCCCGCCGGGCAGCCGAAGCCACCGAGAAACCAGTGATCAATTGCGGTGATGGAGCCAATCAACATCCCACTCAAACCCTCCTTGATCTTTACACCATTCAAGAATGTCAAAAAAAATTGACTGGCCTAAAAATTGCCATGGTTGGCGATCTCAAATATGGGCGTACCGTGCATTCACTGGCGCACGCGCTCACTCATTTCGACGCACGCCTCTACTTTGTTGCGCCCGAACCACTCGCTATGCCTGCAGCCATTTGCGCTTCACTTCGTGAGGCTGGCATTAAATTTTCGTGTCACGAAAAGATTGAAGACATCATCGATGAAGTAGATATTGTCTACATGACGCGTATCCAGGCAGAGCGCTTTCCTGATCCTTTGGAATACGAACAGCTCAAAGATCTTTATATTCTTCATCCTCGGCATCTCGAAAAAACCAAAAAAAATTTAAAAATTCTACACCCACTACCGCGCGTCAATGAGATTCACACCTCAATTGATACTATGACCCAAGCATATTATTTTGAGCAAGCAAAAAATGCACTCTATGTGCGACAAGCATTGCTCGGTTTGGTATTAGGAAAAATTAAATAATGCGTATGCCTGAACCAAAGAAACTTCATGTTGCCGCACTTAAAAACGGCACGGTGATTGACCACATTGAATCAAAACAAGCACTTAAAATTGTTGACTTGCTTGATTTAAAAGATACTCACGAAAAAATTATTACTATTGGCATTAATTTGCCAAGCAAAAGTAAGGGCACCAAAGATTTAATAAAAATTGAAGATTGGGAACTTACTTTAGATGAAGGTAAACGAATAGCCCTGCTTTCTCCCGGCGCAACAGTCAATATCATCAAAAACTACGCGGTTATTAAAAAATTTATCTTGGAAGTACCTACGCATATCACCCGTCTCATCATTTGCCCTAACGGCAAATGCATCACCAACCATGAACCCATGGATAGTTTTTTCTACCTCACACAAACTAATAAAACTCTCCTCACCCTCACTTGTAAATACTGCGAGCGCACCTTCTTGCGTAAAGAAATAAAAGACTATCGCACCTAAACTCTATGCAGATTAAAACCTACCACGGAAAAACTATTTCTTTACCACACATTGTTAATGAGCTCACAGAACACCATATCACCCTACCCGCACTCATTGATTGCCATGTACATTTTCGTACACCAGGCCAAGAATATAAAGAAGATTGGTTGAGCGGAACTATGGCCGCACACGCAGGCGGTGTGACAACAGTCTGTGATATGCCAAATAATGTGCCAAGTATCACTACCTATGACCTTCTCAAGCAAAAAAAACAACAGATACATGAATTACTCAAAAATTCTCTCTACCCAATTCATCCGTATTTTTACATTGGTGCAACTACAAATAACGCCGATGAGATACGTAAATGTAAAAATGAAGTAATTGGAATTAAAATTTTTATGGGCTCGAGCACCGGCACTTTGCTCGTTGATAAAAAATCTGATCAAGAAAAAATATTTGCTCTTGCACACGAACTCAACTTACCCATTGTTGCCCATGCCGAAGACGAGGCGCTGATTAACGCCAACAAACTCACGCATCCTTCTCCAACCACTTCAGACCATTCACTCATTCGCTCAAACACAGTGGCAGCCACTGGTGTTGCCCGCGCCATTGAGCTCGCAGAACAATTTTCTTCTTCGCTCTATCTTCTACACATCAGCACTAAAGAAGAGCTTTCGCTCATCCGAGCTGCCAAAAAACGTGGCGTGCGCGTATACGCTGAAACCACCCCTCACCATCTTTTCCTCACGGTTGACGATTACGACCGACTTGGCACGCTCGCCCAAATGAATCCACCCCTTCGCACAAATGAAGATCAAGACGCACTCTGGGAAGCGGTGCAGGATGGCACGATCGATACCATTGGCTCAGACCATGCTCCCCACACTCTTGCCGAAAAAAATGTAGAGTACCCCGCTTCTCCTTCTGGCGTACCCGGCATTGAAACCACTCTTCCCCTTCTTCTTAATGCATACCATAAAGGAAAAATTACTCTCGAAAAAATTGTTGCCCTTACCCACACCAATCCACAAAAAATTTTCAATCTACCTGAAACAAACGAGTGGGTAATTGTCGATCTAAATTTAAAAAAGAAAATTAAAAATGAAAATTTAAAAACAAAATGTCACTGGTCACCATTTGCAGAAAAAGACATACAAGGTTGGCCCACCGCACTATCTTTTCCTACTCTATACCTGTCTCTTGCTACCTTATGAGTGAACAAAACCCGCTAGAAATTGTGCATCTTTTAGAAAAAGAATCTGCACCAACGCCCGAGTGGCTTTATTCACTTTGTCCGGATATTCCCACTACACTTCCCAAAACAATTATTGAGGAATTAAGAAAAACTGAAGAAGACCAACTGGCATCAGAAGAATTGATCAATAAAACTCTCGCCAAGCAGGGTATGACACTGAGCGATGTAGGCATGCCACCAGATGAAAAAAGTGTCCGATTGCGTATTTTAGCACGCTGGCTTAATAATTTTCATTGCTATTTTTCACACCAACTAAATTCTACTCGCTTTCTCTTAGAAGAAAAAGAACCAGACACTCAAATGAAAAAAGAAAAAAATACTTCCTCAAGCCCAAGACGAATAGGACAAAATAATCAAGAATTTTTGAGAGAAATTGATACTACTCTTGTTGCGTGCAACCGGTCGAGCGATGAAATAAAACGCTTAATTGACGAACGAAGTCACGCCATTGATAAAAATCAAGCAGCTCTATCTCGAGACGCCCTTAATGCACTCAACATTTATTTACTTCCTGTCTTTCTTGCTTTAAGAAAACAAGGCTATAGCCAGCGTGATCTAGCCACCTAATGGTTTTTTATGTCTATTTTCAACTGGTTTCCATCTCATCCACCTTTGTACGATATTAATAAAAGTTACCACGATAACGCTGAGTACGGCCCATTTTTTGACGGACACATTCCCGAACGAATCTTTCCACCAAAAGAAAAATGGATTGATTTTTTAGGCCACCGCATTGCGTCACGGATTGGCGTGCCTGCTGGCCCTCTTTTAAATTCAAAATGGACGACGCTTGCCAGCCAGCTCGGCTTTGACATTGTCACCTACAAAACCATTCGCAGCCAGACGCAGACAGGGCACCCACTGCCGAACATGCTCTATGTCGATATGAAAGGCGCAACCGATATTCGAGAAACTTCTGCCACACTTTCTGCCACGAGCGACTTACCCAACTCTATGGCCGAACTCGCGGTCACTAATTCGTTTGGCATGCCTTCATATGACCGCGCCTTTCTTTTAGAAGATATTGCCCGCGCTAAAAAAGCACTCCTCCCCGGACAGGTGTTGATTGTGTCCGTTGTTGGCACACCACGCGAAGGTGAAGATTTTGTCGCTGATTTTATCGCTGCAGCGATGATTGCCAAAGAGGCTGGTGCCGAAATCATCGAAGCTAATTTTTCTTGTCCCAATGTATGTAGTGGTGAGGGTAGCATTTTCACCAATCCCGACACGGTTGCAGAAATAAGCGAGAAGCTGGTAAAAGCGCTGGGAATTGATATTCCACTTATCATTAAAGTTGGTGTATATCCCGACAAGGTGCTCATGAAAAAAGTGTTTGTCGCTGCAGCCCGCGCTGGGGTGCGAGCAATCGAGGGCATCAACACCGTGGGGCGCAAAGTGGTTACCACTGACGGCCTTCCAGCCCTAGGCGAAGGCCGGCTCAGCAGCGGTATCTGTGGTGGCCCTATACGCGCCGCGGCGCTTGATTTTGTCCGTGAAGCGCGTAGTCTAATTGATAAAGAGAAGCTTGGTTTAACTCTCATTGGCGTTGGTGGCATCACCGAACCGAAGCATTTTGATGAATTTATCCACGCCGGAGCAGAATATGCACTCGTCGCCACGGGCATGATGTGGAATCCATACCTTGCAACAAATTACCACAACACTTTAAAAAATATTTCTAAATAATTAAACATCTATATGATTGGAGAAATTAACCCTCGAGCTTCACAGGATGCTTTAAAAGCAGCCGATATGATTCGAGAACAGAACGATCGACTTCAAAACCTCAGACTTGATCCAGAAAATTCAGCTGATGAGGCTAGAAAAAAACATCGAGAACTTCTCGATGGTGTCGGTATAGCGACCAGTTTCGATGCAAAACGACAAGGAGATCTACGCGTCTTTGACCTTCAAGACTCTGTTCTTGCAGAAGAAAATTTACAAAAAGCAGAAGCGCGTATAATAAATGAAACCAAAAAAACTATAAATCACCCTCCTTCACACAATAAATATCGCTCAATTGATTCTGCTGAATTAGATCCTGCCGCAGAACCTCTTAAATTTCACCGCGCAAGCTGGCAAGATCTTGATGCCGCAGACGATATACGCTACGATGCAGCATTTCCAAAAAGTTCAAATAATACAAAAGAAGTATGGAATCAAGCACAACTTCTTAAAAGTGTAGGCATAAAAACGAGCTCAGAAAATTTTGAAGGAGATAGGAGAGCGCAAAAATTGAGAGATACAATTCTCGGCACCACCCCAACTTATAAAGAAGAACTAAATAAACTGGCAGCTCTTCGTGATTCGCTTGATCCAGAAACCATTCGGCAAATTGAACAAGATGAGGAAGAAAAAATCAGACTTCTTGATAAAGAAATAGCTGCTGTAATGGAAAATATGGACAATGGTCATACAGTTAAAAAAAACGAACTACCTAACTAAAATAAGTTTTTTACTTTGTATGTGTGACAGAAATTTTTTAACATCTATCAACCAATCACATAACGTATGGAAAAAGTTTCTTTCACCAAATCAGTTTACTCGGTAGTGAAAAAAATTCCCAAAGGAAAAACCCTCACCTACAAACAAGTAGCTGATGCCGCTGGGCGACCGGGGGCTTATCGCGCGGTGGGAAATATTTTAAATAAAAATTTTGACCCCACTATTCCTTGTCACCGGGTAGTGCGCTCTGATGGAAAAACTGGCGGCTACAATCGCGGTGAAAACACAAAAATTTCTATTTTAAAAAAAGAGGGAGCATTATAATTTTATATACATACACCTATGTCTATAGACCAAGAAATCGCCCATATTCTTCTTAGCGCCAAAGCGGTTACTCTCAGCACGAACCCACCGTACACCTGGTCATCCGGACTAAAATCACCTATTTACTGTGACAATCGCCTACTTATTTCTTTCCCCGAAGAACGAAAAAAAATAATTAATGGTTTTGTTCGTCTTATTGAAGAAAAAAAGATTGAATTTGATGTCATAGGAGGAACTGCTCTAGCTGCCGTGCCTTGGGCATCTTTTTTAGCCTACACACTCAACAAACCAATGGTATATATTCGTCCAGAACCTAAAGATCATGGTAAAGGAAAACAAGTGGAGGGCGCACTAAAAAATGGTGCGCGCGTGCTCATCGTGGAAGATCTGATTTCAACAGGAGGTAGCTCGCTCAAATCTGCCGCCGCATGCATGAATGAACGCACTGCGATTGTCACTGATGTGATTGCAATTTTTGACTATCAAATGAGCCAGGCAAAAAAAGCATTTGCCGAAAAAAATATTAATCTGTATACTCTCAGTAATTTTTCTACTTTATTAGACACCGCAACAACTGAACACTACTTAAACTCTCAAGAAAAAGAACAAGCGCTTAATTGGAGTGCTGACCCTGAAGCCTGGAGCGCGCGTTTTTCACATCTTTAACGACCTATATGTCTTCAATGCCACTCTTAACTAAACCAAACAAAGAACGCTCCAAAGCCGCCTACATCGATGCCTTGGTGCTGGCTGGTGCCATAAAAATCGCTGGCAACGATGAGCCGTTTGATAAAAACACCAACCCCGAAGGCGTGCACACTCTGCGCAGCGGTAAAAAATCGTGGATCTATATTGATCACAGCGATGTGATTAATCAACCAGACACGTTTAAACCATTTGTGGAGGCAATGCGCGATTCGATTTTGACGACACTTCCAATAGACCAAACAGTGTTCATAAACATACACGGCAAAACAAGTCCTCAACTCACCGGTACACTCGCCTACCTTCTCGAAAGACCTCAAATTGAAATTATCAGCACTCATTTAGCTGAATTAGAAAAAGGTTCTGGCAAGACGATCCGTCTTCCGAGAGAAATGCCTGCCCAACCTATTTTTGTATTTCTTGATAGTGTTTTAACCACTGGTAACACTGTGGCCGAGACAGCTGCTCTTCTCAAAAAAGAATATCCATCAATTTTTAATGACGCTCGTTTTCATCTTGAAATTGGTGTGGTACGCGAAACCGAGCGCGCACTACACACCTTGGCCAAAGAAGGCATCCGTTCCATTGGCTATGTAGCCACGATTGACGACATTATTCTTGAAGTGTGGCCACAACTTTCAGACATACAACGTCACGCGCTCTTAGCCGAGTTTTCACACCTGTCTCCTGATTCGCTTTCACTTTAAACTATGCTTATTCAAAAAAACCTTGATACCATCATTCAAAAAAATAACTCACTTTTGTGTATAGGTCTCGACCCAGAAATGGCGAAATTGCCCGAACAGTTTAAGACATCGCCTACACCTCAATTTGATTTTAATAAAAAAATAATAGATGCGACCGCTGATCTTGTCTGCACCTACAAACCCAATCCTGCCTTTTATGAAGCCCGTGGTGAAGCCGGCGTACGTGAATTAAAACTCACATGCGATTATATTCGCGCAAACTATCCAGACATTTTTCTCCTCGTGGATTTAAAACGCGGCGACATTGGCAACACTATGACCTCTTCAGCAGCCTACGGATTTGATTATTTACAAGCTGATGCTGTGACCCTAAACCCCTACCTTGGCGGGGAAGCATTGCAACCTTTTCTAGAAAGAAAAGATAAAGGCTCTTTTATTTTGTGCCGCACATCTAACCCTGGCGCAGGAGAATTTCAAGATCTTCTTGTTGACGGCGAAGCACTTTACAAAATTGTGACACGAAAAACCGTGACCGAATGGAACAAAAACCATAACTGTTTTATTGTTGCTGGCGCCACCTACCCCGAAGAACTCGGCGAAATTCGTCGCTTGGCCGGAGATACTTTTATTCTTACTCCAGGGGTTAATTCTCAAGGTGGCGATCTTGAAAAAACAGTCAAAGCCGGCCTCAACTCCTACAAATCTGGCCTCATTATCAATTCATCACGAGGTATCATTTTTGCATCAAGCGGAGAAAACTTTGCTGAGAGATCACGGGAAGAGGCAATGAAGCTACAAGATGAAATAAATCGCTGGAGATAAAGCACTCTAATAAAAATAGGCCTAAGAGGCCTATTTTTATTATGTGCGTTTGAGTTTTAGTTTAACGAACCACTGCTTGGAACTCTTCTGTTGACTCGGGGTGTGGAATCTCTAGCGCCGATATATTCTCCTAATTTTTCAAACATCTCGGCGCGCATCCAAAAATCATCTCTTGACTGTGGTGGCTGTACCACTCGAAAATCAACCCACTCTTCGAGCTCTTCATGACGAGATATCACCGCACTCTCAATTCGATGTGATTCTAAAAAAGCAAGAAATCGAAGTTGCTCAGCACCATTAAGTTTAGACAAGAAATCTTTTACCATACGCCCTGCCGCATAGAGAGTATTTGCCACATAGTCATCTACCACTTCGGTCAAATATCTTTTAAATTCAACCTCACTAAGAGCAAGGCACTCTTTAATTTTTTCTTGCCAATCCCAACGGAGCCCTTCCATCTCGGTCAACGCCTGCGCACAATTTAATAAGGGATCATTTTGAAAAGCTCTCACGACATCGGGTGGAAAATCAGCTCGGCTCCCCATCTCTTCAAATACCTCTTGGCCATGTGCGCGATGATGAGCAGCAAAGGCGGGTGATTTTTGAAACATACGTTCCGGTTCAATCATCTCTACAGTAGTTTTCATCACACCAGCCAGCGCCCTAAAAAACTGTGCGAGCTCTCCTCCAGAAATTTTTTTGAGCCAGTCATTTAAATCTTCCTTATACTCCTCGGGAACAACTGCGCCCACCTCACGGGAATCAACCACTTCTTCAGTGTCTTTACCACCAACTTTCCACGAATCTTTTTTTTCCGACATAGAAAGCCCTATTTTTTTACACTCATTTCTTGATTCACAAATTTTTGTACGTCACCAATTGTCGTCATAAATTGTGCAGGAAAAATTATAGTTGAATTTTTCTCGACACTGATCTCGGCCATAGTTTGAAGATTGCGGAGCTGCAAAGCGATCGGGTGTGCCGCCATCACATCAGCTGTCTCGGCCAATTTCTGCGAAGATAAAAATTCACCTTCGGCGGCTATGATTTTTGCTCTTTTTTCGCGTTCGGCTTCGGCTTGTTTGGCCATAGCACGTTTCATACCTTCTGGTAGTTCCATATCTTTCATCTCAACCAACGTCACATCTATTCCCCAGCTGGCGGTGTGGGTTTCAAGCACTTCAGTGATTTCTTTGTTGATGGTTTCACGTTCACTTAAAATTTGATCAAGCTGAAATTTACCTACAATGTTGCGAATCGAAGTTTGAGCGATCTGGTTGATAGCACTCATGACGTTTTCAATAGCCACAATACTCTTTACTGCATCAGATACTTTATAATATGCAACCGCTGACACATCGACTGACACATTATCTTTGGTGATAATTTGTTGTTTTTGCACCGGCAATGTGACGGTGCGCATATCAACCTTACGCATCTGATCTATAAACGGAATAACCCAATTTAATCCAGGCTCTTTTATTCCGACAATTTTTCCAAATCGAAAAATCACGCCTTTTTCATACTGTTTAACAGTACGTAGGCCTAAGAGCACAACCATGATAAGTAAGACGATAATCCAACCCATATATTTAAATTTAACAGCTTTTCAGCTTAATTAATAAATATTTTAAATTAACACAATATGAAACCCTGATTTTTTCTTCCCTTTTGTCTCTAGCGCCCTTTTTGTTTCTGGATCCATACTTTTTTTAATGATTTTTATTTAATTGTTTGGAGCGCCTCACGTAGCAGTTGCTCACTCGTTTTACCGCCGGCATCCAATTTCTTGACCACGGCGCGCGCCTCAAGAGCAGAATAACCCAGTGTCACTAAACCATCTATGACATCACCAAGCACACCATCGCCTTCAAAGCCACCTTCATCAGCGGCACTAAATCCTTGATCGTGCATTTTTGATTTAAGCTCAAGCACAATTCGTTCAGCAGTTTTTTTGCCTATACCACTCACTTTAGTTAAATACTCCAAATCTCCACGACTGATCGCACGGGTTATTTCTTCAGCACTGCCTAGTTCTAAAAGATGCAGGGCTGTTTTTGGCCCCACCCCACTCACCGAAACAAATGATTGAAATAATTTTTTTTCTGTCACGCTCCCAAAGGCATAGAGCTCAAGCGCGTCATCCCGTACAACTAAATGAGTTTCAAGTATTGTTTCTTCACCAACTTTGGCTTTTTGCAGCGCCGCCGGGCTCGCGAGCATTTTATACCCCACACCACCACTTGTAAGCACCACAAGCTCACCGTCAACATTACTTTGTACTCTGCCAACAAGAAGTGCAATCATACTATTTATTTCTTTTTATTTCGGCTGACCCGAATAAGGCCGCCACACGCCATAATTTCAATTCCTTTTTTCTCGAGCTCATCTAAGAATAAATTCATGCCAAGCGAATCTGATGACATATGGCCGGTGATAATAATATTCATATGCTGCTCCTGCGCTTTTTTTACCGCGTCTTCTTTCATATGCATGCTGAGCATGGTGCTATACCCAATGCGAGAAAATTCTTCGTACACCTGACTTGAAGGGTTGGTACCTCCCGTCATTTCTACCACATACCGACCGATACGTTTTTTACTACTACCCGCCACCACTTTTGGCCCAGCACCACGGCGTTTGGCTTCTTGATATTCTGGAATTTCCATCAAAAGCTCAATCACTTCTCCGACTGTTTCCGGTTTATTTTTTTCAATAAGATCCACAATAAACTGATGCACCAAATTATCGGTAATGGTGTGGGTGCTCATGAAATTTATTCCCAAAATTTTAGCAATATCAACCGCGCGATGGTGATTCACCGGGTGAAGACCGCGACCAACCTCTTTCATACGCTCTTCCACCACACGCTCCGCCACATGTACCGGCAATCCCAAACTTTCAAAAATACCGCTTGTCATTTCCATCACCTCGTGTAAATTAGCGAGCGCATTTCCCACCGGATGGTGCGATACTACTAAATCAATTTTTTTACCACGTTCATTAAGCTGACTTGCAAGCAGCACTTCGCCCTCATCAATATCAATACCTGCAAGAATACGCTTCACTTCTTTACGACCATCGTCGACATGAATACAACTATCAGGATAAGGATTAACTAATTTACTGGGATCAACATATTTTTTATCTTTATCTTTCAAATCTTCGTATTCCTTTTTAATCATCTTTACATATTTTTCTACTCCTTTTTGGCCACGCGGATCGGCGGCGCTGCCAAGCTTAATGCCAAGATCAAAAATTTGAGCTACATTCATATAAAAAAATCTAAACTAAATTTCTTTTACTATAGGCAAAAAAACACGCTCTGTCAAACAAAAAGCGTGTTTTTTGAAACCTCTCTCAGAATAGCTGAGTCGATCGTTTATTTCTTCAAAATTTGTTCAAACCGATCCATGAATGGATTCATATCTTTGGGATAAACACCATGATTATACCCAAAGTATGTTAAACAATATTCAATCTTTCCGATATCGCTCCCTGCAGTTTCAAAACATTCTTTGGTTCCAGGGTAGGTGTCAAACCGTCCACTTTGCTTCACCGCATAGTGATATTCTCCATTAATTTTGGGGGCAATGCGCGCTACCTGGGTGTTAACGAAATCTATTGAATCCCAATAGGTACTCATTTGATTACCCAGGCCATCATACTTAGGGTACCCGTCATCCTGAATCTGGTAACTAAATAATGCTCCATCTTTAAGCGCCAGGGCATATAAATGATGCAATTCAAAAGGTAACTGGTCAATTTTTCCGATGTAATTACATAATGCCGGTAAATATCCGTATTTACACCATCGTCCCAAACTTCCTTTTAGATCAATACCGTTATGGTCGCCAATCAAATCGTCAGAGCGAAACATGTGCAGACCTCCGGCATTGACAATGGCAGCTTTAATTTGGGGAAAATAAATTTTTGCAAGCAGTGCATTGGTTCCACCTTTAGAATGACCAATAATCCCAATATCATCGTTTAAAGTCACAATATCTTGCTGTTTAAGCACCTCTAAAGTTCGTTCAGTATACGACAATTCAATACCAAGCTCACTCGCCCGTGGATAATATTTTAAAATATTCTGTACCGGAGTTGAGTTATATTCAATATTCTCGACAGTGGACTGATCCCATGACTCTCCATAATTTGGCATGTCTACTACTATTGTGACGAAACCACGGCGAACCATCTCTGGCGCAAAATCAGCCCACGGCACAGTAGACGGACAGGCGTTGATTTGTTCTTTTTTACCACACTCATTATATGTTTGATGAAAAGCAACAACTGAAGGTAAGGATCCTGGCATTATTTGGCCAGCAGCGTCCTCGGGAACTAATATATATCCGGCCACTTTTTGTCCAACCACATCACTGAAAGTAATATAGAAAATCCGGGCTGAGTCACTGGCGCTTGGGCTGGTGCCAAAAACTGTTTTGTTCGGCGTTAAGCGATATCCAAGTATCATTCCACTATCCGTACCATCAGCAGTAATTGGGGTGATGGAGGCTTGAGCCATTTCATCCGCGGTTAAATGCAAATTTATTGAATCAATGCTTAAATTTAGAGGCACACAATTTTTAGGAATTGGGCCAATAATTTGATCTAAGGCTTTTTTATATACTTCTAAATTCTTACTATCAGCATTCGAAAATGGTTGCGGTTCCTTTTTGCCCGTTTGCGATGTTTTGGGCATGTTTGCAACTGGAAACCGTTTGAGCCATTCAGAAATACTAGAAAAATCTAATGAAGTCCAAGAAATAGGCTGTGCACTCGCCATCTTCGGTAAACAAGGTGGCACCTTAATTTCTGGTTTCACACAATGTGCACCTGGTTTAGATACCGGCGAACAAAGTGGCTGTTTAGGGAAAAGCGCTGGGCTAATTGGTGCAACCAACTTCATTTCCGCACTTCTTCCCGGCATTGTTGCCGCTTCTGCCAGAGAGGTTCCACACAGACTTGCCAACACAACAACCACACTCATTTTTTTAAAAAAAGACATATTCGTGTGTAAATTATTACTAAAGACTCCTCAACATAGCACATTTTCATGATATTGTCAAGATATCCTCGGCAAATGCTTGTTAAATCTTAAAGCAAATATTAACGAACAAACCACATCCATCACATACCGTATTTTTCCGAAAAAAAATACGTCGGCCAAGCGACGTATTCAATATAATTAATTCCCTGCACGCACAAAAACCTCGTTTACCCATCAATAGAGATCTGTCTTTGGTCTATTTTTATTACGTTGCGCCATAGAATCAACACCTTTCACAAATGCTTTTTTGGTCGTACGATCTGTGCCGCTTAATGTGTGCACTGAATTAATCTTTTCATCATTATTTTTTGCATCCTGATTACCACTGCTCTTTTTCTTTAATGCATCAAGTTGTTTTTTATACCATTTCATAAAAAAATTTTTATTCCTTTTATACTAAAAATAATTTCCTCAAATTTTCGTATGAAAAAATTTAATTGATTTCAATATCAATATGCCGCACTTGTGGTATTTGCTCAATAATACGTTTTTCAATCTGATTTATTTTGGTACCAATTAAACGCGGCGCTCGATCGGCAAGCTCGGAGCAGAAACGAAGAAAATGTGAATAATCGGCACGCACCTCATCAAAATCTTCGCGCAACTCTCCATAATTATTAATCTCTTTCAAAAGCTCACTCCCATTAAATTCCACCTCACATTTAATGCGATATACATCAACATCAAGTACCGTTGATTTAAAATCAATCACTTTCTCTATCGACGGCTCATTGTTTAAAATAGCCATCGCTCGTTCTTCTAGTGCCGGCGGCATAGCTTTATCAAGTAGATAACTTCTATTTTTTATAATAAGCGCTATTGCAACCAAAAGAAGTAAACCACCAATAAGCAAAGAACCAATCGCATCCCACACCGCATTGTGCGTATACGCAGAGAGGGCAATGCTAACGGCTGCCAGCAGAGACCCCAACACCGCCACGCCATCTTCATAGAGCACCGCGAGCGTGGTGGGATCGGCTGATTGAATAATCTGCAGCACGCCTGTTTCGATGCTGTGTTTTTTTAATTCGTAATAGGCAAAAAATAAAGTGGTGCTTTCAATCAAGGTGGAAACTCCCAAAATTATGTATCCCAACAGATTCGTGTGTACTGGTTCGTGCGTAAACAAAGACACAAAACCATGATACAACGTGACACCTGCGCCCAAAAAAAATATGCCACACGCGCTGATAAGCGCCCAAAAAAATCGTTCTTGTCCAAATCCATATTGATATTTTTTATCGGCATTGCGTTGTGAGCGTTTGATACCAATCATGAGAAGAGCCTGATTACCCGTGTCTGCGGCGGTGTGTATTGCTTCCGAAAACATCGCCGAAGAACCAGTTAGCACAAACCCCACAATTTTCATGGTGGTGATGCAGATGTTTCCCAAGAGGGCTGCGATGACCGGAAAAAAGCCAGTCGGTTGAGAATGATTCATATAGTTTAATCAGCAACGGTCTTCTTTAATTCAAGAGCACGACAGAGCACATCAATTTCACTTGGCTCGGCAATTTTTCGAAGCACCTCCCGCACAATCATTTGTTGCACAATCACAGGAAATTTTTCTTCAGGCGCACAATATCGCTCCGCATCTTTTTCCCACACACGCACTATTTTGAGGACGTTGTCTAAATTAATACTTACGAGCACCGTATCTGCAATTTCTTCCCGCAATCCGCGTGTATTTTCAATCTGACGTGCTTTAAACGCACGATCCGCAGCTGATGTTTTGAGCGTGAACTGTATACCAAATACCTCGGCACTGCTCGTTACTTTTTCGTCCGCTTCAACCGCCACACCACGCTTAATTTTTTTATCACGACCACCCTTATACACTACCTTAAAATCCATCTTGGCCTCAACGTCTTCAGCAGCGCTCGCTGGCTCAACCGAAAATAAGTCACTACCAAAATCGTAAGCTACGCGCTGGAGCAAACGATAGACCATCTGTTCAGCAATTTTACCCATTCGTTCGGCATCTTTGGTGCGATACAGTTCTCGATAAGCCTCGGTCTCCGGGGCATTCGGTGCGCGTTCTATCGCCACCACAAGCGCTTCTGCGAGCTGCAACTCACTCATCATTTTTTCTCTCCGACCGCGGAACCAACCAGCGGCAAGCTGATCTAAATCTGTTTTTTTAAGTGCATTGCAATCAAATGAATAGCTTACTCCAGCACTAAGCCCAGCAATAATTTGACCTTCAGTTAACAGAGCGCTATCAAAACGGTTGAGCTTCGCCGCGTAGACCTGACCACACCGCGTAATCGCCACTGGCCCGTTCACTTTTTTCTCGTGCAGGCTGTCTCCAAGAGCCAAAGACTTTTGAGTCTTTTTAATAGTCTGCAGACGAGAACGCAGTTCTTTTTCTTCTTGCACTAATACGTCAAGCGCCTGCTGCAGCCGCTCCACTTTTAGTGACAATTCTGTGACTGTTATTTCATTCTTCTCTTTCTTATAATCTTGAGCAGTTTTAGGAGGCAGTGAATTTGATTCACGTGGCTGCATATCGGTTGAGATGCACAAAAACTAGATGTTGGTTTCTTTTTTATAAATTGCAATTTCCGCACTCTCACCTTCAAATTCAATTTTCACTTTTGCAGTTTCTGTGGAGAGAGTTGTGGCTGCGAGCTCGTTGGCAAGCGTGGCGGCTTGAATTTCCGCCGCGTGCGTCTGAAAAATATCCGCCAACCGTGAACCAGCTACCGCATACCACACCTCCACCCGATCGTGAATAGTGAGACCCTGCTCTTTGCGCAGTTGATTAATCGCCCGAATTATTTCACGTAATACTCCCTCTACTTTCAGCGTATCATCAAGGAGCGTATTAAGCCACACACACACCGCACCATCTTTCTTTTCTTTCCACTCATCACCTTCAACAAACTCAGCGTATTCCACTTTTTTTACATTCAATTCTTCGGCAACAATATTTAAAAGCTCATGCGGCAAGTGGTCGTTGTTGATACGCAGCTCAGAGAGCGGCTGGCGCACTTTGAGTTTATGCTCAGCCCGAAGCGCCAGACCCATTTCTACAATCTTTCGTACAGCAATCATTTCTTCTAATACTTTTTCATGATGATGCTCTTCATGGAAATGAGGCCAATCCTCAAGGTGGACACTTTCTTTAAAAACACTCCTTGTTCCTTGCTCCTTGTTCCTTAATTCTTGATAGATTTTTTCCGCCATGAATGGAGTGAATGGTGCCATGACTTTTGCCAGCACGAGTAGCACATGATGAAGTGTAGCGAGTGCGTGCTGCTTGCCTTGCTGGTCTTCACCTTTCAAACGTTCACGGCTGCGGCGCAAATACCACGTAGAAAGCTCATCAACAAAATCTTTAATTGGGCGACCGGCTTTAACCGTATCATAATGATCCATGTGTTCAGTCACTTCTTTTACCAAAAGGTTGGCTTTGGCCACAATCCATTTATCAAGCAAGTTGGTGCTGTGGTGCATTTGTGTGGTGCCATCATATTCACCCGCATACAGCAGATAAAACTCAACCACATTCCACAAAAGGTTGAGCACTTTGTTGTACGCTTCTTTTACTTCACGATCACTGAAAAATAAATCATCGGCCTGCATCACTGGACTCGTCATGAGATAAAAACGCAATGCATCAACACCGTGGGTTTCAATCAGCCCCCACGGGTCAGGATAATTTTTCTTTGACTTAGAAAGCTTTTCGCCTTTTTCGTTCAACACATTGCCTGTGGTGACGCAGTTTTCAAAACTAACATTATCAAACAAAAGCACAGCCATCACGTGCATGTAATAAAACCAGGCGCGGGTTTGCGCAATATACTCGGCAATATATTGCCCCGGAAAACGCTGTTGAAATACCTCTTTATTTTCAAACGGATAATGCCACTCGGCAAACGGCATCGAACCCGACTCCACCCAACAATCAATCACCTCCGGAATTCGTTCCATCGCACCACCACACGCGTCACACTTCAGCTTTATTTTATCCACAACATGCTTGTGCAAATCAATCTCTTCCACCTTGTCTGAAGAAAATACTTCCGCAAAATTAAGCGCCTTGGCTTTCAAGTCCGCCACACTACCCACACACACCACATTCGTGCATGGGACACTTTCTCCTTTTTCATTTTTCCTTTTTCCTTCACTACACTTCCAAAACGGCAATGGTGTGGCCCAATACCGGTTGCGTGAAATATTCCAATCTGGCGCAGTTTCAAGAATGTTCAAAAAGCGGCCGTGCTTCAAATGCTCTGGATACCAATTGATTTTTTCATTCAGCGCAAGGAGGCGTGGCTTAATTTTTTGAATATCAATAAACCAGGCTGAGATGGCGTTGTAAATAAGCGCCGTGTCACAGCGCCAACAATGCGGATACGAGTGTGTAAACTGTTCACGCTTAAAAAGTAATCCGCGCTCTTCCAAATTATTTTTAATTAATTTTTCTGCTTTCTTAAAATATTCACCTCGCACTAATTCAGGTGCCGCTTCATTGAAATGCCCCTTGGCATCAAGCATCGGCACCATCGGTAAATCTAATTTTACGCCCAGCTGATAATCATCTTCACCATAAATCACCGCCGTGTGCACCACACCCGTGCCATCAGTGGTCGTCACAAAATCAGCCGCGGCAATGTAGTGCGCTTTCTTGCCCGTCGCACTCACAGCTGACAAATTGAACAGTGGTTCGTATTCAAGACCAGCTAAATCTGAACCTTTAAATTCTTTTACGATCTCGTACGACTTATCTTTAAAAACAACTCCTAAACGTTCTTTCGCGACTACATAATATGCCGATGATTCTTGAGCTGGCCGTTCCTTGTTCACTGCTCCTTGTTCCTTCAGCAGCACATACTCAATCTCAGCCCCAACCGCGAGCGCCACATTCCCCGGCAATGTCCACGGTGTCGTGGTCCACGCAAGCACAAAAATCGGTCCATTAATATCCTTAAATTGTTCCTTGTTCCTTGTTCCTTGTTCCTTTAATTTAAATTTTACGGTGGCCGATTCTTCCGTCACGTCTTTATAACTATTATCCATCGCGATCTCGGCTTTTGATACTGGTGTTTCGCAGCGCGGACAATACATGAGCACTTTTCTCCCTTCATAAATCAATTGTTTGTCCCAAATTGTTTTGAGCGCCCACCACACACTTTCCATATATGTGGCATCCATGGTTTTGTAGGCATTATCAAACTCCACCCAGCGGCCAATGCGATCGACCATGGTTTTCCAATCTTTGGTATACGTCAGCACTTTCGAACGGCAAGCTTCATTGAATTTTTCTACTCCTAGTTCTTCCTCAATTTGTTTTTTGCCGCCAGTAATTTGCAACTCTTTTTCCACCAAGCTTTCAATGGGAAGCCCATGACAATCCCAGCCCCAACGGCGCGGCACACGATAGCCTTTCATGGTGAAATAGCGTGGCACCACATCTTTAATCACCGAACTTAAAATATGCCCATAATGCGGCAAGCCGGTGGCAAATGGTGGGCCGTCATAAAACACATACGGTTTGTCGTCCGGGCGTTCAGACACCGAACGCTCGAAGACCGCATGTTTTTCCCACCAGTTTAAAATTTCTTTTTCTTCCTGATTCGCATTATAGAGCATAGTAGTTGTTCTGACTGTTATACCCACGATCTTCCGCCGGATGCCCCACCCGCCGGTGACCCCTCTTTCATGGCATCCACAGGGTCTACTTCTTCAGGTTTTTCAAACCATCGCGCCCCAAGGCTAGGAAAACTAGATTCAAAATCTGGTTCACACAAATCAATATGCCCGCGATGGGCCACCTGATTCAATCGCTCCATTAATTTTTTTTCCTTCCACAGACGGGTGAGCTCAAGTAAAAGACCGCGTAACTCCCCCATACCTTTACTTAAAGGAATGGGAAGCTTTGTTTCTAAACGGGCACGATTACCCGAGTCTTTACATAATCTTTCTAGTGCAGCACGTATTAATTCGAGCGCTCTTGTAAGCCCCGCTTCCGCGGTTTCAGGAGTGAGTTTAATGTCTGGAGAAGTTTCAGCGGCAGAAGATGTGGATGCGTCCTCCTCCGCTGAGGTAGCTACACCAGGGTCAGCCGCCTCAATCAGACCATCCGCGCTGTACACATTTATAGTATTTTTTTTCTTGGCTCTTTCTCGAGGTGGTTTAGGTTGCTCAGCCGGCTTCTCTTTTGGTTTCTTTTTGTCTACGTCACCTTCTTGCGGAGGCCAACTTCGTTCACGGGGCATATATTAAGATAAAATAAGTATATACTTAGCCACTATAGCATAATTTTTAAACTATTCAATGGTGCAGGATATAAAAATTTTGTCCGCATGGTTCCGTTGACAAACGAGTAAAAATATGCTATAATGAATAGTTATTTTCGTGTCTTTTTTATCCACTACAGATAAATTAGCCAAAAATAACTCTTTTGTACGCAGTGTCGCCGAAAATGTGGCAAGGATACTAAACTTACATTTTTTTGAGTTTATTACCCTTGTCGCACGCCGGCGATAGGGAACACAGCGCCCACAAGCGTTTGTGTTGTGAGAAACCACGGCGATGCACTGTTGGAGGACGACCCATGCCTTGGAACCCTGATCGTGAAACAACTTCACCGGGCAGCACCTTCCCCGACGCGAACGGGGACGGCATCCCCGACGCGCACCGGCCCAAGCCGCGGCCCCTGACCGCCCACGAGGTGCAGGAGATGGTGCGGCGGGCCAACCCGCTCATCACCTTCTTCATGCAGATGGAGGACCAGGACCGAGGGTCGATGTTCATCGGCCTCGGCGGTGACCTGCACCGGGACAAGGCGCAGCAGCTCATCGAGCTGATGAGCCACCCCGAGGTGGAGAAGGCGGTGGTCGCCGCCTGGCACAGCAACGGCTGGCGGCTGAGCTGGACGTCCAGCTTCCCGGCGATCGAGCTGAGCAAGCTCCTCGAGCTGGACAACAGCCACCGCTGCCGGGACGAGCACCTGCGCTGCATCGACGAGCCACTGAACGGCCGCCCCTCGCGCGACGAGGACGATCAGCTCCGCGACGGTAGCATCCGCGGCGGCTAGGCCCGCTACCTCATCTCACCCCCGTGCGCGTACAGAAGACCACCTGATCGCCGTCGCCCTGCCCCACGCGCAGACGACGGCGATCAGGCCCCCCAGAAATTTTCAATTTTTTTCTTCTTCATTCACTTAATTTTTCTTCTCTAAAAACTCTCTCTCACTTAAAATTCAGCTTAAGAATTTGAAAAAGGTTTGGTAGTACATCATTTTCAGATTCCTACTGATTTTGCTCATTACAATCCATGTGTTTCTTTATAAGATGGTTATTTAGAGATTTGTTTTTCCTGTAACCCCACACCCCTGAAAGAGGTGCAGATGGACGACCCGACGACTCCTGCGACGAAACCGTACACCCCGACAACTGGCAATGTCCAAGCGCTGCGGCACGCGGCGACCAAGCAGCGCGAGTGCAGCAAGACTGCGAGTCGCGCTGACGCCATGGCCCAGCGCCTCAACCGCCTCGTCAAGGTGCTGGCGCCCATCGTGGTGCTGGCGGCCGTCTTGGCGACCAAGAACTGGCTACCCAACGAGACGCTCATCGGCGCCCTGCTTCTCACCCTCGTGGTGGGGCTGACGCCGCTTGAGAAGCCCGTGCGTTGGCGACGCCGAGCGATTGTGCTCCTGCCTCTCACCATGCTCATCGCGGCCTGCGGCTTCCACCTCATCCCCTGGCACGCCTGGCACCCGGCGGTCAGCGCTTCAGCACTGGCTGCTCTGGTGGGGCTGCTGCGGGGCGGGGTGGCGCGCTACGGACGCGTGCACCAGCTGTGCAGGGTCGCGTCCGAGCAGATCAAGAGCCTCCTCTTCACGTTCAGGGCCAGCCTCCTCACCCGCGAGGAATTCATCGGCAAGGTGGGAGCGGCCATCCCCACCTGCGCGCTGGACAAGCTCAGCTCTGATGAGATGGCTGACATCGAGAAAAACCTCAAAACGGCGCTGCTGACCCCGGCCACCTACGTCACCGAGAGGCTGACGGACGTGGACAAGGGCCAGCTCTCCTACCTGCGCAAGAAGCAGGAGGAGCTGGCCATGCTCACCAGCCGCGTCTGGTGGCTGAACGGTGGGCTGGGGGTGCTCGAGACGGTGCTGCCGCTCGCGGGTCTCGGATGGTTGGTCGGCGTCGCTTCGGCCGCGCGGCAGAGCCCGGAGGACGAGCTTCGGCTCGCCCTCTGCCTCCAGACCCTCAACGTGCTGGAGCCGCTCGCCATCTCGGTGGACGAGGGCAGCGACCTCAAGGCGCTCGTGGAACTGGTCGAGAAGGCGCTTCTCGCGAACGCCGGCGCCTGGTTCAAGAGCGAGTCCACGGCTCAGGTCGGGGCCGGCCCGGCCCCGACGGCTGCGCAGCCCGCCTAAGAACAAAGAACACATGGACGTGGGGCCTCTTCGCTGCCGGTGCCTTCTGCACCCGGCCGGCCCCCTCCATTCCCGATTGCTCATAAAAATCAATGAGCCATGTGGAATGGATTACATCTGCGACCGTTCATTCATAATTTAAAAATAAAAATGTGAACTTGGGCTAAACCTAGCCTGACACCTTTCGCGATAAAAGCAGGGTTTATACAGAACCCTGTTGCTATTGCGGAAGGCTCCAGGTAATGGACGCCAAAGACCGCAGTTCTGAAATCCCAACAGAGAGGTGAACATGCCGCCGATTCGCGTATTAGTGTTCGAGGCCATTCCAAAGACTGCAAACAAGGTGGGCCAGGGGGAGATGGAAAGAATCATCAGCGCCCTTGAAAAGGCTGGACGAACGAACGAGTTTGAATTCCGCTTCTGTGCGGACGGCACGCTCGAAGCCTTGTCCGATGCTCTGACGGATTTCAGCCCCCACATCATCCACTTCATCGGCCACGGCAATGAAGCGGAAATCATCCTGACGACTGAGGATGGGGAACCGTTCATCCTCGTCCCCGCGCACCTCACCCGACTGGTCCGAAAATTCCCCAGCGTTCTCGGCATCTTCGCCAACGTGTGTTGGGGGGCAGCATCCTTAGCGCCCTTGGTGGAGGGAAATGACGGTCTCATGTTCCTTCTCGGAAACGAGGTAGCGGAATATGACGATGTCGCGGCCCGGGCATCACGGGGGTTCTACATCAGCATCGCCAAGGGACGTAACCTTAAAGATTCCGCCGACCTGGCAGCCACCCACGCCGATGCGCATCGTATCAACATCAATACGGAAGCAACGGACGGTGGCTTCAAACTCCTCACTCGCGGCGGGGTGCGAGCTGACAAGATCAATCTCGCGAAGGAGGCGACCCGGGTGGATGCGGAGATCGCGGCGAGCAAGATCCCGCTTGTACTCTTCCACCACGCCATGGACGATCTCACCATGATCGAGAGGATGCTGTCACACTTTAGCGGAAGGCCACTGCGCTACGAGCGGGTGACGGAGCACACGCCCGCAACCAAGATTGCGTCGCTGTGGGAGCGGGCCGCGTTGATTGTTCGGTGCATGAGCACCGACTACATCGCGATGGATAACACCCCGACGGAAACCGGTGCCGAGGAGCTCGTCCTTATGCTCCGGGCGGTTGATTTCGGGAGCGACCAACGCTTCGAAGGTATCAGCGTCTGGCCCGAAGACCACACGCCTGCGGCGAGCGCGTACGTTGAGAGCGAGACGGATCATGGTCCTTATGGTGAGGAAGGGCTGGACGACCGCCGCCAGAACGCGACGGAAGAAGCGCTCCTCAAGGCGGCGATCGAGATTATGCGTCGGGTCGGTGCCCTCTAAGGACAGCGCCCCAGGTCGGCCAGCCGTCCACGACCGACGAGCTGCGACGCCTCTCCAACCTCCAGACTCGTTATTTCTATAAACGCTTTGTAGTAATAACGAGAGGCTGAAGAAGCACTTGATGCTCCGAAACCCCTTCTCAATAATGATAGGGGTTTTGTTTTTTCAAATTGATTATTTAGAATGATTGTATTAAGGTAGTTGACTATCTACCATAATTATTTTTTATACCTGTATGACCGATTTTGAATCTTCTCGTGCGGCGGCGGCCGAACAAATGCAACGCGAGGCCATTGATCGAAAACTTGATGCTTTGCAGCAAAAATGTGAAGCATTAAAAGACGCCCCACCCCTTCTTGATTCCAGTGAAAGAAGCAGACGATTGCGTGGCCTGGCACAGCTACGTGAGGCTCTCAGAGTATGCCTTGGAGAAAATAAAGAGGTGTGGCGACCAACGCGACTATATCTGTCTTTAGACGAAACGAGCGTCGCCCTTGCCGACGAACAGGGGTCTGCACGCGTTGGTTTTAATGAACTCAAAGCTGGCCTTGATGCCGAATTAAAAAATGCAGCCAAACTGGGCAATCGTTTTCACACTTCGGCAGAAGCAGTGGGCACGACGACAGACATTGCTTCCTGCTCACATGCGGCCGTATTTATTACACCTGAATTTTTTACCAACCCGGCTGAATTTAATTCGGTGATTGAAAAAATGGAGGCCCTGCAGGCGGCTAAAAAACCCATTATGATGGTATGGTTTGGGCCCCAAGCCGAGCTCGCTAAATTCAACGATAAACCGGGCAAAGAAGGCTATTTTTCTCAGTTGGCTAAAACTCAAGGCAGTGATGCAGTGCTTAAACTAAGAAAGCTTAATGCGTGTCGCATTACCACCGATGGCACTACCTCTTTCTCACAAGAAGGAAAAACTATTATCCAAGAATTTATTCGCCGTGGCCGCGTGCTCAATGATGATGATGATTTTACTTTTGATGAAGTGAAAGCAGCAAAAGCGGGCGCAACTACAACTGAAACACTTTCTCCAACTGAAGGTTTGACTGCTCTTAAAGAACTCACAGCCGAAATGAAAGGATCGTGGAAACAGCTGGCTGATGAAATTATACAATTGGCAGCAGATATCCGTTCAATTCCCGATCAAGCCGTGGTCAAAAAATTTTTGGGCAAGGTTGCCCGCCTACGCGAAGAGTTGCGCAATCGTTTAAAAGAAAACGGTCTCGATTTTTTCTTTGTATCATACCGCAGCACCAAGGCTGGCCCCATGCTTGAACTGTGCGCCTTGCTTTCCGAGCAACTTGGCATGCAAATGGCAATCGACCAACAACGTCTTACCCGCGCCGAACCTAAACCCGGAGCAGCCGCCACAGTTTCACCCGCGGTATTGGCGCTCGCTCGCCTGAATGTGTCGATTGACGGCGGCGTGGCCAACTGGTCGGAACGCTTGGGCACGCAAATTGAACGCTCTACCAAAGGATTAGTAGCAATTGATGAAAGTTTTTTTACTACTCCTAAAGAAGTGGCAAAAGAAATTTCACAACTTGATCGCCTCGGAAAACCGCTCACCATTATTTTTACCGACTCAGCCGAGGTACGAGGAAGTTTACCTGCACGCTTTGCTGAATTTAAAACAAAAGCCAAAGCAATGCTGGCGGGGTTAGAAGATTACGGCGGCGAACCAGTGAATGTAGAACGAGTACTGGAGCTGCTCGCACCCTATTTCTCCGAACCACCCGAAAAACAGGCGCTGTTTTTAGAACCCAATGCTACTAATACTGGTTTTAATGAGGAAAGTCGCGGCCGAGCCGTTCATTATTTTAAAACCGGAGAAATAAAAGCTCCGGGCGAACTTACTCGTAAAAAAGAAGTTCCAAAATTACGAGCGGCTTTTCCCACCCGAAGAAGCGGCAATGAAGGAACACCTGGCTCGCACGGTGGTAATTCTGAAAAAAAATAAATCGAAATATTCACCCTATATTAATTGACTAATTAAGTATTTCATGATATTCCTTGGGTTAAATTCACGCGTTCGTTCTTATCTCTGATCCAAACAATGTCTCTCGTGTGGGGAGGCATTTTTTAGACCCGAGAAAAAGGGTCGGGCGCCATAGGGGCGTCGCGCGACGAAAGGAACACAATGCGCACTCCGAGTTTGTCTCTTTATGTAGCACTGACTGCTCTCACCATCGCCTGCAACCCGTCGACAGACGGATCGATGGCAAGAATCACCCCTGCCAACGACGACCTCATGTCGATCATGGACGGCGGCAGCCCGGCCGATCTGATGACGTCCCAACCGACCATCGACCTTGGCGGTCTCTGCACCGGGCCGTACGAACCGAACACGGTTCGGCGGTGCGAGGGAATGGCGGAAGGGGCGCTGTGCCCCTTCGTGACCAGCTGCTGGAGATGGTCCAACTGCCACACCCAAAAAGACGGCACCAAACTGTGCGTACCGCCAGAGACTGCAGTCATCGGAGGGTGCAATGCCTGCCGATCCGATCTTGATTGCTGCTCGCTGAGCGGCACGGTGAAGAAGTGCGTCAACTACAGCGGCGGCGGCGTGATGATGTACGCCACGGGCAAGTGCCTGCCCGAAGGCTACTGCGCCGCAGCTACCCAAGACTGCCCGAGTGGTTGCACTCCGGCCGGCTGCAACTGAAGTCCAGCACATCTTTCCGCCACAAAACCAGATGCCCTAGCCCTTCGTCTCAATGCAATTTGAGTTGAAAGGCTGCATCTGGTTTTTTAAATTTAAAACTTGCTGAACAGCCTTGTATTTGATAGAGTCATCTGTTCCTCTCAGTTGGGAACATTCGCCCTTTAAAACCACTCGCACAGGAGTAGCCCATGCGTATGAACAGTGGCAACGTGAAAATTTTCGGAATCATCGTCATCCTCAGCTGCCTCACGGCCTGCAACCAGGAAACGGCGACCCAGCTGGCCACTGACATCGTGCCCCACACTGCCTCGGCCATCCTGGGGATGGCACCCCTCCATCAAAAGCCGACCATCAAGGTCAAACGGCTAGCAAGGACGCGGTTCGCCATCACGGGCGATCATCGGCCGCCAAAAAAAAATGAAATCAATTCCTATCCAGCAAAGGTCGTGGAAGCGATTTTCAAGGCCATCGACGAGGATGAGGCGGTGGTTGTTGGGGACACCGGCGACCAAGTGTACGTTGATCGAGGATGCCCGGCCGACACCATCGCCGCCCAGGTCAACATCCTTCTCGCCGCCCGCGCCCACCTCAAGGCCCCCATCCATACCACGCTCGGCAATCACGAATTCCCCTGTCTCCAGGTAATGCGGATGCTTGGCGAGGAGGCGCCATACTACTGGTGGTTCCTCATCGAGGACGAACAGGGCCGACGGGCGAAATTCGTCTCGATCGCCACGGACGTCTGGAAGGGCGACAAAGATCGTCTTCAGGCCAAGTGGCTCAAAACCGTGATGGCCATCCCCACGGAATACACGTTCGTGCTCCGCCATCAGTACTTCGACTCCCACGGAACCACTCCGTGGATCGAAGCGGAAATTAAAGCTATTCTGCAGCGGCACAACATCACTCTGTACTTCGCCGGCCATGATCACAAATATGAGCATGTGAAGAATACGCTCGTCCGCGGACACTACCGCGATGTGATAGTGGGCAACGGCGGTGCGGCCTTCCATGAAGGATGGGAAAACCCCTTCAACGGCTATGCGCTAGTTGAATTTTTGCCGAATGGCAACGTGGAGGTTACAGCCAAGGAAGTATTCTTTGATCGTGGCACCACCACCCGAGACCGCTTTGAGGTAACCCCATAGAGGCTGCTGCCCACCAAGTTGCCGCACGCACAAACCCCGCCCACACCCCTACGCGTGGCGACGAGATTTCTCGCCGCTCGGCGCAGGAGACGTGGGCGGTTTTTGTTTTCTGTCATGTAACACACATATTCACAAATTCCCTAAAGTAAGCTATAATTTAACTATTAATTACTCTAATTTAAACTCTATGAGCGAAAGAATGTCTCAAACCGGTGATTTCGCCCCACTTGATCCAATCGAAAAATTAAAAACAGTCATAGATAATCTGGGCATACCTCTTCCTGAGTTAAATGGTAGTGTCGCAGCCGATCTATTAAAACAAATTAAAGATAACGCCAGCTGGCCAAGTATGGACGAAAAAGTACACGCGGAAGGACCAACGACTACAGTTAACGGGATACGTCTTTTTTCACCACAAACAAGTCGACTTGAAGATGCGTTGAAGGCCTACCTCAATACCCAAGCTTAAATAACACCTATGCTCTACCTCGCCTCAGATCACGGCGGCTACCAACTCAAAAAATATCTTCTCCGATTTTTAGAAAAACAAACGAAACAGCCAGCCATTGACCTTGGCCCAACAGAATATAACAAAGAAGATGATTATCCCGATTTTGCCATTCCCCTCGCTCAAAAAGTAGCCGAAAAAACAGAAAATCGCGGCATTGTCATTTGCAGTATGGGCAATGGCACCTGCATTGCCGCCAATAAGGTAAAAGGTATTCGCGCTGGCCTTGGGTACAGCATTGAGGCGGCCGAATTTGCTCGGCGTGACAACAACATCAACGTGCTTTGCCTGGCAGCAGACGTTATTTCAGAAGAACATGCCATTGCCATTGTCAAAAAATTCCTCGAAACTGCTTTTGACGGCGGCCGACATCAACGCCGGATAGATAAAATCGCCGCCATCGAATAGTTTCGTGTATGAACATAATTCCCACGATTTTAGCCACCACATTTGCTGATTTTAAAATTGCCGTCCACAAAATTGACGGACTTTTTCCCTATGCACACATCGACGTGATGGACGGAGAATTTGTTCCCAGCCGATCGTTTGTTGATATTGAAAAAATAAATGAGATCGCCACAACGTTACAATGGGAATTGCACCTTATGGTGAATCACCCCATTCTCGCAATTGAAGCATGGGCAAAAGTTCATGGCGTCTTTCGTGCACTCATCCATGCCGAAGCCAAAGACAATCTGGCCGAAAGCCTTGCGGCTGCCCGAAAGAAAGGCTGGCACACCGGTCTCGTCTTAAACCCCGAAACACCCATCAGCGCCGCCGAACCATTTCTGTCAGGCGTTGATGTGCTCATGTGCATGGCGGTGCATCCTGGCAAAAATGGTGCACCTTTTTTACCCGAAGTGGGTGAAAAAATTAAAACGTTTACCACGCGCACCAATCGACCACTTTGCGCTCTCGATGGTGGCGTAAAACCAGACACTATTCGTCTTATCAATTCGTGGGGTGTCGACATTGCCAACGTGGGCAGTGCCCTCACTTGGATGCCAGATGTAAAAAAAGCACACAACGATTTAAGATCTAAAATTAAAAATTAAAAAATACTTTTTTATTTTTAATTTTCAATCTGAAATAATTTTATGCTTGATCTTATCATTATCGGCGGCGCGGCGGTTGGCTCGAGCGCAGCAATTTATGCAGCCCGCCGACGACTTAATTTTAAAATAATCACCAAAGACCTCGGTGGTGAAGTAGCTCTCTCGGGTGAAGTGGGCAACTGGCCAGGCATTTTGTCTATCCAAGGTTTTGAATTGGCACAAAAATTTACCGAACATGTGCGATCGTATGGCGCCGACATTGAAGAAGGATTAGAAGTGACTAGTATCACTCCAGAAAAAAATTATCATGTAGTCACGGCGCAAAACAGCAACGGAGAAATTAAAACCTACGAAACAAAAGCAGTGATCATTGGCAGTGGCATTCACCCCAAACATCTTGGTGTGCCGGGCGAAGAATCACTTCTTCGCAAAGGTGTTACCACATGCACCGTGTGCGACGGGCCACTTTTTCGAAACAAAACCACAGCCACCATTGGTGCGGGTAATAGTGCCCTTGAATCCGCACTCATGATGGTGGGAATCGCACAAAAAGTATATCTCCTCACCAAATACCCAAACACCAAAGAAGCGGCCTGGGGTTTTCCCAAAGGCGAAAATATTTTAGTCGAAAAATTAAAAACATATCCAAACTTAGAAATTCTCTACGAAGCAAAAACACTCGAAATTCTGGGAGATAAAAAAGTTACTGGCCTCAAATGTATTGCTGGTGGTGAAACCAAAGAACTCGCCGTTGATGGAGTAATGGTGCACATAGGCATGATTCCCAACTCACAATTTGCAACACTTCTCACCAAAGACGCCCAAGGGCAGCTGATGGTTGATAGCCGCTGCCGTACCAATGTGCCCGGCATTTTTGCCGCTGGCGATGTCACGGACATTCCCTACAAACAAATTGGCATTGCCACCGGCCAGGGCATTGTTGCGGCATTAGCTGCGATTGAATATATTAACTTGTGGAAGCCTTAACACAAATCACGACTCAACTAACCTGACGCACGGGTTATGAGTCGTGCGATCTGTATCATGAGTTATAAAACAATATGACCTACCTACTAAAAATCATCGCCATTCTCGGCCTTCTTCTCATCTCTTACGGCGTCTCGGTAAAAAAAGCCACCAAACGCGATGAAATCTTTGTGGCCGGCGGTGTGTGTTTGCTAATATACAGCATATACCTTCGTGATCCCATCTTTATTCCTCTCCAAATTGTGTTTATTATTTCGAGTCTTTACGAAATAGCGCACACTCGAGGTAAAAATAGAACACACGAACCCACTACTCCTCAGCACACATTTAAATCTTAAATTTTAAACCAAACAGTATGTCATCACTTTTTACTCTTCTACCCGCAGTCACTTGGCCGCTTAGCCAAATCATTGCCACAGTTATTGCATTCCTTGGCGCGCTGCTTATCATCTATGCAGTTTTTTTAGAAGCAGAACGACGTCAAGATTTAGTTTTTATTGTCGGCGGATCATGTCTTTTTGGATACGCGCTTTGGATTAATAATGCCATTTTTATGCTCGCTATGGGCGGCCTCGTGCTTGCCAGCTTATTTGAACTTATTCAAATTCTTACCGGACGACACCACCATGTCTGTTTTCCTTCTGATGTGGTGAAAAATCCCAAAGGAAAATTATACACTCCTGAAAAAAAATAACGTACTATGTTTGATCTTCTCACCATTGGTGATCCCATCATCGATACGCATGTGCAAATTGATGAAGCATGCACAGATTGCCAGGTGGTGCCCGGAACACGTAACCAGCTTTGTTTGGCATATGGTGAAAAAATTGCGATCACCGATAGTTTTCAATCACTTGGTGGTAACGCAGCCAATGTAGCTATTGGCGCGCGCAGGCTTGGGCTTTCCACCGGAATTCTGAGCACCGTCGGAGAAGATACCAACGGATCAATTGCCCTCCATGAATTAAAACATCATGGCGTTGATACCTCGCTTATCAGTTTTGATCCGCAGCACCAAAGCCGGTATTCCATTGTGCTCAACTATCGTGGGGAGCGCACCATTCTTTCCTATTCTGATGAAAAAAAATATCTATGGCCAACCACTCTCCCTGGCATTGGTTGGATCTACTACACCGGCCTTAGCCAAGGCTACGAAACGGTGCAAGAAAAATTACTCGAACATCTCGCCAAACATCCTGAAATTCGCCTCGGTGTTAACCCAGGTTCGTACATGCTAAAGCACGCTCTACCCGCGCTCCAAGAAATAATTCAACATACCCATCTCTTGGTTCTTAACTTAGAAGAGGCTGAAAAAATCGTTGCAACAACTTTGTCTAATGAAAAAACAATTTCCAGCCTCTTCCACCGACTCTTCTCACTGGGCGCCAAAGAAGTCGCGTTGACCGATGCAGCCCGGGGTGCCTGGGCGGGCACAAAAGAAGAGTTGTGGCATTTACCCGCCTATCCAGTCACTCCCATTTCTAAAACTGGTGCAGGTGATGCGTTTTCTTCAGGTTATCTGGCGGCACGTTTTTACGGCAAACACATTTCTGAAGCACTAGAATGGGGTATTGCAAACAGCTCAAGCGTTATTCAAAAACATGGCCCACATGGCGGACTCCAAAATCTCAGTGGAATTACCGAGATCATTCGCGAGTTTGAAAGCCAGCGCCCACAAAAAATATAACGAAGGTGCGCGCATTCATTGCCACAATACTCATTTTAACACCGTTTCACCAAATAATTTAAACACACTATACAAAAACAGTTCTTTTAATTTAGAACTGTTTTTGTATGACCGCGATCGTGTGCGCGATGCGCGGTAAGAGGAAATTTCCTAGCGAACTAGAAGGAACTAAAAAACCTTCCTGTTTACCTAGAATATTCCTTGATTTTCTGTACCCACACCCTGAGCATTTCCTGCCGACGAATTTCTTCGTCAAAAGCGCCTCCGGGCTTTCCCACCTCAACAGGGAATCCAGGCAAATCCTCGCGGTTTTCCAGCCGATACGGACCTGTCAGCGTCTCCAAGATCGTCACCGGGCCGTCGTAGGCCACGAGCGCGTGGTAGGGCGCCGGCTCGATTAAATCCAGCACATCACCTTTTTCTAGTTTTACCACACCATCCTGAACACCCTCGGCGTCCCATAGGATCGCCGCGAGCCGGCCGTTGAGGCAGGCGATTGTCTGAGTGCCGCGAAACCTGTGTGGGCAACTGTACGACCCGGGTGCGAGCGCGTTGACCAAGCGCTGCACCGCACCCTCAGGCTGCGAAAGCACACGTGCCTTCCGTCGCCGCGGATCAGCTTCAGCCTCGATTTCCAAAAGAAGAATGTCCGCTCTCAGCATCGTTTGAAACATGATTACTCTCCTTTTTTTGTGCCAGCTAACTTTGGTGGTTAATTTTGAAAAGAACTCCTATTTTTATTTTTTTAAAACGAATATTTTTACTTCTGACTATTCATTATAAAAATCAACCTGCAACGGCTCGTTAATTCCTTTCATTCTGTTCATCTCTTGTTTGCGGCCGTGAAAAAATTCAAGTGAGTTGCAGACCGCATGATATTCAAGCTCTGGTCCAAGCAAACAAAGCCCGTGTTCAAAACCGCGTACGCGTGCTCGAATTTCATCGGCGAGTGTAGGATGATCTTGTTCCTTGCCCGCAAGCTGGCGCATGGAATCTAAATTTTTTTTAATATCTTGCAAAAGCGTGGTAAACTCTGCTACACGTTTTAGATATTTTTGTTTACTCACACCACACACTTCTTGCTTTGCATACTGACGCAAATCAATTTGCATTTCAACCAATGCTTCACACAACTCAACTCGATCTTCTGGAGAAAAATAATCAGCCGGCCGACCCGAATGCAAATCACGAAGTGAACCACCAAATGATTTAAAATCATGATATTTTTTTTGCAGCGGCAACGACAGCCTGGGCAAAAGTGAGTGTTCACCAATTTGCGTTTCTGCGGCAGCCACAAACTCTTTATACGCTTGATTCCATGGCCATACTTCGTACCCAAAAGCAATCATAGTGTCTTCAATTTCATCGAGTGTGACGGTCTGATCTTTCTCTAAATGAGAAAGCGCATGAGCCATTTTCTCACTCATCTCTTTAGGAAAAAGCGGTGGAATGTTTTTATAAAGGTGACGAAAAAGCGCAATAGTTGACTGCATACGTGATTCAAAATAATAATTCACGAAAAAGATGGCGCAAAAGACAGTTGATATAAAGCGATACCGGCGGCCACACTTACATTTAAACTATTTTTCTTTCCTCTCATAGGCAAATCAACTATCACATCACACAACGAACGCAACGATTTTGTCACACCCGTTTTTTCATTTCCTACCACCAAGGCCAAAGGAAAAGTTGGTTTCCATTCATATATACTAACACTGTTCTTTGTTTGTTCCAAGGCAACTATTGTATAGCCCTCTTTTTTTAATTTTTTAAGCAGTGGCCCTGTTTGATGGCAATGCTCCCAATGAACAAATTTTTCAGCACCAAGCGACACTTTATCAACCTGCGGATGCGGCGGGCACGGAGAGTACCCTGTAAGATAGACTTTAGCTACACCAGCACCATCGGCAGTGCGAAGCATCGCCCCAACATTATGCCCACTCCGTACATTGGGAACTACGAGTACTATTTTTCTTTCAGCCATAGCGAATTAAGATCTAAGATTTTTTACCCACAAACTTTGCCCGGCGCAAAGTGCAATCGCCAGCGCATCTGCGGCGTCATCAGAGGTGATTTTCTCTTTAATTCCAAGAATAGCCGCAACCATTTTTTGCATTTGTGCTTTTTCAGCACGGCCATAACCGGTGATGGCCTGTTTCACTTCAAGTGGAGTAAATTCATCAACCTCAAGTCCATTTTGAATACCGGTAAGCAAAATGACACCACGTGCTTGCGCCACCTGAATGGCGGTTTTTGCATTTTTAAAAAAAAATAATTCTTCCACCGCCAAACGCTCTGGCCGATATGTCTCAATGAGCCTAGTGA
Source organism: uncultured Gammaproteobacteria bacterium (assembly GCA_964444705.1). GTDB lineage: Bacteria > Patescibacteriota > Patescibacteriia > Magasanikbacterales > GWA2-37-8 > CAYUHX01. The sequence goes on along the minus strand of CAYUHX010000002.1, from coordinate 53,708 downwards.
TCTCACGATGCATTTCAGCCAGACGCTCTAAAAAAGAATCACGCGGATTAGTTTCTATACATCCATAATCAAGCGCTTGCCATTCTTTTCCTTTTTTTTGCACCACCACTCCATAGCCAATTCGCCCAAAACCAGGATCAATGCCAAGAATAGAAACAGTTGCAGCTGATTTCATAGACATGAATTAATGCCACGGCATATCATTTAATCTGTTTTCAAGTTCTTCAAGCAATTCGATACGCTCAACAATGAGATTAATACTAAGCTGCGTCAACTGACTCGCTTCAAAAAATTTTTTCTCATCCAAACCATCTCGACCGTAATCACGAAGATAATCATGCTTCCACTTATTGAGTTTTACATCTTCAATTCCCTTCTGCTTCATTAAATCAATAACAATATTTTTTCGCGCTTCTTTTCGCGCCGCACCAACCGTTTTAATTAAAACCTTTAGGCGGTTTTGAAAATCAAGCAGACAACTTTTGGTGACTTCCAATTGTCGTTGCAGCACTAATTCTTTTTGCACTTTTTCAAGGGCGCTTTTTTGCCGCAATACCCCTTCTCCCACATCTTTTCTAATCTGCAAAGCACCCAACTCATCCTGCTCATACATCTCATGCTGGGGAAACGAAGCCCGCCAAGGTGCAAGCACCCTATTTATCTCCGCAATACGCTCATCAATTTCAGCAATTTTTTTATCTAAAAAAATATGCGGTCCTTCAATAAATGTAATTTCTTTTTCTAGATGCCTAACTTCTGTCATATATTCAATATAGTATTACTGTTCAGCGTGAACAACAGAATCCTTTTCCGTAAAATAAACCAACTGAGCATTTACACACACCTCATTTTCTTTTACGAAATTCAACCTGCGTTTGTGAAATAGTCTTCAATATCATCATGTGCTTCCAGCGCGCCAAACAAGTCTTCTAATTTTTTTCCGGTTTCTTGATCGACCATCACCACATCTTTCGCCACCCATTCAATTCCCGAACGCAGTGGCGTAATCTGCAATTCTTTTAACTCATGAAGTATTTTTTGCAAGTGTTCTACCTTGCTTTTCACTACAATCCCTTCTGGAACATCGGTGATATCTTCAGCACCAGCTTCAATAAGTTTGAGCTCAAGCTCGAGGCGCCCATTTGCCAAATACTCTGTACCAATAGTCACAAGACCGCACTCTGTAAACATCCATTGCACACTGCCCGCACTGGCAAACGAGCCACCATGAACCGACATAATGTGTTTCACATCAGAAATAGTCCGATTTTTATTATCGGTCACTGCTTTCAACATAATTGCCACCCCACCCGGGCCAAACGCTTCGTAGATATATTCTTCCATCTCAGCTTCGCCCGAGTCGCCTGCGCCGCGTTTCACCGCGCGTTCAATATTGTCTTTTGGCATGCCATCGGCACGTGATCGATCAATGGCCAAACGCAATGAAAAATTTGTCGCTGGATCAACACCGCCTTTCCGCGCCGCGAGCGCAATTGCTTTGGCGTGTTTGGTAAACAAATTGCTGCGAAGCGCATCTTGTTTGCCTTTTCGCCCTTGAATATTATGCCATTTGCTGTGACCTGACATAGAATAATAAATTATATTTTTCCCTGTTCGATTTTTTTTCCTCCCACACGACTACTTGTACTAAACCACTCCAAAAAATCATCTCTTCTTTTTCCTTCCATCAGCTGCGGCTGAGATTTTTCTTCGGCGAACGGAAAGAGATAAATATTTTTAACCTTTCCCTCTTCAAAAGTGAGACCAACACTCAAACCTTCCTGGGTTTCTTTAGAAAAATATTGGTCAAACACAAAATTCCCCAGCGAATAAAAGATTGGTTTTTCCTTATACAATTCCATCTCTTCCACCACATGTGGATGTGCACCAATAATGGCATCTGCTCCTTCATCAAGTAACAGGTGTGCCAAATTACGTTCGTCAATTCTTGATACTTGTTTATATTCAACTCCCCAATGCATCATCACAAAAACATACGTTGCTTTTTTGCGAGCTTCGGCCAATGCGTTTTTTACTTTCGCCCGTTCAATTGAGTGATCGGTAGTATTAATGCCCACAAACGCAATGGTCGTTGTTGTGCCGGGCACACGGGCAAACCATGTATACTCTGCCCCTTCTCGAATCTGATCACCAAAATGACCGAGCCCATTTTCTTCAAGAAGACGGCGAGTAAAATCAACATTTTTTAGTCCCATATCCAGGCTATGATTGTTGGCCAAGCTAAATCCAGAAAAGCCATATTTTTTTAATTGTGGCGCAAGAGCGGGATCAAAACGAAACGCAATTGATTTGCTTGTTTTCACCCGAGCCTTGGCAAACGGACCTTCTAAATTAGCAATCACAAAATCGGCTCCAGTTAAAAAAGTATCTTTTGGTGGTATCATTTTTTCGAATACATATTCAAGACCCTTTTTACCCATAGCTTTTGCCACATTGCGATCAAGCATGATGTCACCAAAAAAATGCACCCCAACAAGAGTGGTGTCATCTGGCGCCCCAGAAGAAAAATAGCCTAAAGGAAAAAAAGTGCTATTTGGCGTGTCAATAAAAACAACCGGTGAAAATGTCTGAGCTTTTGCGTAGGCGTTAAATTGGAACAATGTGTATAGCCCTGCTGAATCAGCTATATGCGTTCGGGCCAATCGCTCAGCATTCCCGGTTTTAAGTACATTTTCAAAAACCTCTGCAGCAAATTTTTTTACTGCCGGTGATCGTTGTGGCAAAAAACGTACACGTGCAAGCACTACACTTTTTTCAGGCAAATTTTTAGCAAGCAAACGTGCAAATTCACGCAAAGTGGTTGTACTCATCTTATTTTCTACAACAACTGGCACCACTGTGGCTGCGGGAAATATTGCTTGAAGTTGTGAAATAAGTTTTGGTTGCTCGTTTATTATTTCTTTATTTTCTATCGGCGCGGTTGTTTGCTCGTGCATGCGCTCAAAAAAACGAGTAATAAATGCGACGGAATTTGCCGCTGGTGTATTTGTGGTAAAACGTGTTTTAACACTAGACGATTCACCAATCAAAGAATCTAAAAACACTACTATTGTTTCGGGAGACTGTTTTTCAATCGCGGCTAAAAGCGCCTTCGTTTCGTCGACATGCTCATCCTCATCAGAAATTAGTGCCGAAACGATGGTTGAAGACGGTAGAACCATCTTTGTCGAAGAAGCGCCCAATGTAGTCGAGCGCACATCAGCGGTTTCACGCATACCGATAATGCTATTTCTGGCCGCTGATTTGGCATTCGCTGACAAAAAATCAGCACTAGTGGTTTTTAAAACAAAAGCGAGAAAACTAGCACTAGCGACCAGTACTACCGTGGTGAATATATATTTTTTATCCATAGTTTAACCTATTTTACGCCAAAAAAATATAAAAAACAAGCTAATAAAAAAACCACCTGCCATGAAGACAGATGGTTTTAGCAGCTAAAATTTTAGCCATTTTTTACTACGTCAGCGGTAAAGGGAGATTTAAAACCAGTGCCCACTGGAATGAGCCGACCGATGATCACATTTTCTTTCAAGCCCTCGAGATAATCAATCTTACCGGTTGAGGCAGCGTTGATAAGTACGCGAGCGGTTTCTTGAAACGATGCCGCCGAGAGGAAGCTTTGTGTTGAAAGCGCCACCTTACTAATACCAAGGAGGAGTTCGCGCCCAACAGCCTGTTTGGCACTTGCCTTCTTAAGCAAATTGTTGGCCAATTCCACCTGATGTTTTTCAACCACCTCACCTGGAATAAGTTCAGTTTCCCCAGTATCTTCGAGATACACACGACTAAACATTTGACGAATAATGAGTTCTACATGCTTGTCGTTCACTTTCTGACCTTGAGAAGAATAAATTGACTGTACTTCTTCTAAGATATAGCGCTGTACCGCAGCACGTCCTTTTAATTCATGTAATTCTTGGAGGTTAATACTACCATCAGTCAAGCGATCGCCTTTTTCTACCATATCACCATTTTTTACCATGATTTTATACCCCATCGGCACTACATGCTCATGCACACGCGGACCTTCGTACACCAAACTGATTTGATTTTTGGCAAATTTTACCTGACCACTATACTTGGCCATAATTTCTTCACCAGTACTGCCGCGTACCAAGAGTACCTGATCTTTTGCGACGCGCTCACCATCCTTCACCCGAATTTCATCTTCAGATTTATACTTCATGGTCATTTCATCCATACCTTCAAAATGCACGCGTACAATTTTTTGTCCGCTGCGGCCTTCAAAAACTTTCTTGCCTGTTGGACCAATAATCATTTTTCCATCAGCGTCTTCAATTTCAATTTTGCCGGAAACCGTAGCCAAAAAAGCTTGGTGTTTAGGAGTACGAAGCTCAAACAACTCTTCTACGCGAGGCAAACCTTGGGTAATATCGCCTCCAGCCACACCACCAGAATGGAACGTACGAAGAGTAAGCTGTGTACCCGGTTCACCAATTGATTGAGCAGCAATAACACCCACCGCAGTTCCAAACTCAACGGGCTTATTGTGTGCCAAATCAAAACCATAACATCTGCGGCAAACTGTTTTAGAGAGACGGCACTGAAGCACACTTCGTACATGCACAGATGACACTTCCAGTTCTTCAATGCGGCGAGCAGCGCGATCATCAATAGCCTGTCCAACTTCAACAATCACCTCTTTACCTACTTTTACTTCAGCCACCACATAGCGACCCCACACGCGATCAGCTAATTTTTCACCCATCTCCTTAGATTGCTCGGTTGAAAAAATTTCACCAACAGTGTCACCACAATCTTCTTCGGCCACTACCACATCTTGCGACACATCTACCAAACGACGGGTGAGGTACCCCGCATTCGCGGTACGAAGTGCGGTATCAGACAAACCTTTACGCGTACCGTGGGAAGAGATAAAGAATTCAAGTACACTGAAACCTTCTTTAAAGTTACCCTTGATTGGCAGCTCGATAATATCACCAGAAGGCGACACCACTAAACCTTTCATAGCAGTAACTTGGGTAAGCTGCGCTTCACTACCACGCGCACCAGAATCCATCATCGCGAACACTGGACCATTCTTATCGAGGAAGTCTTTACTACGAGCGGCAATTTTATTTTTGGCATCGGTCCAAATTTCAATAATGGTAGCATGGCGTTCAGCTTGCGTGAGCAAACCTTCTTGATATTGCTGTTCCATTTCCACAATTTTGGAATCGGCTGAAGCAATGTATTCTTGTTTTCCCTGAATCTTTGGAAAATCATCCATACCCAGCGAGAAGCCAGATTTGGTAATGTAGCGGAAACCAAGATTTTTTAATTCGTCCAAGAAATGTGCGGTGTATTCTTGGCCATACATTTCAAGACAGAGCAAGATAATGTTGCCAAGTTTTTTAACCGTAATGACTTCATTATAATACGGCAATTTCGGTGGGATGATTTCATTGAAGAGCACGCGGCCGATAGATGTTTCAATAATATGATTGGTGCCCTCAGGAAACTTTTCCATGCTGGTGAACCGCACTTTGATGCGTTGATGCAAAGTGATCGCGCGAGTTTTGTAAGCTAATTTAGCTTCTTTTTCAGAAGAGAATATTTTGGTCACTGGCGCGGTGTCTTGAAGAAGATATTTAGTAAGATAATAACAACCAAACACTACGTCTTGCTTTGGAGTGGCCACAACTTTACCAGTTGCCGGTTTGAGCAAGTTTTTTTCTGCGGCCATGAGGTTCTCTGCTTCCCAACGCGCTTCGTCGGTGAGTGGCAAATGCACTGCCATTTGGTCACCATCAAAGTCGGCGTTAAAAGCAGTACAGGTTAAAGGATGAAGTTGAATGGCTTTACCTTCAATCAAGCGTGGATGAAAAGCCTGAATACCTAAACGATGCAACGTTGGCGCACGATTCAACATGACGCGCGTATTTTTGGTAAGCTCTTCTAAAATATCCCACACTTCAGGGCTGCCTGCTTCGATATAGCGGCTCGCACTGCGCACATTGTGTGCCAGCTCACGACGAATAACTTCGCTCATGATGAATGGCTTGAATAATTCGAGGGCCATGCGTTTCGGCAAACCACATTCGTCCATATTAAGCTGCGGACCGACGACGATAACAGAACGACCAGAATAGTCCACACGTTTACCGAGCAAGTTTTGACGGAAACGACCTTGTTTACCTTTAAGAATATCTGCCAAGGAACGCAACTGTCTTTTTTGACCGGTTGAAGCGGTGACCGTTTTGGAATGACGGGCGTTGTTGTCGATGAGCGCATCAACTGCTTCCTGTAACATTCTTTTTTCATTGCGACAAATCACTTCTGGAGCATCAAGTTCAAGCAAGCGACGCAAGCGATTGTTGCGATTAATTACGCGACGATACAAATCGTTGAGATCGGATGTGGCAAAACGACCACCGTCCAACGCCACCATTGGGCGCAAATCTGGAGGAATAACCGGCAACACTTTAAGCACCATCCATTCCGGACGAATTTTGGTGAAAAGCAAGCTGCGCAATAATTTGCGGCGGCGGATAATTCTTTCCAATTTAGCCCCTTTAGCTTTGGCTTGCTCGTCTTCTAGTTTTTTAATTGTTTCTTCAAGGTTAATTCGACTAAGCAAAGTATACACCGCCTCGGCACCAATAGATGCTTCAAACAAATGACCATAGCGCAGAGAGAGCTCCTGATATTTGTTTTCTGAAATAATTTTCATTACTTGAAGTTCTTTCAATTCTTTTTCGGCTTGAGTAAAATCTAAATCAAGCGCTTTTATTTTGCGTTCAAACTCAGCTGCCCCATCGTCTTTGCCTTTCTCTTTTTCTTTACCTGCGGTCTCAAGATATGTCGCTAATTCTTTTTCCAGCTGTTTCTTTTTTGATTTATATTCCTGACGCAACAAGTCGAATGTTTGTTTCTTGGTTTCTTCGTCAACATGAATAATGACAAACGAAGCAAAGTAGATGACTTTCTCAAGAGATTGCGCCGAGAGATCAAGAATCAGACCAACCTTAGACGGCACCGAACGCAAAAACCAAATATGGGCAGCTGGCGCAATGAGCTCAATATGACCCATACGTTCACGGCGCACCAATGAGTGGGTTACTTCAACACCACACTTGTCACACACAATGCCTTTGTAACGAATTTTTTTATATTTACCACAATAGCATTCGTAATCTTTAATCGGCCCGAAAATTTCTTCCGCAAACAAACCGCCTTTTTCTGGCTTCTGCGTGCGGTAGTTAATTGTCTCTGGTTTTTCTACCTTGCCATGCGATCCTTCTCGGATACGCTCAGGAGAGGCAAGGGTTACGCGGATGGCGTCAAAATCCATGGAATGTAATTGGTCGCGCATAAGAGGTAAGGTTACAAAGATTGCAAAAGAATAAGACTAAAGCGGCATGTCTTCTTTTTGTGCAGTTCGTTCTTCTTGGGTTTTCAAATCCTCTGCTGGAACATACTGACCGGATTCTGTTTTCTTGAGCAAGCTCACATCGAGACACAAACCTTTCAATTCGCGTACAAGCACGTTGAATGATTCAGGAATGTTGACTCGACTTACCTTTTCGCCCTTAATGATAGCCTCATATGCTTTAGAGCGGCCTGGTACGTCATCTGACTTGATCGTTAACATTTCTTGCAAGGTGTGTGCGGCACCATACGCTTGGAGTGCCCACACTTCCATTTCTCCGAAACGCTGACCACCGAATTGAGCCTTACCACCAAGCGGTTGCTGTGTAATTAAGCTGTATGGACCAATTGAACGTTGGTGAATTTTATCTTCAACCATGTGGTTGAGTTTGAGCATGTATTTGTAACCAATGGTCGTTTTGTGATCAAACGGTTCACCGGTACGTCCATCATAAAGCTGCACTTGTCCATTGAGAGGAAAGCCTCCTTTTTCAAGCTCGCTCTTAATTTGCTCTTCGTTTAACCCGTCTAATACCGGCGTTGCGACTTTATATCCCAGCGCATTCGCCGCAAGACCAAGGTGAGTTTCAAGCAATTGCCCCAAGTTCATACGAGAAATAACGCCGAGTGGGGAAAGCACAATGTCCACGGAGGTACCATCTTCAAGGAAAGGCAAATCTTCAGCCGGAACAATCTTCGAAACCACACCTTTATTACCGTGGCGTCCTGCCATCTTATCTCCCACCTGAATCTTACGGAGATCAGCCACCGTGACTTGAATACGTTTAATGACACCTGGTTCAAGTTTGTCGCCATTTTCGGCAGAAAACACTTGCACACCAATTACTTTACCGTGTTCGCCATGCTCAAGATACAAAGAAGAATCACGTACATCGCGAGCTTTTTCACCAAAGATGGCGCGAAGCAAACGTTCTTCAGCGCTAAGCTCGGTTTCACCTTTTGGCGTAATCTTACCAACCAAAATATCACCAGATTTGATTTCGGCACCGATACGAATTATGCCTTCGCTGTCTAAATTTTTTAATTTTTCTTCACTGACATTCGGAATATCAGCAGTGACTACTTCTGGTCCAAGTTTGGTTTCACACACGTCGACAGTATAATCTTCAATATGTACAGAAGTGAAGCTGTCGCGTTGTACTAATTTTTCTGAAGTAATAATGGCGTCTTCATAGTTGAACCCTTCCCAAATCATATACGCCACGAGCACATTTTGGCCGAGTGCCAACTCACCATCACTGATAGAAGGCCCGTCTGACAGCACATCGCCTTTCTTCACCTGTTGACCAAGTGACACACATGGATGTTGGTTAATACATGTTGACGCATTGGAGCGTACGAATTTGTTTAGATTATAGACAAATTTTTCACCTTTTTTAGTGGTAAGCACAATGTGTTTACCATCAAATTCGGTGATCTCACCATCAGCATCGGCGATCACAATTTGACCGGTGTAGCGAGCCGCATCTCTTTCCATGCCAGTGCCCACGAGTGGCGGCTCCGGACGAATACAAGGCACCGCCTGACGCTGCATGTTTGTTCCCATGAGTGCGCGTGTGGCGTCATCATGTTCAAGAAAAGGAATACATGAGGTGGCAATACTCACAATTTCATTCGAGGCTGCGTCGATATAATCTAAGTCGTTCACATGCGCGACGCCTGGTTTGCTGTACACACGAGCAGGCACCGTACCATCAAGGAAATAACCTTTCTCATCTGTGCGTGTGTTGGCAGCCGCAGTGATTACTTTTTCTTCTTTAAAGGCATTAAGATACACCACTTCACTAGTAAGACGAGATTTCACCAAGATTTTTTCTACTTTTACTTTCGCCAATTTTTCAGCCACATCTTTTGTGATGGGTGTGCCATCTTTAAAACCACCTTGATCTCCACGCAAAATTTCACCCTCGGTAAAACGTGGCTCATTGGCAACTTCTTTTAAAATTTTTCGATAGGCTGTTTCAACAAAACCAAATTCGTTAATTTTGGCATAACTTGCCAGATGGTTAACGAGACCGATATTTGGTCCTTCCGGAGTCGCAATCGGACATACCTTGCCATAATGGGTAGTATGCACGTCACGCACTTCAAACCCAGCCCGATCACGGCCAAGACCTCCAGGGCCAAGAGCACTCAAACGACGTTTGTGTTCAAGCTCAGCCAAAGGATTAGTTTGATCCATGAATTGCGACAACTGTGAACTCATGAAAAACTCACGAATGGCACTCGTGACTGGGCGGGCGTTAATAAGCTTGTTTGGTGTTAACTGATCGAGCTCATAGGTGCTCATGCGATCTTTGATGATGCGTTCCATGCGGGAAAGACCAACACGAAAACGATTTTGCACAAGTTCACCCACCGCACGCACGCGGCGGTTACCAAGATGGTCAACATCATCAGGTTCTTCTTGGGTAACATTAAGACGAACAACTTCTTTCAAAACCGCTAACAATTTTTCGGCAGAAAGTACTCGGTGTTCTTTTTTGTCATAATCACCCTCGGTGTAACCAAGATCAAATTTAGTATTAAATTTGTACACACCAACGCGTCCAAGATCATAACGATCAAAATTGAAGAACATGGCGTAGATCAAACTTTTGGCATTGTCGGCCGTTGCCAAATCACCCGGACGAATTCTCTTATAGACTTCGATCAAACCCTCATCCATGTTTTTTGCAAGATCTTTTTTGATGGTCGCTTCGGCATAGTTGATAGTTGGGTGGACATCAACATCTTTAAAACATTCAAGTAATTTTTCGTCATCTTCATAACCAAACGCACGCAAAAGCGATGTAGCTGCTACTTTGCGTTTGCGATCAACTTTAATCCAAAGAACGTTATTAAGATCAGTTTCAATTTCAATCCAGGCACCACGATTTGGAATTATTTTTGCACCATAATAACGACGACCACGCACTGATTCAGCGGTAAAAAAAGCACCAGCACTTCTAATAAACTGCGACACAACCACGCGCTCAATACCATTAACCACAAACGTGCCGCGGCTGGTCATGAGCGGAATGTCGCCTAAATAAATTTCTTGACTTTTAGATTGTTTGTCACGTTTGTTTACCAAACGAGCAACCGCACGGAGCGGGGCTTCGTAGGTGATGTTGCGATCACGACAGGTAACCTCATCGAAACGTGGCTCGTCGAGGTAATAACTGTCGAGAGATAGCTCTAAATCACGACCGGTAAAATCAGTGATCGGCGAAATTTCTTCGAACAATTCTTTAACTCCTGATTGCAAAAACCATTGGTAGGAATTTTTTTGAATTTCAATCAAATCGGGTAGTGGGCAATTTTTAACTGGCGTAAAAAATTTACGCTCCCGACCCTTCACTGGCTGCTTTTTAAAAATAGGTACCTTCATAGACATAGTTTTAAAGAAGGATGAAATTATGATTGAAACTAATTTTTTTAAAGAAAACAAAATGAAACCCTAAAAGGGTTTTTGGTGGAAATAATCACTCTCTAACCACATTAAATAAGGGTTTCAAATAATTAAACACCTCTTTATAAGGCAAGAGAGGGACTTGGAATGAAAAGACGAAAAAGTACATCGATCTCTTTTTTGTCTTGCCATGCCAATCCTCTGCACATCTCTAAAGTGGATTCATTTTAGCCGGATATTTTCCGCGTGTCAAGTGAAGAACAAGCGAGTGCTAGTTTGTCAATTTTATTCTTATTTTTAACTAGATTATGCCAAAATAACACCACTCGCATTTGCAGCCCTACTTTACTTATCAACAAGTGATTTAAAAATACCCAAGGTTGAAATCGAGTTTATACGATTTATTGGTTATTTTTTCGTTTTTTAAGCGCACTTGACAGTCGGCAGGGTGAAGCTTACAATGACCAAACCTTTTTCATATTTTTCACTAATAAGTTGCGGTAGATTTGATGTTTCAATCGAATTAGAATCCTAAAACAATCTTTTTTCCCTTAAAATGTGTCTCATGTTTTAAAGGAGCCGTTTTTTGGAATCCGACTCGCGCTTAACATGCAGATCTTCCCGCAGCTTAATGGTGAAAAAAGCTAAACCCGATATTCTCGGGTTTTTTATTTTTTTAAATACGCACTATTTTGCTTAATTAAGATAAAAAACACCTTCTTAGACTTGACATTTTTCATTTTTGTGCTAGTGTCAAATCTTGGCTCTTTTTATCCGTGATAACGCACCATTATTATCTTACAATTAAGATGCCGGTGCATTATTACTTCACCCCAAATCACCCCTACCCGGGCCATGAGCCCGAAATTTGGAGATCAAAACCATGCAACGTCTCGTTGGTCTGATTCTTTTCTGGCTTTTCTGCACCACCGCTTGCGGGCCAAGCCCCACAAATCAAGAGCGGCCACCATCGGTCGCAGACATGGGCGAACGACCCACGGATGACCCACCGGTAGTAATCATTCCAAGCAAACCACCAACCGCGGCGCAGTGGTTAGCCAACCACCCCCAGGTGGCAACGGCCATCAAGTGGCAGCACGCTCAGGCGTCTCTTAACGCCTACACACCGCCGACAGATAGCGAAAAACAAAACTACACCAAATGGTCGACTGTCCAAAAGGCGGACCTCGAAACCGCCTACAAAACCGCCTACGACTGGCTACGGGGTGGAGCAACGCCTGTAGGCTTCATCGCCGATGGTCTGACCGATAGGCCGTCGAACAATAATAACGGCGATCGTTGCCCAAACTGCAAAGTTGCGAAGGAGTTCGAAGAAACCTACATGTGGCGACTTTATGTTGCCCAAGTGGGCTTCTCGCTCGCGCTCGAGACCTCCACTACCCTTGGGTGGAGCATCACCGGGTACAACGACGAACAACTCCGAGAACTGTTTGACAGCGCGGCCATTGGGTGGCGGCTCGAATATTCTCCCGTAGTCTACACGGTTGGGACGAGTGAAATAGGCACACCTTATTTCACAAAAGATAACCGCGCACAAACACCCTACGCGCCCCCACGAGCGCTGTACAACTGGCTTGCGAGCCAGGGAATAGTCGGTGAAAATCGCCTAAGCACAATTGTGAACCTGATTGATTGGATGCGGCACATGATGACGCATTACTATGGGCCATCCTCATACACCAACCATCTAGCAGTATGGGGGTATGCAGGATTCGCACCGCTGGGCGCAATCATTGAAGGTACTATTGATACCAACAATCCAGACGCAGGGGTCCAACACTGGACCGCGGGCTGTCACGGAAGTGTGGGCTTTATGGTGGCTCTGCTGAAGAGCATCAACATCCCCACCCAGCCCATCTGGGTGTGCGAACACGAACTCATCAGCTTCCCCACCGAAGGGTTGTTTCTGGACCATGGTGACAACCCTTATGCCAACTCGGTGAAGGTATCACCGTGTAGCTCGCGCGACCTGCTGATCGACGAGGCCGCGTTCAGGGCGCAAATCGGGGACCCGGCGGTGAACATAAATGAATTCACCGACCAGCGCGACCCCCTTTGCCGAGGAATCGGCCGCACGGCCGCCGAGTTCTAGGAGCCACCGCGCCGGCTCCGAGGTGGCTTCTCCCCACTCGAGCCCACTTCCTCGTTCCGCCACCTACATCTAAATTTAAAGCTTAAATTCAGATGTAGCGGAATGAGATGAGATACGTTACCACGAGCGTGCTCCACGCTCTTCTAAACAGACTTTTGTGTAAAGTCTGTTTTTGTTTATCTACAATCTGCTGTCTATTCATGCTATACTACGATAACTTTTAAATATTCTATGTCTCGAGTTCGCCCACAAAAAGCAACTTTTTCTGAACGCTTTAACCTTAACCCCGAAATCAGCCGCGGCTTGCTGGCTCTTTTTTTATTTATCGTAAGCGGTCTCGCCCTCCTTAGTTTTTTTTCCTACGCTGGCGTGATGGGCGAATTTATCAACGCTCTTCTGGCTATTGCGTTTGGTGAGGTGCGCTATGTTTTTCCCGCAGTACTTACCCTTATTGCTATTTTGCTTTTAAAAGAAACCGAATATACCTACCAACCCGCACAACTCATTGGCGGCATTTTATTTTTTTTGAGCTTCAATGGATTGGTTCACCTTTCTAAACCGCTCGAAGAGATGCCTCTTCTCGCCCGCAGCGGCTATGGTGGTGGTGTGGTGGGACTACTCTTGGCCTGGCCACTCGCCAAATTTATTGGTTATTGGGGTGGACTCCTCATTCTCTCAGGGTTATTTCTGGCAGCGCTCATTATTATCTTTAACACCACACTTACCAGTCTTTTATCATTACCCCACCGCTTGGTTTGGTACGTGGGTTGGTTTTTTAGCCAACTATTTGCTGCTGCTAAAACAGTCTTTCACAAAGAAGAAGATCATGTTTCCTTTCGTATTAAAGGGGAGCACGAAACAGTGCCTGATGAAGAAACGACCGACGACGCCGCAGAAGACGAACCGGTTGAAGATCACCATTTTGAACGAAAACCAGTATCTGCCGCTACTCTCAAAAAATCAGCTCCTGAACCCGCTACTTTACCCCAACCAAAACCTCTCATTCCGGTGGGTGTGCCTAAAGCAAGCAACGTGAAAGCTCTTCCCTCACTCGATCTTCTTGTTTCTTCTAAGAGCAAACCTACTTCGGGCGATATCCGCCACAACGCCGTCATGATTCAAGAGACGCTCAAAAATTTTGGCATTGAAGTAGAAATGGGCGAAGTGCGTGTGGGGCCCACGGTGACACAGTATTCACTCAAACCAGCCAAAGGAATTAAACTTACTCGCATCACCGCCCTCCAAAACGATCTTGCTTTGTCGCTCGCTGCGCACCCGCTTCGTATTGAAGCGCCCATTCCCGGCCAATCATTGGTAGGAATTGAAGTGCCAAATCAAAAAGTGGCCATGGTTTCTTTGCGTGAATTATTTGAAAGCCCTGAATTTCAAAAACGTGATCACTCCATGTATGTGGCAGTTGGAAAAGACGTATCGGGCACGACTATTTTGGCCGACTTACCCAAAATGCCTCACCTACTCATCGCCGGAGCGACTGGATCAGGTAAAACGGTGGGTATCAACACACTCATTCTCAGCCTTCTTTATCAAAACACTCCAGAAACATTGCGCTTTATCATGGTTGATCCCAAACGTGTAGAACTCACGCTTTACAACGGCATTCCACATTTGTTAACGCCTGTGATTACCGATCCAGCCAAAACCGTGAATGCACTTAAATGGACAATTGGTGAAATGGAACGTCGCTTTGATCTTTTAGCTGCGGCTGGAAAACGCGACATTGGAACGTACAACAAAGAAGCAGCCGAACCCTTGCCTTTCATTGTATTTGTAATCGATGAACTGGCCGATCTCATGGCCATGGCGGCAAGTGAAGTTGAAGCCGGAATCATTCGCTTGGCACAAATGGCACGTGCGGTGGGTATTCATCTCGTGGTTGCCACACAACGCCCGAGTGTTGAGGTTATCACCGGTCTTATGAAAGCAAATATTCCTGGACGTATGGCCTTTTCTGTGGCGTCACTCATTGATTCACGCACCATTTTAGACTGCTCCGGTGCTGAAAAATTACTCGGACGCGGCGACATGTTATTTCTTACGGCAGATCTTTCTAAACCACGGCGCGTACAAAGTGCCTATGTATCAGAAGAGGAATTAAAAAAGGTGGTGAATTATCTGAAAGGTGATGAACCGCCCGTTTACGACGAATCTATTGTGGCGAAAGCCTCCTCACTTGGCACCGTGAATATGTTTGGCGGCGCCAGCGACACCCAAGATTCTTTGTTTGACGATGCTAAAAAAATAATTGTGGAATCAGGAAAAGCCAGCGCTTCCCTGCTCCAACGACGATTAAAAGTGGGCTACGCTCGTGCTGCGCGTCTGCTTGACGAACTAGAAGAAGCTGGTATAGTAGGACCGGCTGATGGAGCAAAACCACGCGAGTTGTTTACTGAACATCTTCGCCCTGAAGCAGAAGAAGAATTACCTGAAGACGAACAAACCATGGATGCGGGCGGAACAGTTTTTGACCCACCTTCCAACACTACCAACTCTTCACCGTAGTTTCTTTTCTCTTTTATCCCTCAAAGTCGTTGCGCAATTTTTGAAAAGTTAAATGACGTATGGCCATTTTCTGTTTTAAAAAATTAGAAGAAACGGTCACTATCGGTCAACTATTTCGCCGGGCACGGGAACAAAGAAAAATGTCTTTGACCGAACTTGCTGCGCAATTGCGACTTTCACCTCGCTACATCACCGCGCTTGAAGAAAATGCGTTCGCTCGGTTACCAAAATCACGCCTTTATCGACTGGCCTACGTAAAACAACTTGCAGAGTTTTTACGTCTCTCAAGCGAGGAATGTGTTACAAGGCTTACCCAACAAGGTGGCCTCGACGGTCTTTCGACTCTCACCAAACTTCCCACCAAGCTCTCTAAAATTCCTTTTGGATCAATTTCCCTCTTGGTAAAAAACAGTCTCATCGCAGGGTTTGTGGTCTTATTTGTAGGATATTCAATCAATCAAGTAAATACACTCCTCAAACCGCCTGCATTAAGTCTATTTTCCCCAAACGAGGGCGAGATCACTGGAAGCGCCAACACCCTCATTCAGGGAAGTACTGAACCAGAGACAAAACTTTTAGTAAACGGCCAGGACATTGTCGTAAACGAAAAAGGTCATTTTTCTCTGACTATTAATTTGGCTCAAGGTTTAAACACCATTACCGTGGTAGCGGCCAAAAAACATGGCAGTAAAACAAGCTCACTCACTCGTCATGTGGTATTAAAAAAAGGCTTAGGTACAGTGAGTTTGGGCGACGATTCGAGATCAAAGAATTAGGCGCGATTAATTTTTGCTTAATTCTTAGTTCTTGAGCTTTAATCTAATTGTTTTCTATGGCGAAAGCATCTATCTCTGAAGAGGTAAAAGAAAAATTAAAAGCAGCCGAAAGCGCAATTGAGCAAATCAAAACCCGCTTTGGCGAAGGATCAATCATGAAATTTGGCGAAGCCAAAACCATGCAAGTTGATGTGATTCCTACCGGCTGTTTGTCACTCGACATCGCTCTCGGCGTACGTGGCGTACCACGTGGACGCATTGTAGAAATTTACGGCCCAGAAGCCAGTGGTAAAACCACTCTCGCACAACACATTGTTGCTGAAACCCAAAAAATGCACGGCATTGCGGCCTTCGTCGACGCCGAACACGCCCTCGACCCCGACTACGCCAAAAAAATTGGCGTACAAGTTGACGAGCTTCTCATTTCACAACCTGACACCGGAGAACAAGCACTTGAGATTGTGGAAACACTGGTGCGTTCCAATGCGGTTGACGTAGTTGTCATCGACTCGGTGGCAGCACTTGTGCCAAAAGCAGAAATCGAAGGTGAAATGGGTGACCAACACATGGGTCTCCAAGCCCGTCTTATGAGTCAGGCACTCCGCAAACTCACTGGTATTATTAGTAAATCTAAAACAACCGTAATTTTCATCAACCAAACCCGCCAAAAAATTGGCATTGTGTTTGGCAATCCAGAAACAACCACCGGCGGTGTGGCCTTAAAATTTTATGCCTCCATGCGTGTTGAGGTTCGTCGCGCGGCCCAAATTAAACAGGGCGACAAAATTATCGGCAACCGAGTAAAAGTGAAGGTGGTTAAAAACAAAGTGGCCGCTCCGTTTAGAACCTGTGAATTTGACATCATGTATAACGAAGGTATATCTGTTTCAGGCGATGTGCTTGATACTGCGGTCACCTATCGAGTGGTAGATAAAAAAGGCAACTCCTACATGTTTAAAGAAGAAAAACTTGGTGTTGGCCGAGAAAGTGCCAAACGATTCTTACGCGAAAACCCCAAATTGCTCAAACAAATTAAAGACGCGGTCTGGGAAGTAACTGAAAAAGGCGAACCGCCAGAAGAAGAAACCGGCGAACCCGGAGCGGCTACTGAGGAAGCACCTCTCGCCACTGAATAAAAGACCACTCTTAAAATAACCCTGCAAAGGGTTATTTTGTTCTTCAGCCTATTGTAACCACACACTACCTATGTCCCTCCCTCTTCATCTTGTTCTTGTTCGCCACGGTGAGTCAGAAGGCAACAAAGCAAACGAGCTTTCTCGAAAAGGTGATAACAGTGCCTTCACACCCGAATTTCGCAATCGCCATGGTTCCAGTTGGCGGCTAACTTCACTTGGTATTGAACAAGCAAAAATTGCCGGAAAATGGCTAAAAGAAAATGGACACACTCATTTTGACCGATACTACTGCTCCAACTACGTACGAGCGCTCGAAACAGCCGCTCATCTTGAGCTTGATGGTGCGTCGTGGCGAATTGAATACGGACTCCGCGAGCGTGACAAAGGCATAATGGAGGTGATGCCTGAAAATGAACGCCAAGAACGCTTTCCTGAACATTTGCGCCAACGCGCACTCCATCGTTTTTATTGGTATCCACCAGAAGGCGAATCACTGGCCGAGGTCTGCACACGTATTCGTGCGGGTATTATGAACACGCTCCATCGCGAATGTACAGACAACCGAATTATCATCGTCTGTCACGGTGAAGTAATGCGCACTTTCCAGACACTGATCGAACGACTTTCTGCCGAAGAATGCCACGATCTAGAAAAATCAAAAACGCCAACCGATAGAATTTATAACACCGAAATAATTGAATACAGTCGAGTCAACCCACAAAACCCCAACGATATCTCTCCTTTTGTTGATTGGGTGCGCAGAATTTGCCCCTACGACCAATCTCTCTCGTCAAATATATGGCAAAAAATTGATCGCACCCAATATTCCAACGCTGAATTACTCGCCCAGGTAGAAAAAATAAGTGCTCGCATTTAATTTTCTTACACACCGACCCGTGTCTGTTAAAAGAATATTTTCTTATCCACACGAGTCATCTTGTATCACACTACACACTGTAGTATTATAAGGGTGTTGTTTTTTATTTTTCCCTATGGCGACTTCATTCATTCCTTCGCTTTTCCACCCCCGCGCAGAAGGAGTAGGCAAAGTACTCGGTGAACTGGAAGCCAAAATCATGCACGCCATTTGGGAAAACAAAGAAGGTTTAGGAGTTCAAGGTGTGCGCACCATCTTGCACCACGCCTACAAACCACTCTCAACCAACGCCACCATGACCGTCATGAACCGTCTAGTGGAGAAAAAACTTTTGGCTAAAGAAAAAAAAGAAGGTGTATTTTTATACCACGCCACAATATCGTACAAAGACTTTACTAAAATGATTGCACACCATTTTCTACGTGCTCTCATCCATGATCCATCACTTTTCAGTGTCGCTCATTTTGCCGATATGAAAAATGAGCTTGACGAAGAAACAGTAAAAAAATTAAAACAATTTGTAGATACTCTCGACCCACACTAGTATGATTTTTTTCAAACGCATCTCTCTACAAAAAATTCTTATTTTTTTTCTGGTAACCACAATTGCACTCGGCGCAAAAGCGCTTTTTTTTGGCAACACCTACCTCCGCACTGAGTGGCAAAATTTTCTTGCTTCTTGCTGCCAAGGAATCTTTAGTTCTTTTACCTCTTTTTTAATCAGCTCTGGACACCGCGCTCTCTTAGCTACTCTCTTTCTCATTGGAAGCGGTCTTATATTCGCAGTATATTCTTTATTCATTGAAATCTGGCGTTCTGCGCGTCTTGAACGACGACTTCGCGCCCATAGCTTTAGCGCATCTTTTACCTCCCCAAATATTCAAGTGTATGTACCCAATGACGAACGTTCTTTTGCCTGCACGATTGGTTTTTTTCGACCTACCATTTATCTCTCAAAAGGAATACTTCAACACTGCACCCCTTCAGAAATCACCGCTATTCTCACGCACGAAAAAATTCATCAAGAAGAAAAACATCCCCTCCGCACACTTTTACTGCGCAGCCTCTTAGCACTCTGGTGGTATATCCCTGCACGCGAACTCCTTCTTAAAAAAATGGAACTTGCTCATGAATTTGCGGCCGACAATGGCGCCCTCAAAGAGGTTTCCCCCCACACCCTAGGAAGCGCACTGCTCAAAATTATTTCAACTGGAGGTACGTCATTTTTTTCTACGAGCACCACGGCTGCTTTTTCGACGCTCGAAGCTCGCATCGACCGCCTCACTAATTCAACCAAAGCTACGCCCCATTCTTTCCGACAAATTGGGTATGCAATTTTTGCGGTCATAGCAAGCATTTTACTTTTTGCCCAAGCTTTTATTCCCCTCGTTTTTGCCCGCCAAACACCTTCTTCGACAGTGCATCAATGCACCTTTAATCAAACTCTCAGCACTCCTCTTTTGTTTTCATCATGGGATAAAGTAACAACTTGTTCTTCAAACCGTTCGCACTAAAAAGATTCTCACACTGCTATGACACACATTATTTTGCATTTTGAACCCCCTCTTTCCGTCGAGGTCAGCACTTCTCTTGAAACCGAACTCTCTGTTCTTGGAGAAGTGAAAGAAATACGTTTTAATCCCAAAAAAAATCGCTGTTTTGTTTCTTTTGCTTCTGAAACCGCCAAGAATTCAGTTCTCACCCTTCTTCGAGAAAAAAACATTTCTTTCCAAAAAGAGGAGATTGCAGCTACTGCACAACAGCTGTACTTTGTCACCGGCCTCCACTGCGCCGCCTGTGAAATCATACTTGAGAAAAAAATCTCAACTCTGCCGGGAGTGCATCTCGTTGAGGCCTCAACTACACACGGCACGCTTACCATCACTCACTCGGGCACGGCACCAGAAATCAGTTCCCTTGATACTCTTTTTAAAAATGAGGGTTATCATTTTTCTCTCTCTCAAAAAAAGACCCAGCCTTTTTTAGACAAAGAATGGTGGCGCGCTTTTTGTATCGCATTTATCTTTCTTATTAGTTTCTTGTGGTTAAACACTCAAGGATTGGCATCACGACTTTCCCTCACGAACACCTCTTCACTTTTTTCTTTTACCATCTTTGGTCTTATCGCAAGTTTTTCTACCTGCGCGGCTCTGGTAGGCGGGCTCGTACTTTCTTTGTCAAAAAAGTGGTCTTCCACCTACGGTAACGAGGTCTCAAGTCTTCGCCGGATGCAACCTCACCTACTTTTTAATGCGGGGCGTCTCACCGCTTATGGTCTTGGTGGAATGATTCTTGGAACAGTAGGAAATCTCATTTCACCTTCTCTTACCACCACTTCTATTCTCACTATTTTTGTTTCACTCTTAATGATCGTGCTTGCGTTGCAAATGTTAGAAATTCCTTTTTTTCAAAAAATACAACTTCATTTGCCAAAAAAATTTACCACACAACTTACTGACGAAAAAAATTTTGCTGGTCGATTGATGCCATTCTTTTTGGGCGCAGCCACTTTTTTTCTTCCGTGTGGCTTCACTCTCATTGTTCAAGGAATTGCACTTATCTCTGGCGCAGCCTGGCACGGTGGGCTCATCATGTTTTTCTTTGCCCTAGGCACCCTCCCCACTCTGCTTACAATTGGTCTTGGCAGTATTTCTTTTGCTTCCACTCCGCGCTTCTCACGCTATTTTTCTTTAGTTGCCGGATTTGTGGTACTCTTTTTTTCTCTTTACACCATCAATTCTGAATTTAATCTACTCGGATTACCAAGCCTAAACGATCTATCTTTTGGTGTACACACTCGTGCAGACGATGGCACTGCCTTTGCTCCACTCATCAACGGAAAACAACTTCTCAAAATGAACGCCATACCGAGAGCCTATTCTCCTAATTACTTTAAAATCCGTACTGGAAAACCAGTGCGCTGGGAAATTACCGATCAAGGAGCCGGCGGCTGTGAAAATGTCATTATCGCCAGGGAGCTGTTTAACGATAAAATAATTTTACGCCAGGGAGAAACGAGTGTGAAGGAATTTGAAGTAACGCGACCAGGAAAATACAAATTTAGTTGCTCGATGGGAATGTATAACGGAGTGATTGAAGCCTTATAATATTAATTTATTTTTTTATTTATTTTTGCCTATGCAAAAAGTCACGTTTCAAATCATTGGCCTTGCTGATCTCGCCGGCGCAGCGCAGCTTGAGAAAATGCTTAAACAAATTCCTGGCGTGCTCAATGCCAAAGTAAATTTTGAATCAAAAAAAGGTGCCGCTGCTTACGATGAAACCATCGTGAACGAAAATGTAATTCTAACCACCGTGCATAAAACGGGCCCCTACGAAACATTAAAAATTGACCCAACCCCTTCACCTATGTCAACCCCTTCCTCTACCCCAACCCACAATGGCATCTGGAGCTTATCACCCGCCGCTCTTATGTTCGTTGGTTTTTTGAGTGCGTTCAGCATACTCTCGCTGATCATCAACATCACTCTCGCGGTAGTACTCCTGCGTCGACCAAGCACAAACACCATCGCTATTCCTAACGGGCAGGCACAAGCTCAACCACAACCAAGCGGTGCTGACGCGAACACACCACCACCAGTACAATCGTTCACCATTACCAAAGAAGATCATATCCTCGGCAGCTTTAATGCGCCTGTAACCTTGGTTGAGTTTTCTGATTTTCAATGTCCTTACTGCAGCCGCCACTACCCCACGCTCAAACAAATTGCCGCCACCTATGGCAACAAAGTTCGTATCGTCTACAAACATTTTCCTTTAAGCGAAATTCATCCCTATGCGATAAAAGCAGCTGAGGCATCTGAATGTGCTGGTGAGCAAAACAAATTCTGGGAATTCCACGACAAGGTGTTTGAAAATCAACAGGCACTAAGCTTTGAATCCTTAAAACAATGGGCGAAAGAAATTGGTCTCAACGCCACCACATTTAACACCTGTCTTGATTCTGGAAAATTCACTGCTAAAGTGCAACAAGATTACCAAGAAGGTGTAGCGAAAGGTGTCCAAGGAACTCCGGCCACATTTGTAAATGGCAAACTCGTCGTCGGTGCACGACCGCTCTCTGATTTTCAGCAAGCAATTGACGCTGAACTCAAAAAATAACCACTACTCCAACGATTGTTTCTGCCTCGCAGGCCTTTCTTTCTAAAAAAAGAAGGGTCTGCCACCGCCCAAGCAATCAAGGCGCACATTGAACTAATTTCAATTTCGAGAGATACTATTTCTACACATACTTTGTTTTTAATCTTTTCTATGCCCTCCACTACACAAAAACAATCGTCTGCAAAAAATATCCCTTGGAAACGAATTGGGCTGTGGGGCGGCGTATTACTATTGATTGTTCTGTCAATCTGGGGAATTGCCAAACTTGGTGAACGCGGACAAACCCCAATAATGAGCACTACCCCTGCCAATCTTGCTCCCGTTGAATCAACCGATTGGGTACGTGGCAATGTGCTGTCACGCGTCACGGTGGTTGAATACAGCGACTTTCAATGCCCCGCCTGTGCCGCCTTTGAACCTCTCATTGTGCGTGTAATGGCGGAATTTGGTACGCGTGTGCGTTTTGTCTACCGACACTTCCCCCTACAACAACATGCGCATAGCCAAGCGGCAGCACTGGCTGCTGAAGCTGCAGGACGCCAAGGAAAATTTTGGGAAATGCATGACAAATTATTTGCCAGCCAAAATAGTTGGGAAGGCGAAACCGATGAAGGTGCTCAAAAAATATTTATTCGTTTGGCCAGCGAAATTCCTCTCAACGTGGAACAATTTCAAAAAGATCTTTCTTCTGGCAACCTCACCGCCCATATTGAACGAGATGAAAAAAGTGGTAACGCTGCAGGCGTTGATGCCACACCTTCTTTCTTTTTAAATGGTGTGCGTCTAAAGCCCCAAAATTTTGATGAATTTAGAAATGCGATTAAACAAACGATCGACAATTCCTCTCTAGCAACAACACCTTCTTCAACCAAATAACCAGACACCTGCTATGACTTCAAAAAAATTTGCTGGTCTTTTTCTCTTTGTAGGTTTTTTGGGCTTTCTCGATGCTACCTATTTAACCGTTGAACATTTTCAAGGAACCATCCCTCCTTGCTCCGTGGTGCAAGGTTGTGAACGTGTACTCACGAGCCCCTACGCCACTGCGGCAGGAATACCGGTCGCGCTCCTTGGGGCGCTGTATTATCTCGGCATTGTGGTGGGAGCGCTTTTTTATTTTGATACCGCCCGAGAAAAAATTCTCGAACACCTTGCCTGGTTCACTAGCGCCGGACTTCTCGCTTCACTGTGGTTTTTATTTCTGCAAGCATTTATTCTTCACAGCTTTTGCCAATATTGTTTACTCTCGGCCGCCACGTCAACCACGCTCTTTGGCTTGGGAATGTGGTATTTGCTTGAGCGAAAAAATGAATCGTGGCTTTCTCGACTAAAACGAAAATTATTTCCTTCGCTATAACTCCGCAACACAAAATTTGAAACAACTAAAAATCCCTCTTATCGACTTGATAAGAGGGATTTTTTATTTTCCCAACCACACTTCACTCAAACTGATCTCGCGTATGCATTTCTCCACTCAAGTGAACAAATACATACGGAGGCGAGATCAGTCGAGGCCCACCGCACGCGCTGGTTAGCGCTGACGGTGGGCAGGTGGAGTCGGAGGTGTAGAGCGATCGGGGCTGCCGCGGAGTTGCCGAAGTGGCTACTCCTGGGCGGCCTGCTCGGCCGCGATCTCCGCGACCATCGCCTGCTCCGCCTGGATCTGCTCGTCCGTGGGCGGCGCCAGGTACGGCGTGATGACGCCACCCTGCCCGACCTCGAAGTTGTAGCACTGGGCCCCACCGTTCGGCTGGGCGCCGCCCTTGGGGCAGGCGCCCACCTTCTGCCCCGGGTTCGCCCAGACCGAGGCGCCGCTAGTGTCGATGCTCACGGCCGGCTTGCCGCAGCTGTCCTTGACCACATCCACGCCGGGGTAGTACCCGTCCGGGAAGGGGGACCGGACGGAGTAGCCGTTCTGCACGACGTAGTACGAGCCTGCGTTCGGCACGGGGAACTCGATCTTAGTCACCTTGCGGTCACCCCGCACCTCGAGCTGCCGCTGGTCGCACTCCGCCGGCGCCGGGATGCTGAAGTTCTGGTCGGTAGGAGGGGCACTGCCGCAGCCGATGGCGGCCGCAATGGCGAAGAAACCGGGGAACAGACACGTGTTGCGCTTCATGACGATCCTCCAGGGTTGAAAACGCTTGCGAGGCCTTTGCCTCCAGCTAAACAAGACACAAACTATTTCTGCCTTTGTCAGCTGGGGCAAGCGCTTTCTTCGCTTCACCACACACTTTTAAGTATTTTAAAGAACCATCAACTATTCATATCAAACCATACGACGCGGTATTAAATCACACCTTAACACTATTGTCAAGGGTAGCACAGCGTGGTTGAAGAAAACTGCTTTACTCAACAAAAAATCCCCTTTTGGGGGATTTTCCACTCTTCGCTATTCGTCATCATCATCGTCATCGCCGTCGGTATAATCTCCGGCACCAGCTTCATCCTCTTCGTCCATATCAT
The DNA here is from genome assembly GCA_964444705.1 of uncultured Gammaproteobacteria bacterium. Lineage (GTDB taxonomy): Bacteria > Patescibacteriota > Patescibacteriia > Magasanikbacterales > GWA2-37-8 > CAYUHX01. Next base: position 28,870 of record CAYUHX010000002.1, on the reverse strand, counting down.
CATCTTCTTCGTCTTCATCCACTTCTTCTTCGTCTTCGCCGTCTAAGTCGACGTCTTCTTCCAAGGCAAAATCTAGTGCCATATAGGGGAAGGTTATGTAAGTAAATACTGTGTATATTTTACTCTAGAGTAAAATATGAAAAATATTTTACCAGGTTTGAAAACAGCGTCAAGTGCTTTGCTCCGAAAGAAAAAACCGAAAAAATAGATACCCAAAAATGGCTACCTGAAATACTATAATGAGAAGTACCCAAAGAAAAAATGACTCTTTTTTTGTTTTGTGACGAAAATAATTCATCCCGAGCGCTGCCCCAAGACTGCCACCCAAAAGGGCGCACAACAACAACGTTCGCTCCCGCACTCGCCACCAACCAGCCCGTGCCGCCCATTTATCAAATCCATATGCCAAAAAGGCTACAAAATTTATCCCCACGAGATAGGCCAAAAGCGCGTTTAAAGGTGTAAAATATGAAGAATACTCCTGCCACATACCATTTGAAGGTTACTTTTAAAGAAATTATTGACATTTCTTTTTCGTATAGTATACTTAAAATCACTTTAAAGAAACAGCACTTTTTTAAAGTGCCTTCACTTGTTACGGGTGTCATATACTAAGGTATATACCGCCCTTCGTTCGGAAAAGAAAAATCTTTTTCTTTTCACTCACTGCGGGTGTCATATAACGGCTATTATCCCAGTTTTCCAAACTGGTGACAGGGGTTCGACTCCCCTCACCCGCTCAAAAAAAGCCTGTTCCAGGCTTTTTTATTTTTTTCCAGCAAAAAACTCGAACTAATTTAGGCATACTGCTATACTCACATCATTCTCTAATTAACAAAGTATATGAAAAATTTTCTATTTTTAATTCCCTTGATTTCACTCCTCGGAGTTGGCTGTAGTAACACTCCTGCAACCAATTCAGTTCTAAACGACCAACCCCCTCGCACTACCACCTCTACACCAAACGCCGCTGACCCAAATCCGGCGGGGGCGTATTCTGGTTTTAGTAAAGTTTCTTTCGGCCGAATGGGTGGCAACATCAAACCTTATACTATTACTCTTCTGAGTCCGGGCGTTACACCGAATACTGAAAACGAAAACGGAAAAATTATTTCCGATTACCCCAGCTCGTGTATTAAAAAAGATGAAAAAATTACTATGGAGCAACTGATCGCTCTTGATGGCTATTTCGGTCGGCCGACTTTTTGGAGTTTACCTGATATCATTGGCTCACATTTGCCCAACCCCGACCGGGCCAGTTTATTTATTGAGATAGCATCTGATGCCGGAAAGAAAAAAATAATCTTAGCTTCGGGCACGAACGAGCTATTCGACACAATTTTTAAAATGCTGCTTTCAACTGCCGCCAAACCTGGTTGTACTTTTTAACTTATGCCTCCACGAGATCGTTTTAATAGAAGGGGATCGGCAACCGAAGCCAGAGACGCCACATCGCAAAAGATAGATTTTCTCGATGAAAATTTGCGAGTCACTTTTTCTTTTACTGAAAAAGTTGGTGCGCATCTCCCAGAAGTTACGCCGAGTGATCTAAGGGCACGACGAGAAAAATACGCCATACTTCTAGGAAAAGTGCGGCCGCAAGAAAAAAATTCAGTCCATGTAACTATCGAAGCAGTAATGCAAGTTGACCCGCATGACTCTCGAGATGCTCAGGGCGAAGCGCTGTATACCGAGCATGTTGAATACGTATTACCCAACTTAGCCGCCATTCAGCGCTCAATCGAGGAACTACGAAGGGCGTATCCACAGTATAGAAATTTAGAATTCATTGGCGATGTGCACACTCATCCGGTGGAAACACACGAACTCGACGCACACCAGCGCCCTTGGCAACCATCAGATGGTGATGCAATGGCCGTCTTTGAAGAATATTATACCCGAGGTAATTTATCATCCGACCGACCTTTTATTTTTGGCGTGGCCGCTCCACATGAAGGACAAACGGTATATGCTTTTTATCGTCTCATTAAACGAAGCAACGGAGAATTTGAAGTGCAACGAATCAGCGGCAAGTAAATACGAAAGTGGTAATTTAACCGGTGCGCGGGTATAGCTCTATGCACAAAATTTCAAAATATTGCTCAGCCTAATGATTTAATTATTTTTTAAAAAATATGACAATGAATGTTGTTCGAATCCGCACTCCTGACGAACCAAAAATTATCCCTAATGGCGCGCCGACCATTTTAAGCGAAGGGCGCATTGGGGCAATTGTACAATTTCCAGTGCTGGTTGATGAAGGTAAGGGTTATATAGCCAAAGTGTTTGAAAAATTTGTCCGCGCACCTGGCACCCGAATTATTGCGGTACAAAATAAAACTATTTATTTGCAACAAGAGGCTCGGTTAGAAAGAAATAACGTTTTGGACTGGCGCTTACCCGGAGGAAAAGTCGTCGATAGTTTTAATGACTATCGCCCCTACCTTACCCAAGCGGTGCCCGAAGCTATGATCCTGGCGGCAGCGGCCAAAGAATTGCGCGAAGAAGCCCAGCTTGAAGCCACACAACTACGCTTTTTTGCCAAAAAAGAATGTGGTGCCACCGTCGAATGGGATTTGTACTACATCCTGGCCGAAGAGATATGCGGCAGCGCCACGAATAAACTTCATGAAGAAGGTGAAGACATTCACCAAGGCAAGTGGTTTACCTTTACTGAAATTTTAGATAAATGCGCCCATGGAGAAATCAGCGAAGGGCGCACAGTGGCGGCTTTACTTGAGTTTGTTGCGACCAAAACCTCCTTTCTTAATTTAGCCTAGATTCTTACATCCTTGCTTCTCTCCCCCACCTCATGGTAAAGATACCCCTGAAAGCGAGGTGCTCCAATGACGTTTCTCCCTCCCCACGATTTTACGATCTGGTCAAAGGCACCAAAAAACCGTCTCCTGCCGGCCCTGGTGCTCGGCGGTCTTGGGCTGTTCCTGCTCACGATCTCTGGCCTCATCACCTGGTGGGGCACTGCCGCCGTGGTGCTAGTCGCCTACAGCGTGCATCGGGCGGTCAAAAACCACCAGGTCGTCCAGCCGGGAGAAAGCTGGTGGCAGCTTTCTTACAACATCGTCTGGGCGATTCCCCCTGGACGCTATTGGTGGAACCCCATCTTCCGCCTGGAAGATGGCAGTACATTCACCGTCCGCTTCCGGGACGGCACGAACGTGGTCTTTACCATTTTCTTCCCTAGTGGGCTGGATGTCTACAGCGTCCAAAAATTCCTGGTCTGGTATCAACAAATACCAGATAACCGCAAAAACTTCTTAAACCTCCTCTTCCACCTGGGTGAGGCAGCAAAACGGGACGACCCTTTCACCGTGAACTTCACGATCTCACGGTGAACCTGAGCCACCCCCCACCGATCGCTCGCTCACACTTGAGACTTTGGCTAAAAAACCGAGGTCTGAAGCGTGAGCGATCCTCCAAAAACTCCACTTAGCTGGAGTTTTTATTTTAAAAAACTCTATACATTAACTAGGCGATATGTTTTAATTGCACCAATCAGTTATTTAGCTTTGCTCTATGACTTTACCTTGGTTTAAAAAATTTGGTGTTTGGTATTATCCTCTTTCCTGGCAGGGTTGGCTTATCACCCTCGCTGCTCTCACTTTTTGTGTGCACACCACATTTGCTGTAAACCAGCACGTTAATTCGGTGAGCGATTTACTCTACGGAATTTTCCCCTTTGTTGTACCCACCATTCTTGCTTGGGAAAGGATAGCCGCAAAAACAACTCAAGAATAACCAAAAACAACTTATTCAACTAATTACCATTCACACAGCTAAAATATCTTTATTTTTATTCATTTTTAAAATATGCCTCTTCCCGCAATTCTATTCATCACCGCGTTTGTTTTCTTAGCCATGCTTGTACTCATTGCTATCATTGGCGGTCTAGAGGTGCTCGTCGTAAGTTTAGTAATTCAAGCCATCAAAAAACAAGACGCACCCCTCACAATCATTGACCCTCGCTCAGGAAAAGGAAAAATGTCAGAGCTACCAAAAGAAATCGCTGGCTGGAATTGGGCCGCGGCTTTTGTGCCAATGGTCTGGGGAATATATCATCGCAGCTGGTTCTTTCTACTCAATTTTATTCCTGGATTTAAATTAGTGTGGTGGATTGTGCTTGGCCTCAAAGGCAACGAATGGGCTTGGCGCAAAAACGAATGGGAAAGTGTCGAAAAATTTAAACGTGCCCAAGCCCATTGGCGACCAGTCGGCATTGCTTTTTTTATCCTGCAGCTGCTTTGGGTTCCCTATTTTGTGGTAATAAGTTATTTTTCCCCTTTATTTAACCCTGAAAAAAAACTTCCTCAAAATGAAATGTTTCAACTAGACGATACCACTTCCACCTTTCCTATTCTTGACGAAACAACCAGTTCAACAGAACAAAAACAATAACAACTATCATTACACAAACTATCTTTACCCAAAATTCACTCTCTCCATTTTTCTTATATGAAAGAAACGGTTCCACCCCCAGAAATTTTATTTTCTGACACACGCACACTCCTTGCTGAAACAAAAAAATTACTCGCTCAAATCGAGCAGACAATCATAACGGTGTCTCAATCAATCACTGATCTGCAAGAACAAATCAAACCTCTCCTTCGAAAACGCTCGACTCATAAAATCGAACAAGCTATCGATCAAAAATCTCACGAGCTTACAGAACTCTTTACCCTCCTTAAAGAATTAGAAACCAAACGTGACGAGTTGCGCGCCAGACAAAAAACAATCGAACAACGTGATGATGTGCTTCTTGCTCTTGCCGAAGAACATCAAAAAAGTGATAAAAATTCCAACTAAAATTTTAGCCATTACTATTCAATTTTTTGTATTTGAATTTATTTTTTCATACACGTACATCACCGGTCGATCGGTGCATTTGTTTACTACTACCGGCTCCCAATCTTTCATGGCCCACACATATACCACCACTTTGGCTGTGGGTTTCAACTCACGTTCACATTTTTCTTTCAAACGATCATACACCTCCGGCAAAAGAAAACAATAAAGCACATCAACTTCGTGCAGTGAAATTTTCCAAAAATTTTTAAATCGTATCTCACAACGGGCACGCGCTTCCTTTGTTAACATTAAACGGCGTACCTGTGCCAAAAAATAAGGCAGCAGAGAAACTTCAAACCCCACAGCTCTCGCTCCGGCCGTGGCGGCGGCACACACAAAACGCCCATCACCACACCCTAAATCATACATGAGCTGACCAGGTTTGATTTCCACGAGCTCTACAAATCGCTTCACATCACTCGTTCGTCCCGGCACCCACGGCGCCGCCGAAAGACTCCCATATACAAACGTAAAAAGTAATAGAAAAAAAAGGAGGAAGAAAAATAATTCCATAATCAAAAACACCATTTACGCGCTGTACTAATTTTTTAATCAGAGTTTTTTTTCTCGAGCACATGAGTGATACGCGCCGCTTCACGTTCCACCACCGCACCATCATATTCTCCAGAATGTGCAGTCGCGCCTTCATATACTGACGGTCGTTGATCAAGATGCAGATTGAGCGACCACTTTTCACCCGCGTCTTCTACATACACATGAAACCGTGGGTATGAATCTCGGTCAAGACGATGCACATAACTTTTTACCTGCCGACTGTGTCGATCAACAACAAAACCATATCCTGCCCGTCGAAGTGCAAAATCAGGATCACTCAAAATGGTTTTGGGGAAAAATAATTTCACACACGTCTCAATCATGCTGAGTCTACGCAGCAGACACCACACTCCGGCGCTCATCTACTTTCTGCCAATCAATAGCTTTTACAAAACTTTGGATATAATCGGCGCGCTTAGTGCCATAATCAAGCATAAAAGCGTGTTCAAAAACATCCATCACTAAAAGTGGTACACAGCCGGCGAGGTGACCCATATCATGTTCATTCACCCAACAGTTAAAATAACGATCCCCTTTTGGATCAAAATATAAAATAGCCCAGCCAATTCCTCGCATCGCCCCCGTGGCCACAAAATCTTTTTGCCAATTTTCAAATGTGCCGAATTGTTGCGTGAGCGCGCTGTGAAGAGGTGTGCCGCTCGCGATAGGCGCTCCCCCATTTTTCATGTTATCAAAATAATATTCATGCAAACGCATGCCGTTAAACTCCCAACCAAAACGACGTGTGAGCTCAGCATACTCAGGTGTTGCAACCACATCGCTATCAAGAAGCGTTCGAAGTTGATCGGCGAGTTTGGTGGTGTTGGTGACGTAGCCTTGATATAAAGTAAAATGAGTATTAAGTAGGTTATCACTAAAACCTGGTGTGCCGATGAGATGATCAAAATTTTGTGCTTGATACATAAAAATATTTATTTTTCTAAAAAATGTGCGTAAACGAATGTGCTGACTAAATTTTTCCCACCAAATCCAACCCCGGCTTCAATGTTTTCTCGCCTGGTTTCCAATTCGCGGGGCACACCTCGCCACCGTGCGCCGCGACATATTGCGCAGCTTGCACCTTACGCAACAGCTCATCAGCGCTGCGGCCAATGCTATTATCGTGAATTTCAAATGCTTTAAGAATTCCTTCAGGGTCTATAAGAAATGTACCTCGAAGAGCCAAGCCTTCATCTTCAATATATGTACCAAATTCGCGACATAATTTTCCTGTTGGATCGGCGAGCATGGGAAAATTTATTTTTTTGATCGCCGGAGAATTATCATGCCATGCTTTATGCACAAACACCGTGTCGGTGCTCACACTTAAAACTTCGGTGTTAAGCTTTTGAAACTCGTCATAATGATTCGCCATTTCTTCAAGCTCCGTGGGGCACACAAACGTAAAATCTGCTGGATAAAAAAATAATATGAGCCATTGTCCATGATAATCCGATAATTTTATTTTTTTAATCTTTTCGTTATGGAAAGCTTCTAACTCAAAACTGGCAATTGGCTTGCCGATGACTGGAAGTTTGTTGCCGAACAATTGTTCATTCATACAAAATATAATTAAATTTAAATACCACACTTAAAAATTACACACCAATATACTTTTTAATCACCCAGCCAATGCCAAAATTAACCACGGCGAGCCCCAGACTAATGCTTACCATTTCAAAAAACTTCTTTCTAAAAGACACGCCTTTCGATACTGAAATATAGAAATTAAATATCAAAATGATAAGCACTGCAATGGCAAGGGTAATACTAAGCGCCGCAAACGGATTATGCACTACAAAATATGGAATAATAAGTAGAACCACCGCAATAATATACGCCCCACCCGTAAAAAGAGCTGCTTGAAAAGGGTGTTTTTCACCATCTTCTTTTGCCGCAAGATATGAGGATGATGCCATCGAAAGCGAGGCAGCAATACCGGTAATAAGCCCCACAAGGGCAATTGTGCGCATGCTGCCAAGTGCAAAAGTAAACCCGGCCAGGGCTCCCGTTAATTCTACCAGTGCATCGTTCAGACCAAGCACGATCGCTCCTGCATGCACCAAGGCTCGATTATTAATCATGTTCAATAGCTGACTTTCATGCTCTTGCTCTTGTTTGAGCACACTCGCCATTTGCGGATATTCTTTTTGTATTAAAGAATAACTATCTACAATCAACCCCTCCCCTTTTTCCATCAACTTTAGCCCAAAGCTTAACCCACACAATCGTGTCACCACATAATAAAACCAGACTTTAAGTAGGGATGCCTTGCTTTCTTGACCAGTAATTTTTTTCCACATTTCATAATGTGCCAACTCTTGCCTGGCCATACGTTCAATAATCGCTCGGTCTGCGGGAACACGAACAACTTTGGCTATTTTTTGATAGATTAAATACTCATTTAACTCGTTTTTTTGAATAGCTCGAAGTAATGTGTTCATAATATAGCTACTACCTTAAGTACTCGAACATTTTTTCTTAGCACTCGCTTTTGGCATTTTTAAATTTTTAATTTAAAACTAGCTCTCAGGGGCATAGTTATCCAAAAAATATTACTCAAAACGTCCGATTGAGTACATCTAACGAAACGTATACTTCTTTACCAACTACAACTGCAATTTTTTTGCTTAAATTAACGATTTTTTTCAGCCGTCCATCTAATATAGTATCGTTTTTTTATGCCTCCGTCAATTTTTGTCTTAATCAAGAACCATTCTACGTGCATTCAATTAAAACGTTGGGTGGTGTGCAAACTATTTTATTTTTTATCAAAAGTTTTAGCCTGCTCGAATCCACACTTGTCATGCAGAAATTTGTTAATTTTTTTTATAATTTATACAAAAATTATTGATTTTAAAATAAATAAATGGTATATATTTATTTGACAATCTAAATATATATCTTAATTAATATGGAAACGAGTAGCCTAAAATCAATCGGTTTAAGCAAATCTGAAATTTCAGTATACTTATTTCTATTAGAAAACGGAGCTGCTTCTTCGCCAACTGTTTCACGTGGAACAAAAATAGCTCGAACAAACTGTTACCATGTTTTAAACTCATTACTCACAAAAGGTTTACTCACTACAAAATATTCAAAAAACAAAAAAATCTACATAGCTAATGACCCTGAGGAACTCATACATTTTTCTGAGAGCAAAACACTCGCTGTTAAAAAATTGATCCCCACCCTCAAAGCGTTAAAAACACCCCGCCTCAACTCAATTATGTCTAAGCACTGCACTCAACCTGAAGAAATCAAAGAGGTGCTACTTCAAGCTCTGTCAGCAAAAAAAATATTCTCAACTAATCTGCCGCTATTTTTTAATTCGCTCCCCCTTGATTTTTATACCTATTTTCAAACAGAGATAGAAAGTAGGGGTATAGAGCTAATTGAAATACCATTCTCTAACGAAAAAACACCAATTTTACCCTTTAGCACACCCGAAGCAGCCATATTTTCTTGGAACGATTCAATATTTTCTATTACTAAAAAATGGGGGATTGAGGGTTTCTTGATCGTTGAAAAACAACTTGCCCTAGCCTACCAAGCTATTTTTACCCTTGCTTCTATAAAATAAAATGTTCCACGTGAAACATGCAGCGAAGCTAAAACAAACTCACTTCATAACCCATTCAAAAAATTGAAATATGTTTTCTTTTAATTTTGCCTGCGTCGAAAAAGTGCCTCTTACCTGTTTTAACCTAAAACGACCCGCTCCAGCCTCATACCAAAAATAACTCCAAAAAATTATTTTGTTTCACGTGAAACAATCTCTACATTTTTTTCATAAATAACCATGTTTGTATACACTAATCTACCCAAACATGCTTATTTGTACACAGCTATACACACAGTTATCCACACTTTTGTACACACCAGTCCACTCCACCCTGTCTTTACTCCGAAGAAAGAATCTACTTATTGAACACAAAACCCCTTAATACATAAAAACTGCTTGAATAAGCAGTTTTTATGTTTGGTGGACCGTGCCGGATTCGAACCGGCGACCTCTTCCATGCCATGGAAGCGCGCTACCAGCTACGCTAACGGCCCAAAAATATCATTTTGTCAGGCATACTGTATCATATCACTTTATAAAGTCAACAAACTTTGTGTGAATTTAAAGGGTTTCTTAATTAATTTAAACAAACTGCCCAAAACATATTCCCCATGGGGGCTTTTGGGTGTATACTTACGTTCGATTCGATTTAAAAAGTGATAGCCTTTTGTTTTCATATGAAAAAAATGTACTTACATATCATAGTTTTTTTTATATTTAGCGCGATTGTTATCATCAGTGTGGCCACAGTTTTTGCCCAAGATGAAAAAAATACTAATTTTATCTCGGTAGGGAACACCTAAACACGCTCAAAATGAAAATACACCTCAAATAAACCAAATACTACAAAGACAAATGTATAGAAAAGACAATTTACCTTACCAAGTACTTCACTCGAAGTCTGCAGCCATGCAGACTTATTTTTTTTAACACAACCATACAATCTAGACATAATTTTAAAACTATGTTTTCTCTTGTATATATGATATAATTTAGCAGTATTTTTTATCTGAGATTATGTCGGAAAAAATTCATAAATATCTCAACGCTATTTCATACTGCATCTTGCTTTTTACCATTGCCGCTATTCCGCTTAGCGTAACCTCGGCCGTGAGCAACACCTTTGTGTTACCCAAGCAACTCGCGCTGGGAATTCCCTTATGCGGTATATTGGTTTTGTTTTTAACACAATCAATTCTCGAAAAAAAAATAATCTGGCGAAGTTCTTTTCTCGACCTTCCACTACTCGTTGTCTTGGTGAGCGCACTCCTTTCGGCAGTTTTTTCTATTCACCCGCACGACAGTTTGTATGGCCGGATTGACTACTTTACTCTAAATACGGCAAGCCTACTCATGTGGGCATTTTTTTATTGGAGCTGCACACAACTTCTGTCCACCCCACGACGCTGGCAAGGAGCGATCGGCGTGGTGATCGCAACAGGCGGAACAACTGCATTGCTCTTTATTCTTAAAACACTTTTTCAAATCGACCCACTTGCCGCCTTGGGCCTTACCGTGTGGAATACTCTTGAAGGCGTAAACAGCACCTTCGGCCTATGGACAGCGAGCATCTTCGTTTTGTGCGCCGGTTTGGTTGCTAAAAAAAATCTTTCCTTTATTTCTTCTTTGTTCAATTGCGTTGTGCTCAGCGCCAGTTTGATAGTCCTTATTTTATTAAGTTTTAAAATTTTGTGGTGGATAGTACTTGCAGGGTTATTGCTTCTGCTATGCCTTGGCGTCAGTTTTATGCACGAAGTACGACTGTGGTGGCTTTCAGTCTTGTTTGCCTTAGTGGTATTGGTAGGAATTTTTATTCTAGTTGACACACCGCGTTCGCTGCAAACTATACTGCCGGTGGAAGCAGTTCTCAACCCACGCACCTCACTCATCATCACCGAAGACACCGTGCTGTCAAGCGCCAAAAATTTCTTACTCGGAAGCGGGCTGGGTTCATTTGGGTTTGATTTTGCCCAATTTAGACCAGAGCAACTTAACAACGACCAGCTTGTGTGGTCACTGCGTTTCAATCAACCATTTAATGTATTCTTTGGAATAGCCGCAGAGGGTGGTGTACTCCTTTTTGGAAGTGTGCTTTTTATTATTTTCCAAATACTTCACCGAATAACGCGTTGCTGGTTCCATTATCGCAAAGAAGGAATAGTGCATGTTTTTTTAAGTGCCGTTCATCCAGGCTCTACCTCAAACGGATGGAATGTATTGGTAATAAGTTTGGTATGGGTCGTGTTAAGCACCGGTGCGGGCATTTTATTTTTTGGGCCAGTGTTGTGGTGGTGGTGGTTTTTTCTCTCCGGACTTAGTGTGGTGGGATTATCTTTTTTCAAAACAGACTCTACTGTTCTCAAAGAATTTTCTTTTAATCAAAAAAAACCAGAGCATGTACTCCTGTTTTCGTTTGGAGGAATTCTTCTTTTGACCACAATTGCAGTTGCTGCAATTTGGCAAATCGAAAACTATCTGGCAGAAACAAAATATACTCGAGCGCTCCGCAGCACCGATTTTACAACGGCACGAGATCTTCTCGCTGAAGCGTTAACCCACCGACCAACGCAAGATATTTACGCCATTGCCTTGGCCCAAGTTTCCCTTGGTCAAGCGGTGCAATTGGCAAACACACAAAAAACACCTGCAAATGAAGTGAAACTTTTAGTCGAGCAAGCGCTTGCAGCCGCACGACATGCCGCCGAAATCTCTCCTTATAATAATATGGTGTGGGAAAATGTCGCCATAATCTATGACACTACCGCATTGTTTGTCGAAGACGCTCGAACTCTCGCTATCAACGCCTTGCTTTCCGCACAAAAAATTAATCCGTCTAACCCCGTGCTCTCATGGCGATTGGGCAACGAATATGTTCTTGTGAAAAAAATGAATGATGCCGAACACGCATATAAAGAATCTATTCGCCTGAAAAAAGATTATGTAAACGGCTACCTTGGACTTACGCATTTATATGAAGAGCAAAATAATCTTGATAAAGCAGTTGATATCTACCAGGTACTTTTAACTCTTTCCGAAAACAACTCTAATGAAATTTGGTTTAATTATGGTCGCCTGCTTTTCAATCGCAATAGCGGCACCGATCGTGCTGATGCAGAAAAGATATGGAAAGCTCTGGTCGACCGTGAACCGCGCTATGCGAACGCATTGTATAGTCTCGGCCTTCTTGCTGAAGCAAAAGGAGACAAGATGGAAGCCTTGCGTTATTACTATAAAGTAAAAGATCTTAATCCTTCCAATCAAGAAGTTCTTAAAAAAATTAAGGGACTTCTTTCTTCGGAACCAACATCGAAATAATTTATTTCACCGCCATTATTGCCCTTTATTAATTTCTCTGTTTCTATGCAGCTCACTTCTCAAAAAAAAATAACTGCTTTTATCCTTCTCTTAGGAATTCTTTTTCCGGTGAATTCCTGGGCCACAATGTCTTCAACTAATTTTGTCATCTCTTCAGATTATATTGGTGTGGGTGGAGCTTTAAGCTCAAGTACATCATTTAGTATCCAAGAATCAATTGCTGAAAATGCTGGCGGCACGGTGACAAGTGCTAATTTTGTCGCCCAAGGCGGTTACCAAGCAATGGATCAGGGGATGCTCTCAATGACACTTTCAAATAACACGCTCGACCTTGGTACTCTCAGTACCTCACAAGTAAAAAATGCCAGTTCACAAATAACTGTGAGCACCGACTCATTAACCGGCTACACTCTTGCCATTGGCACCGTATCTGGCACAGGTCTTTCTCCTGTAAGCGACGGCGCTGTCACCGCAGGCTCGGAAGAATACGGTTTGGCCGCAAGCGGCTCTGATAGCCTCATCTCTAGTGATGTAGCCATAACCCCGAGCCTAGCCCTCGCGAGTACCAGCACGCCAGTTCGGAACGGCAGCCCAACCACCATTACCATTAAAGCAGCTATAAGCAATTCATCAGCCTCAGCTGCATACAATCAAACAATCACTCTTATCTCGTCTGCCAACTTATAATATGTCCTCTTATCGTTTTTCATTTATCAGTCTGACACTAGGGCTCTCGCTTGTGGCTGCGCTAGCTCTTAATGTACCTTACACTCTCGGAATAGCTATTAGTCCTATCCGCATAGTCAACACCGTGGCGGCGGGTAACGAACAAACCATTCGGCTTAAAATTACCAACGATGAAAATACTCCAGGATTTTTTACTCCAGCAGTATGGGGAGTGACGCAGGACCCACTCACCGGCCGACCACGTTTTGGTCTTGGCACTGATGAAGCCGAACAGTGGATACTCAAAAAAACCCAGCGCCTTTCACTGGCTCCACACGAAACAGCTGAGGCGGAATTTATTATCAAAGTTCCTACTCATATTCCCTCAGGTTCTCACTATGTAGGATTAGGCGTTGGTCGCGAAGCAGCAGCCGGCAGCGCACTTACTGGCCAGGTAATGTCGCTTGTCATTCTTCAAGTGGCCGGCGTGTTAAACGAATCGCTTCGCATCGTCCGTTTTGAACCAGACCACATCTATACCACTCAAAAAAAATGGTTACTTGAACTACAAACTATAAACGAAGGAAATGTTGAAATTCCTCTTGATGGAAAATTAATTGTCACTGATTGGAGAAAAAAAGAAATCCTTTCCCAACCTCTTTCCCTTGGCAACCAATTGCTCCCCAAAACTTCACGACTTACAACAACAATGGTTGCTTCTAATATGTTTCTGTTTCCTGGAAAATATCACCTCGCTGCACAAATTAACTATGGTCGCACAGGGCAATTAGCTCTCAAAGAAACCACTCTGTGGTACATGCCTTGGTGGGGTATACTCGGCTTAATTATAAGTCTGGGAGGAGTCAGCTTCGGCATCTACACATTCTTTTTTAAAAAACGTTGATCAATGCATACACATATGTTTCGTTGGCTAGAAAAATTTATTATTCTCGGAATACTACTTGGTGGCATCACCTTTGTTTCGGCCGATACAAATACAAAAAGCATTACCGTCACTTTTTTGGTTTCAAACGGTGGTGGGGGTGGCGGTGGGGGAGGCAATAACAATCCTGCTCCAAAACCAGATGATCTACCAACAATTTCTAATATCACTCTCACTTCAGCCAGTTCAAGTGCAACCGTTTCTTGGACAGCGACTGACGACAAAGGAATCCAATCGACTTTGTTTGAATACGGTCTCACCACCAACTACGGTTTATCAGCAAATATTACCGGCTCTTACCTGGCATCTCTTTCCAACCTTGCCACCGACACGCTTTATTACTACAGAATATCTGTTACCGACACTGGAAATCAAACAGTCTCTAAAACTGACTCATTTCGCACCCTACCATTTCTTGAGGTTTCACCAACTTCAACTCCGGTTATTTCAGCTGTTCAAATTAAGCCTGGCAGCACCACTACAACCATTGTGTGGAAAACTGATCGAGAAACGGACAGTCAATTACTCTATGGTCTCACCTCAGCCTATGGTGCAACAATTTCTGACCTCGTAAACAAAAGCATCAATCACAGCCTTTCGCTTTTTAATTTGTCCCCCAACACCTCCTATCACTATCGACTAGTTAGCACCGACAGCAATGGCCTCAGCGGTACTACAATGGATGCTGTTTTTACCACTCTTAAAAACCCCGTACCACCACCAAATGTTTTTGGCGTACACGTGGCTACGACCACCGATGCCATCACACTAAGTTGGCAAAATCCCAGTTTAGAAGTAGCGCCTGATTTCAAAGGTGTGCGTGTGGTGCGAAAGATTGGCTCTCCAGCAAATAATTCACTCGACGGCGTTGTGGTGTATGAAGGATCAGGCGAGACAATAACTGACAAAACGGTTTTCGCTGACCAAACGTATTTCTATACTATTTTTTCTTTTGACTCCTCTGATCGTTTTAGTTCAGGAGCTTTTACAAGCGCTCGCCTTGAATCCGCCCTGGTGGTAAAGAAAGTGTGTAACGCGGCCCTTTGTGCCGATCCTGCTTGCCAAGGCGCGGCAGTCTGTCAACCAAAAATAAAACCGCCCGTCGGAATTCCTCCAATAATTGGAGGCCCTGTTGCTACCAGCTCTTTGCCAGCTGTAGGCGCTTCGTCAAGCGTTCCTTCTTTCATGAAATTAAGCGTTCGAGAAATTGAGTTTCTCGCTGGCAACCGTCAACTTACTCTCCCTATCGATGAAGAAAAAATTTACGGCCTCTCCGGTGACCCCCTTACCATTCGTGTTGCTACTAAAAATTTGCTCACAAAGCCAGAACGTATTGAATTTCAAATAGAAAATGGTGGTCGCTATTTATTACGTTACGACCAAAATACTGACAGCTATTACACCGACATTTTATTTCCCGAAGCAGGCGCCCATGCGGCCAGGCTTGAATTTAATTATGGCGCCGACCAAACCGATGTGGTTGCTTTCACCCTACACGGACAAGAAGCTGGTCTTGTCACCGATGGTGAAAATCCATTATCTGATGTGGAGGTCTCCCTTTTTAAAGCTGACGGCACTCTTTTTTCAACAGCAGTATTGGGCAAAAAAAACCCGATTAATACTGAAAGGGATGGCACCTACGGCTGGACAATACCCTCTGGTCGCTATTTTATTAAGGTAACCAAAGAAGGCTATTTTGATTATTCAACTGAAGTCTTTGAACTCAAAACAGTAGACGTCATTAATCGCTCGTTACGGCTGGTGAAAAAAACTGAAGACATAAACGCCGTTATTAAAAAAGACGCACCTCTTCTTACAAACATTTCAAATGTAAGCAAGGTTTTGGGAAAAAAATTTCAAACATCGGCCATTCGAGCTGGCCAAGAGGTAGCTAAAGTTGCAAAAGCAGCCCAAGAAATTGCCGACAATCCCAAAGTAGAGCAGGCAGCCAGCAACGTGGTGGCGCCAACGACTGTTGGTGTCGTGGCCGTGAGCGCCGCACCTTTAATTTCTTGGGTTGATGTCTTACCTCTTTTACGTTTAGTTTTCTTTCAACCAATTTTACTCATCGGCTCAAAGAAACGTGAAAAGTGGGGTCAAGTGTATAACTCACTTAATAAATTACCAGTTGATTTAGCCATTGTACGCTTGATTGATAAAAAAACGAACCGCGTCGTGCAATCACGCGTGACTGACAAAAATGGACGCTACTTTTTCACAGCTGGTCCAGGGAATTATCGCCTAGAAGTACTCAAAGATAAAATGCAGTTTCCTTCTAACCTACTCCTTGGATACAATTCTGATGGCCGTCGTACCGACATCTATCACGGCGAGGACATCACTGTGGGCGACGAACAACCGGTGATCACCGCCTCGGTTCCTGTTGATCCGCTTGGCGCCAACAAAACACCCCGCCGTTTGGTTTGGGAAAAAATCGGCCGCACCACTCAAAATATTCTTTCCTGGTTTGGTCTCGGTGTTACAGCCCTCTCATTTTATATTTCTCCAAAATGGTATGTGGGCGCTCTGCTCGTAGGCCATATTCTTGTTTCCTGGATCTTTAGACGTTTAGCCACCCCACCAAAACCAAAAGGTTGGGGAATTATCTATGATGAAACAAACAAAAAACCAATTAGCCGTGCTATTGCGAGGTTGTTTAGCGCCCAATTCAATAAACTTATTTCTACCCAAGTGACTGATGGAAAAGGCCGTTACTATTTCTTGGCTGGAGACAACAACTACTATGTCACTTACGAACACCATGATTATTTACCTAACAAAAGCCAAAATCTTGACCTAAACGGTAAAGATGCTGAAACAATTGCTGTTAATATTGGTCTTGCCAAAAAAACACCCTAATTAAATGCACGCCCTTTTTTAACAGTTATCCACTTTTAACCATTTACTATGCGGAGACTTTACGGGTAGTCTTCTCCTAAGAAGGAGGGGATGAAAGAAATTATGTTCCGAAAAAAAAATCAGGCGTCGCACACATTATTCCAAACCCAGCTTAATAAGGGTATTTTTGTGTTATGCGCTCTTTTGCTGCCTATTTTTTTTATCTTTAATTACTCTCTTTCTTCAGCCGCGATAACGCCAGCGCTCATAAACTATCAAGGTCGTTTACTCCTTTCAAACGGTAGTGCGGTCACCACTACCACGAATCTACAGTTCCGCCTCTACGACGCAGCGGCAAACGGCACACTTCTTTACACCGCTTCAGGCACAATTGGCACACCTCAGGCCCTCGCCATCACCCCAAACAATGGTTTGTTTTCAATTGATCTTGGTGGCAGCGGTACTAACACCATCGACCCAACTTTATTTCGAGATAACGGCAATGTCTATCTAGAAGTTCGTGTCGGTGGCGAGACATTGTCCCCGCGCAAACAAATCGGCGCTTCACCTTATGCATTTAACGCCCGCTACCTTGATGGCATCGGTACAAATTTCAGCTCCACAACAACATATATTCCCATTTCTGACAACCAAGGAAATTTTCAATTCAACAGCATTACCTCTACGCTCTTCACCGCAAATTCATCGACCATTATTTCCGCCAATATTGGCACACTCAATGTTTCGGGTGGTATTTCCGGTCTCGCACTCAACCAATTAACCGGTACCTCGACCTTAGTTTACCTAGGAAATTCCCAAAGCTTTACCGGTAGTAATACTTTTTTGGCCACCACTACTTTTACCACAACCACAGTAGTAAGCTCGAGTATTACCAATGCCACTATTTCTAATCTCACAGTTAATGGAACTGTTTCTTTTCCAGCCAACTCTCTCACTGATGCAATGATTTCTGACACAATTACCGCCGCAAATTATCTCCCCCTATTTGGGGGAACACTAAGCGGCCCTCTTGCCCTCGGCGGAAACAACCTCACCGGTATTAACGACCTTACTTTAAATGGAGTACTTACTCAATCAGGGACCTCGAATTTTAACTCAACCACAATAACCAGCTCGACAATTACCACTGGAAACATCACTTCTGCTAACATCACCACTCTTCGTGTACTCGGCAGTTCGAGCGGCATCTCACTTTCTGATCTAACCAACACATCAACGTTGGCTTTTCTTGGAAACAACCAAAGTTTCACCGCCCTCAACACATTCACTGCTACCACCACTATGAGGGCGCTTGGTATTGGCACCAGCACCCCAGCAGCACTTCTTCATCTCACTTCAATCACTGCACCACAATTCCGTGTTGGTTATGATACCAATAATTATTTTGATACATTAATTTCTTCAAGCGGCGCCGTCAGTTTTAGTGCGGCCGGTTCTAATCCAAGTTTTACATTTTTAAATACCACCACGTTCACTACCAGCACTTTTGCCAGTAGCACCATTTCAAACGCCAATATCACCAATCTTACCATTGCTGGCTCGACACACTTTCCTGGTTCAGGAGTGTGGGAATCAAACGGACGAGTTGGCATAGGAACCACCAATCCAGGCTACGATCTTTCGGTTACTGGCACTGTCGGAGTTTCTGGCACCTCAACACTCGCGACCACTACGTTTACCGGCGCAATATCACTACCCTCTGATCAAAGCACGATCACGTTTGCTACTTCCACAGCCAGCAGCAAACCCATGATTCAAATGTTTCCAGGCGGCACCAACAACGCTGCCAGAATGGTGATCGCACATTCGCCCTCTTTTTCCAACTGGGGTTTACAATATCGCGATGCCGGTGATTTTTTTGACTTCGTGAGGAATGGCACCAGTACTATGACTATCGATCTTGGCAGTGAACAAGTGAGAATTGGCAGCGAAACACCCGGCACTTTTAATTACAAATTGTATGTAGACGCCGGTGGCGCCTCCAATGCGGGCTTAGGTGTAAACGGACTTATTAAAGCAACCGGGGCCATCACACAAAACACGGCTTTAGATGTGGCTGAGAAATACCCCATTGCAAACAACTGCTCACTCAACGGCACATGCCCTGAAGCAGGAGATGTTGTTTGTGAAACCAACGACCCTGTCATCACTGTAGAAAAATGTACCACTGCTTACAGCGACAAAGCGATCGGCATTGTTTCAACCGACCCGGGATTTGTGCTTGAGGGTGGACTTAATGATTCCAACTCTCGTAAAATTGGTTTAGCAGGAAGAGTACCAATAAAAATCTCAAGTAGTAATGGTATTATTCACATTGGTGACAAACTTACTTCTTCTGCCATTCCTGGTGTCGCAATCAAAGCAACGGAAGAAGGAAAAGTGATTGGTATTGCTCTTGAAAATTTTTCGGCCGCAAACCCAGGAACGATCATTGCGTACATCACCAACAGTTGGAATAACGTGTTATATCGCGGGCTTAGTGTCAATGGCGACACCCACACAATTTCCGTCGGCACCACCACTTCGCCATTCAACCTCAAACTCACCGGCGCTTTTTCTATGACATCCGAATCGTTAAATGAACTTTCCTTCAACACCACCACTGTTTTTACCACCAACATTGGTAATGCAGCTAATTCAAAAGGTTTTATTTTTAATGCACAAAATTTTTCGAGCTCCACCACAGATCGCTCTATTCTTTCCGCACGAGCTAACAACAATCCGGTGTTCTCGGTGGCAGCGAACGGTGATGTGCACACCCTTGGCAATTACTATGGTTCAAGTGCTTTTTTTGGCACCAGCACCAACCCAGGCGACTTGGCCGAGCGTGTTGATGTGCGAGGACCCATTGAACCAGGTGATCTCGTAGAAGTTGATCCTACTGGTACTGATGTCTATCGCCGCAGCAGCGAATCATACAATCCCGCTATCGCTGGCGTAATTTCTACTAACCCCACCATCGTCGTTGGAAATGGTAAAACCGCTTTTACCGCCGCCCTCGCTATGAGTGGTCGCGTGCCGGTAAAAGTTACTAATGAAAATGGACCCATTAAGCCACAAGATTTACTAGTCGCTGCTTCAACCCCAGGGCATGCCATGCGCTACGATCCAGAAAAAGATGATGGCACCAAAGTGACCGCCGTCATCGGTGTGGCCACAGAAAATTTTTCTGGCACAGAAGGAAAGGTGTGGGCCATGATTCGTACTGGATGGTTTTCACCACTCGCTCAAACAAAAGTGATAAAAGAGTTGCAAAAAAGAATTGATAATCTTGCTGCGACCAAAGTCACTATATCTGAACAGAAGGGGCAAATTTTAGCACCTGACGATGGATTAGACTTACATCAAAATTCTCTCCGCGGTGTTTCTGCTATCGCTAGTTTTTCTAACAACTGGTCTATTGATCAAGAAGGACATTTAATTCTTCATCTTCAAACCTCGCAGGGTGAAAAAAATATGGTAGCACTTCATACTCCAGAGGCGGAATTGCTGTTTTCTGGAACCGGCCAACTGACAAATGGTGCAGCCCAAATTATTTTTGAACCTGGCACTGCCGAACTCCTTGACCCAAACGAAAGTATTCGCGTCACCGTCACCCTGGCCTCGGCGAACGCCAAAGGAGTGTATGTAAGCAATCGAAGCACCGCCGGGTTTAACGTAAAAGAACTCGACAACGGTTCCAGCAATGCACTATTTGACTGGATGGCAATCGCCAAAAGAAAAGAGACAAAATCTTCAGTCGTCCCGCCCGCTTCTATTTCAGCAGCGCCTACTCTTGTCATCGAACCGACATCAAGCCCAGAAATATTTCCGATAACCATGTCATCTACTCCGTCACACATGGACACACCTCCACTCACTATGGAAACAACCACACCCGACAATAATTTGAATACAACCACCACTTTAACTAATTAAATAACTTTAAACATATGGGAATCGAAATGCCTTCACCAGACGTCATTGACGCGTTTAATAAAAAAGAACGAGAAAAACAACAAAAAAGAAAATCCCCAGAGGATCAGCCACGCGTTGAAATCACTGACGATGATGAACGTCCCAGGGGACCCTCAAAAAAATCACCCAACAACCACGGATATTTTGAACCCGGACCCACAGACGAAACTGATCGCGGTATTCGTCAGATCGATTATAAAAAAGATGACGAACAAAGACCGGGGGTTATTTCTGGCATCATCTCTTTCTAAGACAAAAACGTTTCCCTTAGACAAAACAGTACCC
The DNA here is from genome assembly GCA_964444705.1 of uncultured Gammaproteobacteria bacterium. Taxonomy (GTDB): domain Bacteria; phylum Patescibacteriota; class Patescibacteriia; order Magasanikbacterales; family GWA2-37-8; genus CAYUHX01. Next base: position 7,862 of record CAYUHX010000002.1, on the reverse strand, counting down.
GCACGGGTGCTGTTTTTTTTAAAATTCATTCACCACCCAACCACAATTGCGTAAAAAACCAACAACGAGTCTAGATGACCAAAAAACTACATAGACTGCTGCGCAAATGTATGTGCACAAAAGAATGATACCACTATTCTTTAAACACGCTTTCATACGCTCAGCACACAATTTTGACAAACCAAATTGTTGTTTTGTCTACACCAGTCTATTATTTTAATAAAGATTGGCTAATTGTAGCACAAAAGTACTATTATTCATTAATCCATTTTTTTAGCTAAAATAAGCCAAAATTTAACCATTTCTTTTTCACATTACTTTAATAGATCAATTTTTTATTTATTTTTAGCCAATAAAATTGCCCTGATAGTAAAAAATATTTTAAATACTTGACCACGTTGAACTAAAAAGAAAAACAACCATCATCTGTTTTGGTGCTAAAAAAACCTAGGTTTCTTTTTTTTACAAAAAAAATGAGTATAAAAATATATACCACATTTTTTAAGGCATTTTTTTGCCTTATTTTAAACAAAAAACAATCTTATAGATACAATTGTTTTTTAGCTAAATCTAGAGAAAAAAATCAATGGACCACCAAATATACTCAATTTTTTCCTTGTTTTAGCCAAAAAAATGCAACGATCTTCTGTGCAGAAATAACAGCTTAGGGCGCTGTCCAACCATTTTTTTCATTAATTGAAACATTTTTATTTAGATTGTTCGAGAAAACCTTCACTTATTAAAATATACAAGAAAAATAGGTGCCTCAAACGATTACCACTACCGATAAAGCGCATTTTTTATCTACACTTAAATAAAAAACCGCGTTATTAATATACTCTTTTTTTAGCTAGATTTAGGCAAAAATATTAAACCGTTTCTGAATAGATCACTATATTGCCTTGTTTTAGCCAAAAATTACTACTTCCTCACACGATATTTTTGATCATATTTTTTTAAAAAAACTTGGCTTGTCTACACCAATCTATACATACCAGCAAAAAACTATTCAAAAATAAACAAAGACACATTTTTTATCATCGTTCGGATTAATGAAAAATTTCAAACGCCTTCGTTTACCCTATTTTTAAACAAAAAAACCAATTTATTTCATAATCAATTTTTTTGTTTAAAAATACAATAAAAATTAATTTAAACTATGCGGGCCCAAAAATAAAATAGTTGTTTCTTGGCTAAAATAAAACAAATAATTACTACAATGAATTTTTATTTTTTATCTTCAATTTTTGTGTAACCAAATTCATTTATATTTTCATTACCCACTAACAACGCATACATTTCTACCCAAAAAAGCCGGCTTTCAAGTTGCTAATTAGAAATTTAATCAGTTTTATTACCTTATTTTACAATAAAAAATCACCGCTATACGTAGCGGTGATTTTTTGAGTCTACCATTTTACTTCAATTTTATAGTAGGAAAAATTTCTTGTTTAATAATTTCACATACCCCAACCCGTTCTTCATCTCCCACCGCACCACTACAATCAAAAGAAAAAAGTAGTTGTTTTCTGGTTGCCATCGACGGCACCGCACCGCCTGCAGCACACACATTAAAATCTTTTTGAAAATTCACCAATGAACCGTACCCAACTTTATTGGGAAGTACTCGCACCCACCATTCGCCCTTGGCATTTTTAAACTGATAATCTACCCCGCGATCAGAGGCCGAAAAATGACTTAGTACTTTTTGGAAGTAACTCTCATCCTTGCCAGTATTGCACCCCTGGCTTAAAAATGCCAACAGCTTGGGTGAATATTCATCACGCACAATAAACGTTTTTTTACTCACCGAAAAAGGTTCGTTGGGAAGAGTGAAATCAAACTCAGAAACAGTAGCCGGAGACAATGTGGTCGATGTGGTGGTGTTGAGAAGACGCGCTTGCAAGCGACCAACCTGCTCTTGCAATTCAAGCTGAACACGCAATGACTGTAGCGCTGATCTCTGTCGAGTGATAAACTGATACCACGACACGAGCCCGCCCACCAAAAGTGCGCCCACCAAGGTACTAACAACGAGTGTTTCAATTTTCCCCTGCCCCATACGAGAAGAAAAAAGCTGTTTTTTGCTGAGAAAAGAGAAATCTTTCATACAAAATACTACCTTTTTTTGCTAAAACCTAAATGTAGCAAAAAAATCGACCTTTGGCAATCCTCTGATACCATTCTTGCCCACGACTGGTCCAAGAATCTTTTTTGACATTGCCTGCTGGTTTAGGTAGGCTAGGCACACACGAATTTAGTCCTATTTTTTTTGTATGTCTTTTTCTATTGGCATTGTGGGTTTGCCCAATGTTGGCAAATCAACTCTTTTTAATGCCCTCACTCGTAGCAAACAAGCTGACGCACAAAATTATCCTTTTTGCACCATCGACCCAAATGTTGGCGTGGTCGAAGTACCAGACGAGCGCTTAAACGAACTCAGTCGCGTATCAAACTCAAAAAAAACCGTGCCGACAACCATTCGTTTTGTCGATATTGCTGGTTTGGTGAAGGGTGCCTCGGAGGGGGAGGGGTTAGGAAATAAATTTCTTTCACATATTAAAGAGGTTGATGCCATCGCCCAAGTGGTGCGGGAATTCAAAGACGACAACATTATTCACGTGAATAATCGCGTTAACCCTTCCGAAGATGCTGCCGTAATCAACACCGAGCTCGCCTTGGCCGATTTGCAGGTGCTTGGCAAACGGCTAGAGGCGCTTAAAAAAGGTGCCAAAGGAGCAGCTGCCAAAGATGCAGAAAAACGCATTGCCCTGTTTGAACGCGTGTACGCGCAACTCGAAACTAATGCTCCAGCCCGCGATTTAGAGTATTCCGAAGAAGAGCGTGAACTTTTGGCTGAACTCCAACTCCTGACTCTAAAACCAATCATGTATATTGTAAACGGTGAAGAAGCCACACCAGGCGAAAGCAAAACGCCCCGGCTCGACCCCAAAGCGCCGCAAATCAATGTGTGTGCCAAACTAGAAGCAGAATTGGCCGACCTTTCACCCGAAGAAGCAAAGGCGTATTTAAAAGAATTGGGCATTGTCCAAAGCGGCCTTGATAAAATAATCACGGCTGGGTATGAACTCCTTAATCTCGTGACTTTTTTAACGTCCGGTGAGCCAGAAACCAGAGCCTGGACGGTGAAACGAGGAGCTACTGCTCCACAGGCCGCAGGGGTGATTCATACTGATTTTATCAAAGGTTTCATCAAGGCCGATGTGGTGGATTGGAAAGATTTTGTGACCTTGGGAGGCTGGAGCAAACTGAAAGAAAGCGGCAAGCTCCGTCTCGAAGGCAAAGATTATGTGGTCGAGGATGGTGACGTGATTTATTTTCATGTCAGCACTTAAAAACATACTCCACTAATTTTTTCCGGTGTGGCGGAATTTCGCTCTAAACACAACCTTTCCCTTGGTCATTATTTTTTCAACCACCCAAGCTTAACAAAACCTCATTTTTATGGTATAAAATAGTCGTTTATTTTATATAAACCATATGCGACGACCAGGAGTAGAATTTGCCGCTGCAGCTGCATTTTTGGCAACAGTGGCAGGAGGAGAAGTAAAAAAAGCTCATGCTCATGAGTCTGTGCGGGACAACCAACATTTAAGCGAGCCGGCACGACGGCAATCAACAGAACCAACTCATTCTTCGAGTCATAAAGCAGCCCATGAGGGAGCACGCCGAGATGGCCATCATGGAACCCATGCGGGTATAGATTTGTTTGCGGTAAGTGGTCCAAAAGCCACCGCAACCGGTATCGCTGGTGCGGTTGAACACGGAATCCGGGTTGGGCAAGCAGATTGTGAAATAGGATTAAAAGTAGGCCGAGGTGTAGAGATGGGCAACAAGGAAGGAGATGTGAAAGCTGATGTCACTACCGTTGAAGGATCGTTTGTGTGCCATCCGGACGCTTTTGGATCTGTACCAGTTAGTGTGGGTGGGCAAATTGGTGGAGACCATATTGCTCCTCGGAATGTCCATGAATCAAGCGAGTTGCAAATTGGGGTTGGGCCTCGGGCTGAAGCTGCTGTTGGACCAGTGAGATTGGGTGTGGGCGTAACCCTGGGCGGCCTTAAAGAATTAGGAAAAGGTCCCAAAGGAGTAGCTGATGCGATTAAAGATGTGGGGCATGGCAAAACCCCAGAAGTAAGGGTGGGTTTGAGTGCTGGTATTAGATTTAAAGGTCTTTAAATAATGAAAAAGAGGAGCGAATATTATTGTATTGTGAAAATTAAGCGTGATTTAAGCGACTCATTCTTCTTTCGTTGAAAACAATGTTTCGTCGCGCACTAATGGTCTGTGAGTGACCATTATTTTTTTAATATAAATTAGCCAAAAAAATAACTCAGTGCGCGATGGATGCGGGTCACGCCCATTGACAAACTGAATTTTCTATGCTATATTTAGCTGTTTTGCGCCCAATTGTCTTTCGATGCATACCGGCGGCGGCAAACAATGTTCTTTTACAGCAAATGCCCTTAGGGAAGTTTGTGTATCGCGAAAGCGGTAAAAAAACTCCCCTAAGGGCACACCCTCTCTCTCCAGCCAAGGCGAGAAATGTGGTGTGGCAAAGGAGCGAACCATGCGAATTCTGCGAACCGCCCTGTCTCTGTCCGCCCTCCTGCTCAGCCTCTCCTCCAGTCCGGCCACGGCCAAGCATCGGTCCAAGCCGGTGCAGCCCGACAAGTCTGTCAGCACCGGCATCCGCGCCAAGGCGGGCGAGCAGTGCGGAGGGGAACACGGCGTCAAGTGCGGCCGGCACCTCGGCTGCCGGGACGTCAACCCGACCACCGACGTCGGCACCTGCCAGCCGCGCCACCGGAAGATCCTGACGCTGGATGAGCAATGCGGCAGCATCGTGGAGGGCCACTGTGGCAAGGGGCTCTTCTGCCACTATGAGCACGGCGGCGATACCTCCGGTCTGTGCCGCCCCCTGCGGGCGCACGGCGTCAGCTGCTCGTCCGTCAAGGAGTGCAGCCACGGCCTGGTGTGCGGGCAGCGGGCCATGTCCGGCTCGTACGACAACGACACCTACTGCCTGAAGAAGGACGAGGTGCGCCGCCAGCCCAAGAAGGCGCGGCGCGGCGGCGCGGAGAACACCCCCGTCGTCAACGACCCCACGGCCGGCTGCTAAGCAACTCACTGACCCAGACGCCCCGACCGCGTCGGTAGGGGCCAGGCGAAAAAAACCGCCCGAGACTCTACTTAAGTCGCCAATTATTTGGAGATTTAAGTGGGGGAATTCTCTCGGGCGGTTTTTTGTTTGAAAAAAATTAAACACCAGAGTTCGCTCTACACAAACTTACATGATACGATTACCTAACTTTGATCTATTTTTATGAAATTATACAAAGACGTAACCGTCGAAAATCTACAACGAGCTGTTGGTTTAGCCACCATTCTTTTCTTTGAATTTATTGGCGCCACGCTTTTTGGAGCATATTATGGCGACTGGAAACAAGCACAAGGAATAGGTGGTTGCCCCGCAAAAAGTGTTTCATTCGGAGCATTAGATTGGGCGGGTTTAATTGGTGTAGGATTAATATTTCTGTGGGTTTTGCGGCGGGTGTTGTGGCCCAAAATAACAACCGATATCTACAAACCGATTATTAAAATCGGCCCGATTATCGCTACAAACCCAACCATTCCCGGCAAATCCTACACTTTTTTTTCTAACCACCCTTCGTATGTATTCATTGAGGCGTGGAACATTTTTTTTGTCTATTTATTTTATTTACCAGCGACAACTTCTTTGTCAGCCGCCGGATGCCCATTTGCGCGTAATTGGATTGCGAGTCAAATGATGCTGGCTGTGAGTGTTGCATTTCCCTTAATTCGATTGGTTGGCTGGTTTGTGCTGCGGCGACAAATAAAAGAAACCACACGGTATGTTATATGGCCGGCAATTGCCCTGTTTTCAGTCTGTGCTGCGCTTATTCCTGCTTTTATGCTGCATGCAAGTTGGGTAAGCCAACGAACGGCTCAAAAACTTCCCACAGTAAACACAACAACTTTTGCAGGAGGGAAAGACGCGCACCCAAATCTCATGAACACACCTGTAAAAGTGAGTGGTACATTAGCACACACAGCCCCGCTCTTATGCGCATGTCTTAAAACACAAGAAATCCCTTGCGCGCACACGTATGCCTCTAAAATATCCCTCGAAGAAGGAGGCGACATTCTACTTATCTTAAGCGGTTTATCTGATGGGTTGACACTTCCTCTATTTACAGGTGACATTGGAAAAAGAGTTGAGTTTTTTGCCGTACTCTCACCAATGCCCAATGCCAAAAAAGAACCGTGGAAATTTTCGGACTGTGGTGCACAAGAATTTGGACCATTTCCCAAAGCAGGGCGTGTATATGGAGAGATAGTGACCCCCTAAAAAGACTTCTTATTTTTTCTCAAAGCACCAGACTTCTCGACCTACATGTTGATTCGGCCTCGCGTACAAAATAAAATCATGATCTGGCAAAAGCGGCGACACCACAAAACCTAATTTTTTAATGTCTTCAACACAAGCCACACGCACCCACTCTTCTTTTTGGACAAGCTCCTTTCTTGCAAAAAGTTTGCTCCTTAACCTAAATCGTGGAACCAAAAAAATAACTTTCCCACCAGTTTTCAATACTGTATGAAATGCTCGAAAAGCTTCAAGATATAACTTTTTTAATTCTTTCGCTTGCGTCTCCAGATCTGAACGCGATTCACTACCACGCAGGGGTTTCCCCATATACGGCTCAGCAACAACGGCAGTCACTGAAGCTGTGGCAATTTTTTTGCCCACGTCTTTGACGTCAGCTTGAAACACGCTCGCTGTTGTTTTTTCATACCCCAAAGATGCGTGTTCTTTTTTTATCCATTCAAGGTTGTGCTCAGTGTCGGCCACTGCTTTATCAGACAAATCGGAACCAATCAATTTTGAATACCCTTGTAGCCAGGCCTCAGTGATAATAGTTCCAGAACCACAAAATGGATCAAACAGAATTTTGTCTTTTGGACAGCCGGAAAGATTAATAAGTGTAAGCGCGAGTTTTGGTGGCAACATACCACTCACCTCATCGCGCCCCGGACGACCAAAATCGCGCGCACCAAACGCAGCAAACGGCTGGACTGCCAAAGTTTTTGCCAGTGCATAACGGGTGTCGCCCGGTATTGTTTCATCTATCTCAATCAAAAATTCTCGACCACGTTGAGTGAGTCCGTTTTTTTCTACAGTGACTGATGACAATACCTCTTCACGACTTTCTACATAACGGACAGAATAACCGTCGGCTTTTAATTTTTCTTTTATCTTTTTTCCCCACGCTGCAAGCATGGTGATGAGGGCAGCATCATGGATTACCACTGAAGACGAAGAAGGAATTATTGAAATTTTTTTTCGGTAAGCGCTTAGACCACAATGAATTTTTCCTGCTATGGTTTTTAATTCTTCGTTAATGCGTTCAAACAATTCCTCCTCGGACAAATTAGAACCAAGTTCTAGAGCAATTTTTACGGTGCCGCCCAATCGATGCATCAACTCTTTGGCTACTACCGTCTCAGGGCGGGGAACCATCATTTTAAAAAGAGGGGAGTGTCCTTGGGTCAAAAAATCAACCGTCACCACCCCCATCACGGCTTTAATTTCGGCTATTGAAAGATTTCGCTCTCGACCACATACAAACCACCACACACTACTTTTCATACCAGATCAAAACAAAAAATAAAACCTATCGACCACTGGCTGGCGTGCCGCTCGATATTTTCACTACACTACTAGTAGAAAAAACTGGAGACGTAGTCACCGATTCTTGATAATAAAAAATATTACGCACTGCCGGAGAAACGACCGGCACTACCATTTTCTTTTT
>CAYUHX010000001.1:89032-139214 GCA_964444705.1 uncultured Gammaproteobacteria bacterium | reverse complement strand
GTAGTTTAACTGGGGCGGTTGCCTCCCAAAATGTAACGGAGGCGTTTACAAAGGTAGGCTTAGCTCGGATGGAAATCGAGCTGGACGTGCAAACGCAAAAGCCTGCTTTACTGCAAGGGCTACAACCCGAGCAGTCACGAAAGTGGAAGTTAGTGAACCGACCATCCTTCATAGGAAGGTGGAAGATCAACGGATAAAAGCTACTCCGGGGATAACAGGCTGATCTCCCCCGATAGTCCACATAGACGGGGAGGTTTGGCACCTTAACAAATCGGGGTGCATTCAAAGTGATTTGATTCCAGGGTTTTTCGTCAAAATTGTTTAAATTAACAATAGATAGGTAAACAAGAGATCATAAATTCGGCTTATAACGGAGAACCCGTCAGTGGCGCGCCCGCGTCACCCGGCAACACCGTGGGAAGTCCGCTTTGCACAATGTGTGTAAATGACCCCGTAACGACTGACCCGAAAGGGAAGACTTGACCACGCTAGAATGGCTTTGCCATCTCGTGGCAGGTAATACGCCGACACTTGCCAAAGTCAAACTGAGATCATGCGGGTCACGTGTCGATTCATTCGACATCCGCTACCATCCAGAGCAAGATGAAGATATAGTCTACCCCCTACGAAATTAGGGAACCATGTACGATGTCGGCTCATCGCATCCTGGGGCTGAAGAAGGTCCCAAGGGTTTGGCTGTTCGCCAATTAAAGCGGTACGCGAGCTGGGTTCAGAACGTCGTGAGACAGTTCGGTCTCCTATCTGTTGCGGGCGATGAATGTTGAGAAGGCTCACTCCTAGTACGAGAGGACCGGAGTGGACGAACCTCTAGTGTGCCAGTTGTTCCATCAGGAGCATCGCTGGGTAGCTATGTTCGGCACGGATAAACGCTGAAAGCATCTAAGCGTGAAGCCGTCTTCAAGATTAACATTCGTTTGAGACCCCTTGTAGACTACGAGGTTGATAGGCTCTAGGTGTAAGCTCTGTAAAGAGTTGAGCCGAGGAGTACTAATCGGTCGAGCGTACTGCGGAAGCACTGAGTTGTGCTTACGAAAAAAAATTATTACCTTTTTACAAAAATTCACTGAGTACAGTGTCTAGGTGCCTTGAGCGAGGGGGTCACACCCGATCCCATCCCGAACTCGGCAGTTAAGCCCCTCAGCGCCCATGATAGCCTTATGGCAAAAGTAGGCCGGCGCCTGGACACTGTACTTAGTTTCTTCAACAAAAATCCTCTTAAGTGGGGATTTTTTGTTTTTGTATTATTTTTAATTAAATATAAAAACACCGTTTTTGTGTACGGTGTACATTGGTGTGGGGGGTGGGGCGGTTTGCCTATTAAGATGGAGGCAAACCGCGCCTAGTGGCAGCCTTTTTCATTGGCTCGCGGCTTACAGGTCGGTGGGGGAGGAGGCGGTGGCGGTTTTTTTGGAACCTCCCCTTGGATCATACTCCCCATGACGACGGGGATGTCGTAAACATGTAGAGAGCCTAGAGACAACAGTACGAGAGCGGCTGTCCGCATTTTCTCCTTTTCCTTCTTTCTTCTTGACTGCAATGGCAGCTGGTTAAGAGTATTTGATTTTCTTTATATTGTCAACATTAGATTATTCAACTGGTAGGTAAATTGACGCTCTTGTTTAAAGTTGATAAGGTGAGCATGTACATATGACACTTTCTTTGATTCAAAAAACTGCCGATTACGTTAAGAAAAAGATTTACAATGAATCTGGTGGGCATGATTGGTTTCATACTGAACGTGTCTGGAAAACAGCAGCTCAATTGCAAGCGCTGGAAGGTGGAAATCTTCAGCTGATTGAGCTTTCTGCGCTTCTCCATGATGTGGCTGATTATAAACGATATGATTTTAGCGAAAAAAAAGGTGCGTTGGCTCTTCGGGCAATGATGGATATTTTGGAAATTGATATTGAGATGCAACGAGAAATAATTCGTATCATCAACGATGCGTTGTTTATAGGAGATGATACCAAAGCCCCTGAGACAATTGAGGGTAAGATTGTTCAAGATGCAGATTGGCTTGATTCATTGGGAGCGATTGGAATTGCCCGTACGTTTGCGGCTGGTGGCAAATTGAATCGACCTATGCATGATCCGCTACGGCGCGTGCGCAAGCGATTGAACAAAGAAGCATATTTTTTTAAACAACAAGAAGGCACCAGTGTGAACTATTTTTATGAAAAAAGTTTGCGTCTACCACAGATGATGAATACGCTTGCGGGTAAAGCGATCGCAGACAAAAGAACTTTATTTCTAGAGCAGTTTCTTGAAGAATTTAACAAGGAGTGGAAAGGTGAAAAATAATGAATGCTTATTTTTTAAATAAATAGAATTTCTTTGTAGTTTCATTTAATTAGGGTGTGTCTATGCAGTGGGTAATACTATTTTTGTTTTGCGTAATTTTGTTGGTCATCGCTATTGTGCGCCGTGGAGCGTTTTTAGATACGCTCGTGTGGAAAGACGGTGAAAAAACGTTGTTTGAGGAAGATGCAAAATTTGAAAGTTTCATTCGCGGTACTAGTCGAAACAAATCTGTTTTTCCAAATACCCACGTAGTTGTTACAAACCAGCGAATTATTCTTGCGCAGAAAATTTTATTTGGCAAACGCTATCAAATTGCTATGGCCTTAGCCTATGGCGGTGAAGGAGATCTGTTGTCAGGTGCTGATTTGATGGGTGGTGGTATAAGAAAATTAAATGGAGAAGGGTTCATGACTTTCAACACTACCCTTGAGAATGTGCATGTAAAAGAAGAAGGAGGTAAAAGTTTTGTAGAAGTAATGATACCTATTGTTGATTCGGGTCCATTTTTAGCAGCTCCAAAATTTATTATTTACACTACTCGGCCACAAGAGTATGCAAAAGTTTTTCAGTCATAGCTCATGTTAACCAAGCGGTATATGTATTCTGTCATTCAAGAAATTTTAGGACAAGACGCGGAATATCTTTTAAATTTTCAAGCGCCGAAAATTTCTAAAAATTTACTTCACCTTCCTTCAAAGAATTTTTTTGAGGAAATCTTTTCGCAGTCTGACCGATCAAAGAAAGTTGTAGAAAATCTCAAAAAGTTACAAGGAACGGGGCGGCTTAAAAATACGGGTTATCTTTCTATTCTTCCTGTCGATCAGGGAATTGAACACTCTGCGGGAGCTGCTTTTGCAGCTAATCCCATTTATTTTGATCCAGAAAATATTGTAGAGTTGGCGCTTGAAGGCGGATGTAATGCAGTGGCGTCAACCTTTGGAGTGCTCGGCATGATGAGTAAAAAATATGCGGATAAAATTCCGTTTATTGTAAAACTCAATCACAATGATTTATTGCGTTATCCAAATGATTTTGACCAAATTATGTTTGGACAGGTAGCACAAGCCCATGACATGGGCGCGCGTGGGGTTGGAGCAACAATTTATTTTGGTTCACCAGAATCAAAGCGTCAGATTCAAGAGGTGAGTGCTGCGTTTGCGGAAGCGCATCGATTGGGAATGTTCACGGTACTTTGGTGCTATTTGCGTAATGACGCATTTAAAGTGGGGGGTACTGATTATCACGAAGCGGCCGATTTAACCGGGCAAGCTAACTATGTCGGTGCAACTATTGGGGCCGATATTGTGAAGCAGAAAATGCCCACGTTGAATGGGGGTTACCAAGCCCTCAATAAAGGAAAAAAAGTATTTGGAAAATATGATGCGCGTATGTATGGCGAGCTTGCGAGTGATCATCCGATAGACTTGTGTCGCTATCAAGTGCTTAATTGTTTTTCGGGCAGAATTGGCCTCATTAATTCTGGTGGTGCGAGTGGGAAAAATGATGTGCACGAAGCGGTGTATGAGGCAGTGGTGAATAAGCGGGCTGGGGGTATGGGGCTCATTATGGGGCGCAAGGTATTCCAGAAACCTATGACTGAAGGCATTGCGCTACTCAAGGCCGTACAAGATGTCTATGCATGTGGTGAGGTGGCAGTGGTATAATGTATTTTTTAATGTCGTGAAGATATGTATAAAGGTGCTGCGCAAGGAGGCGTACGAGTAGATGGCGCTGAAAGGCGTTTAACACACGCGCTTGATCAAAGAAAAAATAATCAACGGGAGCGATATTCTAAAGAAGAAGAAAGTTGTATTTTTTCAGAAGCTTTAAGGCGTTGTCTAGACATAATAGATGCTGATCCCGTTTATAACGTCGAAAAATATCTAAAGAGTTTTGTGCCACCTTATGATAAAAATAGGGTACAACAACATATTCGAGAAGTTCTTGCCGCGCGAACCGCTCGTTCGCGTGAGGCAAAATCTGAAAGTGATCGAGAGGAAGCCATTATTCCTCGTATTTTTGAGCAGATGGTGATTGATGGGGTGAACCATGGTGGGTGGATGGGTCCACACGCCAGGGCCATTAAGGCAAGTCCTTTTGATGACGAATTTCGCAAAACTGATTTTACCATAGAGCATGATGAGGCAGGGTTGGTGTCGCATATGGGGCTCGCGGTTGATGTGACGACCAGTCAAAATGTAAATAGCAAACTAGTGAATATTCGCGAAGAAATAAGGCGTGGCACTTTGGGATCAATTGAGTATTTTTATTCTCCCTACACCGGTTTTCGTGGTCAGCTTGAACAGGTACCGCGTGTGGTGGTGGGTGCTGATCGCATTGCCGTGATGGTGCTCATGAACAAATGGAATGATTGTCCAGCACTGACCACTGCTCGGTTAAAAAATCCTACGAGCATGTCGACTAATCGCGAGGTATATCCGTCTTTGATGGAGTCATATATTCAATTTCAAATACTTGAGCAAATTTCCATGCAGCTGAAAGAATTTGGTCGTTATGCAGCAGCGCAGGGGCACACAGATGTTGCCAAGAAGTATGCGCGGCTTGAGCGTTTGATTGATCGGATAAAAGATAAAAAAATGGGCGCTGTTCAGGCGGGAGCGCAGGAATATATTGATCAAGATGCGGTATTTGGTAGATTGTGCGCCTCTTTGGAACAAGGGATAGAAGCTTTATAAAAAACATTTAATAATAACCTGTCAATAAAAATTTGACAGGTTATTTTTTTTATATTATGCTTAAATAAGCAAAAATATGGAAATCAAGATTTTAAAAAATTTAGGTTTTTCTGACAAATATTCAGCTGTGTATTTGGCTATTTTGCAATTGGGGCCATCTTCAGTGCGCAAGTTGGCTGAAGTCACAGAACTTAACCGTGGGGTGGTGTACGAAGCGTTAAAGTGGCTGGAAGAAAAAAAGTTGGTGACGTTTTATGATAAAGATTCAAAGCAACATTTTGTGGCTGAAGACCCGGACAGGCTTTTAGATTTGGTGGAGGCACAGGCAGCAATGGTAAAAGAAACGGGTCGCCAGCTTGATGAGTTTATTCCAGAGTTAAAATCGTTGCATCACAAAGGCGGTGAGCGGCCGGTGTCGCGTTATTATGATAAAAGTGAGCTCGCGGCTATTCTTGAAGATGTGCTCGCGGCTTGTGAAGAGCGTGGTGAGCTTGAGTATCGCATTTATTCGGTTGATGGTATTCGAGAATATTTGTATGATGATTTCCCTACCTTTAGCGATGTGCGGGTGGCAAAGGGGGTGGCAGTGAAAGCTATTGCGATTGGTGAGGGGGGAGAGCTCCGCGGTCTTGATGAACGTAGGTGGCTGAAGGTGCCAAACTCAGCGCCGACGTATATTCTAATCTACCCGGGGAAAACGGCCTATATTTCGCTTGATGCTAAAGGTGAGCCAGTAGGCGTAGTGATTGAAAACGAAGGAGTTTTTCAGACGCAAAAAGTTATTTTTGATGAATTGTGGGGGAAATTATAACAGAATTCACGACACAGATAACATGACTCAATTATAATGTGCGAAGCGCATAGTATAATTGAAGGATAAAATGCGTCGTGTTATTTGAGTCATGAGCTTTGAAAAATAATATGATTATTTTAGATTTTGACGACACGCTCTTTGATACGACAGAGTGGAAAAAATATCGAGCTGAGGCGCTGCAGCAAAGCGGCGTTTCTCCTGAGCTTTTTCAAGAGACATATTTAACTATTCGTCATGGGGATGATCGGGGATATTCAAATCATGCGCATGCAGAGCTTTTGGCTGCCTATGGTTTGCCAGAGAAAGAAATTGAAAAATCACTTGAGCTGACTTCGGGACCAGAGGTAATGCAGCGGTTTTTGTTTCCTGATGCCCGTTGGTTTTTGGAGGAGCTTCGTAAAAAGAAGGAAAAAATTATGCTCATTACGCTGGGTGATCCGGCTTTTCAAAAGATAAAATTGGATGCCGCAGGGATATATTATTTTTTTGATGAAACGTACTTTGTGAATCATCACAAAGAAAAACAGGTGCCAGAGATTGCTGCTCAGGCAGGTTTGGGGGAAACAGTGTGGTTCATAAATGATGTTATTGACGAGTCGCGCATGGTGTGTGAAGCGTGTCCGCAGTTAAAGGTGGTTCTTAAGCAGAAAGAAATGATTCCCGATGAAGAGTATGTGCGTAGTGGTTTTCCTTATTTTAAAACATTTGTTGAAATAATGAAGTATGTCAACACACATTCCTAAAATTAAAATAATAATTCTGGCAGCCGGAGAAGGAAAACGCATGGGAACAGGTATTCCTAAGGTGATGAATTTACTTAAAGAAAAACCACTCATTGAGTATGTGGTGGCTGCGGCCGAGGCTGCGGGGTGTGGGAAGCCGCTCGTGGTGGTAAGTCCAAAACATACGCTCGTGCAAGAATATCTGGGGGCGCGGGCAGAATATGTGGTGCAAAAAGAGCAGCTAGGGACTGGTCATGCGGTGGCTGCCGCACAAGGCGCAATTCAGGAAGAGATAGATGCGGTGGTGGTGCTCTATGGCGACATGCCGTTTGTGCAGAGTGAGTCGATTAAAAAATTTATTACCGCGCAACAGACTTCCTCAGCGGCGTTGGTGTTGGCTACGGTGCGCGTGCCAAATTTTTTAGGACAATATGCTCAGTTTTTCGATTTCGGACGAATTATCCGCAACGAGCAAGGGGAGATTTTGAGGTCGGTTGAGCGGCGTGATGCCAGCCCTGAAGAAACAGCAATTTTAGAACTCAATCCTTGTTTTTATTGTTTCAAAACTGATTGGCTATGGCGTCATTTAAAGAATTTAAAAAATAGTAACGCCCAAAATGAATATTATTTAACTGATTTGTTGCAACTGGCATTGGAAGAAAAAGCAGTGGTTGAAACTGTGTCGGTGGATTCGAGTGAGGCTATTGGTATTAACACCAAAGAACAGCTGGCGCACGCTGCCCTTTCTTAAATAGTTGTTATTTCTAAGTACAACCATATGTGCGGAATTGTGGGATATATTGGCACCAAAGAAGCACTACTAATTTTGATTAGTGGTTTACGACGATTGGAATATCGAGGTTATGATAGTGCGGGAATTGCTCTGCTTCACGAGGGCACAGTGAATCGTGTGCGTGCGGTGGGTAAAATTGACACGCTTGCCGAAAAAGTAAAATCACGCCCGGAATTGAGAGGATGCGTAGGTATTGCCCATACACGTTGGGCAACGCATGGTGGTGTGACAGAAGAAAACACGCATCCACACAGTGATTGTACGGGGGATATTATGGTGGTGCACAATGGTATTATTGAGAATTATCGTGAGTTAAAAGAAGGAGTGCTTAAAGAGCATCGTTTTGTGTCTGAAACTGATACAGAAACGTTGGCACATTTGATCGAGCTGCATTACAAGGGTGATTTGCGATCAGCAGTAGAGCAAGCCTTAAAGCAAGTGCGTGGTACCTATGGTGTGGTGGTGATGCATCGGGCAACGCCCGAAAAAATAGTTGCGGCGCGTTTGGGTAGCCCCTTGGTGATTGGAGTGGGTGATAACGAATATTTTTTAGCTTCAGATACCTCGCCAATGCTCGCTTACACGCAGCAAGTGATTTTTTTGGATGATGGTGAAATTGCTGAGGTTGGCCGGGCTGGAATTCAAATGGTGAATTTGCAAGATCAAGAAGTGATAAAAAAACCAGAACACATTGAATGGAACGAGGCGCACGCCCAAAAACAAGGGTTTCCTCATTTCATGCTTAAAGAAATTTTTGATCAACCGATGGTGATTCAAGACGCGATGCGCGGCAGGCTCGACAAAGATGGTGGCACCGCACGGCTTGGAGGGCTTAATATGACTGTAGAGGAGCAGCATGAAGTGGAGCGGGTAGTCTTGCTTGCGTGTGGTACGGCATCATATGCAGCAATGATTGGAAAATATGCCTTTGAGCGGCTGGCGCAGCTTCCGACCGAGGTGGAAGTCGCCAGTGAATTTCGTTATCGCGATACTATTTTGGATGAACATACTCTTGTATTTGCCATTTCTCAATCTGGAGAAACGGCTGACACGCTTGCGGCCGTGAAAGAAGCTAAACGTAAGGGGGCGTTTGTGCGCGGCATTGTGAATGTGGTTGGCTCAACTATTGCGCGTGAAACTGAAGGTGGCACCTACATTCATGCCGGGCCAGAATTGGCGGTTGCTTCAACCAAGGCCTATATCAATATGGTGGTGACACTACTTATGTATGCGCTCGAATTTGGTCGGTTGCGTCGTTTATCACTCGCCACTGGACAGAGAATTATTCAGGCGTTGGAAGAATTGCCTACAAAGATGAAATTAGTTTTGGCTCAGTCTGATGCTATTAAAGTGATTGCAGAAAAATATTGTCCTTACCCAAACATGCTCTATCTCGGGCGGGGAATTAATTATCCGGTGGCACTTGAAGGGTCACACAAATTAAAAGAAATTTCTTATATTCATAGTGAGGCATACGCGGCAGGGGAAATGAAGCATGGTGCTAATGCGCTTTTGTCGCCCGATTTTCCGGTGGTGGCGCTTATGACGAAAAATCAGCTGTATGATAAGATGCGGAGCAATGTGGAAGAGGTGCGAGCTCGCAAGGCACCGCTTATTTTGATAGCCACCGAAGGTGATGCACAAGCAGCTGAGCTTGCCACTGATGCTATTTTTGTGCCTCCAACCATGGAGCTTTTAGAGCCAATCATCAACACTTTGCCGTTACAACTCTTTGCGTATCATGTGGCGGTGGCACTTGGTCGCGACGTTGATCGACCACGCAATTTGGCGAAGAGTGTGACGGTGGAGTAATAAGAAAGAAATTATTTAATCATTCGTTTATATGAACGAAGCACTGCGTAATCAGTTACCGAAGTTTGTTCACGAGCGTTGGGGTGAAGCTTCTTCAAAAACGCAAGAGATTCCGAAAGAAGTGATAGCTAGTTTGACTGAGACAGAAATCCCCAAAGCCAGTCTCTTCACGCACTATGATGAACATGCTTCAGTTACTGATTTTAAACACGCGATAAGCGTTGCGCAGAGTGCTGAGGAAGAGGGGAAGGTTATAGGGTGGTTTTTGAGTCAGGTTGGGCAAGAGTATTTAAAGCATGTTTTTTTATCGTTTTTGTATGGCAACCATCCGAGGACGCAAAAAGTGAGACGGCAAATTGAACATGCTCTACGAGTGCGTTATCGACTTCGACCGGCTAACACATCACCAGAAGGGTTAGTGAATTTGGTAGTAATAGACATGATTACACATAAAGATAGTCTGGTACCCGAATTAAAAAGAGCACTCAAAAGTGCGGTACTTGGTTATGAAGTAGAGTTGGAAAATGACCGAGAAGATGTGGAAAAGAAATTAATGCCTGAATTTAAAGAGTCTTTTTTAAAGGACATGAACGTTTGGTTTCGTAAAAAAATTATTTGTGGTATTGATTCTGTATGGTTGGCAGAAAAAATAGATCGTTTACGTGGAGGAGTTTTTATACCTGATGAAGCATTTGCAAAAAGAAGTGTAGCCGGATTTTTTGATCAGAAAGATAGGGAAGTTTATTTTAATAAAGTTCCTACGAAGAAACAAAGAGAGCGTGTTTTTAGACATGAAGTGTTTCATTATGTATCATTTGGTGATCGACAAGGGCTTCGTTTTGACGGAGGATATAAGTGGCTTGATGAGGCGATTACAGAATCGTTAACCTGTGCTCAGGTGAGCGGTCTTTACGATGATGCGGTTACTCCGAGCACTGTGCTTTCCTATGGTGCAGAAAGAGAAGAAGGATCATATCCTGAGTATAGGGAAATATTGAAAAATTTACTTACTACCTTAAAACGAAAACAGGTAACATCACCGGCACTGCAAGAAAAAATACCTTTGGAGCAGCTCTTTCTAAACGCATATATTCTTGATAATAAAGAAAAAAAGACTCTACATTGGGAGAGGTGTGTGCGGCAGGTAAATGCACTAATGGGGCGTAAAGATTTTTTACGCAGTTTTGATAAGTTGGTGCAATGGTGCGATCCGCTTGAGACAGAAAGTGGAGTGATTGATTTAACAGCACCGCCAACATCAATAGGAAAAATAAAACTTCGCCCAGATGCTTTGGCGATTGCTCTGGCCGAAGAGCCGACGGATAGGTTGTTTTGGTTGTGTGAGGTGGCTGCAGTGTGTAAAAACATGGTGTGCGAAGATGAGGCTGATATTGTTTTAAGAAATGGGAAATTAAAAAAACTTTTTGATGGACAAGGCTTCACTACTGCGGCAGATTTTTTTCAAGAAAGTAGCTTATTTTTATTACAAGAAGTTTCCTAATTGCCTAGATATGCCTTTTAACGCAATCATGTACGATCTCGATGGACTTCTTATCGACAGTGAAAAATATTGGGGGAAATGTTGGGAAGATTTTTTGCGAGAGAGAAATATACCGTTTACTGAAAAAACACACCATGCTTTTATGGGAAGAAGTTTGCGCGAGAATATTGCGTGGGCAAAAAAAGAATTTAACTTGATAGAATCTACTGCGACCTTAACAAAAATTTTTGTTGAAAAAACCGATGCAGTGTATAACCATTTAGCATTGCCCATGCCAGGAGCGGCGCACCTTATTCGTGAAACAAGGGCACGTTATAAAACTCAGGTGATTGTGTCGGGTTCGCTGCGATCGCATATCAGCATGGTGGTTGAACGTTTGGGATGGGGGGCGTGGTTTGATGACTATTTTTCTGTGGAAGATGTGGGAGGTGTGGGCAAGCCCAATCCGGCCGTGTATTTGTTGGCGGCAGAAAAATGCCGTGTGGCGCCAACCGACTGTGTGGCGCTTGAAGATTCGGAAAATGGTTTGCGAGCGGCCAAAGCTGCGGGTATGAGTTGTGTGGCGGTGCCTGATTTGCAGCGGCACGGGGGTGATTTTTCATCCGCTAATCTTATCGTCCACTCTCTTGATGATGAAGAAGTGATAGCTTATTTAGGAATACGTTAGCGTATGACAGGTAAGAAAAAAATTGTGGTGATTGGTGGAGGTACCGGCACTGTTCCAGTGTTGAGCGGTCTTAAAATATATGCGGATGTAGAGCTGGCTGTTATTGTGAGTATGACGGATGATGGTGGTAGCAATGCGGTGGTGCGCGATGAGTTTGGTATTTTGCCGCTCAGCGATTTGCGCAAGTCGATTATTGCTCTTTCTGATGGAGGTGATGCGCTCGTGCGTGAACTTTTTACGTATCGCTTTCACAAAGGGCAAGGATTATCGGGGCATACTCTTGGCAATCTCATGATGATGGCACTTACCGACATTGGCGGTTCTGAGCTTAAGGCTATAGAGGCAATGAGCACACTGTTTAAGGTGCGAGGAAAAGTAACTCCGGTGACATTAAGTAATGTGCAGCTTGTTGCAGAATATGATGACGGTGAACGGATCACCGGTGAACACCTTATTGACGAGCCGTCAGAAAAAAAATCTACCCACAAGATACGCCGGTTGTCACTTTCTTCTCCGGCTGTTGCCTTTGAGGGAGCGCTTGCGGCAATTGAGATTGCAGATGCAATAATTGTGGGTCCGGGAGATTTGTATACCAGCACGCTTGCAAATATTATTGTTCCTGGCATTGCTGAGGCAATACAAAAAAGTTCCGCTCAGGTTATCTTTGTAAATAATTTAATGACCAAGGCGGGTCAAACGCTTGGTTTTGGAGGCAAAGATATGGTGAGAGAAGTGAGTGCGTATCTTGGCCGACTGCCCGATGTCGTGATTCATCATAAGGGTGTGTTTCCAGCTGCGGCATTGCAGAAATATGCTGAACGGAAAGAGGAGCCGATTAAAGATGATTATGGTAATCAAGAAAAATATGTGGTTGTTCGCGCTGATGTGGCCGGCGGTATTGAGATAGAACGAGAGGTGGGTGACACGCTGGTGCGTAGCCTCATTCGTCATGATGCAGCGAAGTTGGCACAGACACTTCATTCATTATGGGTTTAGAATATGAATAGTGTTCGGGTTATTGAACTTAATCGAGCAAGTGCGCGCAAAATGTGCGTTGAAGAAAATGGTGTGACAATTGGTCGAATTTATTTGTATATACTTTACAACGATCTTCATGAAGAACCATTTGGTTTTTTGGAAGATTTGTTTGTTGAAGAGGCTTGGCGTAATCGTGGGGTGGGGCGAGACTTGGTTGAGCGGGCGATTGTTGAAGCCAAGGCCGCTGGGTGCTATAAATTGATTTTAACCAGTCGGCATGGTAAAAAAGAGTTGCATGAGTGGTATGTAAAACTTGGATTTCGCGATCATGGTGCGGAATTTAGACTTACTTTTATTTGATGCCGATATGAATTTATACGAATTTGAAGGAAAAAATTTATTTGAAAAGTATAGCATCTTTCGACCAAAAGGAAGTGTGGTTTATCGTAATGATGATTATGGTGCAGTGTATCAAGCGCTCGGCTGTGCTGAAGTGGTGGTGAAAGCGCAGGTGCTTTCGGGTAAACGCGGAAAAAATAATGGTATTAAATTTTGTGCATCACGCGAAGAGGTTGTACGCGCGTGTGAAGAGTTGTTTGCAATGAATATTCGTGGGCAGTATGTGGCCGCAGTGCTCATTGAAGAAAAATTAAATATTGCTGAAGAGCATTATGTGTCAATCACCTATGACACAAATAAAAAAACGCCTGTGTTGATGTATAGCCCGGCAGGGGGAATGGATATTGAAGAAGTTCCTCCTCGGCAGGTGGCCAAATTTTGGCTAGATAGTAAAGCTGATGCGGGAAATTTTTTACCTATTATTGATGCTGAATTAGAAGGAGGTTTTTCAATTGATGAAACCGTTGTGCCGCTGCGTTTTTTGTGGCAGGAAGATCAGTATGTGCCATTTATAAAAGAAGTATGGGATCTTTTTTTAGCCGAAGATCTTCGTGTCATCGAAATTAATCCTTTGGTTAAAACCAAAGAAGGAAAATGGTATGCCGCTGACGCCAAAATAGCACTCGATGATGATGCGTTCTATCGCCACGATGAGTGGAAAACGCTAGCGCCACGCACTATGATGGGGAGGCTCCCTACCGAACGCGAAATTAACGTGAAAAAAATCGATGAAGGAGAGAAATATTATCAAGGCACTGCCGGAAAATATATTGAAATGGATGGCGACATCGCGCTTATTCTTAATGGTGGTGGTGCGAGCATTGCCAATATGGATGTGCTTCAAGCAGTGGGGCTTTCGGCAGCAAATTATACCGAGTATTCAGGTAATCCTCCCCGTGAAAAAGTGCGTGAGCTCGCCAAAATTGTGCTTTCAAAGCCAGGAATTCGTGGATTATGGATGTGCGGCGTAGTATCGAATTTTACCAATGTAAAAGAAACTTTTTTGGGCATAATCGACGCGCTTGATGAATTAAAACCAACCTATCCTATTGTGGTCAGGCGTGATGGCCCAGAAGGTGAAGAAGGGCGGCGCTTGCTGGCTGAGTGTGCAACGCGCAATAATTTACAGATGAAAATTTTCAGCAAAGATATGTCGATGGGCGATACTGCTAAAATTTTAGCTGGGATGGTAGAAGAAAAAATGTAAGGTGACATATGCCTGATTCTTATAGTGAGCAAAGTAAAGAAGCAAATTTTCAATTTTTTGTACAAAGGTATGAAACCTTGTGTGCCGCATTTCAAAATTTGTTGGATGAACCAATGGATGAAGATACTGAAGAGCATTTGGCTAGACTGATAATTAAAGAAAACGAATTATATGACCTTCAGTATGCGTTTCGTCTGTCCTTGAATGATGTGCGATTTGATGTTTTTAAAGAAAGAATGAGGCGCTTAGAAAGTGAAATCATTAAAAAATTTGATATCTGGATGTTAGAGCAGCATCCAGATAAAGTGCTTCAATCAATAGAATCACGAGTTGAAAAATTAGGTAGGGCACTGATGGTGAGAATAACTACGGCTGTAATTCATGATTATGAGGCTGTTGTCGAGGATCTTGCAGCAATACATTTTTATGTAGTAAAGATTCCTGAATTAGATGCTAAGAGAAAAGAAATTGGCAAAAAAGTATCTTTTTTTCGAGATAAAATTGATGAATGGTATGCGCACACAGAAAATAAAAATGGAGAAAATGAATCTGCGCTCCCAGAAGCACCTCCTTCCGCTCGGGTCATTTCTGAAACCGACCTCGAAGCAGCGCTGCGGTCACTGCCGTATTTAAGAGCCACTGATAAATAATTTGTATATGGGAATTTTATTGAATAAAAATACTGAAGTTTTTGTACAAGGTATCACTGGTAAAGAAGGACAAAAAGCAGCACGTGCCATGCTTGATTATCACACCAATGTGGTGGGTGGGGTGACCCCTAATAAAGGTGGTCAAGTCGTGGAAGGTAAGCCGGTTTTTAATACGGTAAAAGAATTAAAGGACCAATTTCCACAGGTGAACGTGGCTGCAATATATGTTCCACCATTTGCTGCCAAAGCTGCGATTTTAGAAGCAGTTGAAAATGATATTCCGCTTGTGAGTGTGATTGTAGAACGCATTCCTATTAAAGATACAGCCTATTGCTTGGCTGCAGCTAAAGAAAAAAATATCACTATTATCGGACCGAGCTCCCTTGGTTTTATTGTGCCGGGGGTAGGTCGGGTGGGAGTGGTGGGGGGGCCTTTAGTTGATGAGATTTTTCAACCAGGAAGTATTGGGGTTATTTCTCGCTCGGGTGGTATGACGAATGAATTATCATGGCAAATTCGTAAGGCTGGTTTGGGTCAAAGCGCAGCGGTGCATGTAGGAGGTGATTTGCTCATGGGAACAACCTATGCAGATTTGCTTCGCTTGTTTCAAAAAGACGCGGCTACAAAAGCGGTGGTGGTGTTCGGTGAGCATGGCGGAAGTTATGAATTTGAAATTGTCGAGCTTATAAAAAATAAAGAATTTACCAAACCGCTTGCGATATATATAGGTGGCAAGTTTGCCACCACACTGCCAGAAGGAATGAACATAGGTCACGCCGGAGCCATTGTAGGTCGAGGTCAAAGTGCGGCGGAAAAAGAAAAAGCTTTGAAAGAGGTTGGTGTTATGATTGCGGAGCGTTATGAAGACTTGGTGGAGCTGGTAAAGCCTTTGGTGGTGTTGAAATAAGAGTAATTTAAATTTTGCTTTGAAAACTGCGGATATAATTACAAAAGTAACAAGTCGCCAGGAATTAATCGAGAATTTAGATATGACAGAAATAGCCACAATTTCACAAGAAAACTTTGCACTAAATAATAAAACCAGAGAAAGTTTTGATAAGAAGATCGAGAGAAAGAAGTTGGAATTGTATGTGAATGCAAAAAAGTTGGATGAAAAATTAAATCAGCATCCAGAATCTTTTTCAAAGGAATTGGTAGCACTGGCGTGGCATAATTTTCATAAACGTCAATATAACAACACATATGTTCGACATGCCACCGAGACGTTGGTTCAGAAAAGAATGCAGCGCGGTGAAGAGGTTGATCCTGAAACCACGCGTTTTTCGGACGAAGAAGAGGGGTGTATCATTTTAGAGCTTCTTTTGAAAGAAGTAGACGCCGCAGCGGATGAAAAGCTTAAACAGGCTCAAGGTAGTCGACAGACCGAATTGCTTTATGGATCTTTGACTAAAGAAGAAAGAGAAAATAAGTTAGCAGTATGTTGGAGGGAAGCTCGAGACTACGTTGCTGCATTTGCACATCCCGAGAAGGCCGCAGGCTTAAGCGAGAATCATTTAACAAAAGATCGTGTCTTGCCGATCACCAATGAGGGAATGACGTTTGCTGCCTTAGAAATGAGGCAGCGTTTTTTGCACGAAGAAGTGAAAGAAATGATAAAAGAAATTAAAGCCCATCTTAGATCTAAAGAAGGAGGAGTATCAGCGTGGTATCATTTAAATTTTAATCGCAATCTCGAAGAGCTTGCGTACATTGAAGATGCTATGGAGGTTGAGTCGCATAAATTTAGTGCCAAAACAGCAGCGGCACTTAAAATATTTGAGAAAAAAAATATCCTTCTTGGAGAAGTCGTTCGTTTGGAAAAAGTGCTTTCTAAATTGCGTTTAATTAAACGATTGGTAGATAAAGGAAAATATAAAGACGAGAAAGGTTCTCGTGGAGAGCCGCCCATGTCACCACCGGCTTTTCAGGGTTAATAATCTACCGCTTTCGGATAATGTAAATTGTATGGAATGGAAAACTGCCATAACAAAAATTCAAGATGACAAAGAGTATATCCGTGGATATGCATTGTCAGACTTGATGACACAAAAAAGTTTTACCGAGGTTGTTTTTTTAGTCTTAAAAGGTGAGTTGCCAAACAAACAAGAGACGGCGATGTTAAACGCACTTCTTGTCGCTGTTATTGATCATGGTACTGGAATTGCTTCAACCATGGCTGCCCGTCTATCTGCCTCGGCTGGAAATAGTGTGCATACGGCTCTTGCGGCAGGTATTTTGTCATTCGGGCAAAAGCACGCGCTTGCCGCGGAGGCCGCGGCACAATTTTTTTCAGAGCAGATTCGTGCTAACGCGACACCACTCAAGGAGCGACTGTTAAATTTAAAATCACAGAAAATTCGTGTGCCTGGTTTTGGCCACGGGTTACTTCTTCACGATCACCGCGTTGATGTGCTTATGGCGATCGCCAAGGAAAATAAAATTTATGGAACGCATTGTGTGTTTGCTGAAGAAGTTGGCAGTATTCTCAACGAAATTTCTTCTAAAAAATTACCAATGAATGTGGATGGTGCCATTGCGGCCATTATGCTTGATATGGGTTTTGATTGGCGCTTGGCGCAAGGGTTGTTCATCATTGGGCGAGTACCTGGGCTCATTGCGCATATTTTTGAAGAGGTAACGATGGGTGGTGGCTTGCGTCGACTGAGCGAAAATGAAGAAGAATATGTGGGGGTTAGAGAAAGGAAAGTTGATTGACGGTTAAGAAGCGAGCGCTTATACTAGTATACACATTCACTACATATCCTTATTTTTAAGTACGTAACCATATGAAAAATTCAGGCGCTGAAAGATTTTCACCTAACGAATCCAAAGGTGATGATTTGAGTACTGTTCGAGAAGTTGCGACTTGGTTACGAAGTTTAGGTGATGAAAAAAAAGCACAGACATTGTACGCGAAAGTAAATGATCTTCTTACGGAACGTATGGGTGGCAACATGGTGGGGAGTCGAGTGAAAGTTGATGTATCACGTTTAAAACAAGAATTGAAAGAGTATATAGGTACAATTTTTGTTGAAGCTACTTTGCGCGCGAAAAAAAGTCGGGTTGATTTAGGTGAGCCGGTGGCCCAACACCCCACTCTGCGTGGTCGGCGTACGGCTGCAGAGAAATCATATAATGGCGTATTACCCCAGCAGGCAGCAGATCTTGCTGCAACAAAACAAGAAGCGCGTCGTGATGCATTATTGAAATTGGTGGCTGCGCTTTAATTGTGCGAATATGAGTGAAAAGACCGATCAAATGTATCGTGTGTTAACCACTGCGCCCAGCAGTGGTTATGAGTTATTAGATAGTGGTGATGGTGAAAAACTTGAACGTTATGGGGGTGTGGTCGTGTCTCGGCCAGATCCACAAGCGCTGTGGCCCAAACAAGCACCCTCATCAAAATGGGCGCGTGCCGAGGCTGTGTTTACGCGTGAAGGAAAAAATGGTGGGTGGAAATTTAATCAGAAAATTCCGGAACGATGGCCGATTGATTTTGGCGGTCTTCGTTTTTTTATAAAACCATCTGCATTTAAGCACACAGGATTATTTCCAGAACATCTCGCCAATTGGGAATGGATGCGTTCTTTGATTAAGGAGAGGTGCACAAGTAATAAGGAAAAAACCGTGCGTGTTTTGAATCTTTTTGGATATACAGGTGGTGCATCGCTCGCGTGTGCAGATGCGGGCGCTGAAGTGTGCCATATTGATGGGTCAAAGTCCGCTGTTGCCTGGGCGCGAGAGAACGCTGAATTATCAGGTTTAAAAGATAAACCAATTCGTTGGATACTCGACGACGCCACAGCATTTGTGAAACGAGAAATCAAACGAGGTAAGCGCTATGACGGTATTATTATGGATCCGCCAGCCTTTGGTCATGGACCAAATGGTGAGATGTGGAAAATAGAAGACAGCTTTTTGCCATTTGTCGAGTTTTGTCGACAGCTTTTATCTGATCAACCGTTATTTTTTTTGGTGAATGGGTATGCCTCGGGCTATTCAGCGATTGCCTATAAAAATAATTTAGAAATTTTAAAAACCACCTATGGTGGTGAAATCGAAATGGGTGAACTAACTATTCAAGAGGCTGGCGCTGCGGGAAGATTGTTGCCGTGTGGAATTTTTGCGCGGTGGTATGCAACAAAGTAGAGAATAAGAATTAGTTTGTCAGCTCGCATATACACATCAATAACAAAGTAGTAAGATACTTTGAAAATACTATTAAAAAAATATCTATGAAAAAACTATGGTTTAAAGCCAAAGAATATGGCTGGGGCTGGTATCCATGTTCGTGGGAAGGCTGGCTTAGTTTGGGTATTTTTATCGCTTTTGTAGGTAGTGCCTATTGGTATTTTTTGCATCCGTTTTTTGGTTTAAATGAAAAGAACCCTCCGGGTATACAAACTGCACTCATTAAATTTTTTGCGAGTGAAGTTGTCGCTATTGGGTTATTTTTTGTGTTGGGTTTTAAGAAAGGCGAAAAACCAAGTTGGCGTTGGGGCAATAAAAATAATTCTGACAAAAAATAGTTCCGCGAAGTATGTCTTTAAAGGTGTTGTATGAAGATAATCATCTGATTGCGGTATATAAACCAGCGGGTTTGCTTGTGCAGGGAGATATCGGCAACGAGCGTTGCCTGATGGATGAGGTAAAAGAGTATTTAAAAGAAACGCACCACAAAACAGGGAATGTTTTTTTGGGATTGCTCCATCGACTTGATCGGCCGGTGGCAGGTATTGTGCTTTTTGCAAAAACCAGTAAAGGCGCGAGTCGTTTGTCAGAACAATTTCGAAACCATAGTATTAAAAAAATATACCATGCGTTAGTGAAAAATACCCCAACAGAACAGGAGGCGACTCTGGTGCATTTTTTAAAAAAAAATGAGAGTTTGAACAAAACAACTGTTTTTGAAAAAGAGGTGCCCGGATCTCAGCGAGCGGAATTGAGGTATAAAGTGTTGGAAGGAAAAAAAGATACTGTTGAGTTAGAGGTTAAATCCCATTCATACGGGGAAAAAGAAAAAAACAATGATCATTCTCTTTTAGAGATAGAGCTCAAAACTGGGCGGCCACATCAAATTCGATCTCAACTAGCATTCATTGGTTGTCCGATTGTAGGAGATATAAAATATGGCGCATTAACACCTATGCCGGATCGTTCAATTGCGCTTGTGGCTGTGCGTTTGACGTTTAAACTGGCAACAAAAGACGAAGAAAAGACAATTGAGATTAAACCGGATTTTAGTAACTTTATGTGTGTATAGTGTATGTCTTTAGTTGTTCTTATTACTGGTGCGTCTTCGGGGATTGGTAGAGAAACCGCAAAACTTTTTCAGAGCAAGGGATGGAGTGTGGTTGCAGCTATGCGCGCCCCAGAGAAAGAAACAATTTTAAATCATCTACCAAATGTGGTGTGTGTGCCTCTTGATGTCACGAAAGAATCGAGCATTGAAGCTGGGATAAAGGCTGGTATGCACGCATTTGGCAAAATAGACGTGGTGGTAAACAATGCAGGCTATGGAGCAGTAGGTGCGTTTGAGTTGGCGAGTGGAGAACAAATTCAAAAACAATTTGATGTGAATGTGTTTGGGCTCATGAGTGTAACGAGAGCGTTGTTGCCACATTTTCGCGCTCTGCGTTCGGGAATGATAATTAACATTGCTTCAATCGGTGGACGAATCACCTTTCCGCTCTACAGTGTATATCACGCCACTAAATGGGCGGTTGAAGGTTTTTCTGAATCCTTGGCTTTTGAATTAAAACAGTGGGGTATCAAGGTAAAAATAATTGAGCCTGGAGCGGTGAAAACAGATTTTTATGGTCGTTCTCAAGAAGTTTTCGTTCAAAATACCATCAAAGATTACGACGAATATCAAAGAAAGACTTTGGGAGCGGCCCAGCGTTTTGGGTCAAAGGGAGTAAAACCTGAAGTGGTGGCCAATATGATTTATCGTGCAGCAACAGATGGAAGTAAAAGATTGCGTTATCCAGTAGGCGGTAGTGCGCCGTTACTTTTGTGGATACGACGAATTTTGCCGGATAGGTGGTTTAATTTTTTGATCGACAGTGTTTTTAAGAAGTAAGCGTATGGTGGAACAGATTATTGATCTTCATGTGCACTCAAAATACTCGCGCGCGTGTTCAAAGTTGCTTGAGTTGCCGCATATTGCCGCTATGTGCGAGAAAAAAGGAATTAACATTGTGTCGACAGGAGATTTTACACATCCTTTGTGGGTAAAACATCTTGAGGAACAATTGGTGGAAGAAAACGAAGGGGTGTATAAGCTACGTTCAGGCGCACATACGACGAGATTTATTCTCGGTACAGAGGTGTCGTGCATCTATTCACACAAAGGCAAAACAAGACGAGTACATCTGCTTTTATTTGCGCCTAGTCTTGAGGTGGTTAAAAAATTTAATCATGCCCTGGAAGAAAGAGGAGTAAATATTCGTTCTGATGGTCGGCCGATTATGGGATTATCGGCCAAAGAAATTTTGGCACTTTGTCTGAGTATTGATGAGCGCATGGTGCTGATTCCGGCACATGCCTGGACGCCGTGGTTTGCTGTGTTTGGTTCGAAGTCGGGATATGATTCGCTTGAAGAATGTTTTGAAGAGCTTACTCCGCATATTCGAGCGATTGAAACAGGTCTCTCAAGCGATCCAACTATGAATCATCGCTTAAGTCAGCTTGATGGCATCACGCTTATTTCTAATTCAGATGCGCACGGATTAGACAATTTAGGTCGAGAAGCAAATGTATTTGCGTTTAATAACGAAAAAGAAATTACGTACCAAGAAATTTTTCGTATTATTCAAACTGGTGATAGAAAAAAATTTTTATATACTATAGAATTTTATCCTGAAGAAGGAAAATATCATTTTGATGGCCATGCGGCGTGCCAGGTTTCGTTTTCATCTGAAGAAACTAAAAAACATGCAGGTCTTTGCCCAGTATGCAAAAAAGAACTAACGCTTGGGGTACTCTATCGTATACACGCCTTAGCCGATCGTGCACACAGTGCTATTCCGGTGGAAAAATTTATTCCTCATCGATACATTGTGCCCCTTCGTGAAATTATTGCGCAGGTGATAGGTGTGGGTGTGGGGAGTAAAAAAGTCGCATCGGAGTATGCCCGACTTATCTCTGAAGTGGGAAATGAATTTTTTATTCTGCTTCACGCACCCACCGATGTAATCGCTCTTCACACGGCGTTTCCGCTGGTGGGAGAGGCAATTGCCCATATGCGCGACGGCAAAGTGCAGGCAACACCAGGATATGATGGGGTGTTTGGCACAATAGATTTACTCGTACCAAAAAATATTTCATCTCAGAGGCAGGTGAAATTGGTGTGATTTAAAAAAAATAATGTACTAATAAAAATCCTCTCAGAGATGAGAGGATTTTTAGGGGAGACTATCTTTTTTTAGCCGCCTTTTTAGCTGGTTTTTTGGCTACTTTCTTTTTAGCTGGTTTTTTAGCAGCTACTTTTTTCTTGGCTGGTTTTTTCTTTAATACCATAGTGGGCACCTCCTTTCAATTGTGCAACGCTTTTAAGGATAAAAGCGATAGCAGATAGACTTGCAACTACTTTTTTAAAATCACCGTACGATGATGTGATAAAAATTTTTTATTTTTACACACGTGTGTAAAAAGTAGTTGAAAATTTTTTGAGAAACTTTTACCTGACAAGCATTGAGGTAAAAATTTTTTCTTCGACCTTGAGTGCATTATAAATCGTTTTCTAAAATAATGAAATAGATTTTTAAAAAGTTATGCACAGGTGAGTGCAAAAAAAATATTTTTGGTGATAAAAAATATAAAAAAAATTTTAGATTGAAAATTCAATATTAGATTTTTTAGGTTCAATTTTTTTGGAAAATATTTTTAGTGTATACGTTTTGAGTCCTAGGGCATTGACTTTTTTTTCATTTGGGAGTATTCCGGTGTGAGGAGGAGTACGCATACATGCAACTTTCGGAGAAAGATTTTGAGACATTCCAACGCTTGCGAGCGGCTGGCGTGTTGCAGTCGGTAGTGCCGAATGAGTTAATCGCGGTGACGGGCATTGGTTCGATCGGGTGCGGAGACGCCGACCAGTCGGCGGATTTCACCAGGCACTTGATGGGACTTTTTTCCCGCGCGGACAAGGCGCGTATCCATCTCATGAAAACGAACGGAGGAGCGCTCTCGCTTTCTCCATCATGGCCGCGTCGTGAGGACTGGCCGCTTGATGCGAAGCGGGCAGTGCTTCTTCAAGACCTGGATGAGGCCAAGCTGTTCAAGGGCATCGGCCACATCTTGCTCGGCGCACACGCGCCGTGTGGTGTCGCGGCGTTTCATGGCGTCGACCTCGAAGGGGTGATTCGTCATCTCGTTGGGGCGAAACGCTACGTGCAGGCGATTCGTGAGCATTTTGTCGTGCGGTGCATCCTGCACGTCCAGCTGCCCTGCGGAGCGCGCCGTACATTCTTCGTATCGTGCGCGGCGTGGGAAGCGCTCAGCCCCTGATCGTAGCGTCGTATGACGCATGTGTGTACGCCACAAGCCCGCCGGGTAGATTACTCGGCGGGCGCAATGGTTTTTAATGGGTTAGAAGAAAAAATTATTCTATTTTTATATTGACACCCGAACACCAAATTGGTACCATGTTTTGATCTTAAATAATTTTATGGAACATATGCCTATCGTTTCTGGTCATGAACAAGAACATGCGATGTCTCATTCTGCTGATGCTCCCAAATATGTTTTTGCGGAAAAAAAAATTTTTGCGGCGATCGAGCAGGCTGGTTCGTTTCAGGTCTACGCAGAATCATTGCCTCATTTAGAAAAGGCGTTCACTGAAGCAAGTGGTGCGTGCACCTGTATTGATGAAGGAAATACCGAAGGTGAAGTGCGTATCGCGGGTGCTGGTATTTTGCATCCAGGCGGAGCTTCGGCCGTGGCAGAAATTTTGTGCGATGCGGGTATCACCAAAGTGCACGCTCATGAAGGGTGTGGTGCTGCAGGTGCTGCGTATGAACTCGCATTTAAAAGAAAAGGTTCACCAACCGAAGTTGATAATTTTGCCAAAAGACATGTGACCAGTGTGATAGAAGAAATGAATAAAATTTATGAAAAAGCTGGAAATGGTAAAATAGCGCAGGCTCAATTTACTTTTTTGAGTGAAATGAATAGACCGGCTGAAACTCATGATGCACGAGTTATTTACTATGATACTGTTGGTAAATTTAATCCGACAAAAGTGGCAGGTTTGCCCAAAGGTTTTGTGGTAAGTCGCTCGCATTTCAATGATGGTCATGCGGAAGCAAATGTCGATAAAGCAATTGGTATTGCGTTTGGTCATGGGTTTGGAATCACCTATTTTAAACAACACCCTCTTCGCATTGTGTTGGTAGGAAAAAATGACGCAGCACTTGATAAGGCTGAAGCAGAGCTCGCCGCAATTGTTTCTCGCTATAATGGAGATGAAAAAACATGTGTTGTTTTTGAGCGTCTCTCTAAGCCAACAGAACAAACAAATTAATTCGCACGGCTTTTATGCTTGCGTGCACATTGTGGAGCGCGTATACTGACCGTACTGTGTGTGTATTTGTATGGCTGAAAAATTAGAACCGCGTATCCTTATTTTGCACGACTATTTTCTCTATCGTGGTGGGGGTGAACGACTTATTATCAGTTTGGCCAAGGCCCTTAAAGCCGATGTGGCGACTGCGTTTGTGGCTAAAGACGCGTTTGATCCACGCAAAGAGGGTATTTCGACAATCGAACTCTTTCATGAGAGTATTTTTTCGTATATTCCCGGGTTTCGATACCTGCAGGTGCAGCTCGCATTTCTTCTTAAAACGGGATTTATAAAAAAATACGATATTGTTGTGTATAGTGGAGATTGTGTTGCAGCCGTTCTAAGGGCGAAAGGAAAAACCAATATTTTTTATGTCCATACACCGCCACGGCATTTATATGATTGTTATGAGGATCGTTTAAAAGAGTATTCATGGTGGAAAAAGATTTTATTTGTTCCTTTTGCGGCGTTTAATCGCTGGCGGTTTGAGTTTTTGTCAAAAAAAATGGATGTACTCGTGACCAATTCTAAAAATGTACAAGAGCGCATTAAAGAATATCTAAAATTAGAATCAGTTATTGCCTATCCACCGTGCACAACTTTGCCTTTTGCGAATTTGGGCATGGGTGACTATTTTTTTTCGTGGGCTAGGTTATACCCAATTAAACGAGTACATTTGATTGTGGAAGCTTTTTTACAAATGCCAGATAAAAAATTGGTTGTCGCGTCGGGTGGGGCGGAATTTGAACGTTTAAAAAAAATGGCCGAGGGACATCCGAATATTCGTATTATCGGGTGGATAAATGATGAACAGCTTTTGCACTATTTGGGAAATTGTGTGGCCACGATATATATACCTATTCGCGAAGATTTTGGTATGAGTCCGGTTGAGTCTATGGCTGCCGGTAAGCCAGTGATTGGTGTGGCTGAAGGTGGTATGCTTGAGGTTATTGAACCTGGAAAAAATGGTTGGCTTTTGCCTCCCGAAGTCAAAGTAGCCGATATTATTGCTGCCGTTGAGGCAGTGACGCCTGAGAAGGTACGGCATATGGAAAGTGCGTGTCTTAACACCGCGCAGCGTTTTTCAGAGAAAGCGTTTGTTTCGCGGATGCGAGAAATACTTAGTGAGGCACAAAAAAATAGTAAATAAAATTTGCAAGAAAAAATAAAATATATCACTTTATTGTGGTATATTTTATTTTTTATGCTATAGTAAGCGAATAAATGAAAATAAAAAATATGCAAAAATTTTCTATTGCTCTTTTGTGTGGTGGCCCTTCGCTTGAACGAGGAATTTCACTCAATTCGGCTCGATCGGTGCTTGATCATTTAGGGGGTGATGATATTGAAATTCGGCCAGTCTATTTTGATGCGCATCGTCGAGCCTATGCTATTTCTCCAGCGCAGCTGTATAGCAACACACCCGCTGATTTTGATTTTAAGCTTCAGCATGCAGCAAAACCCCTTAGCACGACTGCTTTAGTGCGTTTTTTAAAGCGTGCTACACTCGTTTTTCCCGCAGTGCATGGGGTGTTTGGTGAGGATGGTGAATTGGCTCGTTTTTTAGAAAAACATCATATTCCTTTTGTGGGTTCAAGCGCCAGTGCAGCAAAAAGAGCATTTGATAAGTTTACTGCGAACGAATACATTCGGGCGCACGGTTTTTGTGCACTGCCATCAGTAGTGGTTAAAATTTATGATTCAAATCATCGGAGTGTGGTAGAAAAATTTTTTAAAAAAAATCAGATTAAACGCGCGATAGTAAAACCAGCAAGCGGTGGGTCAAGTATAGGGGTGTTTTCAGTGGCTACACCGCAAGAAGCACTTGCCAAGATTGCGTATCTTTTTTCAAAGCGTCTTGATACGCGGGTGGTGATTGAGCCGTTTGCAGAGGGGGTGGAGTTTACTACCATCATTATGCAAAACCGATTTGGTTTGCCGGTAGCACTGCCACCGACAGAAATTGAAACTGATTATACAAAGCACCAAATTTTTGATTTTCGCCGTAAATATTTACCCACACGTCAGGTGGTGTGGCATTGTCCACCGCGTTTTAGTGATCACACCATTGAAACTATTCAGGCGCAGGCTGAGCAGTTGTTTGCGCTGTTTGGACTCCGTGATTATGCGCGGTTTGATGGATGGGTGTTTCCCGACGGAAAGATTTGGTTTTGTGATTTTAATTTAATTAGTGGCATGGAACAAAATAGTTTTTTATTCCAACAAGCGGCGCGAGTGGGGATGACACATCGAGAAGTGCTTTCATTTATTGTAAAAAATGCGTGTGCACGTTATGGGTTAACCTTTCCTCAAACAAATATAGACGCCACTTTAGTTTTAAAACGAAAAGAAATACGTGTGCTTTGCGGCGGCATAACTTCAGAACGACAGGTGTCGCTTATGAGTGGTACAAATGTGTGGCTCAAGCTGCGTGGGTCAAAAATGTATTCACCAGAGCTCTATGTGCGAGATGGTGAAAATAGTGTGTGGCGAGTGCCGTATCAGCTTGCGCTTAATCACACCGTAGAAGAAGTGCTAGAAAATTGTAGATCTTATCCGACTGCCAAGAAACGATTAGATTCTTTTGAATCTCGTGCTCGGCTGCATCTGGGAATGCGAGAAGAAAAAAATTCTGCAGATTTTTTTACGCCAGAAAAAATGTCGCTCGTATCTTTTCTTAAGAACACCCCTTTTTTATTTAATGCGCTTCACGGCGGTTCGGGAGAAAATGGAGATCTGCAAGCGTTATGCGTTAAATTTGGGGTTCGTTTTAACGGCTCATCAGTTGAACCATCTCGATTATGTATGGACAAAGTTGCAACGTCTAGCCGAATCACCGAGCTTTCTATAGATGGTATCTCTGCAATTCGTGGTCAGGTGATTGAAACGCACAAAATGACGAATGCTTCACTACAAGAATTTCGTGATTATTGGTCTTTGGCACAAAAAAAATTAGGTACT
Organism: uncultured Gammaproteobacteria bacterium; assembly: GCA_964444705.1. Taxonomy (GTDB): domain Bacteria; phylum Patescibacteriota; class Patescibacteriia; order Magasanikbacterales; family GWA2-37-8; genus CAYUHX01. Next base: position 112,127 of record CAYUHX010000001.1, on the reverse strand, counting down.
CGCAGTTGTATTATTAAACCAGCAGCCGATGGTTGTTCAACCGGGGTTGTGCGGCTGTATACATTTCAAGATTTAAAAAAATATTTTGATTTATTGCGTCAGCAGGTTGTATTTATTCCAAAAAATACTTTTCGTAATCAAGGTGAGATTGTTGCGTTGCCGCAATCCATGCCTGCTCGATTTCGTCTTGAGCGTTTTATTGAAACCGATGTGGTGCGGATTAAAAATAAAAAATTAAAACATTTGTCTGTGAGTGGTTGGGTAGAGCTCACCATTGGTGTGTGTGGTGTTCGTGGTCAAATGAAGGCGTTTAATCCAAGCCTCACTGTGACAGAGGGTGAAGTGCTCAGTGTCGAAGAAAAATTTCAAGGTGGTACCGGTATTAATCTTACTCCACCGCCGTCAAAAATAATGAAAGCAGATGTTGTGGAGAGAGTAAAACGATTGATTGAGCAGGTGGTTAACGAGGTGGGGATAGAGGGGTATGCTCGTGTCGATGCGTTTGCTCATGTGCGCTCGGGCGAGGTGCTGGTAATAGAAATTAATACGTTGCCGGCATTGACGCCATCAACCGTGCTCTTTCAACAGGCGCTCGCAGAAGCACCAGCGCTATTTCCGCGGCCTATGCTTGAACGTTTTGTGACGAGCGCGAGCTATTAAATATCGCTCGGATTTATTTTTTCAGCAGCTAATCTTTTAATTCTTTCGATAAGTCTTGCTTCTTCTTGACGAGGTCTCTCTCGGCTGACATGGTACTTTTCGCCAATCTCTTTGAGGGTTAAAGGCTCTTCGGCCAACAACCGATCGGTGATGATGTCTTGTTGGCGTGGAGGTAAATTTTCAAAAATAGATTCAATGATTTTGTGGACTATTCTTTTTTGGTCTTCACGAGCGAGAGTTTCTTCAGCAGAAGGAGTATTGTCGGCAAGAGTATCGCCAAAAGTTTTTTTATCAGAGTTATCGGCGCGCGTGATATCGAGAGAAGATGCGTGTTGAAGTTGCTCGCGGTGAGCGCGAACGGTCTGGGCTGTTACATTCGATACGTTAATAATGTCGGCCACAACCTCATCGGTGGGTTCTAGGCCACGCTTTCTTGCTTGTCTTTCAGCGTCTGCCAACCTAAAAAAGACTTGTTTGAGTGGGTCTGTTGTGCCAAGACGTGTGATTCGTTTTGTGTCCATAATGTGGCGGAAGATGTGGCTTCGTATGGCAAAGCTGGCATAGGTGGTAAGTGAATATCCGAGCTGTGGGTCAAATTTTTCAACCGCTTTGATCAAGCCTACGTTTCCTGCTTGGATGAAATCCATAATGTCTGAGTCGTCGAAGTTGATATAGCGATGAGCAAGTTGGACTACATATAAAAGCTGGCTGTTGATTAAAGCTTCTCTGCTTTTTGGATTTTTTGTTGCAGCGTAATCAAGAGCAAGTTCTTGTATTTTTTCTCGTGAAAGTCGAGGAATTTTTTTAATTGAATCAATATATATTTGAAATAAATTTTTTGGTAATTCGGTGTCTTTTTCTCGCGCTGTAGAAGGTGAAATGCCTTCTCTTTGAGATCGTGGGGGCATAGTAGATTTTAAAATAATTATAGGCTAAGAGTAGTAAAGTCTGTTTAAATTATCAATAGACTTTTTTACAAAAACACCCCCAACGAGTGAGAGTGTTTTTGATGGTCAGCAGGGCGGCGTGGCCGGGGTGCCAAAGTGGCACGCCCGCGGCTAGGCGCAGCTGCTGGTTTTCTTGGCCTGCCTGTTTTTCCAAGCAATGACCGTGAGAACGAATAACGTGATCCCTGTCGTCCTCCCCAAGTGAATCCAGGCGTGGGTGTCATTTTTGACCCACGCAGGATATATTCCCAGCACGTTGCTGGCAAGGGAGAGGATCCACGCATTGATGGGTTCGCTCACGCGCCTGGTCGTGAGCAGTCGGTGGAAGGTGGGGAAGTAGGCCACGAGCGCCAACCCTTGCACCACGATGTACGCGATGAAAGGGTTTTTCACCACTATCCAAAAACCCATCACCAATCCGCAGCCAACCAGGGAAAAAATTTGGACGCGGTTAAAAGCGAGATGGAGCGTCTTGTCACGGACGTTGGTGATCAGCACCCCAAAGAAGATCACCAGACTTCCCACAGCTCCCGCCACCATATTGATGTTACCAGTCCATGTTTTTTTAGGGCTCTGACTGTACATAAAGACCAGAATCCCCATCACCAGGAGCATGACCACCCAGGTGGCTAGTGCTGGGTTCGCTCGTTTGTGCCACGTCTCCTCAACGTAGCGGATCGCCACGAGGAGGGACAGAAAGATGTTGGCACCGATCAGCAGGTCGTACATCATTACCATGGCTCCCTTCATTCGCTTTCTTGAAAGCGAAGGTAAACTCATTTTAATACAACAAAAAAGCCGTTTTGTCAAGGAGTGGAAAAAATTTTGCTGTATTTTTAGCTAATACTGGAACTAGTTTTCTAATTCTGCTGTTATTTTATTCTTCAACTCAAAAAAATCTCGACTTTGTTTAAGCGCGTGAAGGCGTGGGCGATCAAAAGGAATTATAAAAGTGTTTTTGATACCCATCGGGCGGGCGCTGAGCACACAGACTTTATTGGCTAAAAATATCGCCTCGCCCACATCGTGTGTGACAAAGATGATACTATGCTGAGCGGCAGCAGAGAGGGAAGTTAAAAATTCTTGCATCTCTGTGCGAGTTAGGGCATCAAGCGCACCAAAGGGTTCATCCATAAGAAGTACCTTTGGTCTACTGGCGAGGGTGCGGGCAATGGCTACGCGCTGCTGCATGCCACCAGAAAGATCTTTTGGGTAATAATTAGCAAAGTCGGTTAATTTGGTGATGGTTAGATAATGGTTAACGAGCGTATTTTTTTTCGCACATTCCACTTTGCGCAGGTCTAAGCTAAAGGAAATATTTTCGCGTACGGTGAGCCAAGGAAAAAGATTGAACTGTTGAAGTACAATTTTTACCGCCTTGTTTGATTTGGCCTGGGAATCGGCAGAGCCGTTTATTGGAAAATAGCAGTGTGTCATAAGGCTATTCTGCTTCTTGTCGCAAGAAGCATGGCAAAAAGTAGATGCTGTGGATAACACGCAGAGAAAAATATGGTATAGTAGTCATCGAATTACAGTATCTAGTATTTAAAATAGTATTTTTCTACTATTAGTAGAAAATATATGGCTGTGCCTTACAAAGATTATCGCTGTTTCAGTTGTAAAAAACTTCTTTTTCGCGGTTGGTTGACTGAAGGGGAGGTAGAAGTGAAGTGTAAAGCCTGTCATGCGCTGACGACCGTCACTGAATCAAAATTTGAGGAGATGCTCTGCGCAGTAGTGCCTTGCCCACACCGCATCGCACCAGCAGCGATGCAACAAAAGAAAAAAAACGTATAAAATTATTCTTTGAAGCTCTTTGAAGCTCGCCATCACTCGGTGAGTTTTTATTTTTATTCATTGTGTATGCCCATCGCCAAGATACAAAAACGTAATGGTGCCATCGTTGATTTTAATGTGGCTAAAATTGAGCACGCAATACGTAAGGCGTTTGTAGCGGTTGGTCGATCAGACGAAACCGTTGTCCCTGCAATCGCAGAAAGTGTGGTGGCAGAACTTGAAGTACGGTCTGTAGATGCGGTGCCCATGGTTGAGGCAATTCAAGACATAGTAGAAGAAATATTGATACGCGAAGGTGAAGCAGAAGCGGCGAAAGCGTACATTTTGTATCGCGCAAAGCGGAGCGAAATGCGTGAACAAAAAAATGTCGTAGTTGAAGTAGAAAAAACGATTGGTGAGTATTTGAACAAGCTTGATTGGCGAGTTAATGCCAATTCTAATCAAGGATATTCGCTTGGAGGTATGATTTTAAATACCGCCGGAAAAGTGATAGCCAATTATTGGTTGTCGCATGTGTATCCGCGAGCAATTGGTGATGCACATCGAAATGCAGACTTTCATATTCATGATTTAGACATGTTTTCTGGATATTGTGCGGGGTGGAGCCTGCGCGTGCTGCTCGAAGAAGGATTTAATGGCGTACCGGATAAAATCGAATCTGGTCCGCCACAACATCTGTCTTCTGCGGTGGCGCAGATGGTTAATTTTTTGGGCACACTACAGAATGAATGGGCTGGCGCGCAAGCTTTTTCTAGCTTTGACACCTATCTCGCTCCTTTTGTAAAAAAATATGAGATAGAACTTCGTCAAGAATTTTTAAAAGAAGGTATAGCATTTCCAAATCAAGAAGCTGAAAATGCCTACATTGATCGCAAGGTGTATGAGTACACCTACCAAAACATGCAATCATTTGTGTTTAATTTAAACATTCCTTCGCGTTGGGGAACACAAACTCCATTTACCAACATCACGCTTGATTGGAATTGTCCGGATGATTTAAAGAATAAGCAATTGTTGTTGGGAGGCAAACCTTTTTTCTTGACCTTTGGCGAGCTGCAGAAAGAAATGGACATCATTAACCGCGCTTTTATTGAAGTGATGATAAAAGGTGATGCGAAAGGTCGCACGTTTACTTTCCCTATTCCCACATACAATATCACCAAAAATTTTTCTTGGGATGATCCAAAAAATTTGCCTCTCTTTGAGATGGCGGCCAAATATGGTACCCCATATTTTCAGAATTTTGTGAATTCTGATTTAAATCCAAGCGACGTGCGGTCAATGTGTTGCCGGCTGCAACTTGATATGAAGGAACTCCGAAAGCGCGGTGGTGGATTGTTTGGCTCGGCAGAGATGACAGGCTCTATTGGTGTGGTTACTCTTAATAGTGCGTGTATAGGGTATATGCACCGAGGAGACGAGGAAGGTTTTTTAAAACGAGTTGAATATCTGATGGAGCTCGCAAAAACGTCACTTGAGATTAAGCGTAAAGAAATTCAAAAATGGATTGATGCGGGCTTGTTTCCATATACAAAACGATATCTCGGCTATCTCAAAAATCATTTTTCGACCATCGGTATTAATGGTTTAAATGAAGCGATACGTAATTTTACCGAAGACAAAGAAAACATTGCGACGCCGTGGGGGCAGGCATTTGCTGCCAGGGTGCTTGATTTTATGCGGGCAAAACTCCAGCATTTTCAGGCAGAAACTAAAAATTTATACAATCTTGAAGCGACTCCTGCCGAGGGCACAACCTATCGTTTCGCCAAAGAAGATCAAAAACGTTTTCCCGGTATTATGCAAGCAGGCACACCTGAGGCGCCCTATTACACCAATTCTTCGCAGTTGCCAGTAGGGTATACCGATGATGTATTTGAAGCCTTGAGTTTGCAGGATAGCTTGCAGTGTAAATATACCGGCGGTACCGTATTTCATTGTTATATGGCTGAGAAAATTTCGAGTAGCCAGGCGTGCCGCTCGTTCGTGCGAAAGGTTTTAAGTAAATTTAAATTACCCTACATCACCATCACACCAACTTTTTCTATTTGTCCCGAGCATGGCTATTTAATAGGAGAGTGGGATTGGTGCCCAAAGTGCGATGCGGCCATGGGTATCGAAGATGGTGAGCGGCTTGATGTGGAAATTCGTCGTCGGCACACGAGCCTCACTCCTGCAAAATAAAATACGTATTTATTTTATCTATTACCTATGCAAAATACCACTACCAAAAAAAGAACCCGTTGCGAAGTCTGGACACGCGTGATGGGGTATCATCGTTCAGTCTCTCATTTTAATATTGGTAAAAAATCTGAACATTATTCTCGTAAACATTTTCAAGAATGTGTTGCGGCAAATACCCAATTTATTAACTTATATTCCGGTGCTCCGCTGGAAGTGTGTTAAAAATGTGTGGTGTTTTCTGGTATACAACAATGCACTCTTCTCGATTACCCCGACAAAGTTGCCTGTATTATTTTTACGCCTGGATGTCATTTTCGTTGCGGGTATTGTCATAATCCTGAATTTGTTTTGCCAGAAAAAATTGCTGAGCTACGCAACACATTTATTCCCGAGACGGCCATATTTAATTTTCTCAATAGTCGAAGAGGTTTACTCGATGGGGTGGTGATTAGTGGTGGCGAACCAACTCTCATGCCCGACCTTATTCCATTTATGCGTGCGATTAAGGCACTTGGTTTTTTGGTGAAGCTTGATACAAACGGCAATCGTCCTGAAGTGATTAAAAACGCGATTGCTGCGCAAGCAGTGGATTATATTGCGATGGATGTAAAAACAAGTTTACCTGAGTATGCGAATTTAGTAGGCGGACTTGTTTCTCCGAAACATATTGCTGAGAGCATTAGTATTATTATAAATTCTGGAGTTGAGTATGAATTTAGATCAACACTCGTGAAAGAAATTCATCCTGTGTCTGTGCTTGAAGACATGGCCTTGGCGGTGCGTGGAGCGCGTCAAATATATTTACAAACATTTCGTCCAGCGCATACGTTAAATCCAGCGTTTGAGCAATTTCACCCGCTCTCTTTTGAGGAATTAGAATGTGCAATGCAGCTATTTAAAAAAGAAGTAAAAGAAGTATATTGTCGCTAAAAAAACCAAGAAAAAATGAGTAAATACGCGGAAGAATATAGTGCATTTTTTCTTAACAATGCGTCGAAGTAACGTTCGCCTCGTTTTTGAAAACGTGGCGTTTTAGTACGTGGGTTAGGATGATAAGCGAAGTTGCGTGTACGGCGATAAAAAAATAGAGTTGATAGGCAGCGCCAAATCCACCGCTGAAGGTGGGTGTATAGAGCGCAGTGATTAGTTTGTACCATGCCGGGAAACCAAAAAGACAATAGGCAATAATGCCGAGTAATAAAGATGAGCGATGATTTTTTATAAAATAGGAAACTATTTTTTGTCCGTCATCATACACCATCTGAGCGTACGTTCCGGCGAGAGGCCAAATAAATATGAGTGGCAGCACAAAAAGCCTGGCTTCTTGAGCAAGTGCAGTTGTCAACACAATTGGTGTGTTGATGGCAGTGGTAAGTAAGGCGGCGCGAATAAGCGAGGTGTGAATCGGGTTATTTGTACGGTTGCGTAAATGTCCGACAATGATGAGGGTAATGATGAATGCGAGAGTGAGAAAACAGGAAATAAAAGCTTCTCGGGCATATATAGCATTTTGAAAATTGTAATGCCATTCAGTCCAGCGGTTGTGGGTTAAATAAGTTGCTGCGGCGATGATTTTATTTTTATGCCAAAGAATGAGAGGGGTGGCTAGACTATAAAAGCAGAGGGGGAGGACAAGTGCGAGATAAAATCGCCAATTTTTTCTAAATGAAAAAATAGTTCTCATGTTTTCTGAAAATGCACGACTTGCACATATGAGGCTTAAAAAACCAGGGTACAGTAGTATACTCGTTTCTCTTGCCAAAAAAGCACTGGTCAAGGCTATGGTTATGGAAAGGAATTTTTTATCGTAAAAAAATAGTAGGCTCGCAAGCAGGCCGACATACTGAAGTGGATCATCAAAGGTGTTGATGGGGCGAAAAAAAGCAAAGAGTATTGGGAAAGTGAGATAAAATAAAACGCTGCTCAGCAGGCGAGCTGACCGACGTGCACCAATTCGGCCAGCTAAAATATATATCAGTAGTCCTGCGATGAACAGGGAGCTAAAATTTACCAGCACAAAACTTGTGCCAAACCCAAAATTAGTTAAGCGATGCACTAGTGCAATAAGCGAGGTGGTGAGGGCGCGGCCCGCGAATACAGGGTGTCCTTTATGAAAACCATAATAGGTATGCATGTATTCATTATCAATACGTAACCACGAAGAATGCACGTTTTGGTTGAGATTGTTGATGACGCTAGGAAAAAAATAGTGAAGAAGAAAAAGTGCGCTTATTGCAAGTGCATTAACAAGTAAAGGCACAGCCGCCTGACGAAATTTTTTTTGTGCATACGATATTGCCAAAGCAGCATGCGAGGATAAAATAAAAAAATATTTTGTGAAGCTGGCTTTGGGCATGAAAAAATAATGTAAGTAATGTAAAAATTTTTTCAATGTTTCGTTTTAAAAAATTGTATAATTAAACACCGCGAATGGCGGTGTTTAAAATTTGGTTTTTTGAAGACCTTTGCGTAGTGCCCCCGGCAGGAATCGAACCCACATAGACAGCTTCGAAGGCTGTTGTCCTATCCGTTGAACGACAGGGGCAAATTAAAAAGGAACAAAGAGCATGGAACAACAAACGTTTTTGAACGTCAACTTTTTGTTCCTTGTTCCTTGATTCTTTGTTCCTTTCTGAGTGGGCCGGCTGGGGATCGAACCCAGGACCGTATCCTTAAGAGGGATCTGCTCTACCAGCTGAGCTACCGACCCGTGGTTGTAGGTTTTAGGTATTAGTTTTTAGGTTTTAGTTTGATTTTTGTCTAAAAATAATTTTGAGTAACTTTCAATCTAAAATTTCTAACTACCAAAACCTAACACCTAAAAACTGAATTAAAGTGGATCGCCACTACTGCGCTTGATAATATCAACGTGTGGGCCTTTCCATTTTTTTATCACCATGGCTTTTTCAGCGGCGTCGGTTTGGGCTTCTTGCTTGCTTGTGCCGAGGCCCTTCGCAACCAATTCTTTGTCTAAGAAGACGCCGACTTCAAATTGTTTCGCATGATCAGGACCTTCTTCGTGGAGCACGCGATAGGTAGGGGTGATGCCTAAAAGTTCTTGGGCTGATTCTTGAAAGCGGCTTTTAGCGTCCATATAGAGGCCGTTTTCGAGAACATGCGGCAATTTGCAGATCACCCAGCGGGTGATGAATTGGCGGGTGAGATCGTAGCCTTGGTCAAGGTAGATGGCGCCAATAAGCGCTTCGATGGTGTTGGCCATGATATAGTCACGAGCTTTGGTGCCGGTGTCTTTGGCTTCCCCGTGGCTGAGGAAAAGATGCGGTTCAAGGCCAATTTCATAGGCAATACCCGACAAAATTTTGGCGTTAACCAAGGCGGCGCGCCAGTTGGTGAGTTCACCTTCAGGGTTGCCGTATTCTTGGAAAAGAAATTCAGTGACAATAAGTTCGAGCACCGCATCACCTAAAAATTCCAGTCGTTCGTTGTGACCGAGCGGGAAATCATGATGCTCATTGAGGTATGAGCGATGAACAAAAGCTTGGATGAGATAGTTAATGTCACGAAAAGTAAGCCCGATTTTTTTTTGGAGGGCGGAAAAATCTTTTTCCATAACATCGGAGCGGGAGATGGTTTCAGAAGGAGTGGGCATAAGATGAAATTGTGCGTAAATGTTGTAGCGCACACACCGCAGACGGAATTTTCATCAGCGATGAGAGAGGTACAACTAAATGATTAAGCGGAAGTGTTTTCTGGAATGGCTGTGGCTTTTTCTTCAGCTACTGGTTCTTTTTTTGCGGCGATGTCGTTGTACATGGTGCCAAGAACGCCGTTAACAAATTTTCCTGATGAAGGGCCGCCAAAACTTTTGGCAAGCTCGATTGCTTCATTGATGGCTACTTTGGGCGGAATGTCTGAAGTAAATTGAAGCTCAAAAATGCCGATGCGCAAGATGTTGCGATCAACGAGAGTAATTTGTTCAATTGGCCAGGCTGGGGCGTATTTGACTATAAGAGCATCAATTTCGGTTGAGTGATCTAAGACACCCTCAATGGTTTTATTTACAAAAACGGTTTCTTCTAAACCTGGGCCAAATTCTTTAAGATTACGATCAACAATCGCAGGTAAGCCGGCCGAAGGACAACCGCGAAAATCCCACTCAAAAAGAGATTGCATCACAATCGAGCGAGCGAGATGGCGGTTGGGCATAGGGTCTATAAATTCGAAATACTATTATTTGGCAGGGTGGATGTGTTTTTTTGTCGCTGCGGTGATTTTCTTTGTTTTATTCACCACTGTTCGGTTTTTATAGGTACCACAAAAGCTGCACGCATGGTGAGGTTTAACCGGTTTTTGACATTTAGGGCAGTGATTAAGGCTGTCTTCGGTGAGTGCAAAATGCGCAGCTCGACGACGTTTGTCAGACGAGGTACGGCGATGGCCAGGTAATCCCATATTTAGGATAGATAAGTAAACAAATAAAGCTTAGATGAGCTTTTTCAAAAACGTGGTTAGTATAGCGTAGCATATAAAATTTGGCAAGCCCTCCGTGCGAACGATTGAAATTGCTTTTTTTGCTGTGCTACGGTACTATGTGAGGCACATTGCTTTTTAGATATGAAGGTTATTTTGGCACATTCTAAAGAAGAATGGAATAATTGGCTGCTTCAAGAAAGTAATGAGCCTTCTTTTTTGCAATCATGGGAGTGGGGCGATGTCATAGTTGCTGATGGTCGATCTGTTGAGCGTGTGATGGTGGAGAGTGAAGGAGAAGTCCATGCGGTTGCACAACTATTGTACAAAACATTACCGTTTGGTTTACAGTATGCCTTTTGTCCAAAAGGCCCTATTTTTAGTAAAAAAAATGGTTCTCAGGCTGAGAAAGAAGCTTGCTTTGATGCGCTCGTTCGATATGTACGTCAAAAAAAATGCCTTTTTTTACGTGTGGAGCCAGCGGGTGATTCGGATGTTGATTGGCTTCGTTTTCCCGGTTTAAAGAAAGTACTTGATATCGAAACTCCCACCACGCTTATTAAAGATGTAGGGCCAACTTTGGACGAGTTGTTGGCGAGTTTTCATGCCAAGACGCGCTATAACATTCGTCTTGCCTTGCGAAAAGCTGATCTTGTAGTGAGTGATGAAAAAAATTTTAAGGCTTTTTGGCAGTTGATGAAAGAAACAGCGGTTCGTGATGGTTTTAGCATCCATTCTGCGCATACCTATGAAGCGGTGTTGGCGTCGCCGGCAGTTTTTCAAAAAACAGTTTTATGTGGAGATGTACCAATCGCCGTCGGAATTTTTTTTAAGTTTGGCACTATATTGACATATATATATGGCGCTTCAAATCACGCCTATCGTGCCTACATGGCACCGCCGCTTATTCAGTGGGAAGGAATACAACTCGCAAAAAAATTAGAATGTGAAGGGTATGATTTTTTTGGTATTGCCCCGCCTGAAAAAGAAATAAAAGAAAATCAAGAAGTAGTAATGCTTGCTAGTGGAGAATTTCGTTATGCGGCACATCATCGCTATGCGCGAATTACCCAATTCAAAGTGAAGTTCGGGGGCAGAGTGGTGCATGATCCCGGAACGTTTGATGTAGTGTGCAACTCAGCTGTTTATAATTGGTATACTGGTGTGCGTATGATAATGAGGTTGGTGTGGAGGTTGGTGCGCGGTCGAGGAAAAGAAAATCCGCCTGAAGCCTAGTGTTGATTTTGCTCTCGTAGTTTAACGGATAGAACATGGGCCTCCGAAGCCTAAAATAGAGGTTCAATTCCTCTCGAGAGCACATATTAAATCGAGAAAAATTCTGACAGTGATGTATCGGAATTTTTGAGTATATTTTTTCTTGTTTCAAATGAAATGTGGTATACTACTACCATTCTTAGTATATTTTTCTCTTTTTTTCTATGCTCGAACCTAGTTATCGTAATGCCTTGGTGCATGCCTGGCATTTACTTCGTCAAAAAAGACAGTTATGGATTTATGGATTTCTCTCTATAATTTTTGGACAATTTGCTTTTAGTAATTTTATTGGTGAACTGTGGGCACTCGCTGATCCAGATTCTTTTTCCGAACGTTTGAGTGGTTTGAGTGCGGTGTATGCGCCATTTCTTTGGCAGAATGTAGTGTTTTCCTTCAGTGGGGTGCTTTTTTTTGTTGCCAAAATTATAGCGGTTATTTGTGTGTTAGTAATTGCGACCGTGGCACAAGGCGCGTTGATTCATACCGCCACCGAATGGATAAGAACCAAAAGTATTTTAAATTTGGCAGATTCGTGGCGTCGGAGTCGTAAACAGTTTTGGCCACTTCTCACTATCAACCTTTTGACTAAGGCGCTCCTCTTGGTAATTTTGTGTCTAGTGATGATGGCAATGTTACTGATTTCTTCTGCGGGTAGAGCGGGCGTGGTTGGAAGTGCTTTTGTAATGACGCTTGGAGTCTTCGCTACTTTGGTAGTTTCGGCCATACATGTGTATGCGGCGTGCTATGTGGTAAAAGATCGGTATACATTTGCCAAGGCAGTTCGTGCCGCAAGCGTGCTTTTTAGTCACCATATTTTGGTGTCTCTTGAATTGAGCGTCCTTTTACTTATCCTCAACATTGCAGTTGTGATTGGAGTTTTTTATTCGTCGGTATTTTTTCTCATTCCATCTTTCTTTATTTGGCTCCTAGGTGTGTTTTATGGGTATGGAATTTTGCTCGTGATTGGCTGGGTGATAACGCTTGTGCTGTATGTGCTGTTTATTGGGTATGTGGGGTCTTTATTTAATGTGTTTACGGTGAGTGCGTGGACATATTACTTTATGAAAATGCATCGTGAAGGATTAAAAAGTCGACTTTTTCATCATGTGGCAGCATTTTTTTCTAGGAAATAATTTTTTACTGAGATCATTGTATGTCAGATTTTCCTTCTATTAACGACATGGTAAAAAAACCAGCCTCCACCCCAGCAACGTCTAAATCCGCTGCGTCTACCCCAGCTGTTCCGGTTGACCACGAAAGTGCCGGTGGTAAGTTTGCTCTCAAAATGGAAGAGATTGCACTTAAAGAAAAAGAAAAAAAGGTTGAAGAAATGGCCCTAGAGCAAGGGCTTCCGTATATTAATTTAACTGGTTTTCCAGTAACAGCCGAGGCATTGCGAATGGTTGGAGAAGAGACTGCTCACCAAGAAAACGTGGTGTGCTTTTTTTCTGGCGACCACGAAATACGTCTGGCTGGCTTAGTTAAAACTCCAGAAGTTGAAGAATTAATGAGCGAATTTGAAGAACGGCATCAAGCGCATGTTGGATTTTATTTGGTGTCTGAACACAGTTTAGATCGAGTGTTAAAAATGTATGCAAATTTACCGATAGTAAAACCTGTGAGCAAAGATTTGGTCATAACCGATGATGATTTGAATAAATTTGCGGTTGGTCTTGATAATTTATCGAGTTTGCAAGAGCGTTTTAAAAATGTGTCAATTACGGATATTCTCACTCTCGTGATTGCTTCGGCGTTGAAAGTAAATTCGTCTGATATTCACGTGGAAGCAGAAGAGAAGGGTATATCGGTTCGTTATCGTATTGATGGCGTTCTTCAAGAAGTGGCCACGTTACCAAAAGAGCAATGGAAACGATTTGTGTCGCGTATTAAATTATTGGCGGCTTTAAAAATAAACGTGATTGATCGACCGCAAGATGGGCGTGTGACACTGCAGCTTGCCTCAGGAAGTTTGGATGTGCGTGTGTCAACATTACCCACCACCTTTGGTGAATCGGTGGTTATGCGTATTTTGCATAGCGGAAGTAAAGGCGTTACTTTTGATCAATTGGGTATTCGCGGTGTTGCCTTTGAACGTCTTAAACGCGAAGTGGAGCGGCCAAATGGCATGATTGTGACCACTGGTCCGACTGGTTCGGGTAAAACCACCAGTTTGTATGCTATTTTGCGCACGCTCAACAAACCGGGTGTTAATATCATTACCCTTGAAGATCCGGTGGAAATTAAAATGGAAGGCATCAACCAAAGTCAGGTAGACATAAGTCGAGATTATACTTTTGCAAAAGGTTTGCGTAGCATCTTGCGCCAAGATCCAGACATTTGTATGGTGGGAGAAATCCGCGACTTAGAAACCGCTGAGACGGCAATTCAAGCCGCGCTAACCGGCCATTTATTGCTGTCTACGATTCATACCAATAGCGCAGCCGGAGCAATACCACGTTTTCTTTCCATGGGTGTGAAACCATTTTTGCTTGCCCCAGCCTTAAATGCGGTGGTGGGTCAACGCCTGGTGCGTCGTGTGTGTTCTTCGTGTATTCAGGAAGATGTGCTGACACCTGAATGGAAAGAGCGAGTATTGGCAGTGATGCAGGTGTTGCCTGAAGAAGAAAAGAAAAAAATTGATTTGAATAAAATGACTTTTTATAAAGGGGCAGGGTGTACCGCCTGCAGTGGTATTGGGTATAAAGGACGTATCGGTATTTATGAAATTTTTACGATGAATAAAGAAATTGAAGAGGTGTTATTGAGTGCCACTTTGTCTGAATACGTTATTCAAGATTTGGCAGTGAAAAATGGTATGGTCACCATGGTGCAGGACGGCCTGCTCAAGGCGCTTGAGAAGATTACGTCGGTGGAGGAAGTGTTCCGTGTTACAGAATAGATTCGTTCAAAAAATGTTGGTATTCGTCGCCTTGATTTTGTGGTATACTTGATTCATTCCATTCATTGCAAAAAAATAAATTTTTTTCTATTCATTTTTAATTAGCTCATCTATGATGACACGACGCATGGCAACTGCCCCTCCGCCAGAGCCATCGGTTAAATTTTATAAAACAATTGCTGTTTCTTTTTTAGTAATCACCTTGCTTTTGCTTGGTGGGGTGATGGTGGTGACTTCAAAGCGTGCTACCATCGTGGTGGTTGCAAAAGAAGATAGCAAAACACTTGATCTCGCTATCCGCGCTGAGGGAACTCCGTCGAGCGAAGGTTCTTTGCCCGCAACCGTTAGTTCGTCGGTGTTTAAGTGGTCTAAGACGTATTACCCGACCGGCAGCAAGGTGCTTGAAGGTGTGTCTCTTGGCGAAGTGACTATATACAACAAAACTAATAGTGCCCAACCACTGGTAAAAACCACACGTTTACTTACTGCTAACGGGAAATTATTTCATCTAGATAAAACAGTAACTGTTCCGGCTGCGGGTCAGGTGGTGGTTTCAGTGTATGCTGATAAACCTGGTGCTGAATATGATGTGGTGCCAGGGCGTTTTACTATCCCTGGTTTGAATCCGCAAAAACAGGGTGTGATCTATGCCGAGAGCACCAAGCCCTTCAATGGCGGTGCGCGCAAGGTTGGGGTATTGAGTCAGGAAGATTTGGCAGCGGCGCAAGCGGATTACAAAGACAAAGTGCGACAAGCATATGCAGAATCGCTTGTTACAACCGGTACTGAAAGTGATGTGGGTCGTGCAGTGGTGGTGGTAGGAAGTTCGGCTGCTGCTAATCACAAGCTTGGCGAAGAAGTAGATTCGTTTACTCTTACCGGAACGAGCACAGTCGTGGTGGTGAAGTATGTTAAAAATGATTTGAAAGATTTAGTTAATAAAGAGATTGCTAAAAAATTTGACACAACGGCGGAGAAAATTTTGTCGCTTAATCGAGTGCCTGAAGTTTCTATCACCTCCTTTGATCTGCATAGCGGCGCAGCGCAGTTTACCACTTCACAAAATTTACTGGTTACCATTGATGCAAATAGCGAAAAATTAGCGCCTCAGAAATTTTTGGGAAAGAGTAAAGGTGATATTGAGCGATACATTCTCGGTATTGATCATGTGTCGGGAGTTGATGTGACCTTTTCGCCTTCGTGGGTACTTTCAGCCCCAAGCGTACCAGATCGTATTAAGGTAGTGGTGAAAAATATTAATTAATTTCGATAAAAAATAGTGAAGTTGACAGCACCCCAGGTCGTGCGTTAGACTGTAATTAGTTTTGATTGAAGCGAGAACCAGCCCAGCCTTTTTCGAAAGGTATGGTACCACTCTCGTTTATTAGAAAATTTATCAAAAGTGAAATAATCGGGTGGAACCGTCTTAAAGTATTTTAGGACCCCGATAACTCAAGCCAATTGAGTTATCGGGGTTTTTATGTATAATTTTATTTTTATGGACAAAGAACAATTGGATCATTTACGTCATTCAGCTGCGCATATGCTTGCGGCAGCGGTTCTTGAGCTCTATCCAGGAACCAAGCTTGGTATTGGCCCCACCATTGAACACGGGTTTTATTATGATTTTCAATTTCCTGAAGGGGTAAGCCTCACTGATGCTGATTTGCCTGCACTTGAAAAAAAAATGAAACATATTGCCAAAGGCAATCACCTGTTTGTGGGTAAAGAAGTATCGATTGATGAAGCAAAAGAATTTGAGAAGGAACAACCATTTAAACTTGAACTCATTAATGAGTTTGCTGACGAAGGAAAGAAATTAACCTTATATCAATCTGGACCATTTACTGATTTGTGCCGTGGTGGTCATGCTGATAACACCAATCAAATTCCACTTGATGGCCTTAAACTCCACAAAGTGGCGGGAGCATATTGGCGGGGTGATGAAAAAAATGCCATGTTGACACGCGTGTATGGATTTCTTTTTCCTACTCGTGAAGAACTTGATGCACATCTGGCCATGCTTCGAGAAGCTGAACGCCGCGATCACCGTAAGATTGGCGCTGAGCAAGAACTATTTACTTTTTCGCCATCGATTGGTTCGGGTCTTGTGCTGTGGCTTCCAAAAGGAAATATTATCAAAGAAGAATTAGAAAATTGGGCGAAAGAAACAGAAAAAAAATGGGGCTACCAACGGGTGACCACCCCGATTATCACCAAAGAAAACTTATTCTTTACCTCTGAGCATTTGCCGCATTATAAGGCGAGCATGTATTCACCGATGGATATTGATGGTGAAAATTACTATATTAAGCCAATGAATTGTCCGTTTCATCATACTATTTTTGCTCATCGAAATCGTAGTTATCGTGAGTTGCCTTTGCGTTTAGCAGAGTACGGCTGGTGTCATCGTTATGAAGATTCTGGTTCGCTTTTTGGTATGATGCGCGTGCGTGGCATGCAAATGAACGATGCCCATATTTATTGCACTAAAGAGCAGGCCGTGCAGGAGTTTGTCGACGTGATTCGCTTGCATCAATATTATTATGAACGCCTGGGTATCAAAGAGTATCATATGGAATTGGCGCTCCGTAATCCAGAAAATAAGAAATATCATGGTGACGACGCTATGTGGCAAGAGGCGGAAAATTTAATGCGCGAGGCAATGGACATTTCAAAAGTGCCGTATGTCATTCAAAATGATGGTGCTGCTTTTTATGGACCTAAAATTGATTTTCAAATTAAGTCGGTGACTGGCCGTATTTTTACCGCATCGACTAATCAGATTGACTTATTCATGCCAAAGAAGTTTGATTTGAAGTACACTGACCATGAGGGTAAAGAGCAATATGTCGTATGCATCCATCGTGCGCCACTTGGTACACACGAACGATTTGTTGGTTTTTTAATTGAACATTTTGCGGGTGTGTGGCCAGTGTGGCTTTCTCCGGTGCAGGTGGTTTTAGCTGCGGTATCAGAAACGCACGCCGCACAGGCCAAAAAAATAGCGGAAGAAATGCGTGAGCAAGGCATTCGAGTAACTGTTGACGATGCGAATGAAACCATTGGCAAGAAAGTGCGCAATGCCGCTGGGGAAAAAATTCCGTATGTAGTGGTGGTGGGTGATCGAGAGTTGGCTGGTGAAGAATGGACCATCCGCGTGCGTGGACAAGAAGAGCAATTAAAAATGAAGAAAGAGGATTTTGTAGAGAAAGTACTTGGTGAAATTAAAGAGAAAAAATAAAACAGACTTTCCTTAGAAAATCTGTTTAAAAAATAGACACATCCAGGCTCGCATAGGTGCATAAAAAATTATGAAGCTATGCGATTGGCCTGGATGTGGGATTTGGTGATTTTTAGCTGAAAAAGTAATGTTTTATCACCATCCATACCCACACGACTATAGCCATGGTGCCTAACAAAAAGAAAATTCCGAAAAGAGTCATTTCAAAAATTTCTTTTGCAGCTTTCCACATTGGGTGTCTCCTTGGAGAGTTTTCTATTTACTACTATTAAAAAGTGTTCTTGTCAATATGGACGTGTTGGGTTTGCCAAAAGTTGTTATCATCCTTGGGCCTACAGCTTCGGGCAAGACGGGTGTAGGTATTGATTTGGCAAAAAAATATAATGGGGAAATTATATCGGCAGATTCACGGCAGGTTTACAAAAAAATGACGATTGGGACCGCTAAGCCGCAGGGTGAATGGAGGGAGTGGGAAGGTCGTTTGGTGTATATGGTTGAGGGTATTCCCCATCATTTGGTGGACTGTGTTGATCCCGCTGAACCGTTTACAGTTACTGATTTTAAACAGCGTGCCGAAGAGGCAATCAAGCGTGCACTTCATCGAGGAAAAATACCTTTTCTGGTGGGTGGCACAGGTCTTTATATTGATAGTGTGCGAGAAAATTTTAGTGTTCCCGCAGTGCCGCCACAGCCAGAATTACGTCGTCTTTTTGAGGAAAAATCGTTGGATGAATTGGTAGTGCAGCTTAAAGAGATTGATCCTAAGACCGCTGCGGTGATTGATCTAAACAATCCTCGCCGGGTGATGCGTGCGCTTGAAGTCGTCTTGGTAACAGGTCGTTCATTTCGAGAACAGCAACAAAAAGCCAAACCAATTTTTTCGTTTCTTTCAATTGGATCTGTGGCGTCATCTCCTGTTCTTGAAGAACGAATAGCACGACGCATAGAGGAGCAGTGTAGAGCTGGACTTGAAGCAGAGGTGAGAG
The DNA here is from genome assembly GCA_964444705.1 of uncultured Gammaproteobacteria bacterium. GTDB lineage: Bacteria > Patescibacteriota > Patescibacteriia > Magasanikbacterales > GWA2-37-8 > CAYUHX01. The sequence continues at coordinate 93,704 of CAYUHX010000001.1, read as the reverse complement.
AACTTAATGCAGCGGGGTATGATTGGAATTTGCCGAGCATGAGCAGTATTGGCTATCGTGAGTGGCAAGAATACTTTGCGGGTATTGGTAGTGAAGCGGAGGTAAAAAGAAAGTTAATTCAAAATACCGTGCGTTATGCCCGGCGGCAAATGACTTGGTTTAAGCGCGATAAAGATATTCAATGGGTTGAATTTGATGACGAAAAAAAAATAAATTCAACCATTGACCGTTTTTTGGTCGGCAATTAATTTTAACTAGATAAAATATAATTAAAAAACCGTCTCTTTTGAGGAGACGGTTTTTTGTGGTGTATCTTTATGGTTGGAGGGGAATTTCTTGAGCGACAAAATCAAACTGTTTGCCTGTGACTGTGTCTTCAGCATGAATGGTTACTTTAGAGACGAGTGTTTTTTGGGTAGGATTTTTTTTGAGCACACTCACAACAAATGGCCAGGCGAGCACATCAACACTATCGGGCATTTCGGCAATTTTCCAGCTGAGATGCTTTTTCTTCTCATCATACGTGATGGTTCCGGCTGGGGCAGCGGTATCGTTTTTAAACGCGACATCACCATAAAGATCAGCGCTGATTTCGATGTTTTTGAGCGCGTGAAAATTGTTGGTGAGTACCCATGTGAGAGCATGATTTTCTTGATTTTGAACTCCTTCGGTTATGTCATGGCGAATTTCTAAGTGGGGGTTGGCATTAAGTGTAATGGTAAGTGGGTTTGAATTTAACACCACTGCGGCACCAGAATCATCAGTAAAGGTGACATCGGCGAGAGCGGTGATTTTATAGTCAGGTAGATTTTGGAGATCAAAATTTTTCCCATCTTGTACCGGGAGTTGGAGGTCAAGTGATACGTTGCTGCCAGGTTTTAATTTTCCTAAAGCGGCGAATTGTTTTTTGGTCCAGACAATTTGCCCGTGGCGTAGAGTGTCGGTGAGTTGTTCTCCTTTGATATCGCCATCGTGCGTGTCAGTAAGTTCTTTCCAGTTTAAAACACTTTGTCTTTTGACCGATGGAGCATCAAGTCCAAGACGAATGGAAAGATTATTCATGGTTTGTTTACTGGTATTTTTGAGTGATAAAGTGAATGAAAGTGTTTCTCCTGGGGTAGAATCAAGAGAGTCGAGAGCGCCGTTAGCTGCAAGAGAAAGAGTGGCAGAATTTTTTATGAGGTCAAGTGAAATTTGACGGTTGGTAATGGTAAACAGCTCAGACGATGAAGCAGGGGTGACTGCGGCTGATACCGAGAAAAGAGCCGGAGAGGCTACAGATTCATCAAATTTACCGCGGATCTTAAATAGATTTTTTTCGGTAGTTGAAGCCAGGCTTGTGATCCACTGGTTATTTTTGTTGAGCGGAGGGGTGGAGCTGGTTAAGGTAAAACCCGCAGCCCATTGTGGGGTAATTTTAAGTTGCCCAGCGGTTATTTTTTCACTATTTTTTACGCTTATTACAAATTCTGTGTCGACTCCTGCGGTTGTTTTTGCTGGTGCTTGTACGATGAGAAGAAGGGGTGAGGTAGTTGGGCTGCTTGCGAAGGTTGCAATTTCTTGTAAGGGAGATGCTACGTTGTCAGGGCTAAAATTGAGAAGCACACGCCATGATTGGGCTTCTCCTATGTTTCCGTAAGGAATGCCACGAATAGTGATTTTTCCACTTTTGTGTGGGGCGATGGTGCCAAGTTTGATTTCGGTGTGGCCGCTATTGCTGGTGGGTACTGAACTATTAAGGTAAGAGAAACCACTTGGGTAGTTAATGGTCATTACTGCTTGAGAAAGGGTGCGGCGACTGGTGTTTTGGTAAATGATCGCATAGTCGACAGGTATACCAGCGACTGTTTCTTTTGGTCCTTGTATTTCAAGGGTGACCATTGCAGTGCTGCTGTTTTTGTCTGTGGGTAGATAAAAATAACCAACCCAGGCCAGAGCGCATAAAAAAATGGCGAGTGATAAGAAGGTAAAAAAAGCACGAATGACGGGGTTAGTTTTTTTGATGGTAATTTTTTTCATATTTGGCATATGACCATCTTCATTTTGGTAAATGGCGGTGAGGCGGTGATCAATTTCTTCTGGACTTAGACTCCGCTCAGGAGAGGGGTGGGTGATTTTGCGAGTTCGGGGTTTGGGTTTTTTTGAAAGTGCGGGAGGAGAGATTTCTTCATCCATATGAAGTGGCATTTAATTTAAAAAAAGAAAATTAAAAGACAGTGGTTTGGATGGTTGGATTAAGGAGAGGGCTTTTTTTTGAGCACAACACTCCATACACTGTCTTTTTTCAAAGGGGAGGAAGTGATGAGAAGGCCGTTTTCCGCCTGTTCACTATAAGGGCCATCGCTCCATAGGGGTGTCCAGTCGGATGGAAAAATAATTTGACTTTCAAAGGTACTGCGTGTGCCTGATTGGCGTTGTAGGACTAATTGATATCGACTCGTTTCAGCGTTGCCAAGCAGAATCTTTTTCCATCCCTCGGCAGGTGTTTCTGTGGAAAATGCTTTAAAAGGTAGGCGATAGACGATTTCGACTTGACTTGTTGTTTCGGGTTCTGTGGTTACCCAGTTGGCAAAAACGGTTTTGCCAAATTCGTTGGTAATACGCGTGCCGGATTTCGGATCAACACCCACTTCTTGTTCAATTTCTGAGAGCCTACTATCTTTTTTAGTCCAATTTTTAGGTACATGAAAATTTTTTTCATCCGGCCAGGTAAATCCTTGAGTGTCGAGAAGCTCGCTGCCTTGAGGCACATAGACGCGTAGGTAGTCGAAATTGGGTTGGCCATAGAATTGTTCATCGGCACGGCCTTTGTGTTCGCGGGTGACAAGAAGGGTTACGATAATTTCTCCATTTGGTTGCACTACTGCTTGGTGGGTAATTTTTTGTGCGATGCGGGCATCGCTTTTACCGCCGTTGATGTTGGTGTTGACTACTGCTAAATAATCTTGAAAAGGCGTGGTGGACACAATGTTGCCACTCCAGCCAAATGATCGAACTGTTTCTTCAGCTCGTGCATCGGTAAAATAGGTTTGGATTTCTTTTTGATCAAGCGCCTCATGTAGTTGAAGCAAAAAAGGAATGAGCTGTTCGGTGGAAAGGTGCGAGAGCTGGTCGAAAAGCACGGGGGTAAGGTCGCTTATAATTTGTTTTGGCTTACTTATTTTTTTTTCTGGGCCAGTTTCCACCACGGTTTGTAGGAGAGGAATGGCATTTTCGGCGGTTAGGGTGAGGTTGCGTTTTTCGTCGGTGAGAGGACCAATTAAGGTGAGTAGGCGTGTGAGAAAAGAGTGATTCACTGCAAACACACCATCGACCGACATGCCGCGGGTTTCTTCATAAAAGCGCATAAAACGACGAGCGCTTTCGGGAAAATCAAAATGCCAGTTAGCGTCGTGTGGTTTCCACAGATCGTTAACAAGAAGGAGTGGCAGAGGAGGTTCAAGATATTCGCGTATTTGGCCTTGAAGGTCATAGGTGCCACCGGGTGGAATATCGATGCGTGCGATACTGCCATCTTTCACCTCAAGAAAAATAAATGTTCCCATGAAGCCGCCGGTTGCGCGCTGTTCATCTTCGTTTTGAAGTTGTATAAGATATCGTCTTCGACCATTGCCACCTAAAATTTCTTGGAGCGTGCCGCCAAGTTCATGGATATGTTTAAAATCAGAAATGGTGGCCGTGAAGAGAAGTTTAAATTCGGCAAATTGGGGACGATATTCAGCGGGCAGATCTTCTACACGAACTTCTTGTAACGAGACAAGCGCTTTTTCATAGTTAGGTAATGCGCTTTCAAGATATCCAAGAATGACCGTGAGGCGGGCGGTAAGAGAATCAAGTTCTGGTGCTTTTGCGCGCTTTAGACCTTCAAGGAGATAGGCGTTGCCCACGGTAATTTCTTGGCCTGCAAGAAGTAGTTTAGTGCGGCTTTCTAACGCACGACCAGCACCAGGAATGGCGCGTACAGCTGCTTGCAGAAAGCGGTGTTTGTGTTCAAGAATGTCGAGAGCTGTATTAAAGTGTTGCAAAGCTTGCAAGGTTGATTCTTCGGCGCCAGTAACATCAGCATGCGCGAGAGCGGTGGTTGAATTTTTTAGATTAGAAAAACCCGACTGACCTGTGGCAGCGAGTACTTGTTTGGTGGAAAGTAGGTCGTGGTAATAGTTGTTCCAGGCTGGCGGTGCTTTCCAGACGAGGAGAGCAAAAACAGCTACTCCAAAAATGGCTACGCCAAGTTTTGGTTGGGCTAAACGACGTAGGTTTTTACCACTCGTCTCAAGAGTTTGTTCAATGGTTTCAGCGGCACGATTAAAAGAATTAGTGAGGTGAGTGTTGAGAGTAGATGCATGATGCGTGAAAGCGGTGGTGAGATTGCGTGCAAAAATCTGTGGAGCTTTAATAATTGACCGGGTAGTTTTTTTAACTGCTGTGGCAGTAGCGATGGATTGTTTTTTAAATGCGGTGACGACGGTGGTTAAAGAGCTTTCTTTTTCTTCAATAAAAGTGATTGTTGGTTCGGGGGCAGGCTCAATTGAAGCGGGGGGAGTGACTGGAATGATTGGTGGGGAGGTGTGAGAAGGTTTATTCGGTTCAATTAGCTCTCTAATGTCGGGGGAATTAACAAAAACAACTTCGTCTGAATTTGTTTCATCTTTTTTGTTAATTAATGGAGGGG
>CAYUHX010000001.1:0-89022 GCA_964444705.1 uncultured Gammaproteobacteria bacterium | reverse complement strand
AACACCTCCGCCGGATTTGTTACCCCCTTTTGCCTAACTAACGGGGGGGGGGGGGGGCGGGGGGCCCGGAACAACTGCACGTCCTTGTTCGTGGTAGTAGTGATATTGAGGCTTGTTTGATTTAAGAGGTGCGGTGGGTGATACATTTTTCCACACGGTTTGTGCGGGGGTTTTGAGATTAAGAAAATGTGGTGACTGTGGTGGGGCCACATTCACGTGATGTACAAAAAAACGTAGCGGCGACGAAGGTGCCTGAGAAGAAATTTTGTTGGCCGATGTTGCAAGCGGTTTTTCTGAAGAAGGTTGGGTTTGGACAGCGGGACTTATTTTATTTTGTGGACACGTGCTACGATTGTGCCCCACTTTGTCGCAACCTTGGCAACGTCGCAGTTGAGGAATTTTAGTTGGTTTTAGTTTGGGCATGATAGTAAGAGAATATACTTCTTTGATAGGGCGTAATCTACGACTAAGTATACACCAAAAAGGTAAAACGCCCAAGGCTTGAAAAGGGATAAGAGGTGTGGAATAATGGAGGCGTTATAAGTATTCATTATGGCGTATGTAAGTCATCTCATTTCTAGTCGAGTTGAAGACAGTGCCGATGTGCATGTGGGCACTCTCGTAGATATTTTAATCAAACCAGAGGCCGGAAAATATGCGCCGCTGGTTTTTTTGGTAGTGCGTCTTCGTCAGACTAAAAAAGTGCAATTCATTCCGTATGAATACGTTGAAAATATTAGTCGTGGATTGATTGATTTGAATACACTCGTTGCCAAAATTCCATTTGTGACACCGCCTGAAGACTTGGTGTATCTTGGTCGTGATGTGCTTGATCAGCAAATCGTTGATATTGATGGTGCGCGAGTTGTGCGTGTGAATGATATTAAAATTGGCTTGTTTGAAAAAAAGATGTCGGTGCTTGCTACCGATATTAGTTTTAAAGGTTTGCTGCGGAGGTTGAGTTTGGAGTGGCTTGATTTTTTTTCCTGGTCAAAAGTGAATCTGATTGATTGGCGCAAAACACAACCGGTGAAAGGTGTGCTTCGGCTTGATACTGTGGTGGAAGAGCTTACCCACCTTCATCCCGCCGACCTTGCGAACATCATTGAAGACTTGAGTATTAAACAAGGGAGTAAGCTGGTGGAATCGCTTGATGGGGAGGTGGCAGCTAAAGTGTTCGAAGAAATTGAGCCAGAAATGCAAAAGATGCTCATGAGTCGTATGGGTTCTGAAGAGGCTATGCGTATTATGAGTAAAATGTCGGCTGATGAGATTGTGGATTTGTTACAACTTCTGCCAAAAGAAGACGCAGGACGCTTGCTGGGTCAATTTAAAAATGTGCAGTACAAAGAGCTTGAACAGCTTTTGGCGTATGAAGATGATACGGCTGGGGGTCTCATGACCACTGATTTTGTTGCGGCGCCACCAGAATGGACAGTCAGAGAGGCTATCGAAGAGATTAAACGCGTGTCACCCGAATTTAGAACTATTTTGTATGTGTATGTGGTTGATGCGCACAATAAATTTCTTGGTGCGGTGTCGCTTCGACGATTGCTGGTTGCTGGGGAAGAACTTGTTTTGGGTGAATTAGTAAAGCAGTTGCCGCCAACATCTACGCTCAATGTGTCTGACAGTATCGATCATATTATACGCATCATGACTAAGTATGATTTGTATATGGCCGCGGTGCTTGACGGACAAGGCCAGCTTAAAGGAGTTGTGTCGAGTGATGATATTATGCGTTATTTCGCGCCGAAAGCTTAGTATTTTTTAAGAAATAAAAAAATTATCATGCGAGATATTTTTCGTCGGTTAGCAAAACGATTCGCATTTCTTGGTGCGGTGATTGGGCCGGGTATTATTGCGGCGAGCGCCGATAATGATGCGGGAGGCATTACCACGTATTCAATTGTGGGAGCGCATTTTGGTTTTAAAATGCTGTGGGTTCTTTTTCTTATTACGTTCGTGCTTGGAGTGACCCAAGAAATGGGCGCACGTATCGGGCTTGTTACGCGCCAAGGTCTTGGTGGAGTCATTCGTGAAAATTTTGGTGTGCGCTGGACCGCGTTTGCCATGATCGCCATGCTCGTGGCTAATATTGGCACCATGACGGCTGAGTTTGCGGGTGTGGCTGCATCGTTTTCTCTTTTTGGGGTGAGCAAATATATTGCCTTACCACTCGTGGCGTTGGGGGTATGGCTGATTTTGTTTAAAGGATCATTTAAAACCACGCAAAAAATTTTTCTGATTTTCTCTCTTCTTTATATTGTGTACATTATTAATGGGTTTGTGGTAAAACCAGATTTTGCCCATGCGGCCCGGGCACTTTTTACCCCCACCATGGAGTGGAATACCTCGTTTATCATCACTATGATTGCGCTTATTGGCACTACTATCACTCCGTGGGGGCAATTTTTTATTCAATCATACGTGGCTGATAAAGGGCTTGATACAAAACATTATCGAGCCGAAAAAATAGAAGTATATTTTGGTGCATTTTTAACTGATGTGGTAAGTTTTTTTATTATCATTAGTACCGCAGCAACACTCTATAAAAATGGTATTCATATTACGGACGCGAAAGATGCGGCGCTGGCGCTGGCTCCTTTGGCCGGGCATTTGGCGACAATGCTTTTTGGATTTGGTTTGTTTTGTGCCTCAATGCTGGGGGCGTTTATCTTGCCGGTGGCGACTGCGTATGCATTATGCGAAGCCTTTGGCTGGGAATCAGGTTTTGATACCACGTGGAAAAATGGCAAGGTATTTTATAGTCTTATCTTATTCATGATTGTGCTGCCCGCGGTGATTGTGCTTTTGCCAGGAGTTTCGTTCATCAAATTGTTAATTTTATCGCAAGATGTAAACGGAATATTATTGCCTTTTATTTTGATTTTTGTCATCAAAATTGTAAATAACAAGCGAATCATGGGTGAATATACCAATAAACCAGTAGGGAATGCTATTGCGTGGGTTACCGTTGGTGGGCTGATTGTGCTGTCGTGTTTACTAGTAATGTCATCTCTTTTGGGCCTCAACTAAATGTATCCATTCCAGCGCAGTTTTTGCCCAGCGATATTCCATTGCCCGTTTTTGGCCATTTTTAACGAAGGTTTGATGAAGTTGTGGGTTGTGGAGAAGGAGGTTCATTCCTTTAGCAATCTCTTCTGGTCGGTGAGGGTTTATGAGGTATGCGGCTGATCCAGTGATTTCCGGTAGAGAAGAACGGTTTGAAGTAATGACAGGGGTGCCACTGGCCATGGCTTCAAGCACGGGAAAACCAAAACCTTCATAGAAACTTGGATAGACAAATAGAGAAGAAGCGCGATAGAGGGCTGGTTTGTCATTTTCTTCCACATAGCCTAGTAAGCGTATATATTTTCGCGCAGGCGAGGAAGCAATTAGTTTGTGGAGGAGAGAATTATTCCAGCCAGTTCCACCTGCAATAACAAGTTCAAATTCTTCTTTTGTTTCATGGTGGAATCTTTCAAATGCGTCGATCATGCCACAGATATTTTTGCGCGGCTCAATCGTGCCGAGAAAAAGAATAAATTTTTTTGGGACATTATATTTTTTAAGAATTTTTTGATCAGCTTCTTTTTTTTGTTGAATACTATTTTCGTTGGTAGGAAAAATAAAATTGGAAGATAGTCCTGGAGCGAGTACGTGTATTTTTTTTGGAGAGAGATGGTAAAAATTAAGTAGGTCTCGTTTAGTGTTTTCTGATGGGGTGAGAATAAGGTTGGCGCGCGCGCATTGTTCTTTTGGTTTAATGAGCCTGTGCCACAATCTTTGTTTGAAAGAAAAAAACTCAGGAAAAAATTCAAAAGAAAGATCGTGAATCGTGAGGATTGAAGTAACGCCTGGCGAGAGTGTGGTAAAGTTGAGGTGGGGAGAGAAGAAGGCGTCTAGTATGTAGCTTGAAGCTGGTAGGTTGTAAGAGGTTGTAGGTTGTGTTTTGTTTAATTTTTTTTCGATGAGGTGGTCGAGTTTGGGAGTTTGAGTAAGGAAGCTCCGGCCGTTGAAAATTTTGTTTGGCCAGTGGGTGGTAATGTAATGAACATTTGGTTGTTGCCAAAGGGGGATGTGCGGCGTGTTTTTTTGAAAAGAATTATAGAAAAGGTAATATTCATTTTTGGTGTCGTGCGCAAAGATAGCGGTAAGGAGTTCAGTGGTGTATTCACCAATGCCGGTTTTGTGAGGTGACAGAAGCGTGCGAAGATCAATGCCGATGTGCATAATTTGGTTTGACAAGAGTGCGTAGGGAGCGTATCTTCCTCGGTTAAGGAGGAGTTCATGGATAAAGAAGTGGAAAGGACTGATCGTCAGATCATCGAGCATCGGCAGGTCGGGCAGCCAGACGGAACTACGGTCGTCGTTCTCATCGTGGTCGCCATCCGGCCTCCGTCGGAGTATGTCCGGCTCGGGAAGGAAGACCCGCCCGTGCGCTAATGATCTGTAGTGAGCCTGGCTGCTTTGGTGGCTGGGCTTCTGTGTTTAATTGTCCAATAGTAACAAAATTAAAAAGACACCACAATGTGGTGTCTTTTTAATTTGATTTGCATGCAAATTTTGGTGCCGCTTTTGAAGGTGTGCGGCGCACCCCCCTACAGCCAGTGGGGATACTTCGGCATGTAGTCGTGCCAGGGGTATGCACTGGTGGGGATGAAGAGGTTGTCCCATTTTCTAAGAGAATGACTCTCGGTGGAGAGTCCGAGTTGGGGTCCCCAGAGGGTGGTGAATACCAATCCCTCTGCAGACCTCCACTTAATGTGAAGCCGTGCCAGCTCGAGGGCATGCTCCCGATTTTTGTGGGTGTCAAAACGGGTTTCTCCGAGGTTGGCCTCGCGACAAACCATCTGTTCGGTAATGACGCTTCTCGCTCTGGTCAGCGCCTCCTCCCACAACTTGCCATTCTCCTGCATGAGCGTGGTCCAGCGCACCGCTTGAAAGCCGCGTCGGTGACATTCGCTGTCCATGAGCTGACAGTAGGTGTCGTTAACTGTCGGATCCACCTGTTCCGGGAAGAGCATTGTGGACCATGCGTCCGCCAAAACTAACCGCCACTTCATCCCCACACCGGCTTGAGCGCAGACGTCGCGGAGCTTCTCTGCTCGCTTGAACATCTCGATCTCTTTGGGAGTCAGAACGAAACGGTTTCCCTGTCTCGGCCAGCGTTTGTTTTTCTGATACAAACTAACACACACAATCGAGACGCAAGAAAGACGAGATCTTTGGATCACAGCGCGGGCGACCATTTGTTTGCCTTCGTGACTCAGACTGCGACCTTTACGGGGCAGTTGATTTAATTCCTGAGCAATGGATTCAAACTCCTGCACCGGAAGCCCTTCGGCTTTCTGGTTGGTTTGGCCCAGTCCCAGGTCCTTCGCGACTTTACGTAGGGCATTTCTATTCATGTGTTCCTTCCTTATCTTATCGAGGGATATCACTTTCGATAAGTGTGTACTCTCTGGCTAAAGAGTCCGCATCTATCCCCATTAGCATTGTTAGTTCGCAATGGTAATAGCAATGTTGTTTTTATTAGCGTTTAGTTTCATCTGTGCACCGATCGGAAATATATAGTTTGGAACCGGATGCCCAATTGGAATGTTTGCTACAATCGGTTTGCTGCGTAATTCTTTTTTAGTACGAATGATTTCAATTATTTTTTTTCTATTCATTCGGCACTCTCTTTGGAATTTTCCAATAATGATGCCTTTAATTTTATCGGCGTCTGGTTGATGAAGGAGTGATTGTAGATTTCTTTCAAATTCCATATCGAAATCTTCAAGCAGTGGATCATCTTCAATGAAGACAATACTATTTTTGAGACTGGGGATGAAGTTGGTGCCCTGAAGAAGATTAAACGTACACAGATTTCCTCCCAGGCTTATACCTTCTGTGCTGCCTGATTGAATGACAAAAGGTTTAGTGCTTGAGAGAGTAGAATCATTGGGAAATGTAAGCGTCAAGGGTTTTTTCTCTACAAAAAGTTGAATAAATGATTTTTTGGTAGTTGTATATTTTTTATCACCAAATCTAGAAAAACCAGGACCGTGATAGGTGATTATTCCGGTCTTGGCATAGATGGTGTTCAGAAGAGCGGTGATGTCGGAAAATCCCAGTATTATTTTAGGATTTTTTTTAATAAGTTCATAATCTAGATAGGGCAATAGTTGATTGCAGTTGTAGCCGCCGATAGCTGCCACAATCATCGTCACTCGTGGATTTTTGAACGCCTCGTGCAGGTCGTCTAGTTTTTCTTCGATCAAATCTGATTTAAACAGCCCTTTGTTTTGGCAATTTCTGCCATAACTTACTCGATAGCCAAGTTTGATTAATCTTTTTTCGGCCTTTTGTTGGGTAACAAATGGAATAGTGGACAGATTAAGCGATGGTGCAATGATTCTTATTTCATCGCCGAGCTTGAGTTTTTGTGGAAAAATTGCATTCATAGAATATTTTTGAGGCGGCGTACAATTTCATTTCGTGGAATTGTTTGTTGTTCACCACTCTCCAGATTTTTAAGCGTCACCGTCCCTGTTGCCCGCTCATCGGGCCCTTCGAGTAGAACGTAGGGGATTTTTTTAGCGGCGGCGTATTTGATTTGTTTGCCGAGGAGAAGAGGTTCGAAATACAACTCTGTAGAGATACCGGCCGAGGTTAATTCTTTATACAGCCCCAGGCTGGAGACGGTGGAGTCGGGATCGAATTGGGTAAGGAGTACCTTGGTGCTCGTTTCGAGATTGTTTAATTTTCCCAGTTCTTCAAGCACCAGCATAATGCGTTCAAATCCAAAGGCCACACCCATGCCGGAGAGTTTTTTGTCGGTCATCCCAAATAGGGCGCATAAATTATCGTAGCGGCCGCCGGCACACACCGTGCCAAACGAAGTGTTCTCGACCACCACTTCGTAGGTAATGCCCGTATAATAATCAAGTCCGCGGGCGAGTGAGGGGTCAAATAATAAACAATCGGAAGGTACGTTGAGGCCGTCAGTAAGTTTAAATAGTTCTTGAATATCGACAGAGTCATATGCGTTTAATTTTTCCAAGGTGGCGGTATTGGTACCTTCTGGTGTAAGTAACTGAATAATTTCTCTCGCGTTTGTTAGACCAATTTTTTCGAGCTCTTCAATTACTCCGTCCTCGCCGATTTTATCTAATTTATCGATGATTCGAATGATATTCACTATATTTTCTTTTGGAATTCCTTTTGAAGCGAGCATGGTATCTAGTAAACGCCGAGAATTTATTTTTATTTTAATATTGGGAATACTCAGCGCTTGAAATACTTCTGTGATAATTAGGGCCACTTCGGCTTCTACCAAAAGGCTGTCTGTGCCAATGGTGTCGATGTCGCATTGGTAGAATTCACGGAGCCGCCCCTTTTGCGGTTTTTCAGCTCGCCAGACGCGCTGGATTTGGTATCGTTTAAAGGGGAAGATGAGTTCGTTATAATTTGTGGCCACAAACCGGGCAAAAGGAACGGTAAGATCATAGGGAAGGGCAATCTGCCGGTCACCTCGGTCGGTAAAATTGTACGTCAGCCGATCACCTTCTTCACCGTATTTGCCGAGAATTGTTTCCGCTGGGCAGAGGATGGGGGTTTCGATGTTTTCGTATCCAAACCGTTCAAAAATAGTGCGGATGGTATTCATCACAAAATTGCGTTTGGCCATATCCGCAGGTAAAAAATCGCGGGTGCCTTTGAGAATAGTTGGAGGAATAATTTTCATAGGTAGATAAAAAATGAATAAAGAAAAAATCGCCGGGTGGCGATTAGGGGTTCTCTCTATTAAAAACAAGTCCGTTGTTTTTAACGAGAGAAGAGGCGATGATGAGAAATGTTGAATGTAATAGTCATATGTAATAATGTAGTACTACACTAACACAATTTTTTAGTAATGTCAACACGAGGCATGTGGATAGCCATGTGGGTGTATAAAAAAACCGTCATCAAAATAAGACGGTTTTTATGTAATGTAGAGAAATATTATTGTTTCTGGCGTCGGCGGCGTGGATGGGTGGGAGAGGTTGCCAACACTGCTTGGTAGCCGCCGGTGCCATGATGGAGCCAGTGGGCAATACGGGTGACCGTGGTGGTGCTGACGCCGGTTTTTTCGGCCACTTTTCGGTAGGGCATGCCCTGGTGAAGTAAACGTACGATCTGCCAACGAATAGATAAGTCGGCTAACTCTTCGTGCGTACAGAGATCACGCAAAAAATTAAGCAGGTCAGACTCGGTTTTTATGGTATGAATGGTATGTGCGAGATGTTTGAGTGAGGGAGTTTTCCAAGTCACAAAGTTTTAGGTTAGAGGTTTTAGGTGTTAGTTTTTAGATTGCAGGATTTAGGCGTTAACTTGTAGCTTGCATTAAGATTTCTAACCTAAAAAATAAACATTTTTCAACTTAGAAACTACCGCCTACAAGCTAAAATCTGAACAACGTCAAATCAATGTGCTTTGGTCGAGGCTTTTGAGAAATTCTTCATAACGATCATTAACATATTTTTGTAAGGTGAGCTTGAAAGTATCAGCGCTAAATTTAAGCGCGTGCTCACGGATAGCAAGACTATCCCAATGAGAAGCGTTAAAGTGAAGTACTGCATTGAGGAGTGATTCCCAGCTTTGTTCGGGAAATAAAACGCCTGTTTCCCCAGGAAGAATGGTTTCGGCGGCGCCGCCAGCTGCAAAAGCGATGACCGGTCGCCCGCTGGCGAGCGATTCAACGGTGGTGATGCCAAAGTCTTCGAGTTGAGGGTGGATAAAAGCTTGTGCTTCGCTGAGGAGTTGGCGTTTTTCTTCGTCGTTCACCCGGCCAAGAAATTCAATGTTGGCTTTAGCGTAGCGTTGGAGACGATCAAGCTCTGGTCCGGTGCCAAAAATTTTGAGCGGATAACCTAAGCGATTAAATACCCGAACAATTAAATCAAATCGTTTGTAGGGCACCAGGCGGCCACCAGCAATAAAGTAGTTTTTTATCTGTGGTGCGATTGAAAAGAGGTGGGTGTCAACTGGTGGGTAGATGACATCGCTCTGGCGGCGGTAATATTTGTTGATGCGCTGTTGAACGGTGTGAGAATTTGCGATGAAGTGGTCAACTCGATCAACACTGAGTTTGTCCCAGAGCCGTAAGCGATAAAGTAGCCGGGGTACAAACGCTTTAACCGCCCAGCTGTAGTTGAGGTCGGCCAAGTATTCATGACTGTCGGCCCAGAGAAAACGCGTGGGCGTGTGGCAATATGAAAGGTGGAGTGTATGAGGGGAAATAATGACTCCTTTGGCAAAAGCACTGGTGGACGAGATCACCACATCAAATGCCCGTAGATCATATTGTTCGGTGGCGCCGGGCATAAAGGGGAGGTACCATTGATAATGGGTGTTAATGCCGGGCATTTTGGCTAGCCACGACTCGTGAATGGTTGTATTGGTGAAGTAAGGAATTTTCTCACGATCATGAAACAATACAAAAATAGGAGCATCGGGCCACAGCTCGTGCATAGCTTTAAGGACACGCTCAGCCCCTCCATCTTGAGCAAGGTAATCATGGACTAGAGCAATTTTCATAACACACCATCTCTTTTGAGTACCACAAACGGAGTTTTGAGTAGAATAATTGCATCAAGAAACAAACTCCAGTGTTCAATGTAAAAAGTATCGAGTTTAACTTCTTCTTCAAATGGCAAATTACTACGACCAGAGATTTGAGTAAGGCCGGTGATACCAGGCTTGAGGGTGAGTACAATTTTGTGATGGGTGTCATAATTGTCCACCTCTCGAGGTTGGTGTGGTCGCGGTCCAACGAGGCTCATTTCACCTTTTAAGACATTGATAAATTGGGGTAATTCATCAAGGCTCCAGAGCCGAATAAAACGACCAAAAGGCGTGACACGGGGGTCATCTTTAATTTTATACACGGGACCAGTTTTGATACTTTGTTTTGTGATCAGTTCTTTTTCTAGGGCCAGTGCTTTTTTGTCGTTGCTGCTAAATTGTTCGCCGGTGCAAAAGCGTTGGTACATGGAGCGGAATTTGAGAGTAAAAAAAAGCTTTCCATTTTGCCCGACACGTTTATTTTTATAGATAATTGGTCGACCGCTTTCAATAAGAATGTACAGGGCAACAAATCCGAATAGTGGCGAAAAGAGGAGGAGAAAAAAAATACTACCTACAATATCAATCAAGCGTTTAATAATTCTGCCCCACCCATTGAGGCGAGTGCGTTGGAGTTCGATGATGGGAATGCCGGCAATGGTGGAAACAGACAGGTTGGTGGAGATGGTGGCAAATAGGTCAGCTGAATATTTAAAGGTGAGGTGATGTTCGTTGGCAAAGTCGATGGCAGCCAAGGTCTCGTCTTCATTGCCTCGCGGGTTGGTAAAAATAATTTCGTCTGGCTGAAGAGTGAGAATGTGTGAACTATTGTTTTTTGTGAAGGCAGAAAAGGTGCCGACTATGAGATATCCAAAGCGAGGGTTATTTTGAAGAGTTGTCGTAATAGTTTCCGCAATGGTTTCGGATCCAATGATCACTGCGCGGCGGCGACCAAAACCATAGCGATAACACAAAGTTTTAATACCGTGAAGTATCAAGCGCATGGCGATGAGGTATACCGTGGCAATGAGCCAGCCAGCCAGCACCAAAAAACGGGAATCAAATTTTTGCAATGTAAAAAAAACATAGATAGTGATAGCGGCAAAACCGGTTGAGCAGGCCATCACTATTTTAGTAATTTCATTTGAAAATTTTCGGTTGGGGTTGGCATCGTAGAGTCCGGAGACGATGAAGATGCCGATCCAACCAGCTGCAACAAGAAGGAGGCTTTGAAAAAAATGCGGCCACTTAAGATTGAAGAGAATTGGGCGAATTGAGACAACGAGAGGGGTGTAGCGTATGCTGTAGGCGGTGAGTCCAGCACAAACCAGAAGAATAAAATCAAGTGGAAGTTTGAGAAAGGTAAAAATAAGTTCAAAGCGTTTCATAGTACGAGCTATTTTATGCCTAAAGCGGTTCATCGTCAAACTAAAACCTCTCTGAGGAAGAGAGGTTTTAGGATGCTCATAACGATAAGCCGAATTTTGTGCTCCACCATTTTTTAGATGGGGGAGTGGTAATCATTTCTCTGGCTCCGGCATTGCTGACGGAATCTGTGCGAGCGAACTTTTCCGACAAATTCCATAAAGGGAATTTGGGGCTGCTCTTGCACCAGGTAGGGTTTAGCACACTCGGCTGTTGCCAGCCGAGGAGTGGGGTGGCAAGAAATCCGAAGATTTTTTACCTCCTCACACTTTTCACCTTTCGCCAGTGCCAAGCACTGGTTAGTATTGTCTCTGTGCCACTGTCCCGCCTTGCTCCTCACGAAACAAAGGGTGGGTGTTACCCACTACCTTTTTCAATCTCCGCACGAGGCGGAGGGTAGGGTGTTCGGACTTTCCTCCCCGACTTTACGTCGGGGCGATTACCTGTTATGAGCGCTCAGTATGCCATTTTTTATGGTAAAAGGCAATATGGGGAGTTGTTTTTGCTTTGGTGTGAGTAAAAAACCAGAGGGCACGATAGCGTTATTTCAGAAGTCTTTTTAAATAATGCCCAGTGGCGCTGCCACTTTTTTTAGCTACTTCTTCGGGCGTGCCAGTGGCAACTAATTGACCCCCTTTGTCACCACCTTCTGGGCCAAGATCAATAATCCAGTCGGCAGATTTGATCACATCAAGATTGTGTTCAATCACCATCACCGTGTTGCCTTGCGAAACCAGGCGTTGGAGTACATCCACTAATTTGCGTACATCTTCGTAGTGGAGACCGGTGGTGGGTTCGTCCAAGAGGTAGAGTGTTTTGCTCGTGCCGTATTTAGAAAGTTCTTTCGAGAGCTTGATGCGTTGTGCTTCACCGCCTGAAAGCGTCGTGGCTGATTGCCCAAGCGTGAGATAATCAAGACCCACTTCTTTCAGCATTTTTAATTTATCATGAATGAGAGGAACGTCGCGAAAAAATTCTTCCGCTTCTTCGACGGTCATGCTCAAAACTTCAGAAATATTTTTTTCTTTGTAATGAATTTGAAGCACATCTTGAGTAAAACGTTTTCCTCGGCACACATCACAGACAATTTCTACACTTGGCAAGAAGTGCATTTCAATTTCGAGTGTGCCACGTCCTTCGCAGTGCTCGCAGCGTCCACCGGGGACATTGAAGCTAAACATTCCGTTTTTAAAGCCGCGGATTTTGGCTTCGGCGGTGGAAGAAAATAAGTCGCGAATGATATCAAAAGCTTTGGTATATGTTGCGGGGTTAGAGCGGGGGGTACGGCCGATCGGCGATTGATCAATGGTAATCATGCGATCAATATATTCAAGGCCGGTAATTTCTTGGTGCGCGCCGACGACTCGGCTCGTGCGGAAAAATTTATTCGTTACCGCTTCATGCAAAATATCATGCATGAGGGTTGACTTGCCCGATCCCGAGACGCCGGTAAGACACACCAAACGTCGGAGTGGAATTTCAACGGTGATGTTTTTAAGGTTGTGTTCTTTGGCGCCTTTGATTTTTATTTTTGGTGTCGCGGAATCAACTTTGCGCCGTGTTTCTGGAATAGCGATGGTTTTTTCACCGCGCAAATACTGCCCAGTGAGCGACTGGAGGGCACTGCCTTGAAGAGCGCAGTGAAAGGCGGTTTGACCAACCAGGTCTTCAGAATTTTTTTTCTTTGGGATAGCCACAGTCGCACCAAGCGCGCGGGCAGTAGATTTTTTTACATTCGTGTCGTTGCGTGTTTCGAGCAGTGTGGTGAGTGGACCAGAATACACCACTTCGCCACCATGCTTTCCGGCGCCCGGGCCAAAATCAACGAGCCAATCACTCGCAAGAATGGTGTCTTCGTCGTGCTCCACCACGATGATGGTGTTGCCCACATCGCAGAGATTGCGAAGCGTTTTCACCAACTGGTCATTGTCTTTTTGGTGGAGTCCAATGGTGGGCTCGTCGAGCACATAAAGCGCACCGACGAGTTTGGTGCCCACTTGCGACGCGAGGCGAATGCGTTGCGCCTCGCCACCCGAGAGAGTGCCGGCTTTGCGGTTGAGACTCAAATAATGCAAACCTACATTAAACATGAATTGTAAACGATTGCCGATTTCTTTAAGCACTGCACCAGAAATTTCTCGCTCAGTGTCGCTCAGCTCCATGTCGACTGCGGCAAAAAATTCGCGCGCATCACTAATGGTGAGCGTGGTGATTTCCCAAATGTTTTTGGTACCCACTTTTACACTAAGTGCATTTTTGTTGAGACGTTTACCTTGGCAGACGGTGCATATTTCGGTGCTGAAAAGTTCTTTGGTACCAAGGCCGGTGCAGGCTTCGCAGTAGCCATAGGGGCTGTTGAAACTAAACAAGCGCGGCTCAATTTCTGGGAAGCTAAACCCATCGTTGGGGCAGGAATATTCGGTGCTGTATACCTGCTCCTCACCGCTGGGGTAAATGACTGTACAAAGGCCGTTTGAAAGATCGGTGGCCGAACGTACTGCTTCGGTGAGGCGTTGGGAATCATCTTCTGATAGCGGTGTAGTAGTTTTTGATTTTAGATTTTTTTCGTCAAATTTTAATGGAATTTTATCGACAATAACTTCAATGGTGTGCGCATTGTTTTTTGATAAGACAATTCTTTCTCGCAGACTTTTTATTTTGCCATCAACGCGCACCTCAAGGTAGCCAGAGTTATAGGTGTCATAGAGTAATTGGTAATATTCACCTTTGCGTCCGCGGACTATGGGAGAAAGAATGGTTAATACATTTTTTTCTTTGTCTTTATTTTTTATTCCTTTCACTATTCGTTCAATCATTTGATCGATAGTCATTTTTTCTATTTTGGTGCCACAGATGGGGCAATGTGGTGCGCCGACGCGAGCAAACAACACGCGCAGGTAATCGTAGATTTCGGTGATGGTGGCCACCGTAGAACGCGGGTTTGCACTATGCGCTTTTTGGTCAATAGAAATAGCGGGGGACAAGCCTTCGATTTCATCCACATCAGGTTTTTGCATACCACCCAAAAATTGCCGCGCATAGGCGGACAAACTTTCAATATAGCGACGCTGACCTTCGGCAAAGATAGTATCAAACGCGAGGCTTGATTTTCCCGAACCAGACAAACCCGTAAACACAATCATTTTGTTGCGTGGCAGCTCAAGAGAAATGTTTTTTAGGTTATGTTCTCGGGCGCCTTTAATGGTAATTTTATCCATAAAAATATAAGTAGGTCGTACGAATCTAAAAAAGCCCACGGCGGGGCCTCATCTTTCGTAGAGAAGAAGTAAAATTAGCTTAACTCGGTGTATTTTTTTTGTCAAACCTTAATTGACTTTGCGTTTATTTATGTTAGCATAAACATGTTTTTATTTCTTACATAGTTATATGGGAGAAAATGTTTCATCAGGGGGGCATGTGCCAGAAAAATTAGTTAATCATTTTGAAGAAAATGGAAGGTTAACAGATGCAAATCTGGTAGAGTGGCTAGATATACCACTTTCATTTGCGCAAAGTAATTTGAAGCCAGAAGATCTGATTCGTTTAGAAGAGTTGCGGACGAGGGTACAAAAATCGCGTGATGTCGAGGGTCGCGCTAGATTAGATCCCTCGTTTCCAAGTGGCGTTTCCCCAGTTCGGATTACAGATATGTTTTCTCCGGAAGTTGTTTTGGGTGCTGAGACGAAATTGGTGTCGCCAGTTGATGAAAGTAGTGATGGTGTGCCAGATTTAACGAATGAAGCAACGCAACTGACGGAGCCAGTTGATGGCATTGATTTTCCACCGAATTTAACAGAAGAAGAGAGGCGGGCGTATAGAAAACAAAATGCGGTGGCAATGGATGAGTTAATGGAAAAAAGAAGAAATGAAGTGATTGAAAAACGGCAGCGCGCAGAATTGGAAGCGGAAATTAAGCGCAACGCAGAAAAAGAAGAGGCGAATATGCAGCGTTTGCAGCGAGAAAATGCTGCGCTTGAGCGTCAATCGTTAGTCAAAGCATCGCACGTAAGTGCGACCCGATCAGCCTGGGATGAACCGCTTTCGAAAAATCATGATTTAAAGGTTGAGGGCAGGTCAACCCCTCGTGATGTTGTAGAGTCACAAATTAGCCAGCTTGAGGAGGTTATTGCACAAAATAATTCACAATTAGGTTTTTTAAAAGACCAGTTGCTGCTTCGCTTGGGTGTTGCTGCAAAAGAGTTGAACGAACCATCGGCATTTATTTCTTTTGGGAATCGATTACGCAATAGGGTAAATAAAGAGCGAGCCACCGTGTGGAAAGAATATCTCGATCTTTTAGAAACAACTCAAGCGAATGAGGACGAAGCAGATCGACTGAGGAAAGTGCTGCGTGATGAGTAGGGCAACATAAACGTCTGGGCCCATTTTTTGCTTAAAAAGTGGGCTTTTTTTGTACCTTAAGACCATTGACTTTTGGTCGTTTTTGTGCTACGTTCAGTATAGATAAGGCGTACGGAAAACATCGGTGCGCTTATTTTGTATCTGTTCTTTACAAATGAAGTACCTCGCAGTAGAACTGACGAGGTGTTGATTGGAAGTCTCGTAACAAAAAGCTACGGAGAATTAACTCTCGTCCGCCTTGGGTGGGTCAAAAAGTGTTGGCAAAGAGGAGAGGGCTCAGCTGCCGGTGTGGCAGATGAGTTAACCCTCTTTGAACAACGGAAATAAATAATCATGCGAGGTCGCTCATGAAGAGAAAGCGTCCGATCCAGGCCAAGGCAACTATGACGGCTCCGCAGCTTCTCATCGAGGAGCGGGTGGTGCTCAAGATCATCGCATTTTTCACCGTGGTGGCCGCGACGTTCGCCAGCGTCAAACGGCGCGTGCTCGCGACCGTGGACGCCGTTCGGCAGCGGCTTGCCCCGCCGGCCCGTGAGTTTTTCAACTTCGTCGCGCCCGCCATCTTCTGGTTTTTCACCGCCGGGCGGGCGGCGTACGCGCTGGTCCACTCGGGCGTGTCGCCCCCGTGGCAGCGGCTTCTCGCGCGTTTCGCTGCGTTCGAGCGTGCCCAGCAGATCCGCCGTGATGGCGCGGCCCGCATCAACGCCATTCGGCAGGCGGAGCGCGCCGAGAGGAGGGCGCAGCAGGCTCGCATCGCGGCTTACCGCCGGGCGCGCTTCCTCAAGGCGCACCCCTGGATCGGCGAGCTCATGGCGGAGCTCCGGTATTGGAGTTGGCTCTTAGCCGATGACTGGGCCGTGACCAGGCGGAACTGGCCATTCCGTCCGATCGCTCGCCTCCTCAGCAAGCTCGCGACCCGCCGCTCCTCTGGTCCCCGGCACCCGCGTCAGCTCTACGCGTTTTTTATGGTCGAGATGTGGGAGCGCTTCGGCTACTACCTGATGCTGGCCATTTTCACCTTGTACCTCAAGAAGCACTTGGGGTACTCGGCGGCCGAAGCCTCGAGTACGTATGGGAGCTTCATCGCGTTGACCTATTTCGCCCCGTTCTTCGGGGGCATCATCGCCGACCGGTGGCTGGGCTATCGGAAGGCGGTGCTCTTCGGCGCGGCCCTCATGGCCGTGGGCTACTTCGCGCTCGGCGCTCCTCCCAAGTTTCTCTGGACGGCGATCATTCTCATCGTCTTGGGGAACGGCATGTTCAAGCCCAGCATCGGGACGATGCTGGGGAACATGTATCCCGCCGGCGATTCGCGGCGGGACGCTGCCTTCAGCGTCTTCTACATGGGCGTCAACATTGGGGCATTTTTTAGCCCCTTTGTTGCCGACTACATGGTGGCGCACTACGGGTGGGCGGCGGCATTCTCGGCGGCCGGTGTCGGCATGATGGTCGGCTTCGTCATCGCCGCCGCGTGCTACCGCTGGTTCAAGCTGGCGGATCAGAGATCGAGTGTCGCGGCCGTCCTTGGGGTCCCCTTGCCCAAGGAATACGAAGACGCGCGCGAGCCGCCGCTCGTCGAGGGTCTACGGATCCTCGCGATCAGTGTTATTTGTGTGATTGTCATTTTTTTCTGGGCGGCGTTTCACCAGAACGGCAGCGTTTTGGTCTTCTGGGCCGACGACCACACCCGCGAGAGCATCCTCGGCTGGAAGCCCGGCGCTATTGTTTACAATAGCGTCAACCCGTTTTTCGTCGTGACTCTGACGCCAGTTCTCAACTGGTTCTTCGGAGTCTTCCTCGAGAAGCGCGGCCGTCAGCCGTCCACCGCAGCCAAGATCGGCATTGGGATGGTGCTTACGGCCATCTCGTACCTGATCATGGTGGTGGGTTCGCTCGCCGGTGGCAACTCTGGCCGAGTGAGCCCGCTCTGGCTCATCAGCAGCTACTTCGTCGTCACCCTGGCTGAGCTGTGCCTGTCCCCCATGGGGCTGGCGCTGGTCAGCAAGCTCGCGCCGCGCTCGGGAGGTTCTGGAAGCCCTGGCCCCACCACTGGTTCTTCCTCCTCCTGGTGGGGTTGTGCCTGGTGTCGGCAGTGATCCTTTGGGTCAACCTCCGTTGGCTCAACCGGGTGTTGCCGAAAGCGGCGGCGCCAGCGGCGCCCAAGCCGCCCGAGCGGCTTCCGCGATATTGGGAGAACTTCGTGCGACGGTCGACGCGGCGGCGGCACCAGCGGCTCGAGGAGCTCCAGATCCGCGCCGCGGCCAAAGACGCCGCAGAACTCCGCGCCCTGATCGCGGAGCAGGCTACAGTGGTCTGATCCATTTCGTTTTTGTTTGTTAGGAGTACACACAGCGACGGCACCCACCAACAGCAGTTGGTTTCGGGTGCCGTCGGTCAGCTTTTCTACCTCTCTTTTTAAAAAGAGAGATGGAGAAGTTGGGATATCGCTCGGGCCGTGTTTGATTGGGTTTTTTGTGCTATACTTTTTGTACATAGAATAATAATCAGTGTGACATGCGCAATGTTCACGCTCAAACAAGAGAACATTCAGAACCAATTGCCGCAGCTGAAAAAAATGTTTCGTTAGCAGAAAAATTAGGCGATTTAAAAAGAATAATTCAAACTGCCAGAGTGTCACAAGAAGATAAAGATGACTGTATCGTCGTTATTTGGCCGCTTGAAGACATGGTGAGCAGGCATGTGTTCGCTAAAGAAGGAATTACCCCTCACCAAACAAGAGAACTTCTGCAGCATATCAAAGGCACCCACCGCGTAGTTGCCAACCAGTTACGCGAGCTTGAAACGCTTTTTGCAGCAAGACAATCTGCTCTCAAAACGGAAAATGAAAAAGTGGTTACTCAAAAAGAGCATGAGATCCATACGCGGCGATTGTTGTTTCGAAAACACGTGCTTGATAACGCCGTTCGTTATACCAAAGCGTTACTTCAAACTGTTTCAGAGAGCAGTCTGAAATCTTTATCTCACGGGGCGTGGCAAAAAATGATGCGTCATGCGAATGCGCTCCAAAAGGATATTAGTAGTTATTCGCCTGAAGATTTTGGTAAAAAAAATGATTTATTTTCGTTTCCTGATGTGATTCGTGAGTGGCGATTGCACTACATAACATTGATTGAAGCTTTGCAAAAAGAAAAAATAAAACGTCAGATTGATGCGATGTCGATCGACGAGCTTGTTGCAGCGCCGTATACTATGCTGCGTGATATGTATGCATCCGATGATCTTGGAGCTTATGAAGATCAGACGATTGCGCGTAGTTAAAAAATTTGTGTAAAACATATTCAATGTATATGCCTATTTCTGAATCCCGTAACAGGTTTCTTGGTGAGGTAGTTGATTTAAAAAGA
The DNA here is from genome assembly GCA_964444705.1 of uncultured Gammaproteobacteria bacterium. Classification (GTDB taxonomy): domain Bacteria; phylum Patescibacteriota; class Patescibacteriia; order Magasanikbacterales; family GWA2-37-8; genus CAYUHX01. Next base: position 70,276 of record CAYUHX010000001.1, on the reverse strand, counting down.
GAAGAAAAAAACTATACATTAAAAGCCATTGCAGAAAGCTTGGCCCAGGTGCGTAAAGAAATTGTTTTAATTGCCCGTCCGATTAAGGGTCCGCAGTTGCAAGAAGAATATCTTGATGCGCCACGAGCACATCAAGAATATTTTGCGGCACTGTTCTCAGGCCCAGAACGATTGATAAAAGCATTGCAACAAGACAAAGTTGTTGATGCCACTCAATTGCGTTATGCAGCGGAACTAGTGCAGGGTGTGAGTGAATTGGTGAGTGCCTATGCAGCAGAAATAACACTTCTTAAAAAGAAACATAACCAAAGCGGCACAGACAAAATGAAACTTTCTAAAGCCTTGAGTGCAGTTGATGCACGATTGCGAACTGATATCACTACTGAGCTTGGCCATCACCTTGATATCGTGCGCCAATTCATTGATCTTTTTCAACAAGTGTCGGTAAAGACCGGTTCAGCTTCGGCAGTTGTTAGTCGACTTTATACTGAAGCCGATGGTGTTCAGCGAGCCTTGGCAAGAACTATGCACCCAACTAAATTTGCTGAGCTGGTGCAGGCTGTTCAGCGTCGGCTAGTACACATTGCCTATGAAACAATTCAACAGGTTGCCGCTGAAGAAGAAATGAGCCAGGCTGAGGGAACTCTTAAGAATTTTGCCGAAAAAGAAGCCAACATTTTGGCAAGGGAGCCAGCAGTGTCTTTCTTAGACGAACAGCACGCTTCGGTTGGGTTGGTAGATAATGATCAGTTGCCACCGGCAGCGACAGAAATTGCGAACCAAGACGTTAAAGAGCTCGCTGCGCTTGAGGTAGAAAATATTGTTATTGAGGCTCCTTTCGAAGAACCGACTAAAGAACAAGAAGTAAGTGTTGTCAAAGAAGAGAATGTTACTGCGCCTGTTCCAGACGCGATATTGCTTGATAATGAAGAAAATATTGCGCAGATTCAGCGAGCGGCCATTTCGGTTTATCAACAACGAGAACGCGCACGAAAGAAGCAGGGTGTGTTTAAACGACTGCAACAAACTGCTGGCCTGGTTGCCGGTTTATTTGCGGGCGTATTTGCGTATGAGCATCGAGGCCAAGTAACCGAAAATCCAGCCGTGGTACACGCTGTGAAAGGAATAAAAAAAGCCTTGGCACCACAGGAAGACGCCCCAGATTCGTTTAAAGCCATTCTTAAAAATTCTGGTCTTTTTAAAGGCGATAACGATATTGCGCAAGAGGTTAAGAGAGCAAAAGAGTTGCTACAAAGCAACAGAGATCAAGTCGATTCACAACCTTCAACATCTGAGATGACAAAAAAGACGGCGGTCGCACCAACAGAGAAAAATACTTCGGTGATATATCGTTGGGGAAACGGTCGTCACCTCGAACATGTCCTTACCGACGCGGTAGTTAAGGTGGTGCCAGAAGCGAGCATTTATTCACACAACATTGTGGAAAATCTTAAGGTGTTGGCAGCGGGTGGTGTGAAAGCCGAGAAACTTGGAAAGAAATTAGGGTTATATGATGCCGACTGGAGTAATCTTCCAATTATCAATAAAAAAGATAAAACAGTGGATGTGCCGCAATTTTTTTCTCTTTTAACGGCTAAGTTATATCAGCATGCCAAGGATCAAGAATATCTTAATCGAACTAAGCCTACAATATTGAAACGATTGAGTAATTTCTTTGGCGCATAAAAAGTATAATGTCACTCAATTTTGTAGTATCCTTTTTTGTTCTTTGACAATAGTTCGTGAAGAGTAGAGCGTTCGTCACCAGCGTGGTGGCGAGGAGACGCTCTTCGCAGAACTTAGAAAGGAGTTTGAGATGAAGATCAAAGACATGATCCGGATCGAGAACGGTTCGCGGGCCAAGATCCAAAGGACGATCGGTCAGTTCATTACCGTCATCGGGTGGGTACTTGTCCTCTGGGCGCTTGCCTATCTCATTCGAGCTACCCAGCTCGACAACGAAATTGTTCCCGAGTTGGGGCTAGGCATCGACGCCACCATGACTGGGGCGTTCTGGTGTGGTCTCGGCCTCTGGGTTGGCCTTATGATCGGCGTACCGCTCTGGGTGCAGGCCGACAACTTCCTTCGCGACGAGGCTAAGCGGCGCGCCGCCGCGCCGCCGGCCATCGCTCATCTGCCTGTTCGCCACGAGGCCGCGCCGCCGGTCGTTACCACCAGCAGCATGGAGGCCGCCTCGTGAGCGCCGGCTTCTCTTCGGAGGGTCGGCATGCCATTCATCGTGGCGGTTGGGGTTTATTCAAAACTCCAACCGCCCTCAGAAAAATACATATCTTCCATTGCAAGGTGCCTATTTACTCTGAGAATAGTCGTTCTAAGCGATCGCGGGTTACCATCAGCCAGGCTTTGACGCGTGCGCCAATTTCTCTCGTTTCGTTGTAGAGCATTCGGTCGTACGGGCGTAGGTCGGCACTGAGGCCGTCTGTTTCAATGCCGAACGAGCGACAAAGAAATAAAATGCGTGGTAAATGAAAATTTTGTGAAATCGCTATGACGTGTGAAAAATGAAAAGTAGTGCTGGCACGGGCACAGCTGCGGTAGGTGGTGTAGCCGTGGGGGTCAATGAGAATAGCACTTGAGGTAACGCCGTGCTCAAGAGCAAAATTTTTCATCGCATCGACTTCGTTTCCGTGCCATGCGCCGTCATCACCTGTCATCACCAAAGTAGTCACTTTGTGTTTTTTGTACAACTCAATTCCTTGGAGCACACGGTCGGTTTGAGTCTCTCCCATTTCGGTGGCATTTTTCATGCCCCCACCAAAAATGAGCGCAATAGACGTGGTTGGAACCGAATCTGTCTCATGGATAATGTTTTTTTGATAGCGAAGAATGGTGCCATTTGCAACAACAATGAGTAGAAAAAGTGACGTAAAAGAACAAATTAAAAAAAGAAAAATTTTTGTATTGAATCCAATTAAACGGTTCATATTTTTTTTCGTCGGGGAGTAGATTTTTTTTGATGAGTCGTTTTCTCGCCAGTTTTAAGTCGAGCAGTGAGTTCACGCACCTCATCACGCAAAATTGCAGCCAGCTCAAATTCTAATGTGCGCGCCGCTTCTTTCATCTGCGCCTCTTTGTCTTTGATAATGTCTTTAAGTGGTCTGGCATCGCCGAGTAAATCGAGATCGGTAGTGCTGAGTGTGTGGTTTTTTTTGTTCCTTGTTCCATGCTCCTTATTCTTTTCAGAAATACCAAACTCTTCCAAAATATTTCGAATTGTTTTTTCAATTGTTTTCGGAGTGATGCCATGTTCCGTATTGTAGGCGAGTTGAATGGCACGGCGACGATTCGTTTCAGCCACTGCTCGCTCAATCGAGCCAGTGGAGTGATCTGCATACAACACAACCTGCCCATTTACATTGCGGGCCGCGCGGCCTATGGTTTGAATTAAGCTGGTTTCACTGCGCAGAAAACCTTCTTTATCCGCATCAAGAATGGCAACGAGGGACACCTCAGGCATATCAAGGCCTTCGCGGAGCAGGTTGACACCTACCAGCACATCAATTTTTCCCAAGCGTAAATTCATAATTGTTTCCACCCGCTCAAGAGTTTTGATATCGCTGTGAAGGTAGCTCACTTTAATTTTTTTCTCATGTAAATAATCGGTGAGGTCTTCGGCCATACGTTTGGTGAGTGTGGTTACGAGCACACGTTCATTTTTTTTGATCCGTGCCTCAATGCGCACCAAAAGATCTTCAATTTGTGAAAGATTGCCGAGGCCAGTGATGGGGCAGATGAGCACTTCCGGGTCAATAAGACCAGTGGGGCGCACCACCTGTTCTACCACCTGGGCACTTTCTGCTATTTCATATTCAGTTGGTGTGGCGGAAACATATATCACTCCTTCGGTGCGTGCTTCAAACTCAGGGTAGGTGAGCGGACGATTGTCTTTGGCGCTTGGTAAACGAAACCCGTGTTCAACCAATGTTTCTTTGCGGGCTCTGTCGCCGGCATACATCGCACGAAGCTGGGGTAACGTGACGTGTGATTCATCGATAATGGTGAGAAATGTACGTGCACCGTGGGTAAAATAGTCAAGCAGACTAAACGGCGGCTCGCCCTCGGCGCGGCCATCAAAATGGCGGGAATAATTTTCAATGCCATTGCAATAACCAAGATTGCGAATAAGTTCAAGATCATAACTCACTCGGCGTTTTAACCGTTCATGCTCAAGTACTTTTCCCTGTCGTTCAAAGGCAGCCAGCTGTTCCGTCAATTCAGTTTGAATTGTTTCAATGGCGTGCGCTTTTGCTTGTTCGCCCACGACGTAATGTTTCGCAGGAAAGAACCAGGCGTCGTTGACGGTGTGGCGTAATTTACGAGTCACTGGGTCAATGATTTCAATGTTATTAATAGTATTGCCTATTTCGAGGCGATAAATCATTTCTTCGTTGACTGGCATTACCTCAATCACTTGGCCGGTGAGGCGAAATGAGCCGCGGGTTAACTCAAGATTGGTGCGTTCAAATTGCATGCTGATGAGGTGTTCGAGCATGTCGCGCCGATTAAGGAGCTCTCCCACGCGCACGTGGAGGACGATTTGTTCGTATTCTTTTGGTGAACCCAAACCGTAAATGGCTGATACCGACGCCACAATAATCACATCTTCACGGGTGAGTAGGGCTTGGGTGCAGGCGTGGCGCAAGCGATCAATTTCTTGGTTGATTTGCGCCTCTTTTTCAATATAGGTATCGCTGTGCGGCATGTAGGCCTCAGGCTGATAATAATCGTAGTAACTGACAAAATATTCCACTGCATTTTCGGGAAAAAATTCACGAAATTCGTTGCACAGTTGGGCAGCCAAGGTTTTATTGTGAGCGATCACTAAAGTTGGTCGTTGCAGCTTGGTAATCACGTTTGCCATGGTAAACGTTTTGCCAGAGCCAGTAACACCAAGCAGGGTTTGTTTTTTAAACCCTTGTTTTAAGCCAGAGACAAGCTGATCAATGGCTTTTGGTTGGTCACCCGATGGTTGGTAGGAAGAAACAAGTTTAAAAGGCATAGAAAAGTAGTCTATCATTTTGGGGCGGAGTGTCCACTGGTTTGGGTGTTTATTTGCGAACAGTACGCTATTTTTATCTAAATTTAGCTAAATTTTAGCTTGACAAAATGCAGTTTTTGTGGTATTATAGTACTATAAATTTAATCATTAATTACTAAAATAGTATGCTTTCTCAACATCAACCTTCATCTAAAGAAACTCGTATGGGTGGTTTTCCCATTATTGATGTAAAGGGTCGTGGTGATAATGGGTCAAAAGATGGCAAAGAAGGAAAAACTCAGTTGTTAAATATGATTGATGTATCGGGTAATCCTGATTTTGTAGAAGAGGTGCAAGAAACTTTTGAGGGATGGGTAAGATTAATGGAGCGCATGCCAGAATATAAAGGTACTTCAAAACCTAAGTTAAGAGAAGCCTTAAAAAAAGCCCTTGAAACAGCGCATTTTGAAAATGCGGCTGCGTTGGCCACAATTGATTTTGCAGAAATACTTCGTCCTTTACTGAAACAAAGTGTAGAGCTTGAGCATCTGATCGATTCAAAAAATGATCTTAATAGTAAAGTACAGAAACTTCTTTTAGATAAGCAGATAGATGCTCTTCGCACGTTATATGCGATTCAAAATTCTTAATATCTCTTCTCCACCATACTCTCCGCGAGGCCAATCATAATAAAATCAACAATGAGTGATGATCCTCCGTAGCTGACAAACGGCACGGTGACACCGGTAAGAGGCAGCACGCCAATTTCTGCGCCAATATTAAACATCATTTGGCTGAAAAAAATAATCACCACTCCACCCACCACACCCAAGACAAAATCGTCTTGGGTTTTTTTCATAATAATAATGAGACGCCAAAAAATGAGGCCATAGAGAAAGAGTACTAAACAGGCGCCCACAAAGCCGAGTTCTTCACCAATGACTGAGAAAACAAAATCGGTCTGTGCCTCAGGGAGAAAACGGAGTTGACTTTGCGAGCCGCGCCCCAGGCCGCGCCCAAACAGTTGGCCGGCACCCACCGCGATGGTGGATTGAGCTACGTTGTAACCCGCACCAAGTGTGTCGAGTTCGGGGTTTAAAAAAGTAAGAATGCGCTTTTTTTGGTATTCATGACTTGGCTGACTGAGCACCGTAAACCATGCCAGAGTGGCGCCAAGCACGCCCACGCCCACAAGACCAATGATAAATAATTTTCTTGCGCCGACTAGATTCATGAGCCCAAACCAAATGAGGCCGAGTAAAATTGCGGAACCAAGATCGGGTTGGCCCATGACGAGCACCATGTAAAGAGCGGTCAAAATACCCGTGCCAAAAAAGAACAGCGGCCGCTCAAAGCGGCGACCAAAATTGGCAATGATATAGGCGAGCATGAGAATAAGGCCGAGTTTGGCGAGTTCAACGGGTTGAAAAGAAAACCCACCAAACACAAACCAGCCCTTCGTGCCGCGAATAGTTTTACCTAAAAACAAAACCAAAAATAATAAACTGCCAGAGAGTAAATAGACGCCTTTACTAATCGATCGAAAAAAAGAATAGTTGGTGAGACTCGTTAAAAAAAACAAAATAAGGCCAATGCCGGCTGCCAAGAGTTGTTTTTTGAAGAGTATAAGTTCGCCACCGCGTGAAAGATCAACGCTGTAGATGGCTTCGAGGCCGATAGAGAAAAGAAGAAGTACAGCGAGAAGAAGTGTCCAATCAAAACTGCGCGGAGAAAGTTTCCGTAAGTCCATAAAACAATATACGGTGCCTTAAGAGCTAGCCGTGGCTTTTACGTATTCTTCGGAATCATACACATTGATGAGTGGATAAACCACCACATCACTCACATTAATGTTGGGAGTAAAGACCCGTACATCAATTGCTTTGGTTTCGAGCGAGCCAAAGCTGGTGAGCTCGAGCGGCAAAATGCCCACCAAACTTTGTTGAAAATAGAGGGCGATGTAAAAAAAAGGCGCCTTGAATGAATAGGGGCTGTTGTTCGTGAGTTTGAATGTAACGCGATCAGCGTGTGCGCCAGAGTCGGGGTTAGTGGTGCGGATGAGTGCAAAATTATCGGTGGTAAAGTTTAAGCGTTCGCTTTGCCACTGTGTGGTGTTTTTTATTTCATGCGCATTCACGCGTTTCCAGACAAAATTATCAAAACTAATTTGCACGTCGCCGCCAGAAAAATCAGCGTTTTTCACTCCAAGCAGGGTGAGAAATTTGTTTTCACCTGGGAGAAGAAAACCATGCTGTTTTTCACTTTTGCCATTGTTCAAATTGAAATAATAATCAAAAGTAACAAGGAAACGCTCGTTGGTGTTGGCCACTTCCGCAACGAGGTCGTATTTATCAGTGCCGCTTGGCAATGCTTGAGTGCTTATTATTTTTGGTAGTTCAGGTGAGAGGCGAGTGTTGATGAGGGTGTAGTTAGGAAAGTACGACATTTCACGAGCCAGATTTTGATCGGCACGTAATCCAAAAATGAGATAATCACCTACATTAAAAAGAGTGTAGCCCCAAAATAATACACACCAAAAACCAATGAAGCCGAGCAAGAGACGATAGAGTAGCAATTTGTTCTCAGTAAACCACAGTGCGTATTTAAGATTTTTATTGCTGAGGCCACCACCGGCATTGATGTAATGTTCAAATTTTTCTGGCCCTTTTTTTTGAGATGATTGTTGCGAGGCAGGCACTTTTACATCTTCGAGAAAAGTAGGCATATGAAATGGAGAGTAGGTGAGTGAGGTAAAATCAGTGCGGGAATAGAAATAGTATAGCGTAATTGAAGGGGTTTGGCTATTAGGTGGGTGAAGGAAAAAAGAAAAAGGATAAAGGAAAAAATTTGAGCCCAAGCCCAAATTCCGCCATGTGGGTGTAAAGAAAAAAATTTAGTTAAAAAATTATTTAAAACACAAAATCCCGAGGGGTATCGGGATTGTGTGTTCTATGAACAAAAGACAGTTCTTTTATTCAACAGATGCAGGCCCCCCTCGCACCGCTGTTCGCACCGAAGTGGGCGAGCAGGTTTAGGCGAGCGGGGGCTGCGGAACGGAGCGGTGGATCAAGCGATTTGATGGCCGGTGTGCGCCGCCGCGGGTCGGGCGGCAGCGCCGCTACTTGCAGGTGGTGGTACCCTCCTGCAGGCCCTCGGCGCTGAAGGTGATCCCCGAGACGATGCCCGTCTGGAGGTACGTGGCCGCCAGGTCCTGGGAGTTGATGTAGTAGAACTCCTGCCCGAAGCCGCCCACCTTCTGGCCCCAGATCAGCGCGCCGTCACCGGCCTTGGTGACCGTCAGGTAGTACTGGCCGGCGTGGGTACCGCTGCAGGTGAACTGCTTGGTGGCCCCACCCAGGGTGCCCTCAGAGAGCCCCCACAGGGGGCCCATCGGCGCGGGCGGGGGGTCCTTGGCCACGGTGAAGTTGCCCTTCAGGGTCGTCTCGTAGCCGCGGTCGTTGAAGACCATGGTCCACTCGTACCGCTGGCCGGCCTTCAGCTCCGCATTGGGCTTCCAGAAGACGGCGCCGGCCTCGGCGTTGGCCGTGCCGTCGGCGTGGGGGGTGATGGTGAAGCTGGCGACGCCGACGGTGACCTGCCGGTCGAGCAGCGCCCCCACCAGCGGGCTCCGGCCCGTGGTCTCCCCGTCGGCGGGGATCTTCCGGCTCACCTTGGCCAGGGTGCTGGGCTGCGGTGCCACCGGGGTGGTGGGCTCGGGCGTGCCGCAGCCGGTGGTCAGCGGGCTGGCGGCCAGGCTGGCGGCCAGCAGGTAGCGGGACAGGAACGAGTTGCGACGGATGCGGTTCATGCGGTCCTCCTCAGGACGTAGGGATCGACGGGCGCAAGTGCCCGACGATGGTAATGTGAGTTCGAGTGAAGGAAAAAGGACAAATTGCTCTTTGTTCCTTGATCCTTGTTCCTTTCAAATTCAAGCGCAGATTACCATCGTCGGGATTAGCCAGTGGTTTAGTATTTGTTTAATCCAAACTCCGTAGAGGCTTTTTTAGAAACACTCTGATATCACGGTCGATAACCCGATGAACATGTGTGGAGAGATCCGAAACAGGTAAGTAGGTAGAAAATTCTAGCAGGATGTCGGTTTCTTGTCTCTTTGATTTCTGATTATCGACGGTGATATCAGGAGTAGTAATCTAAATGGCCGTTGTAAACGAGCTTTAAAATAGTCAATCAAGCAATTACGCTTGACGGGTGAGTATACTATGTATTTTCAATCTTGTCAAGGATAGCATGGTGATATCTGTATATAAAAATAGAAGTTATGATAATTTTAAAAGTGAAAAAATGCGTGGAGTGGTTGCGAAGGGCTTTTTTTTGGCGTAATATTAAATAAATAAGACGCCGTCACCTCATAAATTGTATGCACAAATTTGATTCTGTTTTTAAAAAATTACCCGATGCCCCAGGTATTTATTTGTATTATTCTGAAGATGGTGAGCTGGTGTATGTGGGTAAAGCAACGTCGCTTAAAAGCCGGGTGCAAAGCTATTTTCGTGGGCTACGCACGCCGCGGCCGATTGAAGAAATGATTCATGAGGTGGCACGTATTGAGTGGAAAGAAACCGAATCAGTGCTTGAGGCGATTATTTTAGAGGCGTTGTACATCAAAAAAAATCAACCCAAATACAACGTACTTGGTAAAGATGATAAAAGTTGGAATTATATTATTATTACGAAAGAGCTGTATCCGCAGGTGAAAACTATTCGTGAGCGCGAGCTGCGTCTTCTTTCACATGAAGAAGGAAAGGTGCCGCCTGGTTTCAAGTATGTGTTCGGGCCGTATCCTGGCCTCAATACCAAGGCCACCATGAAGTTACTTCGCCGATTATTTCGTTTTTCGAGTTGCCGACCTCTTTCGTTAAAGCCCTGTCTCTATCGACAGATGGAAGAGTGTCTGGGCGTCTGTACGGGTGAAATTAGTCCTCGCGACTATGCGTTAAAAGTAATTCGGCCGCTGGTGCTGTTTTTACAGGGTGAAAAAAAGAAGTTGGTGCGAGAGTGGGAAAATAAAATGAAGCTGGCAGCCAAAGAATTTCGTTTTGAAGAAGCAGCGCGCCTGCGCGATCAATCAAAATCATTGTATCGTATTCAAGATGTCGCTCTCTTAAATCAAGAATTTTTTAGAGAGCACGCGGGGACAAACGATGAAGCAGATCATTATCGCATTGAAGGATATGATATTTCCAATTTGGGCGACACTGACAAGGTAGGTAGTTTGGTGGTTGCTGATGAGCATGGCCCAATTAAAGCAGCCTATCGAAAATTTACCATTAAAACAGTAGTGGGGCAGAGTGATGTAGATTGTTTAGCTGAGGTGTTGAATCGTCGTTTAGCACACGCTGATTGGCCGTTGCCAACTCTTTTTTTAATTGATGGTGGTCGACCGCAGGTGAATCGTGCCAAAGAAGTGCTTAGTTCAAAAAACGTCGATATTCCCATAGTAGGTTTGGCTAAAGGTAAAGAGCGAAAGCGTAACGATATTATTTTGGGGAGTGTGGAGCCGGCGCTCGTGGCGTGGGTGTCGCACCATCGCGAGGCGCTCATTCGTGTGCGTGATGAAGCACATCGTTTTGCAATTACCTTTAATCGTTCAAAGAGAAAAATAAAGCGTTAGTAGTCACTCTAGTGTGGTTTTAGATAGATTGTTTTATGAAGAGAAAAGTGGTAGAATAAGGTGATGCGTCGTATGAAACAGCACTATTTTATTCTTACCACCGCACTTAAAGAAGGAGATTTTGTCATCAGCGATTTTTCGGTGGTGCATCATATCAAAGATGTGCTTCGTTTGGAGCCAGGTGAAAAGGTGGTGGTGTCTGATGGTGCAGGACAGATGGCTCTCGCCATTATTCAACAAGTGAATAATAAAAATGTTCATTTAAAAATAGAAACAATCACTACGCAGGCGCAAGGAAAAAAAGTGGCGTTGTATTGTGCAGTGCTGAAGCGTGAGCATTTCGAACTCGTGGCCGAAAAAGCTGCAGAGCTTGGGGTTAGCCACCTTGTGCCGGTGTGTTCAGACAGGACCATTAAAACGGCGGTTAATAGGCCTCGCTTAGAAAAAATTATGCGTGAAGCCGCTGAGGTTTCAGAGCGCGCTTTTATGCCCAGCCTTGGCACAGTGATTGGGTTTAAAGAAGCGTTAATGGAGGCAAAAAAAGTGGGTTGCACGGTGGTGTGTGATCGAAGTGGATTTCTGTGCAATGATGATGTGATTGAGGGGCATATTAAAAATTTAGGTCGAGAGTGCTTATCACTCTTTGTGGGGCCAGAAGGTGGCTGGAGTGAGCGAGAGCTCAGAGAAATTAAAGAGTGCCAAATTCCGTTGTTGCGTTTGGGTGATCATACCCTGCGCGGCGAAACCGCAGCTTTGGTAGCAGTTTTTTGGGCGACGACGTGCAGTGTTTTTTATAACAACCTTTAATTTATTGAATTTTATCGTATGGCTCTTCAGGTTGGGGAAGCAGCTCCTGATTTTACCTTAGCCGACCAAACCGGCAAAGAACATTCAATGGCTGAATTTAAAGGTCAGGCAGTGCTTTTGTATTTTTATCCGAAAGATGATACTCCTGGTTGTACCAAAGAGGCGTGTAGTTTTAGAGATAATTTTTCTTCACTCACGAAAAAGGGAGTGGTTGTGCTTGGTGTGAGTGCTGACAGTGTAAAAAGCCATGATAAGTTTGCTAAAAAATACGATTTGCCGTTTTTGCTTTTGTCGGATTCTCATCATGATGTCGTCAAGGCCTATGGTGTCTGGGGTAAAAAGCGGTTTATGGGTCGAGAATACGAAGGAATTTTTCGAATGTCTTTTTTGATCAATGCCCAGGGAAAAATTGTCAAAATTTACGATAAAGTGAAGCCAGAAAACCATGTAGCTGAGGTGACGTCTGACCTTACCTTGCTTAAGAGCTAAAGAATCGTGTACACTATGGCTAATCTTGACAGTTAGGTCTTTTTTAGGTAAGGTATTCGAGCATTCTATGCAAAAGCCGAAATTACAGTCAGATTCCTGGCAGGAAGTTTTAAAATTCATCAATAAATGCCCTATTTGTTCAGAAGGGTATGATGTGAATCGGGCTGAGGTGTTTATTAAAAATGAAAGCGCCCGTTTGGTGCATTTCACCTGTCCTAAATGCCAGAGTTATTTTATGGCGATGGTCGTGGTGCTGGGCCAGGGTTTGAGTTCGGTGGGAATGATTACCGATCTGAGCCTGGCAGATGCGAAACGATTGTACAAAAGCGTGCCGATTACACTAGACGAAGCTTTGGACGGCTATACTTTATTCTCTAAAGAGAAGTTTAATTCACTATTTTTAAATCGGATTTAATATGGCGTATACGTTGGTGGCGACGAAACGAACGGCGACCGGCTCTCATGCTCGTACCAGTGGAAAAATTCCTGGTGTGGTGTATGGTGCAGGCGGAGCGAGTGAAAATTTGACTTTTGACTACCCATTATTGACCAAGCTCTACAAAGAAGCTGGAGAATCAAGTTTGATTGATTTGAAGGTCGGGGGAGAAGATATGGGCAAGGTTCTTTTTCAAGATATTCAACGCGATCCAGTGAGTGATCATATCATCCATGTTGATTTACGTCGTATTGATATGAAAAAAACTCTTCGTGCGAAAGTGGAATTGCGATTTGTGGGAGAAGCGCCGGTGGTTAAGGCTTCTGGCGGCACGCTTATCACCAATGTGACAGAAGTAGAGGTTGAATGTTTGCCAAAAGACTTGGTCGCGCATATTGATATTGATCTTTCTGCTCTTACCTCTTTTGAAGAGGTTATTAAAATTAAAAATGTGGTTGTGCCAGCTGGCGTTACCGTTATTTCTCCACAAAGCGAAGCCTTGGTGGCTAAGGTAGCAGCCCCTCTCACCGAAGCTCAATTGAAAGCTCTTGAAGACACTACTGCTCCAGCCGCTGATTTGACCCAAATTAAGACGGTGAAAGAAGAAAAAGATGCAGTGAAAGCCAAGGAAGAAGCAGTTAAAACAGAAGAGAAAAAATAATCTATCAGTAGTATTACAAAATCTCCGCCTGCTCGGCGGGGTTTTTGTATAGAGTTTGAAGAAGATTGGTTTGTGTTATACTACATTCGAAGTTAGATCTGCGTATGACAAGAAAAAAATTAACAGGCATCATTTTATTAAGCATCGTGTTGTTTGTTTTGTTTTTTGTTGCGATTGCTTTTTTGGTTCAAAAACCAAAAGTTGTTTCTCAGCTCGACTTAACAACGCCATTGACTACTCCGGTTGCAGCAGTTCCGGTCAGTGAATTCGACGGGTTACCGTTGGCGGCAAGCGAAGATGCTGCATCTCGAATAGTGGGGGTGATGATCGATAATCACGCTGATGCCAGACCGCAAAGTGGTTTATCGGCCGCAGGGGTAGTGTATGAAGCGCCAGTTGAGGGCGGAATCACTCGTTATTTAGCTCTTTTTAAAGTAACAAGCACTGTAGCTGAAGTGGGGCCAGTTAGAAGTGCTCGTCCCTATTTTATTGATTGGGATCAAGAATATGGTGACGCCTTGTATCTCCATTCAGGCGGTTCGCCGGCAGCCCTGGCTTTTCTTAAAAATTCATCAGTATTTGATATTAATGAATTTTATTGGGGTCGTTATTTTTGGCGAAGTGACGAAAGAGGTGCACCGCATAATTTGTATACCTCAAGTGATCGTTGGCAAAAAATCGTAGCGGAGTCTGCAGGGGAGCGTCCGGTGCAACCTCCGTGGAAAGGCTGGTTGTTTGCGTCTTCGACTCTACCTACTTCGTCTGAAGAGGTGTTGGAATTTTTAGTGCCATTTAGCTCAAATTATCGTATAGGCTGGAAATATGACGCTGATCAAAAAAAATATCAACGATTTTTAAATGGTGTCATTGCGCGTGACACTGCTCATCTGCTTCAAGCGCATAATGTGGTTGTGCAGTTCACGTCAGTTGACATTATTGATGATGAAGGAAGGCGTGAAATAGATACGGTGGGTGAGGGTGAAGTACTCGTTTTTCATCGGGGTGTTTTAGAGCGAGGAAAATGGAAGAAAACTAATCAGCGTAGCCGTACGCGATTTTATCGATCAACTGGTGAAGAAATTGTCTTAACTCCAGGCGTGACGTGGGTGGAAGTGGTGCCGCTCGGCACCGATGTGGTGCTTACGAAATAATATCTAGCACAATCAGTCGTTCTTTTTGTGCAAGGTCTTTTAGACAGCGCACGTGTGCGGTCGAAAATTCTTTTCTCAAAAAATCAGTGAGAGCGTTAGTTTGGTGTGGGTTGATTTCTAGAAAAATATGTAGTGGAGAGAAGTGTTTTGAGAGAAGCGCTTTTATTTGTTGAGCAAGATTGCGGTAGAGATCAAGCCCGTCTTTATTATCAGAAATAAGAGCCCGCACTGGCTCTTTTTGTATTGAAGGTTCGTGTGTAAATTCAGCTTGAGTAAGGTAAGGTAAGTTGGCGGTTATAATGAGTGGTTGTGTGTGTTCCTCAAGTGGTTTTGTGCGCATGCACGCAACAAATGGCTCAAGTAGATTGCCTTCTAAAAATGTGATTAATGCATTGTGGTAGAGCGCATTTTTTTTTGCTACTCGAAGTGCTTTTTTGGAAAGATCGCTGGCGTAGATGGCGACAGATCCAGGTGTGGTTTTTTGACTCAGTACGATGGGAATACACCCGCTGCCGGTGCCGACATCAATGAGAATGGGGTGTTTGTGTGTAAGAGTTTCAAGGCACTTACGCACTTCGTCGATCATGAGTTCGGTTTCAGGGCGGGGAATTAATACATTTTTATTCACATAAAAATCGAGGCCGTAGAATTCTTTGTGGCCATGTATATAGGCAAGTGGCCAGCCATGCTGATAGCGCCAGAGCGCGCAATAAAAACGAAAAAAATCACCGGTCGTAAGGTGATGACTCGGATGGGCAAAAATAAATTCTTTTGGTTGGCGTAGGGCGAAGCTCAGCAGCAGATCAATATCTCGCGTGGGTAGGTGGGCAAAACGGCGTTGCAACCGTTCGATAGTCATAAGAGGGTTGATTATTGAGGTGCTTCGTCTTTAAACTCTGCTTCTTTGAGGGCAGCAATAAGAGGGTCAAGGGCACCGTCGAGTATGACATGGATATTGTTCCAATTTTGGTGAATACGATGATCGGTGATGCGATCTTGTGGAATGTTGTAGGTGCGTATTTTTTCACTGCGATCACCGCTACCGATTTGACTACGGCGTTTTTCAGTGAGTTCTTGAGCACGTTTTTCACGTTCTACTTCAAACAAGCGGGCACGAAGTACGGCCATAGCTTTTTCTTTGTTAGCCGTTTGTGAGCGTTCGTCTTGGCATTGCACCATAACACCAGTGGGAATATGGACAATGCGTACGGCTGAGTATGTCGTGTTCACGCTTTGCCCGCCTGCGCCGCCTGAGCAGAAGGTGTCGATACGCAAGTCTTTGGCTTCAATTTTCATTTCAGTTTCTTCAATTTCAGGGAGAACTGCCACGGTGATGGTGCTGGTGTGCACGCGTCCGGCTTTTTCGGTTTCAGGCACACGTTGCACACGATGCACGCCCATTTCATATTTCAGTTGGCCATAGACGCCATGACCCTTGATGGAGAAAATAACTTCTTTAAAACCGCCGATGCCAATACGATTAGCATCAATGAGGGCCGTTTTCCAGCCGTGGTTTTCGGCATAACGCTGATACATGCGATAGAGTTCAGCCGCAAAAAGGGCTGCTTCATCGCCGCCTACGCCAGCTCTAATTTCGACAATGACGTCATTTTTATCGAGTGGGTCTTTGGGTCTGGTTGCCTCAAGGAGCTCTTTTTCTAATGTTTCTTTGGCGTTGGTAAGTTCGTTGAGTTCGGCGCTTGCCAAGGCGCGCATTTCTTCATCACTACCCGCAAGTAGTTGTTCTGTTTCATGGTATTTTTTTTCGAGTGCGTCTAATTCTTTTATTTTGTTCGCTACCTCTTTGAGCTCATTGTATTCCTGAGAAATATCTTTCAGTTTTTTGGCATCATTCAGCACCGCCTGATCTTGTAGATTTTCTTCAAGAGAGGTGTAGTGTTCTAAAATCGTAAGGTATTTTTGTTGCATATAAGAAGAAAAAACAGGGTATTGAAGATGCGTCTAAAAATAAAAACAGACCTATGAATGGCCTGTTTTTAAAATGGAAAAGCTATTTTTCAGTCCCTTGTTTGGTGGCTTCAGCAGCTTTTTTGTCGGATTTTTTCTTAGCAACGGCAATCTTTTTCACTTTTTTACCTTTACGAGTGGCGGCCGCAGCATCTTGGCGTACCGTTCGTTCTTGGAATTTTTCGACACGACGAGCTGTATCGACAAATTTTTGTTTACCAGTATAAAAAGGGTGGCATTGGCTGCAAAGCTCAATACGAATCTCTTTTAAAGTACTTCCGGTCGCAAAAGAATTCCCACAGGCGCAGGTTACCATGGCGGCAGCAAAGTATTCAGGATGAAGGTCTTTTTTCATAAAGAAAAATTTAAGTGCGTTCATTGTAGCATGAGCGCGGCGGTTCTGTCAATGGCTTTGACAGAAGATTTGTAGGCTTCTCAAGCGCAGATTTAGCCCTATTTAGATTTGTCAAAATTTGAAATTGATGGTACTATTTAATTCTTAAATTAGCCAGGTGAGGGTAATTGGTATGGATGTCGCCGTGATTTTAAAGCCATGGTATAAAAAATGGTGGGGTATTACCTCTCTTGTGGTAGGCGGAGCTATCATTTTCATGCTGACTGTGTTTGGTTATATTACTTTGTCGTATCTGCGGCAGATAAAACAGGGTGACTTAATCACTTTGGAAGGATCGGGCGGTCGGTTTAGTGCCGCCGCTGGACCGGTATCACAAAATGGAGTACTTTCGGCAGCTGAAAGGAAAGATTTGGAACAAGGGGATTTTTTAGTTTTTGGCCAGGCTGACGCACCGATTACGGTGGTGGAGTTTATAGATTTTAAATGTCCCAATTGTAAATTAGCAGTCCCAATTGTGGCCCAGGTGTTGCAAAAATACCCCGGGAAAGTACGTTTTGTGTTCAGAAATTTTCCGGTTGAATCATTGCACCCAGGAGCAACGCAGTTGGCCGAAGTTGGGCAATGTGCTAAAGCTCAAAATCTTTTTTGGCCCGTGTATGATTTTTTCTTCGCCTCTCAAGATACTTTTTTTACTAGTAGTTGGGGTGAGGCAGAAATTAATGAATTAGTAAAAAATACACGCCTCGATAAAAACAAATTGAACGCGTGTCTTTCTACGCCAGCTACAGCGGTGGCAATTAATCGTGATTATGCCGATGGCTTGCGTTTTGGTGTTCGGGGGACGCCTACTTTTTTTATTAATGGCGAGAGGGTTGAAGGTGTGATTCCGTTTGAATTATGGGATCGATTTCTTTCTTCAAAATAATATGAAGTCAACATTTAATTTTTGGAAACAATTTTTATTCGGCGTGTGTGTGATGGTGGCTTTGGTTGGGTCGTGGTCGGTCTGTGTTGCAGCAAACGAAACAGTTATTCCTGAATTTAATCCGCTTTGTTGGAAACAAAAGGATTGTGCTGAATATCGTCGAGCACAAGATCCTCTTGTTAATGAGGCAGAGTCAAAAGATGGCTGGATTCAGGGCGAAGAGCCGTGCGTGGGTAAAGAATGGGGTAAATGTTTGCCGGCCGGGCAAAGTAAAACGGCGATAACTTTTTTTGGAAAAAATAAATTTCAAAATATTGGTGAATTCATTCAGCTTGGATATAAATATGCAATTGGTGTGGCGCCAATTTTGGCCACCATCATTATCATGCTAGCGGGAATTCAATGGACAACTTCGGGTGGTAATACTGAGGTTATTTCTGGGGCTAAAAAGAAAATTGTTGGTGCAGTGACAGGACTTTTTATTGTTTTTTTGTCATATTTTATTTTGAACACCCTCAACCCTGCGCTCGTGCAGTTGCGTTTGCCGTCGGTGTATGTGGTGAGGTCTATAAAAATGTTGCCAAAATTTTGTGCTGATGCGGGGGATGAAATAAAAAATGATAAAAGCTTTGCTCTTGCTTCGGGAGTTGACGACCAACAGAATCCGGTCAAACCGGCAGGTAAAGATACAAAGTTCGACATTACCTTCAAAGATGAAACCAAAGTTCCTCCAGAAAAAAGCAATGCTCGTAATTTTTATTGCGGTAAGCGTTTTTTTGTGAAACAGGGCGGTGGTGCCACCTGTTGGGGAAATTGGTGTGATGATGAAGGGGGCAAGAAACCAATCTGCGTTTCCGATCCTAATGAAAAGAAGTATTTGTGCAAGAAAGGTAATATTATTGGAACTATTACACACAATTCTTTTGTTAAGGATTTTTTTCCTGATTTTTTAACTCGAGAGTGGAATAATCCGTCAGTAAGTTCGGTGGAGGGGTTGTATGCGGTGTGTGTTGAAGGTGAAAGTGGTGTATCAATGGTTGAAAATTCCAGTGCAAAATTACAGACACTTGCAGATGGTAAAACACAGGTTTTTACGGTGCAAGCCTCAGATGCAGATTTAAATCTACCAACCATACATTGTATCGGTGGAAAAGAAAAATTTAGAGGTTTTGTGCTCAAACTTGGAATGAATGAGACTTATGCGGGTGCGGTGCAAGTTCATTATATTGGCAAAGATGGAGTTGATTTGGGTGATGGAACGGCTTTAAATCGGGGATTTTTTGATACGCACAAATATGATATTAATCAATCTTATTTTTTTAGTGTCGAAGAGTTAAAAAAAGGAATTCCGCTCAATATCGAGGCTGCGTCTATAAAAGATATTCCCACTGTTGGTGGAGAAGAGCATCGTCAAGTTTATTTTAAACGTTTTAATATTTCCAAATAGTTTTATTTAAGGAAGGAGAACTATGTCAGACACTATTAAAATTCGTGGCGCCAGGGTTCATAATTTAAAGAATGTAGATATTGAAATTCCTAAGCATAAATTGGTGGTGATCACTGGTTTATCTGGATCAGGAAAATCGAGTCTTGCGTTTGATACTATTTATGCCGAAGGGCAGCGGCGTTATGCGGAGTCAATGTCGTCGTATGCGCGACAATTCATGGAAACCCAAGACAAACCAGATGCCGATTCGATTGAAGGTTTATCGCCAACTATCGCCATTGATCAAAAGATGTCAACGCAAAATCCACGTTCAACCGTGGGCACCGTAACCGAGATTTATGATCTTTTGCGTTTGCTTTTTGCCCGCGTGGGTGAGCAGTATTGCCCCGAATGTCATTTGGCGGTTGAGGTGAAAACGAGTGGAGAAATTGTGGAAGAATTACGTCGTTTTGCCCGTAAAAGTGGTGAAGTTTCTGTGTATGCACCTCTTATTCGCGAGGGAAAAATAGAAAAAAAATCATTACTTGAGCGAATTGAAAAATCGGGGTTTGAATGGTTGCGTCTCAATGGTAATCGTTTTAAAATTAACGATTTGCTTGATTTTCAGTTTGAGAAAGATGTCCTCTACACGGTAGAGATACTCATTGGCACTATTACTGATATTAAAAAACAAGACCCTACTAAGCTTATTGAAAGTGCGCTTGACCTTGCGAATGGGGTGGTGATGCTCTCGGCTGAAGAAAAAAACAAATTGTGTTCAACCATGGGAATTTGTTTAAAATGTGGTCGCACCATGGCGCCGGTTGATATGCGCAGTTTTAGTTTTAATAGTCCCTATGGCGCGTGCACACGTTGCACTGGTCTTGGGGTGACGATGGAGGTTGACGCGAGTTTGGTTATTCCAAACGCACGGCTTACTTTAGCCGAAGGTGCGATCCAGCCTTGGACTCGTATTACCGGCAATCATAGTTTTTACACCAAACTTCTTGCAGCGGTGGCCGATCGATTTAATTTTTCGCTCAACACTCCAGTGGTTGATTTATCACCAAAAATTTTGAATGTCATTTTGTATGGCAGTGGCGAAGAATGGTATGACGTTGAAGGTAAGAAAACTGGTTTTGTAGGTGTCATCCCCGATCTCATGAGCAAACACCTTGAAACCAATTCTGAGTATGTGCGCAAAGAAATTGAGCAGTACATGCGAGAAAAAATTTGTTCTGTGTGCCAAGGAAAACGTCTTAAGGCTGAGTCGTTGGCCGTACGTTTAGGAGATTATACTATCTCGGCTTTTTCTGCGATGAATGTGGAAGATGTCAAACGAGTGTTGACAGGCGAAATAAAAAGTTCAAAAGTGGCAGATTTGATTATTCGTGAAATCGTGCCGCGGTTAGAAAATTTAGAGCGTGTAGGCTTAGGGTATTTAAATCTTGATCGCGCCATGAATACATTGTCGGGCGGTGAGGTGACTCGCGTGCGTTTGGCAACGCAACTCTCTTCGGGATTGAGTGGTATTGTGTATGTGCTCGACGAACCATCGGTTGGTTTACACCCACGTGATAATCAAAAATTAATTGAAACGCTTAAATATCTTCGTGATTTGGGTAATACCGTTATCGTGGTTGAGCACGATGCCACCATGATGCTCGCCGCCGATTATTTGGTTGATGTGGGGCCAGGGGCCGGGGTATATGGCGGACAAGTGATTGCACAGGGCACTCTTAAAGAGTTTAAAAAATCAACTGATTCTTTAACGGCAGACTATCTTTTTGGACGAGCTAATATTGGGGTTATAAAACGTGTCGTGCGTAAAGGAACGGGGAAGTCAATTGTGATTACTGGTGCTTCGGCTCATAACCTTAAAAATATTGATGTCGATATTCCGCTTGGTCGATTAGTGTGTGTTACGGGTGTGTCGGGATCGGGTAAATCGACATTAATTATCGATATTTTAAGTAAAGCCTTAGCTAAGTATTTTTATCGCGCCAAAGAAGAGCCAGGGGCGCACAAAAGTATTCAGGGGTTGTCGCATATTGATAAGGTGATTACCATCGATCAATCACCGATTGGCCGCACACCACGTTCGAATCCGGCTACTTATACGGGTATCTTTAATTTGATTCGAGATCTGTTTGCGTCTTTGCCAGAAGCACGAATGCGTGCGTATGATGCAGGTAAATTTAGTTTTAATGTAAAGGGTGGTGGGCGATGTGAAGCGTGTAGTGGTGATGGATATATTCGTATTCCCATGCAATTTTTGGCGGATGTATATGTGGAGTGTAATGAGTGTGGTGGGTGGCGGTATAATCGAGAAGCTCTGGAAGTGCATTATCACAACAAACATATTGCCGACGTGCTCAAGATGACTGTCGAAGAAGCGTTTAAATTTTTTTGTGATATTCCGGCGATTGCAGATAAGCTTAATGTGCTCCGTGAAGTAGGTTTGGGGTATATTGAGCTTGGCCAACCTGCTACAACCCTTTCAGGCGGTGAGGCACAGCGTATCAAGCTTGCTCAAGAATTAGCGCGCCATTCTACTGGTAAAACGCTTTATATTCTGGATGAGCCTACTACAGGTTTGCACTTTGAAGATATTAAACGCTTACTCCAGGTGCTTAATGCTTTGGTGAACAAAGGTAATAGCGTTCTTGTGATTGAGCATAATGTGGAGATGATTCGTTCCAGTGATTGGGTAATTGATCTTGGCCCTGAAGGAGGCGAGAGTGGTGGTGAAATTGTTGATTTTGGTACGCCGGCTGATCTTATCTCTCGCAAAAAAGGTTGGACCGCAAAGTATTTATAGTAAAAATAGGTACATGTACAAAAAAACACATACTCTTATTTTGGTGAATAGTGCAATTTTTTTAATTTTTTCTGCGGTGGGGATTTTGGCAATTTCATCACCAGCTCAAGCAGAAAGTGAGAAGAAAAAAAATTGTTTGGAGGTTCCTCAAACACCTCTTAAAGAAGAGGTGCGGTTTTGGGGCAAAGAATTAATACAAGAACAAAAGAAAAAAGGCCTGCCACCGCAATTTAAAACCAGCCAAGAAGGGAAAAAGGAGTTGGTACCGCTTACCGAAGAAGAAATAAAAAATCCGGAAAAATTGCGAAAAGCTTTAGAATGGATGCTGGGCGGGAAATTTCAGGATACATGCGTGCCGTTGAATCCGAAATTAAAATTGGATCCTGGATTAACAGAGGATCAAATGAAGGTAGCACATATCACTAAAACTGATCGGGGGTTTTTTGCCAAGCCAGTGTGGGAAGACCTGGGTTTTGTGAAACCAACCAAACCAGCTGAGGAAAATATTCAAGTATATGGTTTTGAATTTGATGGATTACTTGGTGAAAAATCTTATGGCTATTTAATGGTGCCGCGCAGTGATTATACTGGGCCGCGCGAATTAGTAATTGCCCGCCATCAGACACTGGCAGCGTGTGCTTCACGCGAACAAATCGGCGCCTGTACCGAAGGCGAAGGGATTGCGCCGGCGTATGCACTGGGCGTAGAATTCGCTCGTCGCGGGTACATTGTACTGGCCGGGCCAGATATGCCGGGGTATGGCACGATGCGGGAATATCCGGGCGGACAAGATACGTCACTGGAATACGATACCGTGGCCATGCATAAAATTCGCCAGTATTTTCCTGATATGTCGGTATTGCTGGCGGAACAAATCCGTACGCGTCGTGGCATCAACGCGGTTCTGGCCTTACAAAAAGAAGGAAATTTTACTATTTCTAATCAAAAAAAATTGATTGTCTCTGGTCATTCCAAAGGCGCGTATAGCTCGCTCATGTACGGTGTACTTGATCCTGATGTTTCCATCATTGTTTCTAATGCCGGCCCGCTTAGCTACCCGTGGCGCGCTGATGATTTAGCGATTGAGGAAGCCAGCGGCAATAATGGCGTAACCGGTTTTATTGGTCGCTGGTGCGGTTGGGGGTATTTGCCACGCGTGTGTCAATTTAAAGATACTGCCAGCATTCCACTTGATTCGCCTGGCTTGGTGCGTATTGCTATGAACAAAGGTAAAAAGATTTTTTTGAATGTAATTGAGGATGATTATTTGCCCTACCAAGAAAAATGGAAAGAGATTCAAAAAGTGGGCGAAGAGGATGTTAAGGTTGCTAAAAAAATCGGCGCGCAAGTAAAATACGAAATTGTGCAAAGCGGTTATCGTGATAAAGCCGCAGCCCAAAAATGTGCACTGACCAATAAAATGCCAGCTGATAAAGCGACGCTAAAAAAAGTTCGTTACTGTCAGGCCTCGAGTGGTCTTGCCTATCCGCACGGCATTTATTTTGGCCCGATGAATCGGGTATTTAGCGACCTGGAAAAAGGGACGTTCGTCGCGGGCGGGACGGTAAAAAGGAGCGAGGGGGCGCCGTAAATACTTATTATTAAATAATATGAGAGAATTACGTTATTCTTTAGAAGACGCTGAAGCAGAAGCTAAGAAAATGCAAGACTTACTGCGTCCCGGCGATACAAAAAAAGACTATGATTTGGCAGAAGAAATTGTCGAGAGAGCTAAAGATGATACAGGTTATGAAAATTGGTATCAAGCTCTTGAAAAAGGATATCTTACAATAATGCATCCCAGAGTTGACAAATCTCATATGATAGCTCTTCAAACCAAAGACGCTGAAACTCGTTGCATTTTTGATTTAGCAGCTCAAAGAGTCCTCCGTGAAAGAAACAGACTTGAGGAACCTAAAGAAAAACTTTGGGGGTTTAACCAACATTCTGAAGGTGATTTGTCAGCTTGGGAATTATATCGTAGTGATGATTGCAAAGTGAGTCCTCGTCAAGTGGCTCAAGAAATTTATGCGGAAATGAATAGAATAAAAAATGATCCTCGAAGTTATGAGTATGTAAAGAATTTTATGATTCCTAGGCGTTTAAACAAAGGATAATAAAAAGTAATATTAATTAAAAAACAGCGATAGAAAAATTATCGCTGTTTTTAATTCGTTAAAAAATTGTTGCATCTATAATCCAAACGGTCCTTTTAGATAGCTCGCTTTTATTTCCTCCGCACTCCAAGCTTTGGTGAAAATAGTGAGCGCGCTCACATCACCTTCAACTCCTGAAGTCGGCCGCCCTTCATAGGACATGGCCCCTAATCGCACATACCCGGTTGGGCCTTTGCCAAAAATATTCCCATTGGAAGGCGTGGTACCAACCAGCGTATCATTGAAATAGAATGATGCGGTAGTGCCATCGTCAACCAAGGCCAATTGCGACCAGACGCCTTCTGGCACAATCGTACCGCTACCATCAATTGTGCCTCCTGGCGTGTGTACGGCTAATCGATAATCATCTACTTTGCTGAGAATAATACGCCAATAATCGGCCCGATCAATGCCACCGCTCGCCACCACGTTCCAGCCATTTACACCGGTTCCCGGTTTGATCCAGGTGACCAAGGTGGCAGGAGCCGAAAAATCCGTGCTTTCATGCCCGCGCATCAAAACTTGCGCGTCGTTGCCGCGGAAACGGAATATCTTGTTTTCTGCTACTGTTTCGACTGTCGCATTTTGTAACACGCCGTTATTTTGGCGATTTGAACCATCCAGAACGGTGCGCGCCGCATCTGTCAGCGCATTTTTTGGATCAAGAATCAAATAGGCGTTTGGATCTATGGCAATTCCTTTGGCAATAGGGCGAGGACGATTGTTTAAGTTTAGCGCGACTGGATTCACGGCAGTAATAGGGCGAATCTGGAAGTTGTCGAACCATACCTTGCCCGAACCGGCATTGTGTAAAAAGAACGGCACCGAATAAAGCGGCTCTTGCGGGCGAGCCACGAAGCCAATTTGTTGCCAGTCGGTAGTGCCGGTGATACCGGGATAATAGGGCTGCCCGCTAAAGATGATGCCGGGGCCCTTGCCCTGCACATTTTCAGTTTTTATCCACGCAGAAATTTCATAGTCAGTGTCCGGCAAAAATGACTCGGTAAACATGCTATCGCCCGCTGAGGTTTTTACAAAATCCGGACCTTCCAGGCGTAGTGAGGTAGTATCATCATAGCCAACAGCAGTGTCTTGATAGGCGCTATCTCCCCAGATATACTCTCCAAACGGTGAAGCTCGTAAAGCGGTTTTATCAAATTTTTCGACATGACCCACGCCACCAGTATAAAGCAACCATTTTAAGCTCATGTCGCCTTCCACCGCATATTTCGCCGAGCTTAAGCGAGCATCGGCTTCATCTCCAGGAAGCGAAGATACGCTCCATTTAAAGGTATATGTACCACTTGGCAAGGTAACGGGGCTACCATCTCCTGGCATCCAATTAAAATGCAGGTCGTAAGCGAACCAGCAGACAAGCGCGCTAAATTCATTGCGCGTCGGTGATTCGTTCCATTGTAATACTGGATTAGCGATCCTGTCGCCCACCAAAGCCCACGAACCGCCATCGGCTTTCATTTTGTGCATGCCTTTATTCCAAAATTCCTGAGTACCGTAGCCTGGATACCAATCGGCGTGATTAAAAGGCTGTTTATAATAATTACCATCAGGGTGTTGGTATGCTCCCCATTGGTGCGTTACCGGCCATTGTCGGCCGTAAGTACTTCCGGAGGGAACTGATTGTAAAAATACCGGATCCGCAATATCAAGTGGATAGCTCATCCGTAAATTTGATCCAGCAGGAACAATGAGCTCACTGACATGATCATACACATACACATTTTTGGCTTCGTCATAACTCACGGTTACTTTGGTTTTGTTGATTAAATCTGTTCGATTGGTTTCATCTTTACTCGTAATAGTAAAGCTTAATTTAGTACCTTTTTCATGTTCTTCAATGTTAGTTACAATATCCGTACGAAATGCTTCGTCTACCCAATTTTGGATGTACCATTGCAGGGCCATTTGCGCCGCGTACCCTGGCACCAATTTTACTTCCGAAGCAAAAGCGGTACGATTCGGTAAGGCAAAAATAGGTTCGTCGCCATCAAATCCCCATGTAACACCTTTCCAAGTGCGTAAAGAAAAATTAGCCACATGCACCGAAGTATCCAAACGAGAAATGGAGCCGGTAAGCGTTTTGGATTTTATTCTAGAAAACCACACGATGCCTTCTTTGGTGGCCAAGCCGTAACGGTCAACTTTGATGGGAGTGGTACGATCAATCAACGAAACAATAGTTTTGTCATTGACAGCTACTAACAAACGGTTGCCGTGTTTGGCAAACGAAACTTTATACGTCACGCCCGGATCAAATGCAAAAGGTTTCACCGCCAAAATACCGCCGCGACTCGACCATATTAATATTTCTTTCCAAGTGGAAGAAAACATGGCCCGATAGCGATCGTTGGTGCCGGACTGGCGCATCACTAAAGCAGCTTCGTATCCACCGATATTTTCTTGATTATTATAATCCATTCCTTTTAAATCTTGTTCAATGGGCAAGCGTTGGGTAGCTTGTTCATCAATACGTAAATTAGTTTCAAATAAAAAATTTTCATCGGGAGCCGTGTATTCCTTGCTGTAATACCAAGAATCTTTTGGAACATTTTCTTGTTCGGCGGGGTTTGTGCTGTTTGACTGTGGAGAAAATAATGGTGTTTTGAGCGGAGTGCGCAGGTCGGGAGAGTTGAGTGGTTTTGACAAACGAATATTTGCGAAGGATTCGGCACTGCTTAATGAAAAGGCTTCGACGGGTGCTAATTGGCAAAATAAAGAGAAAGTAAGGATTACTAAAATTGATTTTTTCATAATTTTTTTTTAATTTATGATTTAACCATATTTTTGTACTTATGTCAAGATAATCACGGCAATGCCTATTTGTGAACTTCTTCTTATCAAAAAAACAGGGTTTAAACCCTGTTTTTTTGATTTGGTGTGCTTTGCTAGGCGGCAATTTTTTCTTCGTCCATTTTACGTTTGAATTTTGGATCGCGGACGAAATTGAGTTTCGCACGACGGACTTTGAATTGACGTACTGGTTCTATTTTAGCAATGACAGGAGAATGAATGGGAAATATTTTTTCAACACCAATTCCTTCAGATACCTTGCGAACGGTAATGGTTGCGCCAGCCTCTGTGCCATGGCTTGCGGCAATGATTAAACCTTCATAGATTTGAATACGCTCTTTTTCTTCACCTTTGGTGTTAAATTCTTTGATTTTTTGGTGCACTTTTACCACCATTCCGGGTTTAAAAGTAAGATTTTTTGCTTCTTCAGTCATACCATTGAAATAAGAGACTTGTTAAAAGTGGTGCTATTTTAGCGGGTAACCTCATTTTTGTCAATAGATGGGTTGTTTAAAGGCGATTTTGGATGTTTTTTGCTATATTTTCAATAGTTTCGGCAAGTTTGCCTTGATAATTGACGAGGCTGTAGGTGTAGTCTTTGGCGGCTTCAATTTCTTTGAGGCCGATTTGTACTCGTTCTTCAATCATTTCTGGCGTCATACCCCCGCGGGCAGCTGCTCGAGAACGAAGTATATCGATATTTTCTGGTAGAAGAAAAACTGAAAGATGAGGAATATGTAATCGGTCTAGGTTGTGTTTGCCGTTAACATCTGCTTGCACGAGCACGATAGGGTGTCTTTCGAGCATTTCTTCCAGGTGGATTTTTTGGATGCCGTAGTAGTTGTTCGCAAGAAAATTATGCTCTACAAATTGATTTTTTTCTACGAGAGAAAGAAAATCTGTCACTGAAATGAAATGATAGTCGATGCCATCTATTTCTCCGGGGCGGGGGGCGCGAGTGGTGGTGGTAACCAGGCGAGCAGCTTCAGGAAAGATATTAAGAAGTCCGCGAATGACAGAATCTTTTCCACCACCAACGGTGGAGGAAATGATCACAAGAAGACCGGGCATACGTGAGGGGTTAAGTGTTATGTGTTAGGAATTAGTTGGTTGTGGGGCGAGGGTGTTTAAAAATTCGGCTAATTCTTTTGGTAGAGGAGAATTAAAAGTTTGTTTTTCTCCTTTTAAATCATTAAATCCCAAATTGGTACAGTGAAGAAATAAGCGGCCCAGTCGTTCGTCCCAGGTTCGTTTGCGTTTTTTTTGAATATACAGCGGGTCGCCAACCACAGGGTGGTTGTAGGCGAAAAGATGCGCACGAATTTGGTGCATGCGGCCAGTATGTAGTCGTACACGCAATAGGGTGAAATTGACAAAATATTTTTCTACCACAAATTCGGTCAGGGCTTCTTTTTCTCCTGGGAGGAGAGCTGCCGCATTCCCATCGGCGTTGATTTTAGTTCGGGGGCGGGCGGCCATGCGATCTTCATTTTCTGAACGGGCGAGGGGAAAGTTGATGGTATCTTCTTCTTTAGAAGTGCGACCATGAACAAGGACGAGGTACTCTTTGCTTACGGTACGATTTTTGAATTGTTCTTTGAGATGTTTGAACATTTTTTCTGTTCGCGCTGCTACGAGTAGGCCAGAAGCTTCTTTGTCGAGACGGTGCACAATGCCAGGTCTGAGATCGTTTTCTCCGACCAATTTTATGGATGGGTATTTTTTGACAAGAAAAGAAACCAGCGTAGTTTTTTCATGTGCCATGGTAGGGTGGGTGAGTAGACCCGAAGGTTTGTCTATCACCACGTATTCAGTTGTGGTGGCGACGAAAGTTGGCTTGAGATCTTTTGGAGTCACCGTGGTGGTAGTTTTCGTTGGTCTGGCCACTGTAGGTGATTTTTTTGTAGATGATACAGGGCTAATTTTATCTCCAGCATGAATTGTGTCACCAGCTTTTTTAGGCAGGGTGCCATTCACAAAAATTTCATTAGCCTCGATTTTTTTTTGAACTTGTGAGCGGGTTATTTTAAGGTATTCGGCCAAAAAAATATCCAGTCGTTGAGGTTTGGTGTCGGTGGGGACGATGATGGAATCGATAGGATTCATAACGAGAGGATTATGGCCTGATTGAACGAGTAAAGAAATTTAAATTTATTTAAGTGGAAGAATCGGTTTTACTCCGCCGGTGGTGGTTGTTCCGGGAGGAGTGAGAGATTTATTTTTAATGGCTTGAGCAATACTCACATTGCTACCTTGCCCCGCATATCCGCCAGCGCCCTGCACACCGGTGCGATCGCCGACTTGGTACACATGAGCTATGCCCTGATTTTGACTAATGCTGTTCATTTTTTTGCCTAGGTTACTGGCACTGGTGAGAGCACCTCCTTTTGCTTGGTTGATACTACCGATGCCGCCGACGCGTGAAGGAGGCATTCCGGTTCGACCCAAATTTGCGCCTGAACCAAATTTCATTCCGCCGGCCAGAGGAAGAGAGGTGAGAGGCATATTAATCTGTGATTAGAAAATAAATGTGCGCCTGGATGGAATTGAACCATCGACATCCACCTTATAAGGGTGGCGCTCTAACCCCTGAGCTACAGGCGCATTAATGTATTGGGTGCGGAAGCCTTTAAATTGGCGAAAAATAAAGGCACATAAAAGTGTGTCTAGTCTAGCAAAAACACCATTTTTATTCAAGAATACGAATTTGCCAGCCGGGATTAGACCTGTTACTATTAACGGATAGTGTATGCGTTTAAATACTCGTGTTTTTTTAGCCATTAACCGGTTAGTGGGTAAGAATCGTTTTGCTGATTGGTTTGGTTGGCTGGGGGCAGAGGTCGTCATTTTTATGATGCTGGCCGGGTTTATTTTTTTATCCTTTTTGAGCGTGCGTTTTTATGGTCGAGAAACTTCTGCTCTACAACCATTTGGTATACTTTTTGTAGCCTGGGTTCTCGGAGAGTCAACGAGTTTGTTGCTTGCTATTTTTGTGCGTGAGCCGCGACCTCACACCACACATCCCACCAGTCGACGTTTGCTCAAGCCGTGGATGAACTGGAAATCATTTCCTTCTGACCATGCAATGTGTGCGTGGCTTATGGTATTTGTTGCGGGAATGGTGGCGTTGCCTGGTGCATATCTTTTTATTCCGTTGGCAGTATGGGTGGGGTGGGGGCGAGTGTACGCAGGGGTTCATTATCCAGTTGATATTTTAGGTGGTTTACTTGTTGCTGCAGGAGCGGCAAGTGTGATATATGTGTCTCCGCTTGGGGTGATGTGGGGATTATAAAATTTGTATGACTTGGAAATTACTTTCAACCAAACCGGCTTTTTCGAGTAAATGGATTAGTATTGTTGAGTGGCACATGCTCACGCATCAAGGAAAAGAGAAATCTTTTTTTCTGCAAGAAGCTATGGATGTGGTGATGGTGGTGGGTGAAACTAGTGCTGGGAAAATCCTTTTAGTTAAACAGTTTTATATTGCACTTCAGCGTGTTGTTACGTCAGTTGTGGCGGGTTTTGTGGAACCTGGCTTTACGCCCCTTGAGACAGCAGAAAAAGAGTTGCAGGAAGAAGCGGGTTACCGAACAGCACACATTATTCCGCTTGGCACTACGGCTAAAGGCAAATATGCAACTGGCTTGTTTCATTTTTATTTAGCTCGCGGTTTAGAAGAAAATGGTGGTCAAGAATTAGAAGATGCTGAAGAGATTGAAGTCATGCTGGCGACTCGTGATGAGGTGAAATTATTAGTTGACCAAGGAAAATTTGAAGAAGGCTACGCCGAGCTTGCCGTGCGTCGGGCGTTGGATTATATCGCATGTAATTCTTAATTTTATGGAAAAACCAGCGTCGATCATTTCATTAGATGAGTTTGAAAAAATTAGACCACGTTTGGGAAAGATTGTGTGCACAAGTGGTGGTTTTGATCCCATTCACCCGGGGCATCTTTCTTGTATGCTTGAGTCAAAAAAATTTGGTGATACGTTAGTTGTTATTGTGAATGGTGATAATTTTTTGCGAACAAAAAAAGGTAGGCCATTTCAGGATCTTGAAACACGCTGTGCGATTGTGTCATATGTGCGTGGTGTGGATTATGTTTTCCCTTTTGAAATTTTGAATGACACAACGGTGTGTCAGGCTTTGCGTGCCTTGCGTCCGCATGTGTTCACAAAAGGAGGGGATCGAATTGACGTTGCAACTATTCCTGAGTGGAGTGTGTGTAAAGAGCTTGGAATTCAGATTGAAACGGGAGTGGGACTTGATAAACGCTGGTCGAGTTCTGATTTTTTGAAAGAGTGGGGAGAGTTTGTTTTGGGAAAGAAAGAAGCGTCTTTCATTCCACCACAACACTAAATTATTCACTATTGAGTGAGTTAGTATGTATTCATCATTTTTTAAAAAAATAGTGTTGGGTGTGTGCGTGGTGGGAGCTGTTTTGTACGCGGCATATTTTTTATATCGTCAAATACATCCGGCGTATGTGCCACCTGCGCCGCGTGAAGAAGTTAACATCACAATTATTCCAGGTTGGAATTTGCGACAAGTGGCGGACTATTTGGTGTTAAAGGGGTTTGCAAGCTCGACCGAGCAGGTCTTTTCTTTGCTTGGAAAACCTGGTGTTGTGCGCAGTCTTCGGGCTGGTCCAGTGGGGACTGATTTGCTCGAAGATCTTTCCGAGGTAATTAAAAAACCATCGACAATTTCATTTGAAGGGTATCTTGCTCCACAAACATATCGAGTTTTTAAAAATTCCTCACTTTTTGAAGTGGTACAAAAATTGATAACGGAAAGAGATAAAGAATTAAGGCAGAGAGTGGGGGACATTGCTTCAATTACCAGTCGTGTCGGTAGCGCTGATTCCGTTGATTTAAATAGTGTGCTTACCTTGGCAAGCATTGTTGAGCGTGAGGCGAATACAGCTCACGACCAAGCGCTTGTTGCCGATATTTTGTGGCGTCGCATTGCCCGTGGCATGCCGCTTCAAGTTGATTCAAGTGTGCATTATGCAGTTGATAAAACGGGTACGGTGTTTACTTCTGCCGCTGATCGGGAGATTAATTCGCCGTGGAATACTTACAAATATAAAGGATTGCCACCAGGTCCAATTTGTAATCCAGGCCTTGGCGCACTGCAGGCGGCACTTTTTCCTGAAAAAAATTCAGATTGGTATTTTTTAACCGGATCTGATGGAAAAATGTATTATGCAAAAACATTGGAAGGACACACAGCGAACCGTATGAAATATTTACGATAAATGTGTGGTCTGGATTCGATCATGTGTGAAGAAAAATTATGCGTACATCTGATTTTGATTTTTTGTTGCCACCTGAATTGATTGCACAAGCCCCGCTTGAATTGCGTGACCACTCTCGTTTGATGGTAGTTGATGCGATGAATAAAAAAATATACCATCAGCATTTCTATGATATTGTTGACCATCTTACCTCCGGTGATTTGTTGGTATGGAACACCTCAAAAGTATTTAGGGCGCGGCTCAGGGCTGAAGTTGTGCTCGATGTTGCAAGTGATGGTGTAGATGATCGGCAAGAAGAAAGGCTTCATGTAACAGGTACTATTTTAAATGCACCTGTTTTAGAAATTTTTTTAGTGCGTCCGATGGAAAATAAATATGTGTGGAAGGTGCTTGCAAAACCGGGGCGTAAGTTGCGTTTGGGTATGAAGCTTAGGTTTGCACCGGATTTTGAGGCAGAGGTACTTTTTAAGGAAAATGATGGAACGGTGTTGTTACAGTTTGCTGAAGACGATTTGGCGGTGCGAGCAAAAGCAAATTTGTATGGCGAAGTGCCGTTGCCGCCTTATATTTCTAAGGAAAAAGGAGAAGTGAAAAATGAAAAAAATGTAATTGCAGAACGCAATGCTGATCGATATCAGACGGTGTATGCAAAACAAGAAGGATCGGTAGCAGCACCGACAGCGGGTTTTCATTTCACTCCCGAGTTAATTGAGAAATTAAAAAATAAAGGAGTTGAGTTTGCTGAAATAACTTTGCATGTGGGTTTGGGTACTTTTTTACCGGTGAAATCTGAAGAGGTTGAGAATCACACCATGCATGCTGAAGAGGTTGAACTTACTGCCAAAAATGCCGATTTGATTAATCGGGCTAAGGCGGAAGGCAGGCGAATCGTATCTGTGGGCACCACCACCGTGCGCACGCTAGAGGGTATTGCGCTTCGATTGGGAGAAACTCGTTCGAGGTCAGAAGTGGTACTGCCTTATTCAGGAGATATAAATATTTTTATCACCCCAGGTTTTAAGTTTAGAGTCGTTGATGCGCTCATCACCAATTTTCATTTGCCTAAATCAACGCTCCTTATGTTGGTGTCAGCTTTTGCTCAAGATCAGGATTTTATTTTAAGCTGTTACCGACAGGCAGTTGAAGAAAAATACCGGTTTTATAGTTTTGGAGACGCCATGTTTATTTGTTAAGTGGGAATATTTAAAAATATATGAGTGCTGAACTTAGAGGTTCTTTTAACAGAACCCCTTTAATCGAACGATCCATTGAGATTGAACCTCGTGTTGAGGCTGAAAATTGTCAGCTCATCGCTTCTTTGCTTGATGGAACGCATGAGGCGAAAGTGCGGCGCAAAGCGGCTGCCATGTTAACTCCTTCCTTAAAAAGTAAGTTATTTAAACACAACGGAGAGCGAAAACAGCTAGATGAAAAAAGATTATTTTTATCCAATGAGATGGATGCGGCCGTTGATTATCTTCGTACCGAACATAGTGCAACAATACTTCAAGATTTAAGTTTAAAAGCAGAAAAAATAATAGCGAAAAATCCTCACGATCTTTCTTACCAAGTTTTGGCAAGAGAATTTTTGAAATTTTATGAAGTAACAGCAGGTGAGTATGTGCGGCTTAAAGTGGTGGTAGAAAGTAGAGGGGTTGAAGGAAAGAGGCGCTATTATTTACCGTTTCCTCTGTCGCGGACCGAAGCTTTAGATCGTTTTTTACGTTTAAAAATTGCAGAAAAAATCCCTTCTTTTGAAGATTTTTTTGGAATTAATGCTGATGCTACCATGGCTTCCAGCATTTCATTAGCGAAGCAAATAGATGCTTTTAATTTTGATGTGGTTACTGATGAACAACTCGGAATATTAACCACTCAAGAAAGATCTGAGTATGAGGAGCTTAAAAGCGATGTATTACAAACTGGTTTAGATGCGAGAGATCAAAGTCGCTTACTTCGTCTGCTTAAAAAAATAAAACCAGAGTTAGCCATTGAAACTGTTAGTCTTGAAAGTGGTTTAAAAATTAAAGAATATCAGGGAGGTATAAAAGTAATTGCCTTTAAAGAAGAGCCTTTGCCTACAGCCGAACAAGATCATGCTTTTCTTAGTGAGATTAATGAACATGAAGGGGATTTGCCCGATTATCTTGTTGAGGCACGAAGGGCTATTTTAAAACGAAAAGCTGATCGAAAAAATACAAAAAAACCGAGCTGATTGCTCGGATTTTTTTTGGTAATATTTTTAGCCTTCAATGGTAACGCCCATTTGGCGGGCAGTTCCTTCTACCATTTTCATTGCGGCGGCAACGGTGTGGCAGTTAAGATCTGGCATTTTCTTTTCAGCAATTTCTTTGATTTGTGCTCTGGTGATTTTACCCACTTTTTCTTGAAGTGGTTTGCCAGAACCTTTTTTGATGTTCGCAGCTTTTTTAATAAGTTCGGCCATGGGGGCAATTTTCATGATAAAGTCGAACGTGCGGTCGGCATACACATTAATGACAACTGGAACAACTTCACCTTTTTTATCTTGGGTTTTGTCGTTGAATTCTTTACAAAAACCTTGGATATTTAAGCCGTGTTGACCGAGCGCTGGACCAACTGGAGGCGCTGGATTTGCAGCTCCACCAACGATTTGGAGCTTGATTTGAGTGACTAGTTTTTTGGCCATATAACGTAGGTATTATTTTAGGTAGTAGGTTTTAGGGTGATATTGAGAAGCGTTCTTTGAGACAAAGAACCAATTCACCTGTCAGCCTGAGTGGAACGAAGGATCTGGGTCTCATGAGGTGATCCTTCGCTGTGGTCAGAACGACAAAAGAATGGGCTAAATTTTTTTGACTTGCAAGGCGTCGAGTTCAACTGGCGTTTCGCGACCAAACATACTTACCATGACTTTAATACGCCCACGTTCATGATCAACACTCGATACTTTACCTTCGAAATTTTTGAATGGTCCATCAATGATTTTGACTACATCACCCACATCAACATCGATTTTTTGTTGCGGTTCTCCGGCAGAAACTCGTTTGAGGAGAGTATCAATTTCTTTTTGATCAATTGGGGTGGGAGTAGTACCAGACCCAATGAAACCGGTGACATTCGGAGTGTTGCGCACCACATACCATGAGTCATCGGTAACCACCATATCAACAAGCACATAGCCAGGGAAGATTTTTTCTTCTACTGACACGCGTTTACCGTTTTTGATTTTAATTTTTTTCTCTTTTGGTACTAATACACCAAAGATTTTTTCTTGCATATCGAATGATTCGATACGTTGCTCGAGATTGCGTTTCACGTTTTCTTCGTAACCACTGTAGGTGTGGAGCACGTACCAACGGCGCCCCTGGGAGACTTGTTTGGCCATAGAGTTAGCGTGAAATGATCGTCGTTATGACGTGGCTAAAAGTATAATCGAGCAAGGAAAAGAAAAATGCCAATCC
Source organism: uncultured Gammaproteobacteria bacterium (assembly GCA_964444705.1). Taxonomy (GTDB): domain Bacteria; phylum Patescibacteriota; class Patescibacteriia; order Magasanikbacterales; family GWA2-37-8; genus CAYUHX01. The sequence goes on along the minus strand of CAYUHX010000001.1, from coordinate 34,939 downwards.
AAGGCTTAAACCAATGACGAGCAAGCTGTAGTTCATGGTCTGCTCTTTGGAGGGCCAAGTGACTTTTTTCATTTCAGCGTACGAACCGACTAGATAGTTTTTTATTGCCTCAACCATAAGGAAAAACTAGTTTTTTAAAACAGCCTTTGGGCTGTTAATGCCCCAATCCTACCCTAGGGGGGGTAGGCTGTCAAGTTTTATTAAAATTAAATATCAAGATTACGAACGTTTTTTGCCTGAGTTTGAATGAATTTTTTGCGTTGTTCTACATCTTCACCCATGAGTGTTTCAAAGGTTTCGTTGGCGAGCACTGCGTCTTCGGCGGTGACAAGTTTCATAAGGCGTCTTGCGGGATCCATGGTTGTTTCCCACAGTTGCTCGGGGTTCATTTCTCCCAAACCTTTATAACGTTGAATATTGATTTTAATGCCTCCTATCACCAACATTGACTCTCCTTCTTCCGCGCCTTCTTCTTTGACAATTGGAGCTGCGTCTTTTTCTTTGGTTGATAATTTTATACCCTTGGCCGCAGTAATTTCTTGCAAAGCAATTTCTTTTTCTTCATCGTTATAGGCGTAACGCATTTCTTTGCCGTATTTAAGGCTGTAAAGAGGTGGTTGAGCGATGAATACATGTCCTTCGGTAATAAGGCTGGGGAAGTGGCGATAAAAAAAAGTGAGAAGAAGAGTTCGAATGTGTGCACCATCGACGTCAGCATCAGTCATGATGACAATGCGATGGTAGCGTAATTTGCTGATATCAAATTGTTCGCCGATGTTGGTGCCAAGGGCAATGATGAGTGATTTTAGTTCATTGTTACCTAAAATTTTGTCGAGACGAGCGCGTTCGACATTGAGTACCTTTCCACGTAAAGGAAGGATGGCTTGTGAGTGACGATCTCGGCCTTGTTTGGCTGAGCCGCCGGCCGAGTCTCCCTCAACAATAAAGAGTTCAGAATCTTCTGCGTTTTTACTAGAGCAATCAGCGAGTTTGCCAGGAAGAGTGAAACCTTCGAGAGCACCTTTTCTTAAAATGGTATCACGCGCAATGCGGGCAGCAGCACGTGCTCGGGCGGCGAGTAAACATTTGCTAATAATACCTTCGGCGTCTTTAGGGTGTTCTTCAAGGAAAATTAAGAAGCCTTCATTCATCACCGCTTCAACGGCAGTTTTGGCTTCGGTGTTTCCAAGTTTTGCTTTAGTCTGACCTTCAAACTGCGGTTCGCGAATTTTAACAGAGATGACAACGGTGAGGCCTTCACGTACATCTTCACCAGTGAGATTACCATCTTTTTCTTTTAAAAAACCTTTGTTGCGTGCGTAGGTATTAAGACAGCGGGTAAGCGCTGTGCGAAACCCAGCCACGTGTGTGCCACCTTCTGGGTTGTAGATATTGTTGGTAAAGGCAAATAATGATTCGTTATATTCGTTGGTATATTGGAGAGCGAGCTCAACATTAACTCCTTCAACTTCTTTTTCAAGATAGAAAATAGTGTCGTGTTTGACCTCTTTGTTGTGGTCGAGATAATGAACGTATGAGGCCACGCCGCCTTCAAAATAAAATTGATAGGTGGGGTTGGGGAAGGTAAGCGCAGTCGCGTCTTTGGCTTTCTCTTCGGTTGATCGAGCGTCTTTGATGATAAGATGAATACCTTTGGTGAGGTAGCTGTGTTGGCGTAGATGATCAATAATAGTTTTCCATTCAAAGTCGATGGTTTCAAAAATAGTATCGTCTGGACGGAAGGTGATGATGGTGCCAGTGTCTTTACAGGTGCCTACGGAGCGCGCCTTTTTTTGTGGGTTGCCTTCTTTATACTCTTGCACCCACACTTCGCCATCGCGGTGAACTTCGGCTTTGGTGTAGACAGACAGCGCGTTGACGACAGACACACCAACACCGTGCAAACCACCAGAAATTTTGTAGCCTTCGCCACCAAATTTACCACCAGCGTGGAGTTTAGTCATTACAACTTCAAGCGCGCTAATGCCTTGCTGAGGATGAATATCAACTGGAATACCACGACCATTGTCGCGCACTTCAACGTGGTGATCGGGGAGGAGAGTGATGGTGATTTGGGTGCAGTAGCCGGCCATTGCTTCGTCGATGGAGTTATCGACAACCTCCCAAATGAGATGGTGTAAACCGGTGGGGCCAGTGGAACCAATGTACATGCCGGGGCGACGGCGCACCGCCTCGAGACCTTCAAGAACCGTGATGTTTTTAGCGCTATAGGAAGATGTGTCAGCAGGATTTTTTTGAGCCATACAAATTATGAAAACAAATCTCAAACATGATTAACAAGGCGTATGCTATCACAAAAAAAGGCGAGGGGCAAGCTGTGTGAAGAGCTTTTTTAAAGCGGGAGTGGGTGGAGTTTTTGGTTTTTTAAGTCACACCGTCAAGACAATCTCAATGAGTTGAAGAGCTGCTAATTTTTGTTCTAATTCTTTGGTATGCCGTGCATCAAGCACTGCTTTCTCTTTTGGTATTTTGGAACGGCCGGAAAAGAAGCGGTGGGTAATTCGGTTTAATAGAGAAAAGGATCGTCGATTAGTGCGAAGTGTTTCTTTTTTAAAATCAGCTAATTTTTGTTGGGTGGCATTTTTTTCACGAAGAAGTATGTTGTGTAGTCGGTCGAGATCGAGAGGGTCAAAAATAATTCCTTCAGTTTGAAGTGGTACGAGGTCACTGATGCCGGCAATGATAAAAATTTGGTTAAGAGTACAGTCGGTTTGATTTTGTATTCCCGCTCGAGCAAGCAACTCATGCCCGAGGTCGCTTGTGGCAAGTTTCGCAATTTTTGAGTTAAGCGTGCTCAGTAAATGGGTCTCTTTGGTTTTTAATGTTTGAATATCAATGATGTGGTCACCAACAACGACGCAACCATTTTGAATAGGGAGATAACCGCCATTTTTAACGTGAAAATAACGTTGTTCCGTTGTTCTGCGAAGAGTGTTTGGCAGAAGGGCAGGAGGAATTTCGCTTGGTTCAGCTGGTATGATTTTTCTTCTTCGCCGCTCAGGAAAGTTGTTGGGTGTTCTTCTTTTGTGCAATGAAGAAGATTTGGTTCGCCGTGTAGAAGAACTTGAAAAAAAAGCTGTCTCTTTTTGTGTTGTAGATGGGTTTCTTCTTCTTTTAATAGTTGTGGGTTGTGTGGTGACAAAAAAATCAGTTAATGCTGGCCCCCCTTCTCTAAGCATACGCAATTGATCTCAGTAATTTATTTTTTGTATACTGTAAGTATAACACATAATATGGGGTGGTTTAAAATCAATTTTTTAATACTGATTATGAAGGAACAAAAAATAAAAAACGTTGCTGCAGGCGAGATGGCGCAAGCACAGATACACATTGCGGGGAGAGTACAGGGAGTATTTTTTCGTCAATTTGCTCGCACCGAAGGAAAGAAAATGGGATTGGTGGGTATGGTTGAAAATACGAAAGAAGGTGGGGTAAACGTGGTGGTGCAAGGGCAAAAGGTGGTGGTAGAAAACTATATAAAGCTACTCAAAATAGGGCCGCCGACTGCTCGGGTGCACAGCGTCACGATTGAATGGCAATCTATGCAAGAGCGTTTTTTAGAATTTGTGAGCCATTAAAATAATAAAAGAGTTTTTTGTAAAACTCTTTTATTTACGATTGAAGTTGGGTTCTACTATGAAGGCGCTTGATTTCAGGCGCGTTCATAGTAGACAGGAAGGGTGCGTGGGGCTTAAGATGTTTGTGTGGAGGTTTGAAGCAGAATCAGACAAGCCTATTTCTTCTTTCTTGGCTTGTCTGACTCCGTCTTCATGCACTGGTTGTCGCCGCAATAATCGCGACTTTTTTTGTTACAGTTGCATGCCACTGCCACTGCGCTTTGCGCTAACAGGGCTAGAAGAGTGAGGCATGCGAGCGCCTTCGTCAACATTTTTCTTCACCTCCTTCCCTTCCTGATTACCAGCCGATTTGGCTGGCGGGAATGAATATAGGTATACTCCAAAATTAAAAAATGTAAATAGAGTCTTGTGTTTGAACATGACTCTTGACTTTAATCCTTAATTTAGCTATAGTTTACGCACTTTTATTTATCTCCGCATCAGTCTCAAGAGCACTCGTTCTTGATTTTTTCCTCCCTGGGGCCACCCTCGGGGCATGGCTGAGAGGAACTAATAAGGAAAATCTATGCCACAAATTCCATCTCTCGTTGAGATGCTTAAGGCCGGAGTGCACTTTGGTCACCAAAGTTCACGTTGGCACCCTAAAATGGAGCCGTATCTTTTCGGTGTCCGTAATGGTATTCATGTTATTGATCTTGAAAAAACCACCGATGAATTGGTAAAAGTGTTGGCCCATGTGAAAGATTTGGCCAGCAAAGGTAAAGTTATTTTGTTTGTGGGTACTAAGCGTCAGGCTCGCACATTTGTGAAAGATGCCGCCGAACGTTGTGGTATGCCATATGTGGTTGAACGCTGGATTGGTGGACTTTTAACCAACTTTCCTGAATGCAAACGACGACTCGTTAAATATCGTGGTCTCAAAGAGCAGGTTGCCACCGGTGAGATTGAAAAATATACCAAAAAAGAACAAGCTGTTTTGAAGAAAATGATTGAGAAGATGGATAAATATTTGGTTGGTTTAACCAGTCTCGAAAAAATTCCTGATGCGCTCTACATTGCCGACATGCGCGTTGAAAAAACAGCGATCACTGAATCAAGAAAGACTGAGGTGCCAGTAATTGCGGTGAGTGATTCCAATGTTGACCCAACCAAGGTGGCGTTTCCTATTCCTGCCAATGATGACGCGGTTAATGCCATCAAAATGATTGCCGATCTTATGGCTGAAGCGGTGAACGAAGGTAAGCTTGAAGCAGAAAAGAAAAAAGCTATGATGAAAGAAGAAATGCCGGTAGTTGAGAAAGCCAAAGCACCAAGTGCTGACAAAACATCTAAAGATCTTGCTCCCAAGAAAGAAAAACGCGCTTTGCAAATTGCGGAAAGCGTATAAATTGTAGATTAAATTACTTTTAGCGTATTTCATATGGTAACTGCTGCTGACATTGCCAAGCTTCGCGCTCAAACTGGCGCTGGCATGATGGATTGCAAAGGCGCACTCGAAGAAGCGGGTGGTGATATGGAAAAAGCCGCTGATCTTTTGCGTAAAAAAGGAATTGTTAAAGCCGCCAAACGAGCGGACAAAATCGCGACCGAAGGTGCGGTGATTAGTTATATTCACGCGGGTGGAAAAATTGGCGTGCTCCTCGAAATGAATTCTGAAACTGATTTTGTGGCGCGTACTGAGCGTTTTCAAAATTTGGCCAAAGATATCGCACTACACATTGCGGCCGCAAATCCAAAATATTTGGAACGTGCGGTTGTGCCAGAAGAACTTGTTGCCAAAGAGATGGATGTCTATCGTGCACAGCTTAAAGCCCAGGGAAAACCAGAAAATATTATTGAAAACATTCTCAAAGGCAAGCTTGATAAATTTTACGAAGACATTTGTTTGCTTGAACAGCTTTATATTAAAGATGACAGCAAAAAAATTCAGCAGCTTTTAACTGAAGCTACGGCGGAAATTGGTGAAAAGATTTCAGTGCGTCGTTTTGTGCGCTATGAACTTGGTGAAGGTATTGAAAAGATCGTGAAGAATTTTGCTGACGAAGTGGCTGAACAAGTAGGTTAGTATTTACTGAAGAAAAAATTTAAAAAAACCACCTGTATTTCAGGTGGTTTTTTGGACTTTTTTAGAATCCCATTTGAAGTACATCCAAGGTACTGCGCAGGTTTTGGTTGAGTATGTCAATGTCATCGCTGGTTTGAATGATTCGTTGTGTGATTTATAATGTTGATTGTGCCTCGAATGAGTTTGAAGCATTGTTTGGTATCAGGAGAAATCGACATGCGTTTTTTTTCACCGCTTCGCATTGTGTTTTTAAATTGTTTGAAGTTTTGATTCAGTTGAAATGTCGATAGGCGGGCGACTTTTTGCTTTCAGGTTAACTCATTTCAGGAGTGCGATCAACAGCAAACCAAGCGTTCCAACGCTTAATTTTTTATGATACGACGAGATATATAATTCTTTTTAAAAATAAATGTGTACACTATATATTGCAGTTGTGTGACAGGAATTTTTTCTTTAAAGAAAAAATATTTATCCACAGAGATTTTTTGTTTGCTTTTTTTGGTGTATACTAAGTATGTTCATACGGTTTTAATTTCAAAATCAGATGAATCAAGGGAGGGGAACACATTTTTTTACTAATTTAAAAAAGGGAGGGCCGATATAACCATCACGGTTATATTTTTATTTTTAAATTTATTTTTTATTAACACAGTAGTATGAAACATATTTGGCTTTCATGGTGGGGTAGGCAGAAAAAAAATTTAGGGATTATGTTGTTTGCGGGAGCTCTTTTGGCAGGTCTACTCATTTATCCTTTTGTGGCTCAAGCGGTTTCGGGGGTAGTGCTGAATGACCCGGATACCACTGGGTTTGGTTTAGATGGGCGCGATTTTAGGGTAACCTGGACTCCTGGGTCTCAGCCTGCGGGGTATGAGAATACCAAAATTTTTATTGTTTCAAGCACACTCACTCTTACCACAAGCACCCTTAATAGTGCATGTACGGGTTCGCCGGGCAATCAGTGTGTGCCAATGGGTTTTTTTAATCAACACAGCATGAATGAATTTGTCGTGCCGCAGTTTATGACCAAAGATAGCAATGGTCAATCTTGGACTACCAATACTTCATATGTTGCCTGGATTTATGTATCCTCAACCGAGCCAACAATCGTGTCTTCAAGTGCGGTGTCGTATGCCGGTGCTTACGACAATGTGGCAGATACCAATGCACCATTTATAAGTCATTTTCCTGCCTATGTGGCGCTCTCGGGGCAGAATGCAGTATTAAATACTTTTGTGACTGATGATCAGACGTTGGATATGCAGTTTGCAAGTACTACTGATGGTGGTGGAGAATTTGTAAGAGTGTATTATGGTTCAGATTTAACGGTAGCCTCAACGACGGTTGATGCGGTACAGGTTGAAGGAAAATTATTTACGCTGACTATTCCCTCAGGAGATGTGCCAAGTTCGGGAGGTACTTTTCAATATTATTTGGCGGCGAAAGATCGGGCTGGAAATCTGCGTTTCTTTTGTTCTGCGCCGAATGCCAATAGTCATGCGGCCTGCCAAGCAGCTCCGTTTGTAGTAACGGTACGTACGGCGTTTGGTAGATCTATTTCTGGTACGGTTATTTCGGGCGGGGCCGCTTTGTCTGGTGCGCGGGTATTTGCGGGAGGTATTGCCAAGCCTTCAGTAACCACCGATGGTAGTGGTAATTATTCTTTAACCTCCTATCCTGCTAATTTGACACTAGATGTCACGGCTTTTAAAAATAATTTTTGTGAAAATACTCGATTTGGAGAAGTGCTTGGAAGTGTCAACCTTAGTGGTATTAATTTTTCTTTAAACCCAGGCAATTGTAGTTTTGTCGTCGGTGGTGGTGCGGCAGGGGGCGGTGCGCCCATGGTGGTTTTTTCTGGCCCACCAGATGCAGCAACCGATGTGGCGGTGGGTGAAAAAATTAGAGTCGGCTTATCGCAAACAATGGCCGCAAGCTCAATCAACGATACTGACCCGACAGACGCGAGTACGAGCGTGTATTTGACCCCCGATGGAGGAACAACAAAAGTAGCGGGTTCGGTTACTTATTGTGAAAACAGTAGTTCCCCTGGTTGTTCAGCACTTTTTGCCGGTGATTCTAATGTAATTTTGTTTAACCCAACCAGTAATTTAGCCACCAATACTTTTTATACTTTGGTAATTACCGAAGGAGTTACTAGTCAAGGCGGCCAGTCAATTCAAGGAAATCGGTCTGGTGGCGGGCACAAAATTTCGTTTACCACCAATCGAGGCACGTTTGATTCTGGTTCATTTACGTTGGGATCAAGCGGGCAATTCATGCCGCCGTTTGTCAAATCAATGAATCCTGGTCCAGGAGTAAGCGTAGCGCCAAACGCGAAAATAACCTTGGAGTTTAACCAAGCGCTTGATTCAACCACGGTTAATTCTACAAACATTGTTCTTTTTGACAAAACTACGAATGGTCAAGTTTCGTTAAGCACGGTCAGTCTTGACTCTACTGAAAAACGGTTTGTGTCGCTCGCGCCAAGCAGCGCCCTCACCGCTGGGCATGAGTATGAAGTAAGAGTAAAAGGCGCGGTGGGTACCACGAGTGGTATCACTATGCGCCCTAGCGCTGAATTGGCTCAGGTGTCGTTTACTTCTTTTTTCAAAGTCTCGGGATCAAACGATGTAACACCACCGGTGCTTTACCCACTTTTGGCGAGCAATGCCACGGGTGTATCGGTAAGTAAAGTGTTTGAGTTTGGTTTTAGTGAACCATTAAATTTTAATACCATTAACACCACGAATATCACCATGAGTCGGGGAAGTACGGCGGTTGGTATTCAGGTGAAGTATGATGCGGGCAAAAACAGTGTGCTTCTTGCGCCGTCACGTGTGCTCACCCCGAGCACGGTGTACACCATCACGTTTGCTCCTGCCGTGACCGATTTGCCGGGCAATGCACTTGCTACCACTACTCTTACCTATACTACTGGTGCTAGTGATACGACCGCCCCAGCTTTAGTAGAGTCGCGCTGTGATGATTTTACCTGCAATGTAGTGTTTAATGAGCCAATGAATAACGACACACAGGTTGATCCGAATTGGACAAGCAGTGTGCTTAACCATGTAAATATTACCCTTACCCAAAATTCGGGACCGGATTTAGTGGTCACTTCTACAGCTATTTCGTATGATTTTCCGCGCAACGCGCTTGTGATTAAAGGTCTGGCGCTCACCAAAGGGGGTACGTATTCTTTGTCACTGAGTGGACTTAAAGATTTGTCAGCTAACAATCTTGGTAATGTTTCTGCGAGCGGTAAGGTTGAAGACAGTACGCAAACGTATGGTGGTTTTGGCGACCAGGGTATGTTTGGTCCGCCGGTAGCCGGTGCGGGCGGCGTGGGTGAACAGTTTAAACCTCAAGGGTTTGGCACCTTCACTCCAGAGCAATTTGCGCTTGGTCAGGCTGATACGGCATTTCCTTTCTCGCAGATGGCTGGCCAAGATTCAAATGTGTTTCAAGTGCGATTTAATCCTGGAATTGCTATTCAAAATGGTGATCAGGTAGTCGTCACATTCCCGAACGGCACTGACGTTACTAATGCAGCCCTTGATAGTAATTCACCTTTTGTTAAAGACCTAAATCAATTTGGTAGCGGAACCGTAACCGGAACAACGCTTGTTGCAGATAGTGCCACGCAAAAAGTAACGGTGACGCTGGGGGTATCGGGCACTCCAGGGTCAGGCGATAACTATACCTTAGATCTTAAAAAAATTATCAACCCAGCTGTTCCTAAAGATCCATCTACCGGTGGTTATACCGTGGGAATAAAAATTGTGCGAAGCAGTACGACGATTGTGAATAAAACCAGCATGCCCTATTTCATTCAGGCAGCAGGCACAAACACGATTGTGGTTAATTTGTATGCTGGCAGCTCGGGGAGTCCCGATAACGTAGCCGGAACGGTGAATTTGTTTGGTGGCGGCCCCGCAGGCCCTATTAATAAGCGAGTGACTTTAGCTTCGGGTATTATTTCGCAAGTTGATGGGAGTGCGGCAACAACGGTACGCCTTTCGGGTCTTGCGAGCGGGTGTTACTTTGTGAATACTGATCCGTTTGTTACCTTGGGTAGTACTGATTATTTTGGCCAGATGAGTCCGGAGCCGATTTGTGTCAACGGCAATACCACCTCAACAAAAAATATCGTACTTACCTCGGCGAGTGCCAATGGTGCTTCCGTGACCACCACTGTTAAATTTGCCGGAATTTCAAATTTTGGTGGTAGTGATATAGATATTTTTGCCAGTGGCCCTGGACGGTTTGTGGTTAAAACATTAACTGGGGTTACGACTCCTGATGCGAATGGTTATACGGTAAAATTACCGGCCAATGGGCAGTGGTCACTTGGTGTTGGTCCTTCTATGCCAAAGGGATCAAATGGCACTGGTGCAAAACCAACTTCGTTGCCAGGCATGCCACCTGCGCAAGTTCAGTTAGTGGTAAGTGGTATTGGTGGCGATACGCCGGCGGTAACTGCTGCTGGAGGCGTAATGCCACCGGGAGTTGCTTTTAATGATGGCACTGACACTGTAACCTTCACCTTTGTGACTGCGGACAAGACGGTGACCGGTAAGGTGGTCGATGGTTCTCAAAATGGTCTTAGTAACATGGAAGTATTCATGCATCGACAGGGTTTTGGCGCTCCCGCATTTGGTTCAACTAATGCATCAGGAACATTTAGTTTAGCGGTTGGCGATTATGGGTCCTATGAAATTGGTGTAATGAAAGATGGTTTACCACCGACATTTAAACAGCTAGAGATTAAACCAGACGGTGCTGATGCGGGCAGCGATCCAGATATTTATTATCTGGGCAAACAAATTACCAATGCCAATCCTTTGCTGATCAGTATTAAAAAATCTTCGTATACTATTTCTGGTAAAGTGCTTGATGCGAGTGGTAATGGTATTGCGTATGCACCGGTGTTTGCGGTAAATGCGTCTACTGGTGAATCGATTCCGGGTAAGAGCGGTTCAGATGGTAGTTATAGTGTGTTTGTGGATGCTGGCACTTGGAATGTGCAAAGTCAGCTACCACCAGATAAAAGTGATGCGTGTGGTTCTTTCTCACTTACCGTTACGGTGAGTACGGAAAGTAAATCGAGCCAAAATATTAGTCCTTCCGTAAGCACTTGTTATACTTTAAGTGGCACGGTGAGTGTTGGTGGTTCCGGGCTCGCAAATGTACCAATTTTCCTTGAGGAATGGAATAGTGGTAGTAATGCGCCGGTTCCAGGTGGTATCCGCAAAGGTGGTTCAACCGATAGTAGCGGAGCTTATTCCATGAAAGTGGAGGGAAGTAAAACGTACCGTGTGGGAACATGGAGTCCAACATATGGTGAACTTAGTGCTACTAAAGTAGTATCAAGCGCAGATACCACACAAAATGTGTCGGTTACTGCCACTAGCACCGTTACCTTTGTGTTTACCGGAGGTACCGCTGCCATGCAAACCATGGTGGAACTCCGCAATGCGACCGACGCTACCAAAGTGATTCGTACCCAAAAAGATGGCCTTAATTCTAGTTTGGTAATTACTACTGAAAATGGTGCGACGTATAATTATTTCGTCGACGTATTTGGTGTGGGTAGATTCAATGGCGCTGTAGCATCGGGCGCAACAGCGACAATTAACCTGGGGCTCCAAGCTAACGGGTTTATCACCGTTACAGGAACCATTAAAGATGATACTGGTGCTGTTTTATCAGGAACGGTGGTTACTTTTACCAATACTTCAACGGGAGTGATAGAAACTGGTGTTACTAATGCGAGCGGTACCTATAGCGTGAATATGAAAGCAGGCACCTATCAGGTTGGTGCTAGTTTGGCTGGGTATGTGCCTGGTGAAACGGTAAAATTGGTTTCATTTAGTACTAATACTAACGCGTACGATTTTGGTGGCTCTGACCCTGATCAGGCGGCCTTACAGACAGCCGGCAAAACGATTGAAGGTGTACTTAGAGATTCAAACGGAGTGGCGTTATCGAGCGGGTATGTGTGGGCTGAAAATACGGCCGGCTTAATTGTCACGGGAGCGATCAATCCTGCGGATGGTAGTTATTCAATTCCGGTAACGACAGGCACCTGGACGCTCACTGGCGTTGGCCCTAAGCATGCTCAAACTGCAAAATCAGGCACCGTGGTGATCACGAGTGCTAATTCCACAGGCAATAACTTTAATTTAACCAGTGACAGCTCCAAAATACCAACCTCAACGAGTGGGGTGGTAGACGCAAGTTCTGGTGGTTCGGTCAATGATAGTGGGGCGAGTGGTATTAAGCTTACAGCTGGTTCGGGAGTATTAGAGACAGGTTCTGGTAACGTCACCATTTCTCTCGAGAAAAATTATACTGCTCCTAAAACCGAAGGATTCACTCCGCTCGGAAATGCTTCATTTAAAATTTCTGCTACGGGGGATTCGACGATCAAAAGTTTGAATGGTAATGCGGAAGTGCAGCTTAGTTATAGTGACTTGGTGGCGCAAGTTCCTTCGGGAGTAGCTGAAAGTGATTTAAAACTGATGTATTTATCTCCAGAAACGGGTGCGTATGTGCCGGTTGAAGGCGGGTTTACTATCGATGCGACGAATAACACCATTACCGGTTTGGTCAATCACTTTACCGACTTCGTGATTGCCTACACCCCTTCATCGGGTAGTGGTGATGGTGGTTCTGGAGGATCGGGTGGTAGTGGTGGATCAAGTGGTGGAAGCGGAGGTGGTGGATCTATGGTTAATGTTGTGACCACTGTGACTACCACCATTGCCAGTTCGTCTACTGCAGTGGCAATTTCTACCAGTACAAGTTTAATGACAAGTACTGTGACTACTGTGCCGATGGTTCCAATTAAGACTGTCCAAACGGCCGTGGTTCCATCTGTAGATGAATCTTTGGTTCTGCGATCTTTCAGGCCAACCAACGAAACTTCGGCAATTATTTTTTCTGGATTACCAAAAACAGGTAAATTGGTACGACCAGGGACGACGCTTTCGTTTAAATACAATTATAAAAATTCAACCGCTAAAACTCAAAAGTTAGTAATTCATCGCCAGCTTATTGATCAGAATGGTGTCGTTATTGTCGATAGTTCTCTTCAAAAAGAGCTTAAAAAAGGCAAGCGAGCTGACTTCTCAATTCAACAGGCGCTTAAGAAAAATATCCCAAACGGAGTGTACTCTATGCGCGTAGAGATATCTGATAAAGCGACTGGCGAGATGCTCGATGAGAATTCATTTGATTTCGTGGTTGAGGTTGCGCCGACACCAAAAAAGACTCCAAGCATTCTTAAATCAGGGATGAAAGGAGAAGAAATAATGATTCTGCAAAAGAAATTGCAAGAGCTTGGGTTTTTCCCAAAAACAACCACTATTAACGGAATTTTTGGTCCGGCTACTACAAAAGCTGTCCAAGCCTTTCAAAAGAAAAATAAAATTACACCCGTCAATGGCCAGGTTGGTTCGGTGACCAGGGCTGCCTTGGGCATGTAGAAGCCAAAATAACACAACCCGCCTTTCGCTATTGAAAGGCGGGTTTTTGTTTGCTAGAATGCAGTAAATATTCGTAACTTTGGTGTATGGTCATTTTGAGTGTTAGAAAAGAGCGCGTTGGTCCGTTGCGGGGTCGTCATCCCTGGGTTTTTTCCGGGGCGTTGACTCATATCCCCGAAGGATTAAAAAGTGGCGATCCTGTGAGTCTGATCGACCCAGCTGGTAATTTTTTGGCGCAAGGATATTTTAATTCCTATTCTCAAATTGCGGTGCGGTTGTGGGGTTTTGTGAAAGAAGAACCGATTGATGCGATGTTTTTTCGTGTGCGCGTTCGTGCAGCACTTCAGACTCGTGAGCTTTTTGTCGCGAATGTTACAACCAATGCCTATCGTCTTATTAATGCGGAGAATGATTTATTACCTGGTTTAATCGTTGATCGTTATGCAGACTATTTAGTAGTACAGTGTCATACTGCGGGCATTGCCCGCTGGAAAGAAGAAATTGTGGCCGCGCTCACGGCTGAGGTGAAGCCAAAAGGCATTTTTGAACGCTCCGATGTGCGTGAGCGTAAAAACAACACGTCTGAAGGCGAGACTACGATAGGTGTCCTGTATGGTGAAGTACCAGACGAAATTAGTATTTTAGAAAATGGACATCATTTTATTGTGCAGATAAAAAGTGGTCAGAAGACAGGATTTTTTCTTGATCAGCGTGATAAACGACACGCGCTCACAAAATATGTTAAAGATAAAAAAGTATTAAATTGTTTTTCATACACGGGTGGATTTAGCGTCTATGCCCTGGCTGCCGGTGCGAGTCAGGTGACGAGTGTTGATGCGTCAGTGCCGGCGCTTGAAATTGCGGAAAAGAATATCGCGCTTAATAAGCTTCCGGAAAAAAAATCTGAGTGTGTTGCTGCAGATGTGAAAGAGTATTTAGCTGACCGAGCGGTGGGTGAATTTGATGTGATTATTCTTGATCCGCCAGCCTTTGTGAAAGATCGGCATAAAGTGAAAGAAGGGTTGCAGGGCTATCGAAAAATTAATGAACGTGCGCTCCACCTTTTGCCGCCGGGGGGTATTTTGGTAAGTGCATCATGTTCGGCGCATGTGAGTCTGACTGATTTTCGATTTATGCTGAGTGAAGCAGCGGCGCGAGCGGGTCGGAGTGTGCAAATTTTGGAAACGTATACACACGGCATTGATCATCCGGAGATGGTCGCTTTTACGGAAGGGGAATATTTAAAGTGTCTATTTTTGAGAGTGTATTAAATAATGCTATGGGTGAAGTAATCCATCTTTTTCCTAAAAATCCTCAGGGTGAAAGAGAACAAATGCTTACAAGTCAGAACGTAGCGGAGGTTGCGGGCAATGAATCATCAGCGCCATTGGCTGATATTATTCCGATTAGTTCTAGATCAAGAAGAAAAGATAATGCGAGTAGTTCTCGAGAGGAAAGTGGGTCGAATCAAGCTTTCTTGGCTGAGTTAGATTCAGTCGACCGTTCAATAGAGATTTTGTCGCAGGTACAAGAGTTAGAAGATTTTGCACGCTATTACGGGTCCGGGGCACGGAAAGGTGAAACCTATAAGGTGCAGAGGGAGTTGTTTCGAAATACGAAAGAGTATAGTCCTACTGATTTAAAATTCTTGGTGACGAATTCTGATTATGAAGCGTGGCAAAAAAACCCAGGATTCTATGTCGCACTGATAGATGAAATTAAGGAACGAGATTTATTTTTATAATTTTATATGCATATTGCTATCAATGGTTTCGGTCGCATTGGCCGCCAAGCATTTAGGGCTGCTTTTGGTCGTCAAAATATTTCAATTGTGGGTATTAATGATTTAACTGATACCAAAACACTCGCCCATTTATTGGTGCATGATACCGCCTATGGAAAATATGATCGTAACGTAACTTTTGATGCTAAAAATATTATTGTTGATGGTCAGGCGATTCCAGTGTCGGCTGAAAAAGATCCGAGTCTCTTACCATGGAAAGCATTGAGTGTTGATGTGGTGCTTGAATGTACTGGTCGGTTTACTGATAAGGCTGGAGCTGAATTGCATTTGAAAGCGGGTGCTAAAAAAGTCATTGTCAGCGCGCCGGCAAAAGGTGGTGTACCCACCTATGTAATGGGAGTTAATTCTGAGGGTGTCACGACCGAGAGTTGTCTTGTGATTAATAATGCCTCTTGTACCACCAATTGTATTTCCCCCGTCATGTTGGTGCTCGAGAAGAATTTTGGCATTGAAAAAGCAATGATGACAACAGTGCATGGGTATACTGCTGATCAAAATTTGCAAGATGGTCCACACAAAGACCTGCGCCGAGCGCGTGCGGCAGCGGAAAATATTGTGCCCACGACAACGGGGGCGGCGATCGCCACCACCGAAGCTGTGCCGAGTCTTAAAAATAAATTTGACGGATTGGCGATTCGGGTGCCGGTGCCGAGCGTGTCATTATCAGATATTACTGCGGTGCTTAAAGTGCCAGTTACGATTGAAGAGGTAAATCAAGCGTTCACAACGGCCGCGAGCGGCGAAACGTTAAAAAATATTTTAGCCGTAACGAATGAAGAGTTGGTGTCTTCAGATTTTCGAGGGAATAGTTATTCGGCCATTGTTGATTTGCAGCTGACAAATGTGGTTGGTGGAAATTTAGTGAAAGTGGTTGCGTGGTATGATAATGAATATGGGTATGCGCATCGCTTGGTGGAACTAGCAGAAAAATTTGGGGGTTAATGAATCAGAAGCCCCCAGCGAGGTGGGGGCGAACTAGCGGAAAATACGTCTGATTGCCGCGCAGATAATTACTGCGATAATCAGCACGCAAATTATTCCGCCCATAATCTTCAAAAAATTTTTTTCTCCGATCACATTTGGGTGGCCAGGGGGTAGCTCCTCTATGTAACTGCACATGACGACCTCCTTTTTTTGAAGAGAAAGACTAAATATAATACCTCCTTTTATTCATTTTTTCAAGGTATATTTGCTATATGGAACGCATTTTATCGGTAGAAACGACAGCCAAAATTGGCCAAGAAATTGTCCTCAAAGGTTGGATCAACGCCCGCCGTAATATGGGCAAAATTGTGTTTTTAGATTTGCGTGATCGTTCGGGCATTGTGCAACTTGTGGGCGTGCCGCAAGAATTGGACGCCGCTTCGCTTGAAAAGTTAACTTCCGTGCGTCCGGAATGGGTGATTGAAATTCGTGGCCTCGTGAAAGAGCGTGGCGAGAAACAGAAGAATCCCGACATGCCAACTGGCACCATTGAAGTTTTGATTAAAGAATTGAAAGTCTTAAACACCGCTGAAACGCCGCCGTTTGAAATTGATAAAGATACGACACCAATTAGTGAAGAGTTGCGCTTGAAGTATCGTTATCTTGATCTGCGCAGTGTGCGTATGCAAAAAAATATTCGTACCCGCGATAAAATCATCGGTTTTTTTCGTGAGTACATGCACCGGAATGATTTTGTGGAAATTGAAACGCCGATTCTCATGAAAGGTACTCCCGAAGGATCGCGTGAATATATTGTGCCCTCTCGCTTGCACGCGGGAAAATTTTACGTGTTGCCACAATCTCCCCAACAGTTTAAACAGCTTTCGATGGTGGCGGGGTTTGAGCGCTATTTTCAAATCGCTCGTTGTTTTCGTGATGAAGATCAGCGAGGTGATCGTCAGCCAGAATTCACGCAGCTCGATTTCGAAATGTCGTTTGTGACCCAAGAAGATATTTTGACCTATACCGAAGCGATGTTTATTGAACTTGTAAAACAGGTTGCGCCGGAAAAAAAGTTTACCAACTTACCTTTCCCGCGTTTGACCTATCAAGAATGCGTGGATAAATACGGTACGGATAAACCAGATCTGCGCGTGAATAAAAATGATCCGGATGAATTTGCTTTTGCTTGGATTTTGGATTTTCCGATGTTTGAAAAAGATGATGAGGGAAATATCGCGGCCAAGCATCACCCATTTTGTTCAATTAAAGATGAGGATCGCGAGAAATTTATGAAGGGTGAAGATTTAATGAGTATCCGCGCTAATGCGTATGATTTAGTTTTGAACGGATATGAATTATCTTCCGGCAGCATTCGTATTCACGAGCGCGAATTGCAGAAAAAGATTTTTGATCTTTTAAAAATCAGTGAACAAGAACAGCAAGAACGTTTTGGGCACATGCTTGAAGCCTTTACGTTCGGTGCGCCACCACATGGTGGATTTGCTCCAGGCATTGATCGCATTGCCATGCTCATGTGCAACGAGCCCAATATTCGTGAGGTGATAGCGTTTCCAAAAACGGGTGATGCCAGAGACTTAATGATGGGGGCGCCAACGCCGTTACCAGAAAAAACACTGGTTGAAGTGCATATTAAGAATCGTGTTGAAACAAAATAATAACAACGTATGACCACGGACGTACAACTCGCCCATTTTGAAGGTCCGTTGGATCTATTGTTGCAATTAATTGAAGAAGAAAAATTAGCCATTACCGATATTGCGCTGGCGGAGGTGACTGAGCAATATTTGCGTCACTTGAGTACACTTGAGGAATCACATCCCGAGGCATTAGCTGATTTTTTAGTGGTGGCTGCTCGTTTGGTCTATCTTAAATCAAAGCAACTTCTGCCATTACTCTATCCGGATGAAGCCGCCGAAGGCCCTAGTCTTGCTGAGCAATTAAAATTGTATAAACAATACGTTGAGGCAAGTAGACGAGTGCAGGCGCTGTGGCTGCAGGGAAAAATGGCGTATGGACGCGTAGAGCCACCGTTCAAAGTAGATGGATTTGTACTCCCGACTAATGCTGATATGCCGCATGTGCAAGCAGCATTTCATGCCTTGCTTAAACGCCTCAAGCCATTACCGGCGTTGCCGCAGGTGGCGATTGATCGTTCGATTTCTTTGAAACAAAAAATAGAAAGTATTTATGAGGCTCTGGTGCAGCACAAAAAAATCATGTTTAGCACTATTTTTTCTCAGGCCGAAAATAAAACAGAGGTGATTGTGAGTTTTTTGGCCTTGCTTGAATTGGTAAAACAAGAGCGGGCCATGATTGATCAAGAAAATGTGTTTGCGGATATGCTCATCCGTCATATTAATTAATTTTTATGCGTTCACTTCTTTCGCAACTTGAATCAATTCTGTTTGTGGCTTCAAAACCGCTTTCAACTAAGCGGCTAGCTGAAGCCTTGGCAATACCGCTTGATGAAATGCGTGTGCTTTTGGGTGAGCTCCGCACCGCACGATCGAATGAAGACTCTGGTGTAATGCTCCTTCAGGCTGGTGATGAATGGCAAATGGTGGCGCATGCGGAAAACCGTTTGGCAACAGAACAATTTCTAAAAGCCGAAATTTCGGGTGAGCTTACTAAAGCTCAGCTTGAAACTTTAACCGTTATTTCGTATTGTGGCCCCATCACTCGGCCGGAGATTGAGCAACTCCGTGGGGTTAATTGTAGTGTTATTTTGCGTAATTTACTTCTTCGAGGTTTGATTAAAGAAGTTGATGGCGAAGCGTCGGCGCTTGTGCCTTCGTATGAAGTGACGGTAGAATACCTGCGCCATCTTGGCATCACCGCATTGACGGAGTTGCCAGAATATGAGACGTTGCATCATCATCCGTATATACAAAGTGCGCTTTTAGCTGGGGAATAAAAAAAACTATGGCGAACAGATTATCGGATTCATTATTTTCTTTTGGCACCATGTTTTTGGGAGTCATCTTGGTGCTACTTGGACCAGTGAGCGTGCAAAAAACATCGCTCGGTTTTGTTTCGCCACGACTGCCGGTCGCGAGTGAGCGTACGCATTCCACAGGAGGTGATCTTGTGCCAGAGGTGTTGCCACCTAGCCGACCAACCATTCCATTACAAAAAAATAAAGAGGCGTATACCAAACCGTTTAGTGCTGCGGCGCTCTTGGTGGTAGATGTTAAAAGTGGAAGTATTCTTTTTGCTAAAAACGCGGAAGAAGTACGGCCGCTCGCGAGTATCACCAAGCTTATGAGCGCGCTTGTGCTACTTGATTTGCCGATTGATTGGACCACCACCACCGCTATTGTTGAGGCTGATACTGATGGCTCAAGCCACCATGTGTCTGTAGGTGAGCGTTTTACTGCCGAAGATTTGTGGCATGTGGCCCTTATCGGTTCTTCAAATACCGCAATTACCGCACTCGTGCGCCTGAGCGGTCTCACCGAGGAACAATTTGTTGAAAAAATGAATGCAAAAGCTCGCACGTTACACCTTACGACGCTTTCGTTTGTTGAACCGACTGGCCTCAATAGTCGCAATGTAGGAAATAGCATTGATATTGCTCATTTGTTAAAAGAAGCTTTAAGTAAGGAAAAGATTTATCAAGTTCTTCACACTGGGGAGTATTATGCTGAGCCGCTTGGAAAAAATAAAAAGAGATTGGTGTGGACAACTAATTGGCTTTTGACGAATTGGATTCCAAGCTCATTTGGAAAAGAAAATATTGTAGGTAAAACTGGTTATATTGTAGAGTCAGGATATAATTTTGCGGTACAAATTAGTGGTGAGAAAGAACGTGTAGTGGAAGCGGTCGTGCTTGGAGCAAATTCTAATGAAAGTCGATTTACCGAAGCTCGTGATGCAGTGGAATGGGCTTTTGAGCATTATGTGTGGCCTGCTGATGAAGGATATGATTCTTTGATAGAATAATTCTATGGCTGTATCTGTAAAAAAGATAACTTCTCGACGCACTTGGCAAGGCGTGCGCGTGCTCGTTCGATCAGATTTTAATGTGCCACTCAAGAATGGGCGGGTGAGTGATGATTATAAAATACAGCGGGGAATCGCCACTCTTCGTTATTTGTCTGAGCGTGGAGCGCGAGTGGTGGTGGTAACTCATCTTGGTCGGCCAAAGGCACGATTTGATGCGGCCTTGTCGCTTAAGCCGGTAGTCCGAGCTTTTGAAAAATTGACGTCGCAAAAAGTAATTTTTGTGCCGTATCAAGGTGAAAAATCCGCAGTCTATTGGGCCAAGGTTGAAAAAAAAATAGCTGCAATGGCACCAGGAAATATTCTTTTTCTTGATAATATTCGTTTTTTTAAAGGAGAGGAAGAAAAACCATTTACGCTTGCCCCCAAACTCGCACAGCTGGCAGATTGTTTTGTCTATGATGCATTTGCAGTCGCGCATCATGCGGCGGCATCGGTTTCAGCAGTTGGTGTGTATATGCCCACCTATGCAGGGCTTCTCATGGCCGAAGAACTTGCGGGGTTAAGGCAAGTGCTAAATCGACCAAAGCATCCGCTCGTGGTGGTGCTTGGCGGTATTAAATTAGAGACTAAGATTCCGGTTTTAAAACGCCTGCTTTCGGTGGCTGATTATATTCTTATTGGTGGCGGTCTTTCAAACACACTTTTGTCCGCGCAAGGTAAAAAAGTTGGTTGTTCGGTGATAGACAAAAAAGAACGAACGGCTATGCTTTGCTATGGGCGTAAAAAGAAAATTATTGTGCCTGTTGACGCGGTTGTGGGAAAAATTGATGGGAGTGGTGCCCGAGTGGTTGCGCTTGATACTGAAATACATTTTAAAAATAAAGAAGAAGGGATTTATGACATTGGCCCTGAAACAGTGCGGCTCTATGCTCATTATATAAAACGTGCTAAAATGATTGTCTGGAACGGTGCGATGGGTTATTTTGAAAAACATCCATATGAATACGGCACCGTGAGTTTAGCTCGGCTCATTGCATCGCGTGCCAAAGGGCCAGCTGTGGGTGTGTGTGGTGGTGGTGAAACCGTAGAAATAATTCGAAGCATTGGGGCAACTGAAGACATTGATTTGGTTTCAACTGGCGGTGGTGCAATGCTTGAGTTTTTAAGTGGAAAAAAATTACCAGGAGTAAACCTGGTTACAGAGTCGCATCGTTGATTTTTTTAGGTGCCATTAATGTATTATTCATTTTCTTGCCATATGGCAGGAAATTAATATGTAAAATAGTATGTCTCCTTCTATTAAACCAAGTTCTTCGGACGCGCTCACAGCGGCATGTGGTTCTTCTCATGGATGTGGCCGTTGGTGCGGTTGCGGTGGCGAATTTGGACGAAAAATAGCATTTGCTTTGATGATGGTGTTAGTCGTGTATAGTATTGTTTTTTTAGGCACGCTCATTCGTAATAATTTAAAAAAGTTTAACTATATCGGTCGAGCCGATCGTATGGAGCGCACTATTGTGGTGAATGGCATGGGTAAAGCGAGTGCTGCTAACGATATTGCCATGACTACTATTGGCTTTACCAATACAGATAAAGATGTGGCCTCGGCGCAGCTTGCCAACAAAAAAGTGATGGATCCACTTGTAGCCGAACTCAAAAAAATGGGTGTGGCTGATAAAGATATCAAATCAAATTATTCTATTTATCCTGACTATAACTACACTCAAGACAAGGGCCAAGAGCTCAAAGGCTACCGTGTAAGTAGTGATGTGACTGTAAAAATTCGTGATCTCAGCAAAATTTCTCAAGTGCTTGGTTTGGCTGGTCGTTTTAATGCCAATCAGGTAAGCGGCCTTAGCTTCACTATTGATGATATGGAGAATGTAAAAGCTGAAGCGCGTAAAAAAGCATTGGCTGACGCTAAAGTAAAAGCAATGGAATTGGCGCGGGTGCTTGGGGTGCGACTTGTGAGTGTCGTTGGGTTTAATGAATATGAAGGCAGTGAAAATCCTATCTTCCCTTATGCGAACGGCGGCATGGCGTTTAAAGAGATGGCTGCTCCAAGTATTGCTCCGGCCGAGGTGGCAGGTGGCAGTCGGGATGCGGTGATGAATGTGAGTGTTACCTACGAAATAGTTGCAGAATAAAAATAAATTTAAAAAGAGGCGAGTCTTTGGCTTGCCTCTTTTTTGTTCGCTAAAAAAAGGGTATACTTAAGAGGAAATTATTTCTTTGTTTTTAAACGTGTTTACATCTAATTCTATGCGCATTACTCAAATCAATGCTCGTGAAATTTTAGACTCGCGCGGTAATCCAACTGTGCAGGCGAGCGTAGTACTTGAAAATGGTCTTGTTGGTGTGGCGGCAGTTCCTTCAGGAGCATCAACTGGGGTTCATGAAGCGCTCGAACTTCGTGATGGGGGTGTGCGGTATGGTGGTCAGGGTGTGTTAAAAGCAGTGAAAAATATTAAAGAGAAAATTGCACCGCTTCTGATTGGTAAAGATATATTTCAACAAGCTCTTCTTGATGAAACCATGATTGCGGGTGATGGCACGCCTAATAAAGAAAAATGGGGAGCAAACGCTCTCTTGGCAGTCTCGCTTGCGGCGGCTCGTACGGGGGCACTGGCAGCTGGTCTTCCGCTTTATAGGTATTTGCGTCAAGCCTTTCAGCTTACGTACAAAGATTTTATTTTGCCCACTCCAACAATGAATGTGCTCAATGGTGGAGCACACGCTGATTGGACGGTTGATTTTCAAGAATGCATGCTCGTGCCGCATGCGCGCCTTTTTCGCGAGCGAGTGCGTATTGGATCTGAAGTGTTTCATGCGTTAAAAAAGATTTTAAAAGCAAAAGGGTATGCAGTGGGTGTGGGTGATGAAGGTGGTTTTGCTCCTCGCTTGCCTCGTAATGAGGCGGCACTTCAATATATAATGAAAGCCATTTTGGCGGCGGGGTATAAGCCTGGAAAAGATGTTTCTATTGCCATGGATCCTGCATCATCAGAATTTTATGATACGAAGCGTCGAAAATATACACTTAAAACCGATAAACGAATACTTGATGGCAAGGGAATGATTGCCATGTGGAAAAAATTAGTCACAAAATATCCGCTCATGTCTATTGAAGATGGGTTAGCTGAAGATGACTGGGAGCATTGGCAACTTCTCACCAAAGAACTTGGTAAAAAAGTGGCTTTGGTGGGTGATGATTTGTTTGTCACCAATGTTGCGCGGCTCGAGCAAGGAATTGAACGAAAGGTGGGTAATGCTATTCTTATTAAAGTAAATCAAATTGGCACACTTACGGAAACGGTTGCTGCCATCACCTTGGCCCAACATCATGGGTATAAGATAAGTGTGTCACACCGAAGTGGTGAAACTGCCGATACCTTTATTGCTGACTTAGCAGTAGCTGTGAATGCCGAATTTATAAAAACTGGTTCTTTATCTCGTTCGGAGCGGGTGGAGAAATATAATCGTCTTATGGAAATTGAAGAAGAATTGGGAAAGTAGTTTTTAAATAAGATGAGGGGGGGGAGAAAGTGATTGTTGTTATGCTAACACAACCTACAACGGTACTCTTAATTTTAGATGGCTGGGGAATGATGGATCCAGCTAAAAAAAACGCGGTTATTACTCCAAAAACAGCGCCACATTATTTTCGTTGGCTTACACATTTTCCGCACACATCACTCGCCGCGAGTGGTGAGGCGGTGGGCGTGTTTGACGGTCAGGAAGGTAATAGCGAGGCGGGGCACCTTAATTTAGGTGCTGGTCGGGTAGTGAAACAAGATGCCCTGTATATTTCTGAGTCTGTGGCCGATGGGACTTTTTTTAAGAACACCGCATTTCAGCAAGCGGTGCAGCATGCGAAACAATATGGCGCTGCTGCGCATATAGTGGGGCTTTTGTCGAATCATAATAGCGCCCATGCCTGCCCAGAGCATCTGTATGCGCTCCTTGATCTCTTAAATCAAGAAGGAATTGGTCGCGTATATCTTCATCTTTTTAGCGACGGTCGAGACGCTGGACAATATGATGCACTACATCACCTTGCGTTGCTTAAAGCGCGTTTTCATGGCACCGAAGAAGTGGTCAGTATTATGGGGCGTTATTATGGTATGGATCGTAATAAAAATTGGGATCGAACCAAATTGGCGTATGAGGCTATTGCGCTTGGTGAGGCTGCGTATATGGCTGAAACTCCTGAAGCAGCGCTCGAAGCAGCGTATATCCGTGGCGAGTCTGACGAATTTGTGTCGCCGACTATCATTCAATCCGCACAAAAAAAGGCAGTGCACATTGAAGACAATGATGTCGTTTTTTTCTACAATTTACGTAGCGACCGAGCGCGTCAGTTTAGTAAAACATTGGTGCAAACAGACTTTGAACGCATGAATCCAGGAAGTTTTAAACGTACCTATGTACCAAAAAATATTCGTTTTGTAGCTATGACTGATTTTGGCCCAGACTTAGGTGGGGTTTTGACCGCCTTTCCCAGTCGCGATGTGATAAATGGGCTTGTGGCAACTCTTTGTCCACGCACGCAGCTTTATGTGGCGGAATCAGAAAAATTTGCCCATATTACTTATTTTTTTAACGGAGGTTACGCTGAACCGCTTTGCCGTGAGGAAAGACTGAAGATTGAGTCAGATCGAATTATGAGTTATGCTGATAAGCCAGAGATGAAGACCAAAGAGGTTGCTAACGCTGTTATCGCGGGTATCCAGAGCGGAAAATATGAATTTATTGCAGCGAATTTTGCCGCACCCGATATGGTAGGTCACACGGGAAATTTAGCAGCTGCGGTGCAGGCCGTTGCTTGTATTGACGAGCAACTGCAACATATCATTGATGAAGTTCTCGCGTGTAACGCGCAGGCTATTATCACCGCTGACCATGGTAATGTAGAAGAAATGATTAATGCAGGCACTGGTGAGGTTGATACTGAGCACTCTCGAGAGCCGGTTCCCTTCATTGTGGTGGCCTCTAAAAAGCACTATGAAATGTGGGGGATTGAGCCGGGAGAAGAACTCAAAGAAGGAAAGCTCGCTAATGTTGCACCCACTATTTTAAAAATGATGCATATAAAAAAACCTAAAGAAATGACCGCTAAGTCTTTATTCTAATATATGCCGTATCAATATCGTCCAGTGGTATTAGTTATTTTTGATGGATGGGGAGTAGCACCTGATACCGAGGGGAATGCTATTACACGTGCGAAGACACCTAATTTTTCAAATTACATAAAAAAATATCCCGTGATGACACTCCGTGCTTCGGGGATGGAAGTTGGTCTTATGCCCGAAGAAATGGGTAATTCTGAGGTGGGACATCTTAACATCGGTGCAGGTCGTGTCTACTATCAATCACTACCGCGCATTATTCAAGATATTTCAAGTGGTGCTTTTCAAGAAAATGAAGTGCTTCGTAAAGCCGTTGAAAAGGTAAAACAAAATGGTTCAAAGCTGCATCTTATTGGACTTTTGGGCATTGGCAATGTGCATGCGAGCAACGAACATTTGTACGCTCTCCTTGATATGTGCCAGCGTCAGGGTCTTAGCCGCGAGGTGTTTGTTCATGGTATTTTAGATGGTCGTGATTGTATTTTTAATTCTGGTTTAGGTTTTGTCAAAGAGCTGCAAGAAAAAATGAATGCGCTCAAGGTGGGGAGCATTGCCAGTTTATCAGGGCGATATTATGCGATGGATAGAGATAATCGTTGGGATCGCTGTGAAAAAGCATATCGAGCAATGACGGAAGGGAAAGCAGATCGTGTTGCTGAAGATCCGTTAAAAGCGATTGAAATGGCGTATGCGGAAAAAAATTATGATGAAGAATTTATTCCCACTGTCATCGCTCAAAACGGTCAGCCTCGCGCCACTATTAAAAATGGGGATGCAGTTATTTTTTTTAATTTTCGTCCTGATCGTGCGCGCCAGCTGGCTGAGGCGTTTGTGCTTCCCGCATTCAATAAATTTCCTCGAGACTATATAAATGATCTATTTTTTGTCACCATGACCGAGTACGAAAAAAATTTGCCGGTAACGGTGGCGTATCCCCCAGTGGTAATTCACAATTCTTTGGCTGAGGTGCTAAGTAAAGCGGGTTTGAAGCAAATGCACATTGCCGAAACAGAAAAATATGCACACATGACTTTTTTTCTGAACGGCACTATCGAAGAAGCCTTCCCGGGTGAAGAGCGAGCGCTTATTCCTTCGCCTAAAGTTGCTTCATATGCCGAAGCACCAGAAATGTCTGTTGCTGCGGTGGCCAAAACTGCGGTCGATGCGATTGATAGCGGTGTGTATGATTTTGTAACGATGAACTTTGCAAATGCTGATATGGTAGGTCACACGGGTAATTTGGCTGCCACCATAAAGGGTTGTGAAGCCGCGGATAAAGCGTTTGGTCTTGTGGTTGAGCATACGCTTGCCAAAGGCGGTGTGGTGCTTATGACAGCTGACCACGGCAATGCCGAAGAGGTGATCAATCTGCAAACTGGAGAAATGGACAAAGAACACTCAACTAATCCAGTGCCATTTTTAATTATTGGTAATGATTTTATGGGGCAGGCTGGTCCGAGTGGTGATCCGCCTGAAGGAGATCTAAGTTTACTTTCACCAGTGGGAGTACTTGGAGATGTAGCACCGACAGTTTTATCTCTGCTTGGTGTGGATCCTCCACCTGAAATGACGGGTGCGCCACTTATTTGAAGAAGAATGTCGCGTTAGGCTTTAGTACTGCGATGTTCGCGAATGCGTTCAATGACGGCCGCCTCCACCGTATGAAGTTGTTTTTCTTCTACGGTAAAGCGGGCTTGTTTTCTGTCGCCGGTTGGGTTAAAGCTACGCACCATATCAATGGCGCTGAAGTTTTTTTCAGTTGAGATAAGTCCGTGAATTTTACCCTGTTCACCCGGAGTGTTAATTTCGTAGAGAAGTAAAATTATTTTGGCTTCAGGAGAATTGCTAATAAGTTCATCAATAACACCATGTAAATCATCAGGCTCTGCTCCTGAACGAATAAAATCTTCACGGGTGAGAGTGGTCCAAACTAGTCCAAGAGAAGGTTCGCTTTGGAGATGACTGAGTGCTTGCCCCCATAATTTGAGAGTGGTCAGTGATTTTGTTTGGTAGAGCTGGTTAATGATGCGCTCACGTTCACCGCCGCGTTTAATGAGTTCACTCGCGAGGGCAAGAGCTTGCGGGGTGACGTTGGTGGTTTTAAAACTTTTAGTGGTGGCAATCATACCGGTTAAAAGAGCGGTGGCAGTGTCGGCGTCAATGAGATCATTATTGAGTTGTCGCAAAAGGCCATAGGTTACCTCGGCGCTGGCCGTGGCGGTGACATCAACGAGGTTTAGTTGACCATATTGTTCGTTGTGCGGACGATAGTCGATATTGATGAGTGGTGTTCGATAAAAAAGATCGGTGTTGTTTTGAAAAAGTTCACCAAGTGATTCGAGGTCAGGAGTATTGATGGTGATGATGAGGTCGTATTTGAAAATAGATTGAGCCGTGCGCAAATCATTTTTGGTGACAAAGCCATGTTTGGGAGTGAGGTAAATTGAAAGGGTCTGATCTTTAATATCGTAGCTTAAATTTTCAATCTCGGTTTTGCTCACGTCAACCTTGATAATAAATTTTTGTAAACGTGAAAGTGTGGGTTTAACTACATCACTTCCCTTAAGAAACCCAAGATTTTTTGGTAAAGAGAAATTTTCTGAGGCAATTTCTACCTGCTTGTGTGAGTGTTCTAAGAAGTATTTCCAGGCGAGTGCGGTGGCGAGGCTGTCACCAGTATGTGAGGGCGCAAAAACCACCAAAATATAATGACTTTGGTCAATAAGGGTGCGAATTTGTTGTAGGTCGTTTAGAGCCATACCACTATGTGAAAAAGGGCTTTTTTTCTCTCTATTTTGAAGAGAACAGGCAATACTACCAGCTCTCTTCAATAAAGTCAAAAGCAGGCACAAATGGGGTGTGGATAAGCTGTTTATTCTGCAAAAAATCGCTTAAACACTTGAAATTTGTCTCTATTTTTAGTATAGTGAGCTCTGATTTGAGGTATAAAAAATGGTAGATATATTTTAGATTGAGTACTAGTGGTGTATATGAAAGAAATTCCTAAAACGTACGAACCGCAGCAGTACGAAGCTGCAATTTACGCTCGTTGGGAAAAGAGTGGTTTTTTTAATCCAGATAGGTGCCTTGAAAAAGGTATTATCAACAACGATTCTTCTCATTTTTCGATTGTGTTGCCCCCACCGAATGTGACAGGAACCCTCCATATGGGCCATGCCGCCATGCTTGCAATTGAAGATGTGCTGGTGCGGTATCATCGCATGAAAGGCGACCAAACGCTGTGGGTGCCGGGAACAGATCACGCAGCGGTGGCAACTGAATCTAAAGTAGAAGGATTGCTTATAAAAAAAGAAGGTTTTGTTAAACCAAAAACTGAGCTGGGGCGTGACGCTTTTTTAGAAAAAGTAGCGCAGTTTGCCAAAGAGAGTCATGACACGATTGTGAATCAAAGCAAAAGAATGGGTGCCTCGCTTGACTGGAATCGTGAAGCCTACACCCTTGATGAGGTGCGAAGTCGTGCGGTGCGCATGGTGTTTAAAAAAATGTACGAAGACGGGCTCATCTATCGTGGGTACCGCGTGGTTAATTGGTCGGTAAAAGGCCAATCAACGTGTAGTGATGACGAGCTCGTGCATGTTGAACGCCCGGCAAAATTATACACGTTTAAATACAGCCATGATTTTCCGATTCCCATTGCCAGCACTCGGCCGGAAACGAAGCTTGGTGACACCGCTGTGGCCGTGCATCCAGAAGGAAAATGGAAAGAGTACATCGGTCAAATTTTTCATGTAAAAAATGTTGGGCAATCCGGCCATGATTTGACCATTAAAATTATTGCTGACGAAGGTGTTGATGAAAATTTTGGCACCGGCGCGCTTGGTGTTACTCCCGCGCATAGCATGATCGACTTTGAAATGTATCAACGACAAAAAGCGGCTGGAAACCCCATTGAGCTTATTTCGGTGATTGGCGAAGATGGTACCATGACCGCATCTGCAGGCACAGACTATGCGGGGCTATCTGTTGAAAAAGCCCGCGAAAAATTTGTAGAGTATTTGAAGGCACAAAATTTATTGCGTGAAGAAACCGAGACAATTCAAAATGTCGGCACCTCCGATCGGTTCAAAGATGTGGTAGAGCCGCTCCCTAAGGTGCAGTGGTTTGTTGATGTGAATAAAAAATTTATTCTTCCTAAATCAAATTTAATTGGTATAAACGCTGGGCAGGAAGTATCGCTCAAAGAATTGATGCAGCAGGTAGTGAACACCAAACAGATAGAAATAATTCCTGAACGTTTCGAGAAAACGTATTTTAGTTGGATCAACAATTTGCGCGATTGGTGTATTAGTCGTCAAATTTGGTTTGGGCATCAGATTCCGGTGTGGTATTGCCAAGGATTAAAGAGTAAAGAACAAGGAATAAATGAAAAATGTGGTGAAATTATTGTGTCAGTTGATGAGGTTGCAGTGTGTCCAAAGTGTTCAGCAAAAGAATTAGCACAAGATCCTGATACTCTCGACACTTGGTTTTCTTCTGGATTGTGGACGTTTTCGACGTTGCTCGAGAAAAATAATTTTGAACAATTTGAA
Organism: uncultured Gammaproteobacteria bacterium; assembly: GCA_964444705.1. Lineage (GTDB taxonomy): Bacteria > Patescibacteriota > Patescibacteriia > Magasanikbacterales > GWA2-37-8 > CAYUHX01. The sequence continues at coordinate 5,406 of CAYUHX010000001.1, read as the reverse complement.
ACGCTAGAAGACTGGCTTGCGCACTCTCCCGATTTCAAAAATTTCCACCCCACGAGTGTGCTTGAAACCGGGTATGATATTTTGTTTTTCTGGGTGGCGCGCATGATTCTCATGACCACTTACGCGCTCGGAGAAGTGCCTTTTAATACCGTGTATTTGCATGGCCTGGTGCGTGATGAAGAGGGGAGAAAGATGAGTAAAACTCTTGGCAATATTATTGATCCACTCGACATGATTGCCAAATATGGCACTGATGCCACGCGCTTGTCGCTTCTTCTTGGCAGCACGCCGGGCAATGATGTGAAATTATCCGAAGAAAAGATTGCCGGTTTTCGTAACTTTGCCAACAAACTCTGGAACATGGCGCGGTTTATGCTTCTTACGATTGATAGCCCGAAAATAAATATAGAGCAGCCTGTAGCCAAAACCGACGCTGATGCCTTTATTTTAGAATCATTGAATCGTTTAGTTGGGGAAGTGAGGTTAGCTTTAGACGGATTTGAATTATCTGGCGCAGGCGAACGTTTGCGAGCGTTTACCTGGGATGAACTCGCTGATTGTTATTTAGAATGTGCAAAAATTGAAGGAGGTAAATCTGAAATTCTCAATTATATTTTAAACACGTTGATGAAATTGTGGCACCCTTTCATGCCGTTTGTGACCGAAGCAATTTGGAGCGAAATATATGGACAAGAAGCGTGTATAATGATTGAAAAATATCCAACCGCAATTTTTCAAGCGCCAAGCGGGCGTGCAGTTTCTTTTCAAGGAAAAATTTTGTCAGTCATTTTAAAAATTCGTTCTATTCGAGCGGATAAAAAAATTGAGCCGGGCAAAAAAATAACGGTACGCATTGGAGCTGGTTATTATGTTGCTCTGTTTGAACGAAATGCGGCAATAATCAAAAATTGGCGGACGGGAATTGAAGAACTTATCATTGGCGAAACAATTGAGCAGGTGCCAAATTCAGTTAATTTCAAAGAAGCCGGTGTTGAAGTGTCGATTGATATGGCTGGTGCTATTGATAAAGAAAAAGAAAAAATTCGTTTGGAAAAAGAATTAGCCGAAGCAGAAAAATATAGCGCAGGGTTGGAGCAGAAATTAGCGAATCAAGATTTTATTCTTCGTGCTCCAGCAGAACTTGTGGCGAAAGAACGAGAGAAATTGCAGCAAAGTGAAGATAAGAAAAATTCAGTTTTGGCCGCATTGAAACAATTAGGATTTTAATAATATGCCCATAGGATACCCTCTAGAAATTTATGGCGATACCGTCGGTGAGCGAGGTGAAAAAAGGCCGCCGTATTTGGCTGAAATTTTAGAAAGAAAAAAACAAGAAGCTCCTGGCGTTTTGCGGGCATTACAAAAAGAGTTGGCAGAGGTAAATAGACACATAGTTGAAGTAGTGCGCACTATGTGTGAGCAAAATGAATCACCAGAAGATATGTATAATTTCATTAAAGAAAAAATTGAAAAGCTCGATGGTTTTTTAGATCACACTCTTTATGAAGATAAAGTATTAGATGTTGGTTTTGCGGAAGGAGCACTCCTTCCAGGAGAAACAATGAGTTTATTTTCATTGAGAAAAATAAAATACGCTGAAGCAAAAAAATACATTATCAGTGTAATACAATTTTTTTTCCAATATTAAAACCAGTGTCGGAAGAAGACGATACGAAGGTTTTAGTAAAAGTTTAGAATCGTTTTTACGTGTCTGGCCACTTTTTCTTTCGGTAATGAATGAGCGTTTGAGTGAAAGGCTTGCTGCGTTGACTGGCGTGAAAGAGGCGCTGCCAGTTGAAATGTCGGAAACCGAGCCAAAGCCTGTTGTCGTTAAATCTGCGGAGAAAAAAAGCGATGATGTCGAACCTGATAAAAAGATTGGTGGCGTCCATTTACTTTAAAAAATGTATATGAAAATCATCACCGATGAAGAGGCAATTAAAAAATTATTAACGCGCGGTAGAGAGAATGTGTACCCCAAACCCGAATTTTTAGAGGCGCGTCTTAAAGAGGGAAAACAGCTGACGCTCTACACCGGCTATGACCCGACTGCTCCCACACTCCACATTGGCCACGGCATTACGCTCCTCAAATTGCGTGAGTTTCAAGATTTGGGGCATAAGGTTATTATGCTTGTTGGTGATTTTACCGGCATGATTGGCGACCCCACCGATAAGAGCGCAGCGCGACAAAAACTAACTCGCGAGCACGTACTTGAAAATTGTAAAGAATATAAAAAACAGGCCGAACGGATTTTAAAATTTGACGGTGATAATCCAGCTGAAATTAAGTTTAATAGTGAGTGGCTCGGAAAAATGAGCTTTGCCGATGTGGTTGAACTGTCTTCACATTTTACCGTACAGCAAATGCTGGAGCGCGATATGTTTGAGAAACGTCTTAAAGAGGAAAAACCAATCTATCTCCATGAATTTTTATACCCACTCATGCAAGGGTACGATAGTGTCGCGATGGATGTTGATGGTGAAGTGGGAGGGAATGATCAAACATTCAACATGCTCGCCGGGCGGACGCTGATGAAAGAGATGAAGGGTAAAGAAAAATTTGTCCTCACCACCAAATTGTTGACTGATGACACCGGTAAAAAAATGGGCAAAAGCGAGGGTAATATGATTGCACTCTCCGATTCGCCGGAAGATATGTTTGGCAAAGTGATGCGCTGGAGTGATGGTATGATTATGCCGGGGTTTGAGCTCTGCACCACACTGCCAAGCGCTGAGATCGAAGAAATCAGGCAGCAGTTGGCTGCTGCGAATCCTCGTGATGCCAAATTACGTTTGGCGTTTGAAATTACCAAAACTTTTTTGGGCGAAGCGGCTGGTCATCAGGGCCAAGAGCAATTCGTTCAAGTAATTCAAAGCAAAGAAAAGCCGGCGGTTGTTCCTGAGCTTGCGCCAGCGGCCTATGATATTGTATCGGTATTAGTCGAAGCAGGGTTTGTGAAAAGCAAATCTGAAGCACGGCAAGTGATTGCCCAGGGCGGAGTAAAAGTGAATGAAGAAAAAGTTATGTCAATTGAGACAATGCTCAAACAGGGCGATGTGGTGCAAAAAGGAAATCGGTTTTATCTGAAAATTGTTTAGTATGAAACGCAATTTTAGTTTGGGAAGTTTTTTAGAACTGTTTGATGCTGATGAGACAACGCTTAAGGAGAAGATTAACCAACTAGACAATTTTGAGGGTCTGCAACATGTCGAGATTTTACTTGAGTACACTGATCAGACTGCCAAGACGACCGATGTATTAAAACAGGGCTTGAAAAAATATCGTAAAATCGTTCATGCACCTTTTGTGAATATTGGTTTGGTCAGTCGTGAGCAGATTAATCGAGCATCGCTTGAAATTTTACAACAGGCCTATAACTGGGCGCTCGAAGTTGGGGCCGAAGTATTTACTATCCATGCGGGACATTTTCCTTGGTATCAACCACGACAGAAAACGCAAGAAATTTTTCAAGAATGGCTTTCAAAATTGCAGCTATCACCAGATCTCCGGGTTGGTATTGAAAACATGCCAGCCAGTCGTACGCCGACTACGTCGACCTTGCTAGAAAATTTACTAGAACTTGAAGCGGTGGTTGGCCCATTGAAAAATTTCGGATACACTCTTGATATTGGCCATGTGATTCAAAACAAAGAACCAGATTGGCAAAATTGGATTGCCAGAAATTGTGCGCGAATTAATAATATTCATTTGCATGATGCGACCCTTGGTGGTAAAGGGCATCTCGCGCTTGGTACTGCTGATTTACCACTCGCTCAGCTATTGGCACATTTATCAGCGGTTGGATATGAACGGTTTTTAACCTTGGAGGTAGTGGGTGAGCAGGCGATACGTGATTCTTGGCAGTATCTCCAAAAAATGTAATGTGCAATCTTATGATGAATACCTTAAAAAATAGTGCGGCCGAAATTTTGCGCGCGGCCGGTGTGACGGGAGAGATTATTCTTGGCGTTCCGCCTAATTCTGAATTGGGTGATTTTGCGTTTCCCTGTTTTACCCGCGCGAAAGAATTAAAAATAAGCCCAGTTGAGGTGGCCCGAAAGTTGGTAGAGGTGATTGAGCGCGAACATTTGGAACATTACGAAGAATTTCAAGAAGTGACCGCGGAAGGGCCCTATGTTAATTTTTATCTTAAACCCGGTTTCTTAGCCAAGATGGTTTTGACTGCAGTTGAAAAAGAAGGCCTGGCGTTTGGCGCGAGCACACTAGGGCAAGGAAAAAAGATTTTACTTGAGTATCCATCGCAAAATACCCACAAAGAATTTCATGTCGGGCATTTGCGCAATGTGGCGATTGGCAACACATTGGTAGGGCTTTATCGTCACAGTGGTTTTGAGATAATTCCAGTTAATTATATTAATGATTTTGGAGCCCATGTGGTGAAATGTATATGGGGACTGAAACGATTTCATAGCACCGAAAACCCGCCAGCTAATGCGCAAAAATGGCTCGGGCAAATCTATGCCGAGGCAAGTACCTATGTGAATGAACATCCTGAAGTGAAACCTGAGCTTGAAGAATTACAAAAAAAACTTGAAGCTAAAGACCTGGAAGTATGGCCGTTGTTTGAAAAAACGCGCCAATGGAGTTTAGATGGTTTTGAAAAACTTCATCATGAATTGGGTGTGCAGCACCTGACAACTTTTTTAGAAAGCAATGTGAAGGAGCGAGGTCAGAAAATTGTGGACGAACTGCTGGTAAAAGGAGTGGCGGTGGTTGGAGAAAAAGATGCAGTTATTATTGATTTAACTGCCGATGGGCTCGACATTGCGCTTCTTCGGAAAGGCAGTGGTTCGGGGCTTTATATGACGAGCGATTTAGCGCTAGCCGAAGAAAAATTTAAAACGTATCCAGTAGACGAAAGTATTAATATCACTGGTATTGAACAAAATTTTTATTTCAAACAATTATTCAAGGTTTTGGAACGCTACGGGTTTACCAAAAAAATGACTCATATTGGGTATGGTTTGGTCAATTTGCCCGAAGGAAAAATGTCGTCGCGAGCAGGGAATGTCATTTTATATGAAGATTTGCGCCATGAAATTTCGCAGCAGTTGTATGTAGAGAGCAAAGAACGTCACGCTGATTGGGGAGAGGAAAAAATTATTGATGTGGCTAAAAAACTTACTTTAGCGGTACTTAAGTTCACGATGCAAAAGCATGAAGCCGCTAAAACGATTGTGTTTAACATGAAAGAAGCCACGAGTTTTGAAGGATTTAGTGCGCCGTATATTTTATATGTGGTGGCTCGCATTAATAGTTTGGTTAAAAAAGGAACAAGGAACTTGGAACAAGGAGCAGTGGATTACGAGCTTTTGGTAGAAAAGGAAGAAAAGAAATTGTTGCTTTTTTTGGCAGGATATGGAGATATGATTGAAAAAGCAC